>DDGG01000017.1:130704-173971 GCA_002337525.1 Alphaproteobacteria bacterium UBA1908 | reverse complement strand
AGAGAAGGCGTGACAGGGTTGATTTTCCCGCTCCGCTTGATCCTACAATGGCCACTGTTTTGCCTGCAGGAACCCTGAATGAGATATTCTTCAGAATTTCACGATCTGGATTATAATGAAATCCTACATCTTTAAAAACAATTTCTGCGTTTGTTACGGCAAGAGGTTGCGCCCCCTCACTATCTACTATTTCTTCTTTCTCATGAAGGAGATCAAACATTTCTTCCAGATTAATTAAGGAGAACTTTATTTCGCGGTAGGCAAATCCCAAGATATTGAGTGGCATGTAAAGTTGAATCAGATAGGTGTTGACCAGTACAAAATCTCCCAGGGTTAAAGAGCCTTCCAAAACACCTTTAGAAGCCATCCACATAATCAGGACGAGCCCCCCCGAGACAATGATGCTTTGGCCGGTGTTAAGGCCTGAAAGGCTTTGAGTGCTTTTGACAAAGCGTTTTTCATATTCTTTCAGGGATGTGTCGTAACGAGCCACTTCGTGTTCTTCATTTCCAAAATACTTGACGGTTTCGAAATTTAAAAGGCTGTCGATGGCTTTTGTGTTGGCTTCACTGTCAACCTTGTTCATTGAACGCAGAATAGTCATGCGCCATTCGGTATATTTAAGAGTAAAAATAATATAAAGGCCCAGTGTTCCAAGGGTTGCAAGGGCAAAAACAATTCCAAAAATTTTCCACAGAACCAGGGCAACAAAAGTAATTTCCAAAAAAGTGGGGATGATATTGAAAACCAGAAAACGGAGCAAAGTTTCAATACCCTTGGTACCTCGTTCAATAGCACGACTCACACCTCCTGTTTTGCGATCCAGATGAAAGCGCAGGCTGAGGTGGTGCAGGTGATCAAAGACTCCTTTGGCCAGTTTTCTCACAGCATGTTGAGAGACGCGTGCAAAGAGAGCATCTTTTAAATCGGAAAAAACCTGTGATCCAATACGCGCGAGTCCATAGGAAATAATAAGGCCCAGAGGGAGTAAAACAAGATTCTTTTTACCCTCCATGTTTGCCATTTCGTCAATTAGTTCTCGAAAAATGATGGGAACTGTGATGTTTGCCAGTTTAGATAAGACAAGAAACAGACAAGAGACAACAACCATTAGTTTTAGAGATCGCTTTTTCTTGGGCCATAAGTATGGAAGTAAGGTTTTGAGTGTTTCAAAACTTGCATCTTTATTATTTTTTATTGTCGTAAATTTCATGTAAAAACCCTATTGACCTGAACGCATAATCGATTCAATATCATCTTATAACCACAATATGTAGTGCTTTCTTGTCATTTTTAGCGAATATATTGTGTTTTTGCAATTAAATTAATATTTTATTCAAATTGGGACATTGACGATGAAGATTACACGCCGCTTTACTAAAAAAGGCCAAAGCCCGTATACGGGTATTTCGTTTCGAAAAACAGACAGCGAGATTCGTAACCCGGATGGATCTATCGTTTTTCGACTTGAAGGAATTAATGTTCCCTCAAGCTGGTCACAGGTGGCTTGTGACATATTGGCACAAAAATATTTTCGTAAGGCGGGTGTTCCCGAGAGGCTAAAGCGTGTTGAAGAAAAAGGTGTTCCGGCGTGGTTATCCCGTCATATTAATGCGGAATCTGAACAAAAGTCAAAAACAACTGGTGAATCTGATGCGTGCCAGGTTTTTGATCGTCTTGCGGGAACATGGACTTACTGGGGCTGGAAAAACAACTATTTTACAGCGGAAGAAGATGCGCAGGCTTTTTATGATGAACTGCGTTATATGATGTGTAATCAAATGGCGGCTCCTAATTCTCCACAATGGTTCAATACAGGACTTCATTGGGCTTATGGCATTGATGGACCTTCGCAGGGACATCATTATGTAGACGAAAAAACAGGCAAATTAACGGCATCTAAAACTTCATATGCACGTCCTCAGCCTCATGCCTGCTTTATTCAAAGTATTAGTGATGACCTTGTTAATGAAGGAGGCATCATGGATTTATGGACGCGTGAGGCGCGTCTTTTTAAATATGGATCAGGCACAGGAACCAACTTTTCCAACGTGCGCGGTCGGGGTGAGTCTCTTTCTGGTGGCGGTCGCTCTTCTGGCTTGATGAGTTTCCTGAAAATTGGAGATCGGGCTGCGGGTGCGATCAAGTCCGGAGGAACAACACGTCGGGCAGCCAAAATGGTAACAGTTGATGTTGATCATCCTGATATTGAAGAATATATCAATTGGAAAGTTGTTGAAGAGCAAAAAGTTTTAGCCCTTGTAACAGGGTCAAAAATTGTTCAAAAGCACTTAAATGAAGTTATGGGTGCTTGCCAACACGGGACAGCTGAGGATCGTTTTGATCCACGCAAGAACTCAGTTTTGAAAAAAGCGATTAAGGTAGCCCGTAAAAATATGGTCTCTGAGAACTATATCCAGCGCGTGATCCAATTTGCAAGACAGGGTTATACGGCGCTGGAATTTGAGACTTATGATACAAACTTTGATTCCGAAGCGTACTTTACGGTTTCTGGCCAGAACTCGAATAATTCGGTGCGTATTCCAAACAGTTTTTTGGAGAAGGTTGAAAAAGATCAACCGTGGAACTTAATTCGGCGTACAGACGGTAGAGTTCATGAAACGGTCAAAGCAAGAGATCTATGGAATAAAATTGGAGAAGCGGCATGGGCCTCTGCAGACCCGGGGCTCCAGTTTGATACAACCATTAACGAGTGGCATACTTGTCCGGAAAGTGGCCGTATTAATGCGTCAAATCCTTGCTCTGAATATATGTTTCTGGATGATACAGCGTGCAACCTGGCATCGTTAAATCTGACGACCTTTTATGATATGACATCTGAAACACCAACTTTTGATATCGAAAGTTATCGTCATGCCTGTCATCTTTGGACAATTGTTTTAGAAATCTCGGTTTTAATGGCCCAGTATCCCTCTCGTGAAATTGCCCAACGTTCCTATGACTTCAGAACACTGGGCCTTGGGTATGCAAATCTGGGTGGACTTCTTATGGGAATGGGGCACCCTTACGACAGTGATGAAGGACGTGCTGTCGGAGGAGCCCTTGCATCCATCATGACAGGGGTCAGCTATGCCACTTCTGCCAAACTTGCTGAAGAGCATGGTGCCTTTTCTGAATTTGAGAAAAATCGTGTTTCAATGCTGAAAGTCATGCGCAATCATAAACGTGCGGCTTATGGTGAAGCGGATGGTTATGAACAACTTTCTATCCTTCCTCTTCCCCTTGAAGCAGATAAATGCCCTTATTCAAACTTTGTTGATGCTGCCAGAGAAGCATGGGATGAAGCTCTTTCTTTAGGAGAAAAACACGGATATCGTAATGCACAAACAACGGTAATTGCACCGACGGGGACAATTGGCCTTGTTATGGACTGTGATACAACAGGTGTTGAGCCAGATTTTGCAACTGTAAAATTTAAAAAACTTGTTGGGGGTGGTTACTTTAAAATTATCAATCGAATGATTCCAAAAGCTTTGAAAAAGCTGGGCTACACTGAAAGTCAGGTCCAGGATATGATTGATTATGCGGTTGGGCATGGTACCCTGGAGGGGGCGCCTGCCATTAGTTTTGAAGAACTGCGTGAAAAGGGTTTTACAGAATCTATTTTAACAACGTTGAAGGACTCATTAAAGTCAGCTTTTGATGTTAAGTTTGCATTTAACAAATGGACCTTGGGCGAGGAATTTTGCACAAAAGTTTTGGGCCTCACCAAAGAACAACTTAATGATGTTTCTTTCGATATTCTTTCAGCTCTTGGGTATTCTCGTCAGGAAATCGAGATCGCTAACGGGTATTGTTGTGGGACAATGACTCTTGAAGGAGCACCTCATTTGAAAGAGGAGCACCTCCCGGTTTTTGATTGTGCTAATCCTTGTGGCCGTTTAGGTAAACGCTTTTTATCGGCTGAAAGCCACATACGTATGATGGCTGCGGTTCAACCCTTTATTACGGGATCGATTTCTAAAACAATCAATATGCCAAATTCTGCAACAATTGAGGATTGTAAGGATGCTTACAATCTTTCCTGGCGCTTGGGTTTGAAATGTAATGCGTTATATCGTGATGGCTCGAAACTTTCTCAGCCGTTGAATTCAAGCCTATTGGATGATGACGATTTAGAAGATGAGGATGATGATGCTCTTGAGGCATTCCTTGAGCAACCAAGATCTGCTCAGGTTTCCAAGGTTAGCGAGCGCGTTGTTGAAAAAATGATTGAGAAGGTTGTCTACAAGTCTGGCCGTCACAAATTACCCGGACGTCGAAAAGGATATACACAAAAGGCTGTTGTCGGTGGTCACAAGGTCTACCTTCGTACGGGAGAATATGAAGATGGATCTCTGGGCGAAATCTTTGTGGATATGCATAAAGAAGGGGCAGCTTTTAGAAGCATGATGAACAACTTTGCGATGGCTATTTCTATTGGACTTCAATATGGAGTACCACTGGAAGAATACGTTGAAGCTTTCTCGTTCACACGTTTCGAGCCTTCAGGCATGGTATCGGGCAACGATGCCATCAAAATGGCAACGTCTATTCTGGATTATATTTTCCGAGAGTTAGCCATTTCATATCTGGGACGGACGGATCTTGCTCATGCAGATCCAACAGATCTCGTGCCAAGTGCGATAGGTGAAGCCTATAAAGATGATACAGAGGAACCAACAACGATGACATCTGCGGCGGCTCTTAGTCATTATACAAGTAACGGATATGTCAGAAGTAACCTGTACGTTCTTAAAGGAGGAAAAACCATAAAGAATAAGGATCAGGTGCAGGCAACTCTTGGTAGCACAACGACAGGAAACCTTGCTCTTGATAATGATGCAGATTCTTCCCTCGAAGCAGGCCTTGTAACAGGGGCTGATTCAGAGGTTTCTAATGACCAGATGAAGATGGCACGTTTAAAGGGGTATGAAGGTGACCCTTGTGGTGAGTGTGCAAACTTTACGCTTGTTCGTAACGGAACATGCTTGAAGTGCATGACTTGTGGCAGCACAAGTGGCTGTTCCTAAAGTCCTTTCTATTTCTATTGAGATACTCTGTCTGAAGACGGCCCTTTCCAGGGCCGTTTCTTTATAATAAGAACCAAGTCTAATTTCTAATTTTTTTATAACAAGCTATTTATTAATATTTCTGTGTTATTTTTAATTTTTACAAGAGAGGAAATATTTGGTTTTTAGCCTGGATCCCGACGGGTGGCACTGCCACCCTCTGGATGACAGACTCATACTGGATAATACCCTCGCCCCACCATTCAGAACGAGCATCCTCCCACCCCGTCATTCAGAAGGAGTAAAACGACTGAAGAATCCACTACCCCCGCAAAAACACGTCCCATCCAACTGGATCCTGACGGGTGGCGCTGCCACCCTCTGGATGACCAACTCATACTGAATAATATCTCCGTCCCGTCATTCAGACCAAGCCTATCTCCGTCCTGTCATTCAGAAGGAGTAAAACGACTGAAGAATCTAGCAGTCCCGTAAAGACACATCCCAATCCGTCTGGATTCCGACGGGTATTGCTGACAACTCTGGATGGTAAGAAAATTACTCCGGAAATAAGTCTATTAAACAACTAATACGTTTAGTTTTAACCCTTAACTGTTTTCCAAAGTCGACGATTCAGGACATACATTATGCAAGCAAAAATGAGAACGTATAAAAGAACCATAATACCCATTTGGCGACGTTCTTCTGCCTCTGGATCAGAAGCCCAGGCCAAAAATGTTGTAACATCATGCGCCATCTGATGAACCGTTGCCGGTGTTCCATCAGGGTATTCAACAAGACCTTCCGAGAGAGGAGGGGCCATGGCAATCTGATTGCCGGAAAAGACTGTATTATAGTACATGCCTTGAGACAGATTAAGACCGGAAGGGGGGTCCTGATAGCCCGTAAGAAGGGCGTGAATGTAATCAGCGCCGCCTGAGCGAGCTTTAACAATAAGAGTTTGATCCGGAGGATAAGCCCCGTTATTGGCGGCACGTGCAGCCGTTTCGTTAGGGTAAGGAGAAACAAAATGGTCTTTTGGTTCTGCGGGTCGTGTTGTCGGCTCTCCCTCACTATTGAGGTCCCCTTCAACTTCATAGTTTGAAGCTATAACTTTTATATCTTCTTTAGTGAATCCCAACCCTTCAAGCTTTTCAAACCGCAATAACCTTAGGCCATGACAAGCTGCACAAACTTCTCGGTAAACCTGCAGGCCTCTACGAAGTTCTGTACGATCGAAAGTACCAAACAACCCCTTAAAACTCCAGTCTTGTTTTGGCAGAGAGCCTGAATTTCCGGCGGCATGAGCAGACAACCCCAAAAAAACAAGGAGTCCTGTTAAGAGGATAATTCTTGTAAAATTCTTCATGATTTATTTCCTGCCTTCGGAGTTTCTTTTGTCATGTGAAGAGAAGCATAAATGCTTTCCGGTTCGGGTAACGTTTTTTCAAAGCGCGGTAAAATAGGCAAAACAATTAGGAAATAGACAAAATAATACAAGGTTGCAAGACGTCCAAGAAGGAGGGGAACTCCTTCTGGTTGTTGTCCTCCGGCCCAGCCTAAAATAAGACATGAAAGACAGAATAGCATAAAGAAGATGCGCGCCATTGGACGATAATTCATGCTTTTAACACTTGATTTATCAAGCCAGGGTACAAAAAATAAAATACCAACTGCACCAAACATCAAGACGACTCCTCCCAATTTATCGGGGACAGAACGTAAAATGGCATAAAAAGGCAAGAAATACCATTCGGGAACAATGTGTTCCGGAGTCACAAGGGGGTTTGCAGGAATATAGTTTTCTGCTTCTCCAAAAAAGTTTGGCGCGAAGAAAACGAAAAAACCCCAGAACAAGATAAACAAGGCTAATCCGTAAAGATCCTTAAAGGTATAAAAGGGATGAAAGGGCACTGTGTCCTTATCTGTTTTTTTCTCAACCCCGGTTGGATTGTTTGATCCATTTACGTGTAATGCCACCAAGTGTAAAAAGACAATCGCAACAATCAGGATAGGAAAAAGGTAATGAAGCGAGAAAAAGCGGTTGAGAGTCGCATTGTCAACAGAAAAACCTCCCCATAAAAGAGTAACAATAGAGTCGCCTATAAGGGGAATCGCAGAAAACAGGTTTGTGATTACTGTGGCACCCCAATAGCTCATTTGACCCCATGGAAGAACATATCCCATAAATGCTGTGGCCATCATGAGTAAAAGGATGACAACACCGAGAATCCATAGAAGTTCACGAGGGGCTTTGTAAGAGCCATAATAAAGCCCCCGGAACATATGAAGATAGACGACAATAAAAAACATTGAAGCACCATTCATATGAATATAACGAATAAGCCAACCATAGTTTACTTCACGCATGATCCGTTCGACACTATCAAAAGCATAGTCGACGTGGGGAGTATAGTGCATCGCCAGAAAGATGCCTGATAGGATCATAACAACAAGGGTTATGCCTGCTAAAGATCCAAAATTCCAAAAATAGTTCAAGTTGACGGGAGTTTTGTAATTAACAAGATGATCTTTGGCAAAAGACAAAAGGGGAAGTCGCTCATCAATCCAGCTATAAGCGCCTCCTTTCTTTTCAGATTTTTCTATTTTTTCAGAATGAGACACTGATTTTTTTTCTGTCGTTTTTTTTATGTTGGACATGTAGTTTATGCCTCCTGCTGACCAACGCGAATGGTTGTTTCATCTAGAAAATAATAGGGGGGGACAGGCAAATTAGTGGGGGCTGGACCTCGTCGAACTCGCCCGGAAATATCATATTCCGACCCATGACAAGGGCAAAACCATCCCCCATAGCTTCCTTTGTTATCGCTGGGGCGCTGACCAGAGGGAACACAGCCCAAATGTGTGCAAACACCTACAACAATAAGCCACTCGGGTTTCTTAACACGGTCTTTGTCAGATTCCGGGTCGAGTAAATCATTCTCGGTAACCTCTTGAGATAATTTGATTTCTTCCGGCGTTCTGTGTCGGATAAAAAGAGGTTTTCCTCGCCACATAACTGTAATTGCCTGTCCAACTTCGATAGGGGATAAGTCTACATCAATATTAGCTGCGGCTAACGTGTCAGCAGCCGGATTCATGCTGTCAATAAAAGGCAATACAAAGCTTGCTGCTCCAATACCTCCCATAGCGCCAGAGGCAAGAATCAAAAAATCTCTTCGGGTTTTGGGTTTGGATTTTGAGTCAGGTTTTACAGATCCAGAAGAATCAGACATTACAAATTATAGCCCCTATTTAAAATAATTTTAATTAATTTATATCATGTCATATCCTGAAGGACTAGACCTAATCTTACTTAAAACACCTTATTTTTTTGTGAAAACTCTTTTTTTATCAAAAGTTGAAATTGTTGTTAGCGGCTTTTTTTGCTAAGCATAATATATATCGCTTTCTTTACGTTTCCCTATCAATTATAAGGAGTCGTTTTCGAGGGTGTTCAGGCACAGACTTTGTTCTGTTTTACTTTTTAATCAAACCTTGGGTATGTATTCAAAAGGGGTAAAAGTGGCGCGACTTGCTTATGTTAATGGACAATACGTTCCAATCTCTAGGGCTTCAGTTTCTATTCAGGATCGCGGCTTTCAGTTTGGTGACGGTATTTATATTGTTATTGCTTGTGTGGGCGGCTATTTGATTGATTTACAAGATCACCTTAATCACCTTGAGAAATATCTGGAACAATCTTTTATCAACTTTCCAGTCCAACGTGAGACCCTCGAGCCTATATTTAGAGAAGTTATACGCCGGAATCGTATCAAAACAGGAAGCTTGTACGTTCAAATTACACGAGGAAATGCAAAAAGAAGGCACGCTTTTCCAACCCCTCTGCCAAAATCAACACTAGTTATTATACCGTATCAACATTCTTTCAATTTAGATGCAGACAGTATTGATGAAGTTTCTATTATCTTTCAGGATGATCTTCGTTGGAAGCATCCTTTTATTAAAAGCACGTCTCTTTTTCCAACTGTTTTATTAAGGCAAGCCGCTGCAGATAAGAAGGCTTTTGAATGTTGGCTTTTAGATGAAAAGGGTAAAATTTCTGAAGGGGCTAGTTCAAATGCTTTTATTGTGATGCGCGACGGCATTTTAAGGACACGCCCTGATGACGGGTCTCTTGTGCCCGGTGTCACACGTAACAGGATTCTGAAAATTGCCGAGCTTCTTGGAATTCCTGTACAATTAAAAGCCTTCACGCGAAATGAATTTTACGCCGCTTCGGAAGCTTTTTTAACAGGAGCAACCTCGATGGTCAAAGCCGTAGTACGTTCTGGTGACTGGACAATTGGTTCTGGAAATGTGGGACCTGTGACGCAAAAACTTGCGGCTGCTTACTATGAATTTTGTCGGCTCCACGGTCAGCAGAGCCAATAAAAATCTTTAAACGCCGCCTGACTCTGTTGCAACTGTCACAGAGATGTCGTTTTCGATAGAAACGCTAAAATCACCACTTTCATAAACAGTATAACTTTGACCATCAATAGTAACATCGTCTGTGGCATTAAAACTGTCATCCAGCACAACGGCAGCACCATCTTCCCCACTAATAACAAGACCGTCCATTGCCTTGGCTTCTTCGGTCGCAAGAAAGTCGCTGTCAATTGTCATCTTTGAGGAAGCATCCAGATCAATAATTTCAACATTACTGACAATGTCTGAAAAAGAAGAAAGGTCAACGTCATCTCCAAATAACTTAACTGTATCTTCTCCTGAACCCATATTGATTTGGGTGTCATTTATGTCAAAAATAGCTACGTCATTTCCGAGCCCAGCAAAAATACTGTCAGATCCCATACCACCGTCCAGGGTGTCATCACCTTTTCCACCACGAAGGATGTCATTACCAGAAACTCCGCCAAGAGTGTCGTTGCCATCGCCTCCAAAAAGGATGTCATCGCCAGTACTGCCGTAAAATGTATTGTCTCCTTGATTATCATCAGAGGGTGGAAAAATAAGATCAAAGTTATCTTTTCCAAGATTCAAATCAAAAACAACATCGTCAAAATCTTTGTCGCCACCCCTTAAAAGATCTTCATTTCCCATCCGAATAGTGCCGTTTTCAGGGTCTGGTGTGAACACAAAGTGGTTCAACCCATCGCCATTGAGTGCAAAATTATTATTCTCTGAGGCCATTGTATGAAAAATACCATTACCACTATCGCCATACTGGGATTTTATTTCTGTTGCGGAGTCACCCGCGACATAATACAAACTGGGGGTTGCATCGTGAATAGAAGCCAGGTCACCTGCGTCAGTCCTAAATTCGAAATGACCTTCTTCCTGGTTGAATGAGTCAAAGTCATTTTTTCTATTACCATTGGCAATGACAAAAAATCCAACGGTATTTCCGGGCGCTATATTTGAAATATCAAAAGAATCTCCGATTTCCAGTGATCCTCCTGAACCTCTAGCGCTTGCATTATGAAATCCAATATTAACATTGATAATAGATCCATCAGGTGTTACTTCGTAATATCCAAGTGTATTTTGGTATCCTGCGCCTTCTCCCTGAAACGAAACGGAGAAAGATCTGTCTTGAGGCGGGGAAACTGATGGATTATTTTGATCTGGCTCCTGATTTTCTGGTATGTTGTCTGTTGTTATTTTTTCCTGTGGGTTAATCAGAGTGTTATCTTCTTTTAAGGCTCCCTGGTCGGTTTCTTCTCCAAACTCTTTATGGCTAAACGCAAGAGGGTTGTTTTCGTAGTTAAAGGCTGAAAGATCTTCTATATCAATTTCCCGTATTTTCGCAAAATCCTGAAGAGCATTCTGTTCAACAGATGATGTTTCAGCGGGGTTTAGGTTTTGAGTACTATCATCGGCAGAAGAAGACGTATCCGAGATTTCATTTTGTGTGATCGGCTCTTCACGTGAAGCTTCCCCGGACTGTTCGGGAGGGGAGGGTTGTTCTGCTTGAGTAGGGAGATCAACCGGCTCTGCTGTTAGTGCTTCCCTGAAGGCTCCTCGGATTTTGGAGATAAAATCACTGATGGATGATTTGGCCGACATTTGAATCCCCTCTGCTTATATTTAACGATAAGATTTTTTTTATGACTAAGACATTTTTATTTATAAGTTAATATTTCTTTGTTTTGCAAACGTTGAATTTGATCGCGCAGTTTTGCCGCTTCTTCAAATTCAAGATTCGATGCCGCTTTAAGCATTTTCTTTTCAAGGTTTTTAAGCTCTTTTTCCAGTTCCCTTCCGGAGAGTGACTGGGTTCCAATGTCTGATTGAGAGGCATCTTGTTCCTCTGTTTTATGAAAACGGTTAGAAATTCTTTTGCGAATTGTTTCAGGTGTAATCCCATTTTCTGCGTTAAACGCCTGTTGTTTTTTACGACGACGTGCGGTTTCTTCAAGGGCGGCTTCCAATGATCCTGTCATGTTATCTGCATAAAGAACGGCGCGGCCATTGATATTGCGGGCGGCACGACCAATAGTTTGAATCAACGAAGTCCTGGAGCGTAGAAAACCTTCTTTATCGGCATCCAGAATCGCAACCATTTGGCATTCTGGAATATCTAGCCCTTCACGTAAAAGGTTAATACCAATTAAAACGTCGAAAATTCCAAGACGCAAATCCCGAATAATTTCAATGCGTTCAAGCGTGCTGACATCAGAGTGGATATAACGGGTTTTAAGACCTGCCTCTGTTAAATATTCACTGAGTGCTTCTGCCATTTTTTTTGTCAGAGTTGTCACCAAAACACGTCCCTCTTTTTTGGCGACCTGAACGCACTCATGAATAAGGTCGTCAACCTGGTTTTCAGTAGGACGAACAAGGCATACAGGATCCAGAAGGCCTGTAGGGCGAATAATTTGCTCTGTGAAAACACCCTGAGTGAGTTCCAGTTCCCAGGGCGCTGGTGTTGCGGAAACAAAAACAGTTTGGGGGCGCATGGTATCCCATTCTTCAAATTTTAGAGGACGGTTGTCTTTACAGGCCGGAAGCCGGAAACCATATTCTGAAAGGGTGGCTTTACGTGACGCATCACCGCGGTACATTCCCCGAATTTGAGGAACACTGACGTGGCTTTCATCAACAACAAGAAGAGCATCTTCAGGAAGATATTCAAAGAGTGTTGGAGGAGGTTCCCCGGGAGACCGACCCGTAAGATAGCGAGAATAATTCTCAATTCCTGCGCAAAAACCTGTGGTTTCTATCATTTCAATATCAAAAGTGGTCCGTTGATCAATGCGTTGAGCTTCAACCATCTTGTTTTGGGATTCAAATTCTGCAATGCGCTCTTTTAAATCGCGTTTAATTTCTTTAACAACTCTTTTCGTTGAAACATGAGGAGTTACATAGTGGTTGTTGGCATAAATTTTAACAAAGTCTCGTGAGGTCTCAACTTCACCTGTTAAGGGATCAAAGACTGTAATATCTTCAATTTCATCTCCAAAAAAGGAAATACGCCAGGCTTGATCTTCTAAATGGCAGGGGAAAACATCAACAGTATCTCCTCTGATACGAAACGTGCCGCGTACAAGATAAAAATCATTTCGTTTATAGAGAAGTTCTACAAGGCGACGTACAAAGCTTTGTTGGTCAAGTTCTTCACCTTTATGAACAGGAATGGTCATTTCCGAATAGCTTTCGACCGACCCAATGCCATAAATGCAGGAAACACTTGCAACAACTATCACGTCACGCCGCTCCAAAAGAGCCTGTGTTGCCGAGTGACGCATACGATCAATTTCCTCGTTAACCGAGGCTTCTTTTTCTACGAAAATATCTCTACGGGGAATATAGGCTTCAGGCTGATAATAGTCATAGTAGGAGACAAAGTATTCAACCGCATTATGAGGAAAAAACTCTTTCATTTCTTCATAAAGTTGCGCGGCAAGAGTTTTGTTCGGGGCCATGATGACAGTTGGACGCCCTAAATTCTGGATAACATGGGCCATTGTAAAAGTTTTACCTGATCCTGTTACGCCCAATAGGACCTGATTTTTTTCTCCCTCTTTAAGGGCTTTTGTTAATTCATCAATTGCTTGAGGCTGATCACCTGCGGGGATAAAATCAGAAACAATTTTAAAGGAGGTATCATTCATGAGGCGCTACCTCGAAATGTAGGGCGGCTTTTAAGAGGGATTGTGTGTAAGGATTTTGTGGGGCCATGAAAATATCTTCGGTGGGGCCTTTTTCAAGAATGCGCCCTTGCTTCATAACGATTACATCGTGACTGATAGAACGGACAACTTTCAAGTCATGGCTGATAAAGATATAGCTGAGTCCTTCATCGCGTTGAAGATTTTTTAAAAGAGTCAAAACATCTTTTTGGATCACTCGATCAAGTGCTGAGGTTGGCTCATCAAGAATTAGAATATCCGGTTTAAGGATAAGAGCTCTGGCAATAGAAATGCGTTGACGTTGTCCACCGGAAAACTCGTGAGGGTATCTGTCACGTGCTAAAGGGTCAAGTCCAACTCGTTTCAGAACATCAATAAGGCGGTCTTCCTTTTCATTTTCTGTTATATCAGGAAAATGAACATAGAGGCCTTCCATCACAATTTGGCTAAGTGTCATACGGGGACTTAGAGACCCAAAAGGATCTTGAAAAACAATTTGAAGACGTTGGCGAAGAGGGCGTAACTGTCTGCTTTTCAGGTTTTCAATGGGAGTACCGGACAAATAGATTGGACCTGTACTCTTTTGAAGACGCAATATGGCCATTGCAAGAGTTGTTTTCCCTGAACCACTTTCTCCAACAATACCAAGTGTTTTTCCTTTTTCAAGAATAAGACTTGCATCCTGAACAGCATGTACCCAATCGACTGTGCGCTGGAGAAAACCTTTTTTGATTGGAAAAGAAACACATAGTTTCTTTGTTTCAAGGATGGGTACAGAGTTTTGAGATGCTTTTGTTCCAGATATGTTAACAGCTTTTCCTTCGGGTTCGGCAGTGAGAAGACGTTGTGTATAAGTGTGTCGTGGGTTTTTGAAAATTTCAGGTGTTGCACCACTTTCAACAAGACGTCCCTCTTTCATAATTGCAACATGGTCAGAGATTTTATGAACAAGTGCCAAATCATGGCTAATTAATAAAAGAGACATCCCAAGCTTTTTCTGTAAGCTACTCAAAAGTTGGATAATTTGGGCCTGGGTTGTTACATCCACAGCCGTTGTAGGCTCATCGGCAATTAGTAAGTCAGGCCTGGAAGCCAAAGCCATTGCAATCATGACACGTTGGCGTTGTCCTCCTGAAAGTTCATGAGGAAAGGCTTCCAGTCTTTTTTCACAGTTATCGAAACCCACCATTGATAATAGTTTGAGGCACTCCTGCTGTAAAAAATCACTGGAAGTTTTGGGAGGAGCATCCAGACTCTCAGTCAATTGACGTTCAATGGTGTGAAGAGGGTTCAGGGCGCTCATGGGTTCCTGGAAGATAACAGAAACTTTGTGCCGGCGGAGGTTTCGAAGCTGCTTTTTGGAGAATGCTAGAATGTCTTGTCCCTCAAACAGGATTTTTCCTCCGGGATGACTGGCGAGAGGATAGGGTAAAAGTTGTAGAATAGATAAAGCTGTGATTGACTTTCCAGAGCCACTTTCTCCTACAAGGGCTAATGTTTTGCCTTTGTGCAGGTCAAAAGAAACACCATGGACAACATTGCGATTTTGCTTGCCATCTCGAAAGGCAATTTTTAAATCCTGAACTTGCAGAAGGGGTTGTGTCATTTGGGTTCCCCCTATCGGTTAAGTTTGCGAGGATCAAAGGCGTCACGTACTGCTTCGCCTACAAAAACAAGAAGGCTAAGCGTAAGGGCAACTGACAAGAAAGAGGTGATGCCAAGCCAGGGTGCCTGTAAATTATTCTTCCCTTGCGCCAACATTTCTCCGAGTGAAGGGGATCCGGGTGGTAATCCAAAACCAAGAAAATCAAGAGAGGTTAAGGTTGTGATAGATCCATTTAAAATGAAGGGAAGAAAGGTCAGAGTCGCCACCATTGCGTTAGGCAAAACATGTCTCACCATAATCCTGGGTGTTGAAATACCAAGAGCCCGTGCAGCCTTGACATAGTCAAAATTGCGCGCGCGCAAAAATTCTGCGCGGACGACACCTACAAGTGACATCCAGCTAAAAAGAAGCATTAAGCCTAAAAGCCACCAAAAGGTTGGTTCCACGAGGCTTGCCAGGATAATAAGAAGATATAAAATAGGCAATCCAGACCATATTTCAATAATGCGCTGAAAAACGAGATCTATTTTTCCTCCAAAATAGCCCTGTATTCCCCCCGCAAGGACACCAATAACAGAACTGGACAGAGTTAAGGCCAGGCCAAAAAGAACAGAAATACGAAACCCATAAATTAAACGTGCCAAAACATCGCGCCCCTGATCATCTGTTCCAAGCCAGTTCTCACTAGTGGGGGGAGAAGGGGCAGGTGAGGGCAAATCAAAATTAACAGCACGGTAATCATAGCGAATTAGAGGCCAAAGCATCCAGTTTTCATTTTTCTTTGTGATTAAATTTTGTACAAAGGGATCACGATAATCAGCTTCTGTTTCAAATTCACCACCAAAGGTTGTTTCTGGATACATTTTAAAGATTGGAAAATAATAGTCTCCTTCATAAGAAATTACGATAGGTTTGTTGTTGGCCAAAAATTCGGCAAAAAGACTGATGATAAAAAGAAGAGAAAAAAGAGCCAATGCAAATGTTCCACGGCGATTTGCCCTAAAATAAGCGAGGCGTTTTTTTGTGATTGGTGTTAGTTTAAACAAATATCTAACCTTGTCGTTTATCAAAATCAATACGCGGATCAATGAACATATAAGTCAAGTCACCAAGAAGGTGAACAACGAGTCCCACAAGTGTAAAAATAAAAAGAGTTGCAAAGACAACCGGAAAATCCCGCGTGATAGCAGCCTCAAAACTTAAAAGGCCTATGCCATCTAACGAGAAAATAACTTCTATCAAGAGTGACCCTGTAAAAAAAATATGGATAAAAGCTGCTGGGAAACCTGCAATCACAATAAGCATAGCATTACGGAAAACGTGCTTATATAAAATTGTTTTTTCTGCAAGACCTTTTGATTTGGCTGTGAGAACATAAAGTTTATTAATCTCTTCCAGAAAAGAATTTTTCGTCAAAAGAGTCAAGCTTGCAAAACCGCTGATAACAATCGATAGAACGGGTAGAGTGATATGCCAGAAGTAATCCCCGATTTTTTGGAGAAGGGAGAGGTCCTCAAAATCGTCAGAAACAAGGCCCCGAAGAGGAAAAACATCAAAAAAGCTGCCGCCTGCAAAAAGAACAATTAATAGAATAGCAAAAAGGAAACTTGGTATAGCATAGCCGACAATAATAACAGCACTGGTCCAAAGATCAAATCCGGAACCATCCTGAACGGCTTTACGTATTCCAAGAGGAATAGAAATCAGATAGATAATTAGAGTAGACCAAAGACCTAATGAAATGGAGACAGGTAATTTTTCCTTGATAAGGTTGATCACGGAAATGTCCCGGAAATAGCTTTCTCCAAAATCAAATGTCAAATAATTTTTAACAAGAAGAAAAAAACGCTCGTGCGCTGGTTTATCAAAGCCATACATTTTCTCAATTTGCTTGATAAAATCAGGATCAAGCCCACGGGCTCCTCTATATTTGCTGTCAAGAGCTCTGTCAAAACTTGCCTCTCCCATTGAGGAGGGATTTTCTGCTCCGGTGCCGGCAAAACGGGCTGTTGCATCAACAGCTGTTCCCCGAATTTTAGCAATCATTTGTTCGACTGGCCCACCAGGGGCAGATTGTACGATAATAAAGTTAATTAATAAAATACCAAAAAGAGTCGGGATAATCAAAAAAAGACGGCGTAAGGCATAAGACAGCACGTTTTCTAAGATCCTCCTTGAGGCTGTGTTGACCACCAACTATCAAGTGCAATATTATATTTAGGGAAAGTTGCCGGATAAGCAATGGTTTTTCTAAGGGCAATAAATGTTTTAGGGTTATGATACATGGGAATTAAATAATGCCCCCACAACAAAACCCTGTCAAGAGCACGTGTTATTTGTACCAGGTCATCTCTATTACTTGCGTCATTTAAATGTTCGATAAGTTCATCGACAACCATATCTTTAATACCAGCATAATTGCGGGATCCTGGAAGGTCAGCACGTGACGATTCCCAAAATTCACGCTGTTCGTTTCCGGGGGATAAAGACTGGGCAAGCATTCCAACAATCATATCATAATCAAAAAGATCAACTCTTGAAACATATTGGGAAGAATCAACAAGACGAAGCCTGGCGGTAATTCCGAGGCGTTTAAGGTTATTAATAAAACCGTGAAGAATGCGCTCCATAGCAGGCTGCACAATGAGGATTTCAAAAGAAAAAGGCGTTTTGGTCTTGGTATGTACAAGGACGCCCTTTTCAATTGTGTATCCGGCTTTTTCAAGAAGCTTTTTGCCATGAGAAAGATTTCTTCGAAGACGTCCGGATCCATCAGTTTTGGGCAAGGTATAGGGTGTGGTAAAAACTTCGGGAGGAATTTTATTTTTATAGCTGTTCAGAATCTCCAGTTCTTTACCTTGTGGTAAACCTTTTGCAGCGAGCTCTGAAGCCTCGAAATAGCTTTTTGTACGGGCATATAGATTATAAAAAAGATTTTCGTTCATCCATTCAAAGTCAAGAGCATAGGTAAGAGCGCGGCGCACCTGACGATCTTTAAACAGATCACGACGTGTATTAAAAATAAGACCTTGCATAGGTTCTGGATTTTCAATCTGAATTTCAAGTTTTTGAATTTCACCAGATTTGACAAGTGCTGTGTATCCCGTGGCCCAATGACGCGCCTCATTCTCTATACGAAGATCATAATCACCGCTTTTAAAAGCTTCAAAAGCAACAGAGCTATCACGGTAGTAATCATAGGTAATAGTATCAAAGTTATAGTGACCAACGGAAACCGGGAGGGCTGATCCCCACCAGTTCTGAACACGTTCATAAGTGATGCTGCGGCCCGCATCTGCTTCCTTGATTTTATAGGGACCACTCCCAAGAAGAGGGGTAAGAGAAGCTTCTTCAAAAGGTCTTTTATGGAAAGAGGCTTTTGAAAGAAGCGGGATCTCCCCCAAAATCAAGGGCAGTTCCTTGTTCTTGGATGTCTTAAAGCTAAATCGAACGAGACCTTTTCCTGGTGATGTGACGGACTTTACATCCGCATAATAGGCTTTATAAAGAGGGTGTCCCTTTGTAACCAGGGTTTTAAAGGTGAAGATGACATCTTCTGGTGTGATAGGGGATCCATCGTGGAATGTTGCTTTCTCACGCAACTTAAAGGTAACAGACAAGTGATCTTCGGCAATATCAATTGTTTCGGCAACATACCCGTATCTTGAAAAAGGTTCATCATGGGAAGCGCGCAACAAAGTTGCAAAAGTGTACGAATTATGAAGGAGGCCCAGGCCGGCTGCGGGTGATCCTTTAACAACAAAAGGATTTAAACTGTCAAAAGTTCCAAGGACACCAAAACGAAGGCTTCCACCCTTTGGAGCATTCGGGTTAACATACTTAAAGTGCTTGAAGCCTGAGTGATACTTGGGAGTAGACCCTAAAGCAATAGCATGTTGGGGTTTTGAGTCTGCTTTAAAAACAAGGCAGAATGATAAAAGAAGAAAAAAGGCTGTCTTTGAAATACAAGTCATTTCCAGGCTTCTTTTAACATTTGAAATCTGCCTCAAAATACACAATCTTGTCTTTGTGTGTAGAAGTTGTATGGCCAGGGCGTCACCTTCTTCTTTCCTTTTTCCCTAGTTTGGTAAGGGAGCAGGTGAATTACTCAAGGACCGAAGATAAGCAATAAGGTTGGCTCTATCCCGGGCTTTTTTCAGGCCGACAAAAGCCATTTTGGTTCCTTTTAAATACTTTTTTGGTTTTTCCAAAAAGCCATTAAGTGACTCGTAATCCCATTTTTTCCCCTGGCTTTTCGCTTCTTTTATAACTGCTGAATAGGAAAAACCATCAACATGACCATAAGGTGCATTGACAACATTCCATAAATTGGGTCCAACTTTATTTTTCCCTTCATTTTCAAAGCTGTGGCATTGCAGGCATTTGCGCGCTACTTTTTGGCCAGCTTCAAGGTCGGCCGAAGCAAGAAGAGGTTCGATCGGCTCCAGGACATCCTCAATTTTATTATTTGTACTGGTCTCTTTGACTTCTGCCATAACGTAGGCATTTTTTACATTAATATCAGGGGCAATCAAAATATCTGATATTTTTCCGCTAACCTTGCCCACTAAAAGGGCCAAGATTAAACCCATGAGAACCTTGTTCCATTCAAAGCCATCCATGTATCGTCTCAAACTCCTGTAAAAATTTAATCAGATTTTAGCAGGTGTTTATCTTCTTGACTAGGCTCCTTATTCATTGTTTCCGCTTTTTCTGAAACATGCGGAAGACGTGTCACAGTTTCAACAGGTGAGGGGGATGCAAGAGGAGCATCTTCAGCAACAGCTTTCAAGTCTCTAAAACGTCGAACAGTTGGCAAAACACGAGATTCAAGGCTTCCAATAGCCTGATTATAGGAACGGGTCGAACGGTTTAAATCCTGTCCCAATCTAGTGAAGTGGCTCGTCATGTCGCCGACTCTTTTATAAAGTTCTTTACCAAGAGAGCTAATTTCACGCGCATTATCGGCAAGGCCTTCCTGGCGCCACCCATATGCAACAGCGTGAAGCAGAGCAATGAGAGTTGCAGGTGTTGCTAAAATGACTTTCTTTTCAATTCCTTGTTCGATAAGAGAAGGATCCTGTTCCAGAGCGGCACTGAAAAAAGTCTCTCCCGGTAGAAATAAAACAACGAATTCAGGGGTGTCCTCTGTCTCTATATTTTGCCAGTAAGAGCGACTTGAAAGCTGAGTGATATGAGCCCGAACTTGACGAGCATGGGCTTTGAGATGTTCTTTTCTCGTCGCTTCACTCGTTGCTTCCAGGGCTTGCAAGTAAGAAGATAGGGGGGCTTTGGCGTCAATAACAAGGCATTTTTTTCCTGGAAGGCGGACGATCATATCAGGTCTTAAAAGAGAGGTTCCTTCCGTCATTGTCGCTTGCTCAATAAAGTCACAATGGGCGCTCATGCCACTCATTTCAACGACGCGTTTAAGTTGCATTTCACCCCAGCGACCCCGAATATGAGGCGCTCTCAAAGCCTTTGCCAGATTGCCTGTCTCCTGACGAAGTTCTTTTTGAGATGTCACAAGTTCTGAAACTTGATGGCGTAAAACGCTGTAGGCACTTTCGCGTTCTTTTTCAAGATGGTTGAGTTTTTGATCAACAAGACCAAGGCTTTCTTTCAAGGGTGAGACAAGTTGTTGAATGGATTTTTCTTTTTGATCAAGGTGTCCCTTTGACATTTCATGAAAGCGACTCAGAGTTGATTCAGCGAGCTTTAGAAAAGAATGATTGTTCCGTTCCAGGGCCTGGGATGATAAAGCCTGAAAGGCTTGAGAAAGATCTTCTTTAGCTTTCGTAAGAGCTTGAAGCTCTGCTTCATATGAGGCTTTGTTCCGTTCAAGGTCAACTGCTAAAGTTTTTGATTTTTCATGTTCCCTGTCATATTGGTCCGCTTTATCCTTTAAAAAATAAAGGCGCTCGTTTTGTTGCGCAATAACCTGGTCTTTATCACGACAGTCAGATATAAGGTCCTGATTTTTTTTTGCAAGCTTCCAGCATCCCAAAAGGGATCCAGAAAAAAGGAGGATTATTATCAAAAATGGAATAATAAAAGGGTTTGAAAAAATATAAATGGAATTGACTCCTGGCATGGTTCAAAGTTTTTTTTGATAAACACATTGATGCAGAAGCATTTATTCGCTATCAAACATCACAAGACACTTGGAAAAGATACTTTGTCGAGTGCCACAGAACAAGTCAAAAATAGATTTATTTCTTGAAGGAGGAATTGAATGGGAACACTATCAGGCTCACTCCAGGCATTCTCGGGAATTATTGTTTTTGTTTTGTTTGCGTGGCTGATCAGCGAAAATCGACGCAAAGTTAATCCTGTTCAAATTGTGACAGGTCTCTTGATTCAGGCAGCTCTGGCTTTTGTTGTTTTAAA
The DNA here is from genome assembly GCA_002337525.1 of Alphaproteobacteria bacterium UBA1908. Classification (GTDB taxonomy): domain Bacteria; phylum Pseudomonadota; class Alphaproteobacteria; order Caedimonadales; family UBA1908; genus UBA1908. The sequence continues at coordinate 152,867 of DDGG01000017.1, read as the reverse complement.
AGTGGATGTTATTCGTGACGTGTTTATGGTAGCCGGTAATGCGATTGATTCCCTGAAAGAAGCAACTTGCGAAGGCACCAAATTTGTTTTTGGATATCTTGGGGGCGGGGATTGTCCTTTTGTTTTAAAGGAAAATATGTCCCCTTTTATTTTTGCTTTTCAACCTTTGCCAATGGTCATGGTTGTCAGTGCCCTTTCCATGTTGTTGTTTCACTGGAAACTTTTGCCAGTTCTTGTTAAAGCCTTCTCATTTGCGCTGAAAAGAGGTCTTCGTATTGGAGGAGCTTTAGGAGTGTGCTGTGCTGCAAAAGTATTCCTGGGGCAAACAGAGGCCCCCCTCTTGATTCGCCCCTATCTTAATAAAATATCGCGCAGCGAATTATTTACCGTAATGACTGCAGGAATGGCAACAACATCGGCAACCATCATGGTTTTATACGGTACAATTCTAGAGGGAACAATTGCGAATCCTATCAGCCATATTCTGACGGCTTCGATTATCAGTATTCCTGCCGCAATTGTTGTGTCGCGTATTATGGTGCCCCAGGTTGGTGAAGACACGAATGGAGATCTGGTTCTGCCATATGAGTTCTCCGGATCTATGGATGCGGTGTCACGAGGAGCTTCTGATGGATTAAAAATGTTCTTGAATATTATTGCGATGCTAGTCGTGATGATGGCACTGGTTAAACTCATAGATCTTATTTTGGGGCTTTTTCCAGGTGTCGGAGGAGAGTCTCTTTCGCTACAAAGAATTCTTGGCTATATTTTTGCACCCGTGACATGGTTAATGGGGGTATCATGGGATAATGCGACTGTTGCCGGAAACCTTCTGGGAACCAAAACAGCCTTGAATGAAGTTGTTGCCTTTATTGGTCTGTCAAAGTTACCAGCCACTGCTCTTGATGCGACATCAAAAGTGATTATGACATATGCTCTTTGCGGATTTGCAAATTTTAGTAGTATAGGAATCCAGATTGGGACTTTTTCAACGCTCGCACCTGAACGCCGGGAAGAAGTTATTAGTTTGGGGTTCCGTGCTCTTATTGCGGGAACTTTATCCAGTTGTTTAAGCGGTACAATTGTTGGAATTCTATCAAATTTTTAGTTTTGTATAGGGAATATAGAGATCTTCCGGGAGCAAATATTTTTCTGGAAGTTCTCTCTTGATCTTTCAACGCAGGAAAGATAAAGTGGAATCCTCTCCTAGAAAATAGTGCTTTATATAAAAGAACGCGCAGTCATCTTTATTTACCTTTTTCAGAAAAAAACAAAATTATAAAAAATTCGCTTGAATAAATCTTAAAATTATTCTAATCAACGTAGTATTATTGTTAAATCTTGTTATGTCTCAATAATCTGAAGGGAGATTTTTATGAGCAATGAATACTTTGAAGGCGAAATGTTAACACCGTCAGAACTTCTTTCCATGACCACTGATATTGTGTCAGCATACGTTTCCAATAATACAATTGATTCTGATGAGATCAGAAATTTGGTTCATAATGTCTATTCTTCTTTGAATGAAATAGGAACGTCATCCCATCCTTCTCTAGGGCGCCCAGAGCCTTCTGTTGCTCTTGAAGATTCAATTACAGATGATTACATTATTTGTCTTGAAGATGGCAAGAAGTTGAAAATGTTAAAACGCCACCTAAAGACGGCTTACAATATGACACCGGATCAATATCGCGAACGTTGGGGCCTTTCTGCAGACTATCCCATGGTTGCTCCTAACTATGCCAAGCAACGCAGCAGCCTTGCTGTTAAAATTGGTTTAGGTCGTAAACGCAAGAAAATGCCTCAAGCGGCTTAATCTTTGAGCTAAAAGAGGAGAGGGCGCTTCTAAAGCGCCTTTTTCTTTTGCTGCCACCAGGGAAATGCTTTTACAATAGTGTTGTATTGATCTGTGAAGTAGTTTTTAAAACATAATTCCTGGAATCTTTTTTCTGAAAACTAATTTTGGACTTTAAAAACAAAAACAGTTTCTGGAAAGTAAGATCTGTCTGCAATTATTGACGTTAAGATTCATCGATTTGGGGTCCGCAGATTTCTTAAAGGTTCTTGATCAGATTTTTTCTTGCTTTAATTTAAGATTATATGGGTTTAGACGTGTCTAAAAAAAAGCTTTTTATCAAGACATATGGTTGCCAGATGAATGTGTATGATTCTCAGCGCATGGTCGATATTTTATCTCCCCTTGGTTATCTGGCGATTGACTCTCCGGAAGAGGCGGATATGGTAATTCTTAACACTTGTCATATTCGTGAAAAAGCAACTGAAAAAGTTTATTCTGATCTTGGGCGTTTGAAGCCACACAAGGAAAAAAGACGCTCAGACGGAAAAAATCAAATCATTGCGGTTGCAGGGTGTACTGCTCAGGCAGAAGGGGCGGAGATTATGCGGAGAGCCCCGTATGTCGATATCGTTTTTGGTCCACAGTCGTATCATAAGCTTCCCGAAATGGTTGCACGGGCGACGCGCGCTGTTGATTTGGACTCTGACAAAAAAGCGGGGCGTGGTATTGTTGAAACTGACTTTCCCCAGGAAGATAAATTTGACGCTTTACCAGAAAGTAAAGCGGAGGGAGTTACTGCCTTTCTATCTATTCAGGAGGGTTGCGATAAATTTTGTCACTTTTGTGTTGTTCCTTATACCCGGGGTGTTGAATATTCTCGCCCTGCAACGTCAGTTTTAAAAGAGGCAAGAGACCTGGTGCGTCAAGGGGTTCGTGAAATCACTCTTTTAGGGCAAAATGTGAATGCATACCACGGTGAGGCTCCTGAATCAGGAAAAGAGTGGAGTCTTGGACGTTTATGTCGTGAACTTGGTGATATTGAAGGGCTCGATCGCATCCGTTATTTCACATGTCATCCCCGAGATGTAGATCAGGACCAAATTGAGGCACATCGCGCAGTAGAAAAACTGATGCCCTATCTACACTTGCCAGTACAGGCGGGATCGGATGCTGTGTTGAAAGCAATGAATCGTAAACACACAGCAGATTTCTATCGTAAAATTATAGATCAATTCCGTGAAGCGCGCCCTGATATTGCGTTTACTTCTGATTTTATTGTGGGGTATCCCGGGGAAACAGATCACGACTTTAAAGAAACGCTGAGACTTGTCGAAGATATTAATTATGCGATGGCTTACTCTTTTGCCTACAGCAAGCGCCCGGGAACCCCGGGAGCTCTTCAGGAAAATCAAGTATCTGATGATGTTAAAAAAGAGCGTCTTGCCGAACTTCAGCTTCTGTTAAGATCTCAACAAATGGCGTTTAATGAATCTTGTCAGGGCCGTATTATGCCTGTCCTTTTTGAAAAAGAGGGGCGTCATGATGGTCAGTTAATAGGTCGTACTCCTTATTTGCAATCTCTGCATGCAAAAGCAAATAAACGTTTGATTGGTCAAATAATTCCCGTTAAGATTGTTTCAGTGGAATCAAATAGTTTATCCGGCGAAATTGTAACAGGGGAGATCATTGGAGCAGCAGCCTAAACTTTTATATCAACGAAATAATTTGAAGGAGGTTCAACCTCTTTTATGACTCAGTCAGAGTTGATTTCTCTTGATGTAACCTTTGAAGACAATCGTTTGCTTCCTCTCTTAATGGGGAAAAGGGATCATTATCTCAAGCGTATTGAAGATGCTCTTCAAATTTCAATAAGTGGTCGAGGCAATCGCCTTGTTTTAAGTGGTCCGGCTCATCAAGTCACAATTGCTCAGTCGGCCCTTATGCGTCTTTATGATCGTTTGAAAAAAGGTCTTGTTGTCAGTAATGCCGAAGTTGATGCGGCTGTAAGACTTGCAGGGGCACACCAGAAACCAGCTGGTGCGTCTTCTTTTGATACACACACTGACTATTCCGGTCTTTCAATTTCAACAAGACGCCATGTTGTATCACCCAGGAGCCCTAATCAAGAGCGCTATATAGACCTTTTATTTCAAAAAGACCTTGTCTTTGCAACAGGTCCTGCGGGGACCGGGAAAACGTTTTTGGCCGTAGCGACAGCTGTTGCCTATCTTCTTGATGGAAAGGTAGACCGTATCATTCTTTCTCGACCAGCAGTAGAGGCAGGGGAAAGACTTGGGTTTCTTCCAGGTGACCTGCGTGAAAAAGTTGACCCTTATCTTCGTCCTCTTTACGATGCTTTGCATGATATGTTACCCGATGATCAAATGGCACGACGTTTGGAAAGTGGTGAAATTGAAGTGGCGCCTCTTGCTTTTATGCGTGGGCGTACTTTATCGAGATCTTATATTATCCTGGATGAAGCTCAAAATACGACTGAAGCCCAAATGAAAATGTTCCTGACACGTCTTGGTGAAGGCTCCCGGATGGTCGTGACGGGAGACTTGACCCAGGTAGATTTACCAATGGGCGTTAATTCAGGCTTAAGACATTGTCTTTCAATTTTACAAACAATAGATGACATTGGGGTCATGCGCCTGGATAAAAGTGATGTTGTTCGACATGATCTTGTCTCGAAAATTGTCGAGGCTTATGAAGCAAGATCAGGAAGAAGCGTTTAATGAAAATTGTGACTCTTTTTGATTATGAGAGTGAAGCTTGGAAGAAGACTCTTTTTGATCTTGAGCCTTTTACGCAAGTTTGCTTTGAAAAAACAGTTCATTTGGTTGCTCCTGTTGTAAAAGTTTCAGGACCTTTTGAGATTAGCTGTCTTTTTAGTGAAGATAAAAAAATGAAACTTTTAAATTATCAGTATCGTGGTAAAAACGTACCCACTAATGTTTTATCGTTCGGGTATGCCCTGGAACCTGGTGTTTTCGAGGAAGATGAAGGGCGAAAAATTTCACACGAGGCGCCACATATTCTTGGTGATATTGTTTTTTCTTTTGAAACAATTAAAGAAGAAGCACAAGTTCAGGGAAAAACTTTCCAGGATCATTTCGCACATCTTGCGGTTCATGGTCTTTTACATTTGCTGGGATATGATCATAAAAATGATGAAGAGGCAGCCTTGATGGAGGGGCTGGAGCAAAAAATTTTATCGGAACTTTCTATCCCGGATCCCTATCAGGTAATTGAAGAAACAGGTTTACGGCATGTTTGATTTTTTTAAAAATCTTTTCTCACGTACTTCAAAAAAAAGGGTGAGAGATCAGCTACAAGATTTATTATCTCTGGCAAATGAAGAGGGCGAGCCTTCTCTTAATAGAGAAGAGCGTTTCCTAATGAATAATATTTTGGAGATGGATCAATTGACCGTGGATGAACTATGTGTTCCACGAGCAGACATCAAAGCGGTTTCTCGAACTATTTCCTATGAAAATCTTGTAACGCTTGTAAGTAAAAGCCCTCATACTCGCTTGCCGGTTTATGGTAATGATTTAGATGATATCAGGGGAATTGTTCATATCAAGGATTTGTATGCTATTTGTAGCAGCAAGGCGCCATATTCCTTGAAAAAAATAACCAAGAGATGTTTGTTTGTTTCTCCTTCGCGGCCTGTTCTTCATTTGTTGATGCAAATGCGTGTGACTAAAACACCTGTTGCTCTTGTCGTGGATGAACAAGGCGGAGTAGATGGACTTATTACTTACGGTGATATTGTGGAAGCTCTTGTGGGCGATATGGGAGATGATGATTTTAAAGAAGAGCCATTCCTTGTGAAAAAAAGAGATGGGACTTACGAAGCAGATGCCCGTCTCGAAATTGATGAATTTCTTCAGGAATTTGATCTAACCTTGACAGAAGAAGAGGAAGATGACGAGATTGAAACTCTTGGGGGGTTGATCTTTTCTCTTGTTGGCAGGGTGCCTGATCGTAAGGAAATTATTCCTCATCCACAGGGGCTTGAATTTGAGATTTTGGAGGCAAATCCTCGACGTATTGTAAGAGTTGGTATTCGTCGCTTTAATATAGAAGCCCCTTCTGAAGTTTCCGAGACAAGATAGCAAAATCCTGTTGCTATTTTATAGGGGGCGCTTTTTTGATCATAAAAAAAGCCTCATTTTTTACTTTCATATATTCAGCCTTGCAAAGCCTTTTGTAACACTCTAGAAAATATCAGGGAAAAGAAATGTGAAGAATAAAGAGGTTCGTCGTTGGTGATGTTAGATATGATTATTTCAAAAGTGTCGTCACTTTCTCCCTGGTCGACCCGTTTTCTAGCTGGTCTCCTGGGTATTTTGACAGCCTTAAGTTTGCCCCCGGTGTATGCGCAACCTTTTTTATTATTGACCTTCCCGACCCTGTTTATATTAGTGCGTTCTGTAGATTCCTCCAGAGCATTCTGGATTTGTTGGTGGTTCGGTTTGGGGTATTTCACAGTGGGACTTTACTGGATTGCCTTTGCGCTGGGTGTTGAGATTGAACGTTTTTGGTGGCTTGTTCCTTTCACAGTAGTCGGACTTCCTGCTTTTCTTGCTCTTTTTACAGGGGCAGCAGGTCTTTGTTTTGGCTTCCTAAGACCCCGAGTTTCGACGGTTGTGAGAGAATATCTGTTACTAGTTCTTTTTTTAAGCCTTTCCGAGTGGGGGCGTGGTCATATTTTAACCGGATTTCCCTGGAATTTATTAGCTTATAGCTGGTCCTGGAGTCTTCCTTTCTCGCAGGGCGTTTCTTATTTAGGAAGTTATGGAATGACTTTTGTAACGTTGATTCTGGCGGGGTGGCCCTTGTGGGTTTCTCGACAGTTTTTTTTACGAGCTGGACTGGGCGTCTGTCTTTTAGTTGCTATCTGGGCAGCAGGGAATTTGCGACTTGGTTCACTTCCGACTCTTTTTGAAGAAGAGGTAACCGTTAGGTTGGTGCAGCCAAGCATTCCACAAAAGTTAAAATGGCAACGCTCAAAGCGTTTTGAAATTTTTGATAAAATGCTAACTTTAAGTAACTCCCCTTCCAATAAAGCTGTGACACATATTATATGGCCTGAAGCAGCGCTTCCTTTTTTTGTGATGGATAGTCCACGCGCCCTTTATGATATTGCAGGAATAACACCGGAGAAAGGAGCTGTTATTTTAGGCGCCCCTCGACGTGATGACTCAGGAAAGGGTCTTACTCTCAAAAATGCGATAATAGCTGTGGGCTCTGATGGTACTGTTCAGGATGTTTATGATAAGCAGCATTTGGTTCCTTTTGGGGAATATATTCCCTTCCGATTTCTTTTCCCGGCTTTTGTAAAAAAAGTGACCTCAGGAGGGATTGATTATTCATCAGGCGAGGGAAACACGCTTTTAACATTGCCCGGTCTTCCCCCTGTGCGTCCTCTTATCTGCTATGAGGGCATTTTCCCGGGCAAGGTTATTCAAGCATATGAGGAGAGACCTTCCTGGTTGCTCAGCCTGACAAATGATGGATGGTTTGGGCGTAGTTCAGGTCCATACCAACATTTTCAAATGACAAGGTTTCGGGCTATCGAAGAAGGAATACCCCTTATAAGGGTTGCTAATAACGGGATTTCCGCTGTGATTGATCCAGCCGGAAGAATTCTATCGAAGCTTGATCTTGATGAAGAAGGTATCCTGGACTTTAAGCTTCCCAAACCTCTTCCAGGCCTGACACTTTATGCGCGCTTTGGGGACTCTTTGTTTTGGGGCCTGGTCCTTATCGTCTTTGCTTATCTTTTTATGCCTTTTAGATTTCTGAAAATAAACAGAAAGCAGACTACGCACCTTGTTCTAATGGCTTTGTTGCAAAAATTTTAGGGAGTTATAAAATTGCTGGAGATTTTTGTTGATTATACGATAGAAAGAGACAATAAGTTTTCGCCATGGCGAAAACTTATTGTCTTAAGAACCTTGAAAGCGTAAGTTTTATTATTAAGAAATTTTCTGCCTCCTAAATTTAAGAATCATGCTCTTATAGGATTGGAAACCCTGTTGGGAACTTCATATAGAACCAGATTGGCTTTTAATTTACCATATTGATGAGGGTATTCTTACTTTATATCGAACGGGTTCACATTCCGATTTATTTTAGATATTAAATTTCATTTTTAAGGTTTAGGGCTCTTTTTAGAATGAGAGGGCAGGGGTGTTAAATGATGATGGCTTTGCTCTGTCCGAGATGAGAAAAGTCATAGAGTCCTTTTACTTTCACGTATGTTTCATCAACCTGCCAGCTATATCCAAGAGTCGACTTATAATACCATCGCAATCGTTTTTCCATTTCAGGAGCATAACGCTGAATCCATCGAGAAAGAGTTGTGTAATCAACCTCAACACCTCTTTCCAGCATCCTTTCTTCAAGATCTCGGGCTGATTCCCTGTATACAACACCATCGCACACATCCCGGGATAATATCCCCTTGATAATGATGTCCTTTATCTGGTCTATGAGCAATCCAAAGATTCGAACTTCCGAGTTGAAAATTTGACAAAAAGGTATTGACGTCCCATACCAAGAACACGGTATGGTTTTAAATAAATTATTGTAAAATTAAGTGGATTTTTTGAAAGAAAGCTTTTTAATGTTTTTTAATAAAAAAGTATTTTTTGTATTATTGTCATTTTTGTGTTTTTTGGGAGAAGTAAAATCCTCTGAAATCAAAGAAGGCGCAACTTTTTATTTTGTTAGGCACGGTATTACAGACTGGAGCATGGATCATCTTTTAAATGGTCCACAAGATTTACCGCTAAATGAAGGCGGAAAAGCTCACATTCAAGACCAGGGAGATATTTTTTTTCATTAGAGAATGACTGTCCTGGAAGCATTGTCTCAAGCACTCTTTTGAGGTGCACACAAACAAGCGACATACTAAAGGAAAAACTTTCCTTAGATACCTTTTTTATAATTAGCGGACTTCAAGAAGCTTATCGCGGAGACTGGAGTAAATTGGATGATGATGTGAAAGAGAAAGCTTCTAAACTTTTGAAAGAAAAAACTACCTTGAACTTATGAAAATTAAAGTTCCTGATGCTGAAGAGTGGGATGCGTTTTTAACTCGTATAAACATGCTCCATGAATGAAGTCTTGACAGAGCATAAAAATTGTCCAGTTATTGTTACACATGGTCAATTTATTAAGGAATTTTTGAAACAGAAGCAATGCTGGGAAAGTATTGAAGGCAATTGGAAGGGCCCTGAACGGCCACCTGTTAAAGTTGTTTTCAAAGAGGGTTTTTGGTCAGCAATTTTGTTGTAGGTCTGCAAGAATGAGGTAACAAAAATGGAAACTAGATTGAAAATTTTTTTTAAAAAAGCTTTTTTATTGAGTTTGTGTATATCTTCTGCTCTTGGTGTTGTTGAAGCTACAGAAGTCATTTCTGAGGTGAGTGACTTGGGAAAGTGTAGATCTTTTGTTTTTATTCGTCATGGACAAACGCCTTGGGGGCCGGATGATATTTTGAAGGGACCACAGGATCTTAGTCTCAATGAGGTGGGATTTAAACAGGCGGTAATGGCCTCTCAAGTTATCTCCCGGAAAATCCCGTTGAAAAACCCGGTTGTGGTTAGCAGCTCTCTTCGCAGAGCTCTTGAGACTGCACAAATTTTTGTTACTGAAATGAATTTAAAATCTCCCATCATTCAAGAAGAAAATATTCAAGAGCGTTATTATGGAGATTATAGTAAGGCTCCCAGGGAGAATCCTTCTAGCTTTGTCCCGGATGATGCAGAATCAGACGAAGATTTTCAAAAGCGGGTGAGTAGAGCTTTGTCTAAGGTATTACATCAGTATCCTTCGGAGGAAAAAGACCTTGTTGTTGTTTCTCATCAGAAAGTATTCCAATTTCTGGCAGCTTGGTTGAGCCACCAACACCTAAAACTTGAACAAGGGGGCGTTTGCCAGTTTAAATTCGTTGATGGACAATATGTCCCAGAAATTTACTAATGGTGGATTATTCGTAACGGCACTGTCAAGTTAAATTAAAGGCAAGGAACAAAAGTTGCTCCTTCTCTTTTACCGGGTTTAGGCGCAGAAAGTTTTAATCGGTTATTAAGGTATTTCACAGGTCTATGTCCCATATCTGTAGAACGCTTTTCTTCTTGTCTCAACTCGGATATGTATGAAACATAAGAGGAAACTTTGTCTGTATTGATAGTCTATGGTCCTTTTACTTTCACGTATGTTTCATCAACCTGCCAACCCTATCCAAGGGTAGGCTTACAATATCATCGCACACATTGCAGGATAATATCCCCATTGATAATGGCGCTATTTAAAATCACTAAACGCTTTAAACCTTTATAAAATTAAATCCATCACAAAATATTAAACTCAAGCATAAACTTTTTCAACAGAGCCCTTCTAATTCTGTTAGGATGCTTGGGTGTAAGTACGCCATTAAAAGCTGTGGAGACTATTACTTTGTCAGAAAAACCCTTAATATCTCGTCAAATTCTTTTTGGAAATCCAGATAAAGCAGGAGTCCAGTTAAGTCCAGATGGGCGCTGGATTTCCTACATTGCACCTCTTGAAGGTGTTTTAAATATATGGGTTGCTCCTCGTGGACATCTTGATAAAGCTGAACCGGTAACCAGGGATACTGGCAGAGGTATCAGATCTTATAATTGGGCTTATACAAATCAGCATATTTTGTATATCCAGGATCAGGACGGTGATGAAAACTGGGCCGTGTACCAGGTTGATATTGAAACAGGGAATCGCCTTGCCTTAACACCCGAAAAGGGAGTGCATGCCTCTATTTCAAAAATGAGCCCTGTGCGTCCGCATGAGGTTGTTTTATCTATCAATGACCGTGTTCCTGAACTCCATGATCTTTACCTGGTTGATCTTGTTTCCGGCAGCAAGACTCTTTTGATGGAAAATGAGGGATTTGCCGGCTTTGTTGTCGATGATATTTTTGATGTAAGATTTGCTTTTCGGTCGACGCCTGACGGGGGCGGTCACTATCTTAAATATGAACATGACAAATGGGCTCCTTTTTTAGAAATTAGCCCGGAAGACGTTTTAACAACAAGTTTGTTAGGATTTAACAAAGAAAAAGATGCCCTGTATATAACAGATAGTCGGGACCGTAATACCTCGGCTTTAATGATTATGGATATGGTATCCCGGGAAACAAAGCTGTTATCAGATAATAAGTTAGCAGATATAAACGATATTATTTTTCATCCAACAGACAAGACAGTTTTGGCCGCAGCGGCAAATTATGATCGTAAACAATGGCATTTTCTGTCTGATGAGGTCGAAAAAGATTTTGATCTTCTGGCCACTTTACAGGATGGTGATGTTGAGGTTATCAGCCAGACGCAAGATAACTTGAACTGGATTGTTGCTTTTTTGCGGGATGACGGGCCAGTTGCCTACTATGATTACGATCGCTCTATAAAAAAAGCGACATTCCTGTTTACAAATCGTCAGGCTTTGGAGGGGGTACCCCTTCAAAAAATGCATCCTGTTCTTATTAAATCCCGGGATAACATGACACTTGTGAGTTATTTAACATTACCGCGACATGTTGATCAGGGGCAAACAGGAAAGCCAACAGAGCCCGTTCCCCTTATATTGGATGTTCATGGTGGTCCACGCGCCCGTGATAGTTGGGGATATAACCCTCTTCATCAATGGCTATCAGATCGTGGCTATGCTGTTTTAAGCGTTAATTATAGGTCTTCAACCGGTTTTGGGAAGAATTTTATTAATGCGGGCAACGGAGAATGGGCTCGTAAAATGCATGACGATCTTCTGGATGCAAAGGATTGGGCTGTGTCTCGGGGGATTACAACAGAAGAGGCAGTCTGTATTTTTGGGGGCAGTTATGGAGGGTATGCAACTCTTGTAGGACTTGCAATGACACCGGATTCTTTTGCTTGTGGGATCGATATTGTGGGCCCATCGAATCTTTTGACTCTTATTCATTCTATTCCACCTTACTGGAAGCCTGTTCTAGATATTATGAAAGTTATGCTGGGTGTTGATCCCGAAACAGAAGAAGGGCAACAGATTTTGAAGGAAAGATCACCGCTTACCTACCACGAGAATATTAAAAAGCCTTTGTTAATAGGGCAGGGGGCAAATGATCCACGTGTTAAGCAGGCTGAATCTGATCAGATTGTTGCAGCTTTAAAATCACGAAATATCCCTGTAACCTATGCCTTTTATCCGAATGAAGGCCACGGTTTTGCACGCCCTGAAAATCGTTTATCTTTTTATGCCGTTATGGAGGCATTTCTAGCACAACATTTAGGGGGGCATTTTGAACCTGTTGGTGAAGACTTAGAAGGGGTTTCCCTTGAGTTGCGAGAAGGTAGTGAGCTCATCAAAAATATTGCTTCTCCCTCTGCACTCCAACGGTCAACTCTTTCCTGCTCTGGATGACGTTTCCCCCTTCGTCATTGCGAGGGAACAACGTGATCGTCGCAATCCAGTATCCCGGCTCACGGCTTGATGTGTCTGGATCCCGACGGGTGGCGTGCCACCCTCTGGATGACGTCTGCGTATTGTCATTCAGAAGGAGCGGTAGCGACTGAAGAATCCAGAAGACTTTTCTTCAAAGCCTCTGCCTTTCAAAGCTTGGATCGTTACGTCGACCTGCGGTCTCCTCACGATGACAGAGTAATAAAAGCTTTTCATCACGAGAGTATTGAAATGAGCAACCCTCATCACGGTGATAAAGAAATGAGCATGTCTCCTTACGATGACATTTTTTACGCCGTTATTCAGAAGGAGTACATCCCACCCATCATTCAGAAGAAGCGCCCCTCTCATCATTCAGACCGAGCGAAGCGAGGGAAGAATCCTCTGTAAAAAGTTACTTGCGATAATCAAACCCCCGATGCTGGGTTGAAATCTGCTGTTGAAACGATTGAACGAGAATGGATTTAATACGTTCTTTGCCCGCAACGCGGTGGGCAACCCGAAGAAGCCTTGTTTTGAAATCAGGTAGATGGACACGTTTTTTGCTGTCCCAAACAACAGAGAAAACACCATACATATCTGTTAAAAGAGCGTCACGAACAGTCGGCTGGATTTTTCGAATAGAATCTGCATCATTGACAGAAAAAGCTTCTATAACGAGTTGAATGGAATAAGTTGCCACGACTTCTTTATCCTGGATAACAGGAATTAACATGGGGTGCATTCTGATAAACTGGCCAGAATCAGGAGCCGTTACCTGATCTGAATTCGCCTCATGATCATCAGATGGTTCTGTATAGCCGTAAGAGTCAAAGATGAAAAATCCAGCGCAAAGAATCAATAAAGTAAGTTTTTTTGATGACATCAGAGACTTGTTTTTTTGAAGATCATTTAATCACCCTAACAAAGCTTTTAAAGAGATGCAAAGAATCTACATATTTTCAATGAGGCTTATTTTGAAAGAGATAGGGAGCACCCAAGCTTGCGCGCAATTTGATCCAGAATGCGATTTATAAAGGCGGCCTGTTTTGAATCAGAAAATCCTGCTGTAATTTCAACATATTCGGTAATAATAACAGGAGCGGGGGCAGAGGAAAGAGCAGGATTCATCAGTTCAGCTGTTGCAATAAACAAAGTTGCTTTAATGACGGGTTCTTGTCGAGAGAGTTTGGATTCCTCGGAAAGTACGCTTTCAAGAAGAGCTATAATTTCATCAAAGGATTGAGCAACCTCTTGCAACAAACTATTAAAAAGAGTGCCATTGGGGATTGAGGGATAGTCATCACTTCCGAATCTGAAATCCTGAAACTCTTTTTGTATTTCACCAAGAGAGTTCCCGGTAAGCTGGCTTTGGAAAAGAGCCTGTACAGCTGCCAGTCTGGCACACCTGGCTTTATCATAGACAGTTGGTCGTGTTTTTTGGTTCGCCATTTTGACAAGAGTATAAGTTGATCACATCCCGATCGGAATATGCCTTCTTATGAGAAAAAACGCAAGTATAAAAGAACTTTCAACGTTTAATCTTCCTATAATTCATTGGGCTCACTTCAACGAGGGGCAAAGATTACTATGAGTCTTCTGGATTCTTCCCTCGCTTCGCTCGGTCTGAATGACGGAGTGAACGAGACGCCTTCTAAGTGACGGAGGGGAGGGGCGCTTTTTGAATGTCAAAAGGGGTCCGTTATCCAGAGGGGATCTTTCTTTCCTCGTCATCGTGAGGAGGTACGTTTATTTCCCTGTCATCGTGAGGACAACGTGACGATCCAGAAAAAAGTCTTTTCTATCTGATTGTTTCCTGAAACTCTCTGTAGAATATCTGTTGCAATAATTTGGGATTGTGTCTATTTGTAAAGGAAGTATCAAATAGTAAAAATTGTTTTAGTTTTGAACTCGATCATCTGAGAGAATTTCTCTCAATAGTTCAAACACCTAAGAAACAAGTGGAGATTACCTCTAGGCATATGTCTCATCGTCTTTTTCCTTCCTTGTCTCGACGTTCTTTCATCAAGAGTGCAACCCTGGGCTTTGCGAGTTTTGGTGTTCCTACTCTTTTAAAGGCTCATCGTTTTGGGGATAAAAAATTATATCTTTATAATATTCATACAGGAGAATGGTTTAAGGAAACTTATTGGGAAAATGGAACCTATATTGAGGAAGCATTGCAGTCTTTAAATCATTTTATGCGTGATCGTCGCACAGGAGATATAACCAAAATAAACCCCAATTTATTCGATTTGATTCAAGCAATTACTCAAAAAGCAGGCTCTGCAAATCCTGTTGAACTTATTTGCGGTTATCGTTGCCCCAAGACAAATGCTTCCCTTTGCAAAACAAAGAAAGGGGTTGCGAAAAAGAGTCTCCATATGTCAGGTAGAGCTGCTGATATCCGCCTGGTTGGCACAGAGCTTAAAACTCTTCGCGATATTGCACGTGCAGAAAAAAAAGGAGGGGTAGGATACTACCCTCGTTCCCAATTTATCCATGTTGATATTCGACCAAAACCGGCTTATTGGTAAAACATTTTTTTCAGATCTTACAGAAAGCTACAGGGGTTCCTCTTCGGGTGACCAGCCAAGGGAAGTTTTTGGAGGAGATGCTTTTTGTTTAGACCTTGGCGAAAGATCTGGAAGAATCCATTCATCATCTTTAGTTTGACCTGGTTCAAGAGCCTTTAAATAGGCAAGATAAGTTTCCGGATCATATTCTTCAGGTGTGGGGCCTTCACGAAAAAGTTTTTGCCTGGACATAATATAAATCGTTGCATTACAGGATGTAAACACGGGTAACTCAAACTTCTTGTCAGGACTTTTAAACTGAGTCCGATTTACTTGTTTGTCTGTTACGATATCTTCAGAAAAGGCCCCGTTTCTAAGGAAAAGACGTCGGTAGGTTGTGGGTTTTTCTCTACCACTTTCTTCTTTTTTCGGGTCTATTTCATGTAAAAGAGCGAGTAAAAATAGCTTTGGTTTCACACTTCGATCATCGAAATCCTGCCCCAGAGGGTGCCCTCGAAGACCCAAACAAATGTAAACAGGCTGACCATCAAGTCCTGGTTCGGTTTTTTCATAAAACTCTGAAAAACAGGCAAGAACCGTGTCTTTTGTTTGGCGTGGCGTATTGACTTCAATCTCTCTAAGGTCTTCAAAAAGAGAGTGAAGGGGGGTCTCGTCACTGGAAAAAAGGGGAAAAGAAAACAACAGACAAAAGCAGATAGAAAAACATTTTTTGATCATGGACTCTCCTTAACGTTTAAGCTGTTTCCAAAAATGAAAAAGGAAACACTTCCAATTCTCTCTGTAAGCGATAAATATGTCGAAAGTATTAATAAAAAAGAGAAAAATTGACAGCCAATGATTGACCGGCTTTCTGTATTGATAGTAATATTTCAAAAATAGGGAAATTCTTGGGAGCATCATGTCTTTTTCACATTCATCTCTCCGTATTCTAAACCACCCCCTTATCCAGCATAAGCTGTCTTGTATGCGCTGTCATGACACAGATAAATTTACTTTTCGTCGTCTTCTGAAAGAAATTGCCCTTTTAATGGGGTATGAAATCACGCGTCAATTTCCAACATATAGCCAGGAAATACAAACACCTATTGCGACAATGCAGGCTTCTTTTGCACGAGAAGAAGCTATTGTTGTTGTTCCCATTCTAAGAGCCGGTATCGGTATGTCCGAGGGCCTGATGGAGCTTTTTCCTCTTGCCCTTGAAGGCCACATCGGACTTTACAGAGACGTGAAAACACATCGCCCTGTTGAATATCTTGTCAAACTACCCGACCCCGGGGAGAGAATTTTTGTGCTTGTTGATCCCATGATTGCAACAGGCCATAGTGCTGCTTACAGTGTTGATGTTCTTCTGAAAAAGGGCGTTCAAAAAGAAAAAATTATTTTTCTTGCTCTTGTTGCTGCTCCCGAAGGACTGAGTGCTTTCTTTGAACAACACCCGGATATCCCCTTATATACAGCTTCTGTTGATGACCATTTAACAGACCAGGCCTATATTACGCCGGGACTTGGGGATGCCGGTGATCGTCTTTTTGGAACAGAATAAAAATAATATTTTTACAGTTTGTAAATATAAAATTAACTTTACACCTGTAACCTATAAATAATTTTGTAAAATTAAGATAAGTTTTTTTCAAAAGGAAATTACTTTATTTGAGGTATGCAAAAGCTTTGGTTGCATTTTCAGGCCTTTTTTAAAGAGTCAACGGTATGGTTTTAAAGAGAGGGCTTTAAACAACTTCGAAAACAAAGTAGAATAGGCCCGGTTGGCTTTAATTTTTACAAGCTCAACTGAGCAAAAGGGAGAAAAAATAATGTCTAAAAAGAAATATCAACGCGTTGCTTTGGCATGCCAGGGCGGAGGATCGCTTGGGGCCTATCATATAGGAGCTGTAAAAGCCATGCTGGAAAGTGGTTACGCCCCTGATGTAGTATCTGGCATCTCGATTGGAGCCTTTACAGCAGCCCTTGTTGCCGGGAATGAGCCGGACCAGGTTGTTCAAAAACTGGAAGAATTTTGGGATACTATTTCCTGGCCGGATATTCCACAAATGCCGAATGCGTCTCCGGATGCTCGCAAAATGCATAATAAATTGACTTCATTACAGGGATTCGTTTTTGGGCAGCCAAATTTCTTTGTCCCTCGTTTCCCTCATCCTGCCCTTCAAAAGAAGGGGACAATTG
This sequence comes from Alphaproteobacteria bacterium UBA1908, assembly GCA_002337525.1. GTDB lineage: Bacteria > Pseudomonadota > Alphaproteobacteria > Caedimonadales > UBA1908 > UBA1908. The sequence continues at coordinate 135,881 of DDGG01000017.1, read as the reverse complement.
CTGCAACAAGCTTTTATGATACAAGTAAACTGCGTGATACGTTACTGAAGTTCGTTGATTTTGATCGTATCAATAGTGGAAAATCGCGTCTCATTCTTGGGGCAACACGCGTCAAAGATGGTGAACTTGTATTTTTTGACAGTGCCAAAATGAAGGTCGGACCAGAACATGTTATGTCCAGTGGATCGATGCCTCCAGGCTTCCCCGGAATCCGAATTGATGGTGATCTTTACTGGGATGGGGGATGTGTTTCCAATACACCTCTTGAAGGTATCTTCCAGGCAGAACCTCGTGTTGATACCCTTTGTTTCATGGTGGATCTTTTCAATCCTATCGGGAAAGAGCCCGAAAATATGGATGATGTGGATACACGTTCAAAGGATATCCTTTATACCAGCCGAACGGCTCACCATATTGGTCATGTTAATAATCGCCATAACTTGCAAAAAGCACTGGCTCATGTCATCGATAAATTGCCTGCAAATCTCAAGTCAGATCCTATTGTAAAGGAACTAAAAGGCTTTTCTAACGATGCAAAATTTGACATTGTACATATTGTGTATGACGCTCCAAACTATGAAGTTAAGTCAAAAGACTGTGAATTTTCGAAAAGCTCTATCCGTGATAGAGCAGAACATGGGTATGCTGACATGAATAAAGCTCTCGAAAAAAGCCCCTGGCTTCAAGAGCGTCCAGCGCATGTTGGCTCAACAGTTCACAAGTTTGTGAGTGGAACCCAGGTTTAAAAAACAAACTTTTTGCCTTTAAACGAAAGGGGAGGGCAACCTTCCCTTTTTTTATGAGGGGCAAATGTGTTGCATAAAAATCTCTCGACAGAAGAATACCTTAAGAATAGCTTGAGTTTTTCTAAAAATTGTCTCACCATGTAAGCTGTAACATAATTGGGAGTTTACAAATGAAATTAACAAAACAATTACTTATGGCCTCTTTGGTCGCCACAACAGCCGCAACAGGTGCTTTTGCGGACTTCACACATTCCCCCTACATTGGACTTGGTATCGGCGGTGTTGGTGCACGTCATGATATAAGGTTTGGTGAAAATACAACTGGTCCAGGGGCCGGATCTGCTCATCACGATACAGGGTCTCATAAACAGGCTTTTGCTGGTAGCATCATTTTGGGTTGGGGAACAACCTTTGCCAAAAACTGGCATGTTTCTGCAGAAATAGACTATCTTCTTACAAGCCTTGAAACAGAAACAGCTGTTGGTGTTAACAATTTGGATAAAACCTTCTTGAGAACCAATATTCGAAATAAAGGTGGCTTCGGAGGGGCTCTACGTCTTGGCTATCATTTAACCAAGGAAGCAATGGTTTATGTTCGTGCGGGATTTGAGCACAGAAAATTCAATGTTGATTTTTCCAAGAAGGTTGCCCCGAATGCGCCAGTTTACAATAGTAACTTCACAGTTTCTAATACGGCTTTTGTTCCAGGCGCCGGCATCGAAGTTGAGTTTGCTAAAAACTGGACAGTTGGTGCAGAATTTAGAACAACAGCATCTGTGAAATCAGAATCGGTGACGAATGCTGAAGGTGGCACTACCGATAGTACCCAGGTTAAACCTCGTACATACACTTATCTTGTCTCTGTGAAATATAAGCTACGTGATTTGTTTAATTAAGGGTTTAGCGAAATAAAAGAGGTATTTCATAATGTCGATTAAAAAAATAGGGATGTTTTTCTCACTTGGACTTTTATCGCTTTCTTCTGTTGCATATGCCGGGGACTATAAAACTTGTTCCAGGTCATGCTCGGAGGCAAAGTGCCAGGCAGACGCACAACGGGCTCTTGAATGTGCAAAATGGTGTGAAGGTATTCCTTCTCTCAATGCTGTTTATAAGGCCTGTAAAGCAGCACGTCCTGTTGCAGAGAGTGCGGCTATAAAAGCCGAACACCAGAAAGAACAGTTTAAACAAGGCCGAAGAGTAGCCCCACCACCACCACCTCCTCCTCCTCATGGTGGCGGAGCCCCTGTAGTACATCATCCTCTTCCTGTTGCCTATGATGATGCAAGCGTTAAAGCTTTTTGTGAGGCTTATCGTGCTGTAGGGCCAAGACAACTGTTTGCTGATCATCCTACTGTGACACATATTACTGCTACAGTTGAGGCCCTTCCAGGCCCTGCTGATATTGCTTTCCATCATGATGGACACTCAAGCGATATCACTGTTTTGCGTCCTGCAGGTGGTGGTTTGATTTTGGATACCTCTCACCTTCATAGTTGGAGGAATAATTCAGTGAGAGTGAATATTCCGCACCATGCTGGTTTTCTGCAGACTAATACTGTTATAATATATGGAACTGCAGGAGTTTTAAAAAATAAAGCTCTTTGCAAGGCACGAAGGTGAGGCATCTACTCTATACATTAACTAGATAAACTCATGTATTTAGAAAAAGGCTCTGGACTCTTGGTCTGGGGCCTTTTTTAATTCTTCCTGTTTTTCTCTTCAGAAGTTTTATATGTTAGCATATTACAAAGATGCCATCACGATTAAGGCCCCTTTACTTCCAACATTTTGTGGTTTGTACGTTTATTTCTGGGTCATCCAGAGGGTGGAACTTTCGTTTTTTGTCATCCAGAGGGTGGCAGCGCCACCCGCAGGGATCCATGTTGACAGGACTTCTGTATTCCAGTGATGATGAGATTCTTCCCTCGCTTCACTCCTTCAGAATGACATTGTGGAGGGGCTTTTTCTGAATGACGTTGTGGGGGGTACGTTTATTCCCACGTCATCCAGAGGGTGGAACTTTCGTTTTTTGTCATCCAGAGGGTGGCCGCGCCACCCGTAGGGATCTATGTTGACAGGACTTCTGTATTTCAGTGATGATGAGATTCTTCAGTCGCTTCACTCCTTCAGAATGACGTGTGGAGGGGCTTTTTCTGACTGACGTTGTGGAGGGGTACGTCTATCTTCCTGCCATCCAGAGGGTGAACCTCTCATTCTGTCATCCAGAGGGTGGCAGCGCCACCCGTAGGGATCCATGGGGGAAGCGATTTTTCCAATAAGAGCCGTTTGTCAGCTTATTTTATAGATTCACAATAAATATTTATGATAGGATTTGATAATGATATTCAAAAACTCTTTCTAATAAAAATTTAGAGAGATTTAATAAAATAATAATTAACGGGATAAATAATGCAAGATTTTTTCAAAGATTTTTGGGGTTCCTTAATGTGGGACCAGGTTGGTTTGGCTGTTGTGGTTATTATAGCCAGTATGATTCTTCAAAAAATGTTTGTCCTGTTTTTGTCTCGCCATATTAAAAAAAGAATTTCCAAAAATACAGAATCTGTTTTTGTCAATGTTGAACATCGTCTTCTCGAATCTCTGGCACCTCCCTTACACTTTATTTTTTTGGCAGGAGGTATTTTTGCGGCCAGTATTATTCTGGAATTGCCCGCGGCTGCAGAAATCATAGAACAGCAAATTACCCGATCATTTCTTATTTTGTTGGCGATCTGGTCTTTTTACCGCATGGTAGAACCTGTCTCGCATGTTTTGAATCATGTTGGAAAAACAGACAGGGAAAAACGCTTTAATGAAGAATTAAGAGGCTTTCTTGTTAGCATCTTGCGTGCAACGATTGTGTTGATTGGTCTTTTATCACTTCTTCAAAACTGGGGAGTCAATGTGACCACTTTTCTGGCTGGTCTCGGCCTGGTTGGTATGGCGGTTTCTTTTGCTGCCCAGGATTCAATCAAACAGTTTTTTGGATCAGTAGCTCTTATTCTGGATCGCCCTTTTGAAGAAGGAGACTGGATTTATCTAAATGAAATAGAGGGTATTGTAGAGGCCATTGGTCTTCGAACAAGCAGTATTCGTCAAATTGACCATTCTTTAGCCATTATCCCCAACTCTGATCTTGCGAATGCCCAGATTATTAATAAGTCAACCATAGAAAAGTGGCAAATTAAGTGGGTTATTAATTTGACCTATTCAACAACAGCAGATCAACTTGAAAAAATTGTAAGCAAAATCAAGGAATATTTGAAAAAGAATAAAGAAATTGATTTGGCAGCGGACAAGCGTTTTACCATTGTTAGTCTGGATAAATTTAACGATTCTTCTATTGATGTTTATTGTTCATTTTATACGAAAACAAAGGACTGGATTCGTTTTATGGAAATTAAACATGATTGTGTCCTGGCGTTTAAAAAAATTGTGGAAGATGCTGGCTCCAGTTTTGCTTTCCCAAGTCAGTCATTGTACGTGGAAGGGACTCCGAACTTTAAGGTTGTATCCCCTAAAAAAGTTTCTACTTTAAAATAGAAATGCCTTTTAAGGATAAAAACACAGACCTGGTTTTGTGATTCTTCTATAAAATTTTATAAAAAGCCCCTTTTAATGCATTTCTTTGTGGGGCTTACGAATTTTTCATGTTAGCGTACGCTCATAAAGTTTTGATAGCTCTATCTCTTCTGAGGGGTTGCTTTTGTTGCCAGATTTTCTGGCGTCATTTGACACTTGTTTAAACGATAAGGACGTTTTTAAATGCCTTCCTCTTCTACCAAAGACAATAAAAGAATTACTTTAAACCCTCTTGATACCATAGAGGAAATGATTGCGGCACAGGAGTGGCCCTATCATCGGCTATCTCATGATGAAATTTTACTCGAGATTGCTGGCCGCTGGCATGACTATCGTGTTTCTTTTTTCTGGAATGAAGATTCCGAGGTTCTGGGGATTATTTCTTCTCTTGAAATGCCTGTTCCAGCCGAACGTTATAATGACACTGTTTTTCTGCTTCATCTTATTAATCAACGCCTTGGGCTGGGTCATTTTGAACTTTCACCCGAGGAGAATAACCTTGTTTTTCGTTACGCTTATTTGATGGCAGGTTTAAAGTCTCTTAAATCAGAATCATTTGAAGAGTTACTTGAAATTGTCATTAGTGAGTGTGAACGCTTTTATCCAGCCTTCCAGTTTACGGTGCTTGGTAATAAAAAACCTGAAGAAGCTCTTTCTGTAACTTTACTGGATACTCAGGGAGAAGCCTAATATGTTGTCCTATGCCAACAAGTATCATCTTATGCTTATTGGCTGTGGTGCTATGGGGGGCGCTCTTTTAAGGGGGTGGCTTTCGGCTCAAGTCCCGGGTTTTAAAAATATAACTGTTATTACACCTCGGCAAGTTTCTGTTGATTCCTTTATGCA
>DDGG01000017.1:121964-130564 GCA_002337525.1 Alphaproteobacteria bacterium UBA1908 | reverse complement strand
CGATTCCTTTATGCATGATGAGCGTGTTGTCCATTTTGCGACTCTTTCTGATTTTTTAAAATCACTAGAAGATAAGTCTTCCAAAGAGTTCTGGCCCGATATCCTTGTTTATGCGGCGAAGCCTCATATGACTTCCCGGATTCTTCCTGATTATAAAAATATTTGTACGTCACAGACGACCTTCCTAACCGTTGCGGCCGGAAAAGGTTTGTCTCATTATCAAGAGTTATTAGGGGAGGGGCCCGCTCTTGTTCGAGCGATGCCAAATACGCCATCGGCTATTGGAAAGGGGGTCTCTTTACTGATTTCTTCTGTAACTTCTCCTTTGGCACAGGAAAAGAAAAAGCAGGTGACATCCCTGATGGATAGCGTTGGATCAAGTTATTGGTGTGCCAGTGAAGATGAATTTGATCGAGCCACAACGCTTAGCGGGTGTGGACCTGCTTATGTTTTTGCCATTGTTGAAGCTTTGGAAGAGGCGGCGCGCTCTTTGGGGCTTTCTCAGGAAATGGCACAAAACCTTACTTATGAAACTTTTCAGGGAGCTTTGTCTTATCTTGCATCCAATAACAGGACTGCTGCAGACTTACGTGAGGAAGTGACCAGTCCTGGCGGTGTAACACAGGCCGCTTTATCTATTCTTCAAGGTACCGAGGGGTTAAACTCTCTTTTTTGTAATGCTCTTCAAAAAGCGTATCAAAGAGCCCTGGATTTTCGTGAGCCGTCTTCATGACGATTAATTTAACACGAGAGGTGCTTCTCCATCATGCTTTTTCCTTGATCGCAGAGAAGGGCTGGGAGGCTTTTCAGCTTGGCGATCTTTGTTGTCGTCTTGCCATTAAACCAGATCATCTTCGTCTTCATTTAGTTTCTAAAGAGGGACTTATAAAAGTTTTACGGGATGAGTTGAAAGAAAAACTTTCCCGGGAAGAGGTTAGCTTTTCATCCGAGGCCCCCGTTTCGGAAAAACTTTTTGAAGGTATTATGCGTCGATTTGATCTTATGATGCCGTATCGTTCAGGTCTGAACTCTTTATTAGAGGCCTATTCTTCTTCGATACTATCCCCTTTAGTAGGTCTTGAAGAGCTTTTAAAGAGTATAACAGATCTTTGTGATTCTCTTGGAATTTCACTTTCCTTGTCAGATCGATGGGCTTTGACAATAAGTTATGGTTTTTTGATTCAAACCTGGTCTAAAGATAAAACGCCTGATCTTTCAAAAACAATGTCACATCTGGATCAACTTTTATTAACACTTGAAGAATGTTCATTTTTTAATGAAGATGCTTGACTTGACGAGGGGAGAGTGAGAAATTGAAACCAATGGATTATTTAAAATAAATCAGGAGGTATGACCCATGGCAAATACATTTTTTAAAGACTTTAAAATGCCCAAAGTTGATTTTGAGGCAATGATGGCTGCGCATCGTAAAAATATGGATGCTTTGTCAAAAGCTCACCATTCTGCGTTGGATGCAGCGAAAGATGTTAGTAAAGCTCATCAAAATTATTTGACGACAGCTTTTTCAGATATGAAATCGCACTTTAAAGAATTATCTGATGCAAAGACAATTGAAGAAAAAATTGAAGCTCATGCCCGTCGTTTGAAGGATTCTTTTGAAAAAGCAATAACTCATAGTAAATCAGTCACGCAAACATGCACAGAAGCTCATAAAGCGGCTCGGGAAACACTTCAGGCTCGTTTTAAAGAAGGGACTGATGAAATTAAAAAAGCGCGTGAACAAGCAGCTAAAAAGACTAAGCATTAAAAGATCATTTCTGTGTCAAGGGAGGGAGCCTCCCTTGACACCTTTATTCTCCTTCATTCTTCCAAAATCTTGTACGGCCTTATTTTTGGGGCTTTTTTGAGTTATAAAAAAGAGCTCATAGATAAATAAAAATGCTCAAATAAGAGTAATTTTAGCCTGATAATTATAAAGTGTGATCTATCTTTGTTGTGTTAAGGTGTAGGTAACGTATCAAAAATCTAGATATATTCCATTTCAGGAACACAGGTATAAAATATTTTTGTAATATACGGTCAATGCATGAATACGGTATGCATGACAAGCTCAGTGAATTCGGTTGCGTTAGGAATACTGATATATTTTCTTGGTATTCCAAAGATCTAAAAGAATCACTTTTATATCAATTCTGTCAAAAAGAAATAGGGATACGGAGTTCAGTTTCTGGCACTAAAAACTTAAGATACTACGAGCTTTATCAAGGTCTTCCTGGCTATCAACGCCCAGGGGAACAGTCTCTACAAGATGAACATTAATCTGGAATCCCGCTTCCAGGGCCCTTAATTGTTCGAGTTTTTCCTGTTGTTCAAGACGAGAGGGAGAGAGAGTAATAAAGGTGTCCAATGCATTTCTTTGATAGCCATAAAGACCTATATGATGGTAGTGTGGGCCTTCTCCAAACGGGATGCAGCTCCGGCTAAAGTAAAGTGCCCGATAAATAGGATCAAGAGAAGGCTCTTGAGAGGTGACCCCAGGAGATGTTTTCTTTTTTTGAGCAAGCGCTATTTTAACAACATTTGGGTTTTCTTCCTCATTTTTATCCTGAATGACCGCGGCAAGGGTCGACATGTCAACATTGGGATCTTCCAAAGGTTTTAAGACTGATCGAATTAAAGAAGCTTCAAGAGTTGGCAAATCACCTTGAACATTAATCACTTTCTCATATTTCTTTTCTGGATCAAAAAGTTGAAGAGCCTGATATATACGGTCAGAGCCGGAAGGTAAATCCGGATCTGTCAGAAACGTTGCAACAGAAATCTTGTGCCCAATGGCAGCAATATCAGGGTGATCACAAGCAAGAACAACAGGGCCAAGGTTCGCTTTTAAAGCGCCTTCAAGAACATGCTGAATCATTGGTTTTCCATGAATATCAGCCAACACTTTTGCTTTAAGGCGGTTTGAGGCCATCCTGGCGGGGACAAGGGTTACAACTGGCATTAAATAACCTTTTCTAAAGTAAAAATAAACAAAACAACTTTATTTTGAAGAGCCTTTCTTTGCAAGAGCCATGGGGTAAAGTTCTTTTAAAAGTTTTTGGTAAAGAGATTCTTTAAAGGAAACAGCAAGCGAGGGAATAGTTTCAGGAGAAATCCAGCACCAGTCAGAAAACTCTGCATGGTCCAATGTTAAATCAAAAATATCGTCTTTGCCTAAAAACTGGAGAGCAAACCATTTCTGAGTTTGTCCCCGATAATGTCCTTCCCACACTCGATTGGCAAGAGGTTCAGGTAGGTCATAAGAAAGCCATTGTGGGTGTTCGGCAATGATTTGCACATGCTGAGCAGCGCACCCGGTTTCTTCGTAGAGTTCACGTAAAACGGCCTCTCTTAATGTTTCTCCGTCATCAAGGCCGCCTTGAGGCAGTTGCCAGGCATCAGAGGTATCAAGACGTTGCCCAACAAAAATACGATTCTCCTGATTCAGGAGAAGTATTCCGACTCCTTGACGGTAGGGGCGCTGATGGTACGGACGTAGAGTCATGATACAGTTTCAAAACAAACAGAGACAGGTGCCAGTTTTACAGACGTTTTGTTCAAGGTTTCCGACCATTTTTTTAAGAGAGATAAAACCAGGGGAACATCTTTGGCGATCACGTAGATTCTACCCTTCTTAATCGCTTCTTCTTCCAGGTGCTTAAATTCTTTTAAAATGGCTTCTTGTGTTAAGGTTTGCCCGATGTGATATGAAACTTTTTGATAGGGAAAGGAGTTTTTCAAGGCAACTTTTTCTGAAACGGAACGCCGGGTATGTGTAGCATCAATAAAAATCATCTTTTTTTGTTTTAAGGTATCAAATACGGGGATCAGATCTTTTTCAGAAATAAGAAAACGAGTTCCCTGGAAGGGAAGAATGCCGATACAGTGAGGAGTATTCTTCAAATGCGCTTCCAGTCGGTTAATATTTTCAGAGGGTTCAACACCCGTTAATAACGTCATTGGACCCGGATCATTTGCAGGGTAGTCTTTGGGTTCCATGGGAATTAATAAAAGAGTTTCATGACCTTCTTCTTGAGCTTTGAGAGTTAAAGGAAGGACATCTTCAAAAGAATGAAAAGCCAATGTAACCTCCGGGGGAAGATCGAGAGCAAGTTCAAGTGTTTCCTGGCGGCGCCCAAGACCCTGGACGATAAGCACAATTTCAGGAGCATTATCGGGATTCTTGTACTGAAAAGTTTTCTGAGGAGATATGTTTTCTATTTGCTGTCCTTCTTTCAATACGTTTTGTGTGCGAGGTTCTTGGTCTGTCTTTTTGTGTGTTTCCTCGTGTGTTGAAATAATATCAACATGATCTGATTCTTCATCCGTTTTCTCAACAGAATCAGATGTGGACAATAAAGATTGCTGGGAAGGGGATGTTTGGGCTGATTTGGTTAATTGTTGCAAATAAGGTGTTATCTTTCTGGAAGTCTTTAAAAAAGGTTTGGGTCTGGAGTCCTGCGAACTGGATAGAGGAAGTCCTTTATGAGCATTAGGCAGAGTCATATGTTTCTTCGATATATTTTGGACTGAAAGTCCTTTTCTTTTTGCAGGTGTATTTTTTGTTTTTTCTGGAGAATCGCTAAATTTTTCATTATCACAGGGGGGCAATACTTTGCTGACAGACCCCTTACTCCCCGTCCGGGTTATAGGGTCACATGTTGGAGACAAGGGTTTTCCAAGCTCCAGTGTGACCTCTGTCCGGGAGGAGGAAGAAGACAAAAGACAGAAAGATAAAGCCCCAAGGGTTAGTAAAATCAAAAGTCCAACATAAATATGGGGCTTTTGAAACATGTTACATCCTTTCCAATTTATAAAGACCTATATAGTTGAGCGGAGCTTGTTTTGTAAACTAACGGCTCGCAAAATGTTCAATGCTTGTTGAAGCTGATAGTCAGTAACATCACGCAGAACAGAATCGGTTTTCTTTTCTCGTTTGGCAGCTCTATCGCCTTCTGATTCTTTTGACTTCTGGCCTAAAGCTCCTTTCAAATCTGATTCACGATACCTGGAGGCTTCGTTAATTGATTTGATGTCAACCTGTTGTTCAATTTCAATATCCGGAATAATTCCAGTTTTTTGAATAGAACGACCTGAGGGCGTATAATAACGGGCTGTTGTAATTTTAATGGCACCTCCGTTTGTCATGGGAATGACAGTTTGCACCGAACCTTTTCCGAAAGATTTTGTTCCAACAATCAACGCTCGCTTATGATCCTGAAGAGCCCCTGCCAGAATTTCAGAAGCTGATGCAGATCCTCCATTAATCAGGACAACAAGAGGAATTCCCACTGTTATATCCTTTTTTTGAGCCATGAAAGAGCGTTTTTGATCTGTATTTCTTCCTCGAATAGAAACAATTTCACCCTGCGATAGAAAGAGGTCTGTGAGATCAATACATTCTTCAAAAAGCCCCCCCGGATTGTTACGTACATCGAGGATATACCCCTGAAGTTGATCAGGACCAATTTCTGTTTTTAATTTTTCAAGCGCAGATTTGACAGAGTCAACAACGCGCTCGTTAAAAGTAGTAATACGAATATATCCTATGTTTCCTTCCCGACGAGATTTTACGGGAATTACTTTGATATTCTCTCGCTTTAAAGTGAGTTCGAAGGGGGGAACATTCTCTCTTCTGACAAGAATTTTAACAGTACTCTCCGGTTTGCCGCGAAGTTTTTCGCTGGCTTCGAAAATGGTTAAGCCGTATACAGACTCTTCATCAATCGCAATAATCAGATCATCAGGTTTTAAACCAGCTTTATCAGCAGGTGTATCTTCAATTGGAGATACAATACGAATAACACCTTCATCCATAATAACTTCAAGACCCAACCCCCCGTATTCGCCATGGGCCTGTTTTTGAATATCGTGAAATTTTTTTGCATCCAGATAGCTGGAGTGAGGATCTAGTGAGGAAAGCATCCCATTAAGAGCTCCTTCAAGGAGCTTTGAGTTTTCTACGTTTTCAACATGTTCACGCCTGACTCTATCGGCAACATGAGCATAAAAAAGGGCTGCTTCTTTTGCTGATATATCTGAAGAGGAGGGTGTTTCTGGCAAGGATTTTCCTTTAGGTTCTGCAGAACACGCAGAAGATCCAACTGCCACAAAAAGTGAAGTATAAAAACAAATAAATTTTTTGAGAAACATTTTAAGGTAAGGCCTTTACCAGAAACCATAATATGGTGAAGTTTATCCTTCTCCGGGGCCACAAATCAAGGGCCTTTTTTAAAAACGAGCCCCTTTATGTTTGCAGATCAAAATTCTTTTTTCTCTTGACTATTATGAAAAAGGCTTTTGATTCTTTTGGACAAGGCTTTCACCGGTCATCAAAGGCTCGGAAGGAAGATCCAGAAGAGATAGAATGGTCGGTGCAATATCAGCAAGTGTTCCTTGTTTTCCTGAAAAATCCCCAAAAGATTCTGTTGAAGAAACACAAACAAAGGGTACAAGATTTGTTGTATGGGCCGTATGAGGCATTTTGGCCACCGGATCATACATTTGTTCGGCATTACCATGGTCAGCAGTGATAAGAAGAGTCCCGCCAGCATTGAAAACTGATTTTTTCAAGCGTGCCAGACAAGCGTCAACTGTTTCAACGGCTCGGATAGTTGCTTGCAGGTTTCCGGTATGGCCAACCATATCTGTGTTCGCAAAGTTAACAATAATGAGATCATGGGCGTTCTTCTCGAGACTTTTAATAACGCCCTCAGTTACAGCTGCTGCTGACATTTCTGGCTTCAAATCATATGTTGCGACAGAAGGTGAAGGAACAAGAAGACGTTCTTCCCCCGGAAAGGCAGCTTCCCTTCCACCATTAAAGAAAAAAGTTACATGGGCATATTTTTCTGTTTCTGCAACTCGAAGTTGCTTGAAACCAGCCTGACTTAAAAGCTCTCCCAGACAACGTTGAGGAGTTTCAGGGGGGAAAAGAGCGGGTATAAAAGGGTTGAGATCATCTGCGTATGTGGTCATTGCAAGTGCTGTTGAGAAAAGAGGAGTCTTTTTACGGTCAAAATGAGTGAAGTCAGGGGTCAATAAAGCACGTAAAAGCTGCCGTACTCTATCTGATCTGAAATTAACCATCAAGAGACCATCTCCAACAGCCACACCTGAATAAGCTCCAAGAGCATGAGGCGGTATAAATTCATCTGTTATATTCCGGGCATAATACTCACGAACAATTTTTTCTGCGGGTCTTGGATCATGTTTTTGGGGATGAACGATTGTGTTGTATGCTTGCTGAAGTCGATCCCAGTTTTGATCACGATCCATTGCAAAATATCGTCCTCCTAGTGTGGCAACAAAAATCTCGGGAAAACGCTCAATTTTGTTAAGAAGTTTCTGGAGATAGCCTTGAGCGCTTTTGGGAGGGGTATCCCGCCCATCCAGGAATGCATGAATGGCAACAGGAATCTTGTTATGAGCAAGAATTTCCAGGCACGCAAAAAGGTGATCCTGGTGAGAATGAACTCCTCCTGGTGATAAAAGCCCCATAATATGAGCTGTCCCCCCCGTTTTTTGAAGGGTATTGATAAAGTTTTGAAACTCGGGCCTTTGTTCGGCTGCTCCTTCCTTGAAAGCTTTTGTCAGGCGAGGCAAGTCCTGTAAGAACTGGCGGCCGCATCCTATGGTCATATGGCCAACTTCTGAATTTCCCATCTGTCCCTTTGGTAAACCCACAGATTCTTCGGATGCTTCCAGAACAGTATGGGGAAAGTATTTGATCATCTCATCCCAGCAAGGTGTCCTGGCTTGGCTAATCGCATTTGTCTCATGTTTTGGTGCACAACCCCACCCATCTAAAATACAAAGAACAACAGGTTTTTGCTGTTGGGGGCCGGTATCATCTTTCATGCAGGACTCATTCCTCGTTATGTGGCGTATCACTTCACAGGGTAACGCCACTAAAAATAATTAGAAAGAATGTTTTTGATCTTATGCTAATATTTATTTCCGAGCTAAAACATAAGCACCACTTGTTTTAAAATCTGCGTCACTCATTTCTGAAAATCGCCCCTTTAATGAAGAGCGTTGAATGCTGTCCGGGGCATTGTTTTTCCTAACAGTCTCAATGGAAAAACCATTTTTGAGCATAAGTTTTTCATGCGTTTACCTTGTTAGTTTTTAAATACAAATCACGATAATTTCGATGGAGTGTTTCAAGGGAATAGTGACTTTTGATTCTCTCATGGCAAGCTTTTGAGAGGTCTTGTTTGTCTTTTTGGGATAGAAGAAAGAAATCTGTGATTTTTTTCTCAAGTTCCTTTGCCTTTTCTTTTTTGAAAAGGAAGGCTGAATCGCCAATAATATGGCGTGCATCCCCGACATTACTGGAAAAAGAGGGAATCCCGAGTGCCATGGCTTCTCCAATGACATTGGGAAAACCTTCTCCAAATCGTGAAGCCAAGACAAACATGTCAAAGCAAGGTATGAAAGAAGAGGGTGCTTTTTGGAAACCCAGGCAATGTAGGCGATCTTGATCTCCTGTAAACTTATATGCCAGGTTTTCAGTGTCTTTTCCAATGACTACCAGATGAAGATGCGGATCTTTCTTTTGAACTGTCGCAACAGCTTTAAAAAGAGTGTCATAATCT
>DDGG01000017.1:108936-121794 GCA_002337525.1 Alphaproteobacteria bacterium UBA1908 | reverse complement strand
AAAAAGAGTGTCATAATCTTTCATGGGGTCAACACGAGCCACCATGCCAACAACGTGAGCATTATGAGGAATCCCTAAATGGTCGCGAATCTGTTCTTTTTGAGACGGCTGCGGGTTAAAAGCTGGAATGTTAAAACCATTGGGCATATAGTGCCAATTTTTATTTTTATATCCCAGCACCTGGTGAGCTTTTTGTCCTGCATAAGAATTAAAAAGGATTCCGCTGGGATAGGTGGAAAGTTTTTTATTTAACCAAACAACCAGGCGGGTTAGATTTGAATACCGGGACAGATCCATATCAGAACAACGAATATTCCAGAAAAGAGCTGGTACATTCATTACTTTAGAAGCTAAAAGACCGATAAGATCTGCATGATAAAGCCAGGTTTGAATGACATCAGGTCGAACTTCTTTTATAAAGTGACAAAGTGAGACAAGAGCTGAAATAGAGGGCCTTCCCGAGGTCATACCAAGAGATCCAAGATACTTACCTGTTGCTTGAAAAGAAGGCAACAGGTCTCCAGCCTGTCGTAAAGAAAGAACATGATAGGAAATGCGAGGGTCTTGATCCCGGCACAGGTGAAGAAGCTGACGCTCGGCACCTCCACCATCAAGGTTTGTAATAAGGTGAAGGACCTTAACCATTTAAAATCCTCTTCATGACTTGCTCTGTTTGGTAAACAAGGTTTTCCACTGAAAAGCGTTTCTGGACATTTTTTCGTCTTTTGCGCCCATCGTCCAGACGATCCCTGGACGTTTTTGACTGTTCCTGTTGCATTAAAGTTTCAAGAGATTGAGCCATGGCAGCTGGGCTATCAGTGCTGATGATTTTTCCAAGACTGTGGTGATCTAGAATAAGGGAAGCGTCTCCTACATCAGTAGAAAGACAAAGTGTTCCACAAGAAAGAGCCTCAACCAGGACATTGGGAAAACCTTCAAATTGAGACATAAGACAAAGGGCATCCAACGCCGAATAAACAGAAGACATATCTGATTGCTTATCAAACCACAATATATGAGATTGAAGACCAAGTTGGTTTGAAAGGGCTTTATAATTCTTGTATTCAGGGGAGTTCATATCACCAACACAAATAAAAGAAACATCCTGCCTCTGGTCAAGTAAGGTCCTGGCGCCTCGTAAAAATGCCGGATAATTTTTTTGAGGATCAAAGCGTCCTACCGATCCGATCAGAAAAAGGTCGTCAGGGATATTGTTTTTTTTTCTAAACAAGATTCCAAGATCTGGATTAAGTATAAATTTTGCGAAGTCAACACCATTAGGAATAACATGAAAGTGATCTGTCCTGTGTTGACGCTTAGTATAAAGATCAAGAGCTGCCTGAGAATTAGAAATAACACCATCTGAAAATCTGATTAGCTTTGCTTCTAACCAATAGGTAAGTCGTGTAAACCAATCGTAAGCGCTTAAGTCAGGCATGGCAATGCGAACGCCACATACTACTTTTGAGGGGATAAAGGGCTTTAAACACAGGGCCAGAATATTTTGAAGGGGCATATAACTGTGGAGTATATCAGGAGAGATCTGACGGACAAAAGTCAAAAGATTCTTTCCAAAACCAAGAATGTCCCAGCGGCTTTTTTTGGAAAAAACGTGGTAGGTAACCTTGGCCTCTTTTAACTGATCCTTTAAAGGGCCTTTTACATCGTAAAGGCAGGCAACAAGGACAGTGTGACCTTTTTTTTGAAGGGCTGTCGCCAGTGTTACAAGCTGTCTTTCTGCCCCTCCGGTGCCAAGCGATCTGATCAGAAAGAGGATTTTCATTCATTAAAACCCTTCTAGAATAGCAGAGCTATACATTGAACTTAAAGTGGAAAACATCCCCATCCTTGACACAGTACTCTTTTCCTTCATCACGACACTTACCATGTGACTTTACTTCCTGCTCGTTGCCGTATTTTTCATAGTCTTCAAACGCAATTGTTTCGGCTCGTATAAAACCCCGCTCAAAGTCCGTATGAATTACACCAGCTGCCTGGGGAGCTTTTGCACCTTCTTTTACCGTCCAGGCTCGCGCCTCCTTGGGACCAACTGTGAAGAATGTGAGAAGGTCTAAAAGACTATATCCTTCACGAATAACACGTGCAAGACCTGTTTCTGTCAGGCCAATTGATGATAAAAAGTCAGCTTTTTCCTCTTCTGAATCAAGAGCTGCAATTTCAGCTTCTATGGCGGCAGAAATAACAACTGACCGATTTCCCTGATCTGTCGCAAAGTCATGCATTTTTTGTGTGAGGATATTGCCAGTAGCGGCATCTTCTTCGCTAACATTACATATGTATAGGATGGGTTTACTTGTTAGAAGTTGAAGCTGTTTTAACAGAGGCTTTTCCTCATCACTGACATCAAGAAGGCGCGCCGGCTTTCCCGCCTTAAGAAAAGCCAGGGCTTTTTCAATTAATGTGAGCTGTGCCTGGCTTTCCTTGTCCCCCGAACGAGATTTCTTTGTCAGATTTGTACGACGTTTTTCAAGGTTCTCATAATCTGCAAGCATAAGCTCTGTTTCAATTGTTTCTACATCACGAACAGGGTCAACACTGCCGTCAACGTGTGTAATGTCATCATTTTCAAAAGCCCGTACCACATGCAAAATGGCATCAACTTCCCTAATGTTGCCAAGGAACTGATTGCCTAAACCTTCTCCGCTGCTGGCCCCTTTTACCAGGCCTGCTATATCAACGATATCAATGAAAGTAGGGATTATTTTTTGTGAGCCGGCAAGAGATGCCAGGGTGTCAAGGCGGGGATCAGGAACACCCACACGCCCCACATTTGGTTCTATGGTACAGAAAGGATAGTTGGCAGCTTCTGCTGCAACTGTTTTTGTCAGGGCATTAAACAAAGTTGATTTACCAACATTTGGAAGTCCTACAATACCACATTTAAATCCCATTGAATTCCTCTTTTATATTTTGGCCCTTCATATTGTTTAGGAAGGAGACATTGCTTTTGTAATACCTGTCAGAAACTGGTCTTTATTCCCTTGTAAAAGGGCTGGTATTTCATCAGAAATAGTTCCCAATAAATCAACCAGTTCATCGTGATCTGATTTTGCAAAATTTGAAAGAACATATCCAGAAACTTTATGACGATCCCCGGGATGCCCAATACCAAGGCGAATACGCCAGTAGTCTTTGCCGATTGTCGAGTCGAGGCTTTTTAAACCATTATGCCCTCCGGCACCTCCTCCCTTTTTAACACGGACTTTAAAGGGAGATAAGTCAAGGTCATCGTGGATAACATAAACATCAGACAAGGGGATTTTATAAAATGAAACAAGCTGGGAAACAGCATGGCCTGAAAGGTTCATATAGGTCATTGGTTTAACCAGGAGAACTTTATTGTCCCCAATGCGGCCTTCCCGTATTAAAGCTTTCCCTTTTCGTATTTCCGGAGAAAAATTATAGTCTTCAGCCAATATATCAATTTGCATAAAACCAATATTATGTCGGTTTAAAGCGTACTGGGGGCCGGGGTTTCCTAGACCTACGATCAGGATGGTCATGACCCGCCCCCTTAATACACAATGGTTAAAAAAGAGCTTAGGAAGCTGGAGCTTCTTCAGTTGTCTTCTTAACCTTTGGAGGAACAATATTGGCGATTGTTGCTCCTTCTTGACGAGTATCAGCAATACTAACACCCGAATCAAATTGAAGATCTGCGGTTGTAACACGTACATTGACTTCTTTACCTGTCAGGTCAATGGCCAGTTGAGAAGGAATTTTATCTGCTGTGCAACGTACCTCTATGTCGCGCATGGCGATCGCCAGTGTTCCACCTTGTTTAAGGCCAGGAGATGCTGCACGATTTGTGAAGATAATAGGAACACTTACTTTCACCTTTGATTTCTTACCAACACGCAAAAAATCGATATGCAGGGGAACGTCTTTTACAGGGTGGAATTGTATGTCTTTCACCAGAACAGTTTCTTTTTTACCGGCAATATCAAGGTTAAAAAGATTTGTGAAGAAGTCAGGATGATGGACCCCTTTTGAAATATCACGCGGATCTACTGTAAAATGAATATTTTCCTTATTTTCACCATAGATGACCGCAGGTATCATACCGGCTTTGCGTTCTGCACGAGAAGCCCCGCCACCCACTTTATCGCGGGTGCCAACACGAATATTTAAGTCGCCCGACATTATAATCTCCTTGTTTGTAAAAAAAGAAGGGCCTTTAGAAGCACCTGTTCTGATTTTAACTTCCTATCAAATGTGGTTATTACTAAAACGTCTTGGACCAGAAATCAAGCTTATTCATACCCTTTAATCAATGCTTTTTTAAAAATCAGTGAAAAAGGCAGGAAACAGACTGGTTTTTGGCAATGCGTTCAATAGCTTTAGAAAGAAGCGAGGCTATTGAAACGACTCGAATTTTTGAACAAGCCTGAACATCAGGGCGCCTTGAAATACTGTCGGAAATAACAACTCTTTCAAGAGGAGAGGCTTCAAGACGTTTGATTGCCTCTCCTGATAAAACGCCATGAATAGCATAAGCTTCGACAGAAACAGCTCCTTTTTCTTTTAAAGCTGCAGCCGCATTACAGAGTGTGCCCGCTGAATCGACGATGTCATCGACCAGAACGCAATTCTTTCCCTTGACATCACCAACAATATTCATGACTTCTGAAACGCCTGCCTGTTCCCGTCGTTTGTCAATAATGGCAATATCAGCTCCAACTCGTTTGGCCATTGCGCGGGCTCTTACAACTCCTCCCATGTCAGGTGAGACAATGGTACAGCCCGGGACATTGAAAAGCATATCTTTACAAAATACTGGTGAGGCATAAAGGTTATCGACAGGAATATTAAAAAAACCCTGAATCTGGGAAGAGTGTAAATCAAATGTTAAAACCCGATTGGCACCAGCTACCGTTAAAAGATCTGCGACAAGCTTTGCAGAAATGGGAGATCTAGGCGTTGTTTTTCGGTCCTGTCGTGCGTATCCAAAATAGGGAATAACCGCAGTAATACGGCTTGCCGAGCTTCTTTTAAGGGCGTCAATGGTGATAAGAAGCTCCATCAAATGATCGTTGGCAGGGTAAGATGTTGACTGGATAATAAAGACATCTTCTCCCCGTACATTTTCGTGGATTTCAACAAAAATTTCTTTATCTGAATAACGTGTAACCTTTGCTTCCATTAGGGGGAGAGAGAGTTCCCGGGACACAGCTTCTGCGAGTGCACGATTACTATTCCCTGATAAAATCTTCATGTGAAGCCTCTTTATTAAATGGATCTTTGTTTTTCAAAGAAATATTTTTTCCTAACCCTAACAATTTTGTCAAAATCTGTAAATCATCTTGTTTTAAATCTTCAAGGGGTTTACCTTGAGTGTCACTGGAAAAATTAAAAAGTGAGTGAGAGATGACAAGGTATGCACGGTTAACTTCTCTGTTTATTGCCTTTATAATGAGTTTTTTTAGCGCTGGGTGTGATAAAAAAACAGATCCTGAAAGTCATCGTACCAAAGTTATCATTGCAACTTCTGCGGATAATCCACCGTTTACTTTTTATGATACCAGTGAAGGCAAGCACGTTATTCGGGGGTATGAAGTTGACCTTGCAAATTTGATTGCAAAAGAGCTTAACATTGAAATTAGCTTTCAGGACATGGATTTCAGTGCCATAATGCCAGCGCTTCAGTCTGGACGCGCTGATTTCGCGATGGCTCTTATGACACCAACTCCCGAAAGATTGAAAGCTGCTGATTTTTCAAGAGTCTACTCTCAGTCTTCCCCTTGTCTTTTGTTAAACGAACAGAAAGAAATTGCTTCAGATAAAGACCTTGCTCGTATGAGGATTGGCGTTCAGATTGCCTCGGCTCATCTTGAGTTAATTAAGGAAATTTCAGAGACGGTTGATGGGATTCAGATTGTGATCCTGAATCGTGTCGGGGAATTAGTTCAGGAATTAAAAGCAAATCGCCTTGATGGTGTGCTTGTTGAAGAGACCGTTGCTGACTCATTTTTGAAAACAACGCCTGATCTTTATAAGGCTCTTTTAAAAGCTCATGCTGTTAAAGGGGCCGCTGCTTTTCCAAAAGGATCAAAGTGGCGTCAGAAAGTCGATGAGATTCTCAAGAGATTTGAGGAGTCCGGGGTGCTTGATACCCTGAAGAAGAAGTGGTTAGCGTCGAATGACACTTGATTTTACAGCCATTATCCCCTCAATACCTTTTATTCTTGAGGGTATTGTGATTACCCTGAAGTATACCTTCTTTTCTGTTTTTTTTGGATTAATTCTGGGAATGGCTTTGGCCCTGATGAAGCTTTCAAAAAAGAAGCTCTTTTCAGGTTTTGCTGTTTTCTATACATCTCTTTTTCGGGGAACACCATTATTGGTACAGTTATCACTTTTCTATTTTGCAACACCGCAGCTCACTGGGTATAAAATTAGTGCCTTTGAGTCAGGTATTCTGGCCTTTTCCCTGAATTCAGGGGCCTATATTTCAGAAATTATTAGAGCTGGTATTATGGCGGTTGATAAAGGACAATTCGAGGCGATGAAGGCTCTTGGAATTCCTTACACACCAGGCATGAAAGATTTGATTTTGCCTCAGGCTCTTAAAAATATTTTGCCCGCTTTGATGAATGAAATCGTTGATCTTTTAAAAGAGTCATCTCTTGTTTCTGTCATTGGTGAAATGGATTTGTTGCGGCGAGCAAATCTTGTGGCTTCCGAGAAATTTATTTACTTTGAACCTTTGTTATTGGTCGCAGTCCTTTATTATATCCTGGTCCTAATTTTTTCCTCTTGTGCACGCTTGGTTGAAAAAAGAATGAAACGACATGATACGTCTTGAAAAACTCTCTAAATCTTTTGGAGACTTAAAAGTCTTGAAGGCCATCTCCGGAGAAATTCATGAAGGAGAAGTTGTAACTCTTCTGGGACCTTCCGGGTCAGGGAAATCAACCTTGTTGCGGTGTTTGAACCTTTTAGAAACACCGACTTCAGGACAAGTCTTTTTTCAGGGAGAGGAGATCACACAAAAAAACTTTAACCCTGAGAGGATGCGCCGGAAAGTCGGGATGGTCTTTCAAAATTTTCACCTTTTCCCCCATATGACGGTCTTGAGAAATATTACCTATGCGCCTCAAAAAGTTTTGGGCTTAAATAAAAGAGATGCTGATGAAAAATCACATCTTCTTTTAAAAAGAGTTGGTCTTGCTGATAAGGCAACGACAATGCCCGGGAATCTTTCCGGGGGACAAAAACAGCGTGTTGCCATTGCCCGGTGTCTTGCTATGGAGCCAGAGGTTATTTTATTTGATGAGCCAACATCGGCCCTGGATCCGGAGATGGTCAAGGAAGTTTTAGATGTGATGATGTCCTTGGTGACAACAAATATGACAAGTATCCTTGTGACGCATGAAATGGGCTTTGCGCGTCAGGTTTCAGATCATATCTGGTTTATGGATGGGGGGGCGGTGATTGAAAAGTCTACGCCCAAATCTTTTTTTCAGTCGCCAAAGTCCTTGCGAGCAGCTTCTTTTTTGGAGAAAGTTTTGTAAGTACTTTGATGATAGCGACGACCAAATTTTAACCTTCTTTATGGATATCCCTATCGACAACGGCTGTGATGCAGACATCTGACCAAACATTAATAGCTGTTTCCAACATATCAATCAGAGCATAAACGGGGACAATCAATCCCATGATATGCAACGGCATTCCCATAATTGCAAGAAAAGCACTCGCGACAAAAAAGCATCCCATAGGAACGGCGGCATTTCCAAAGGCTCCAATAATAGAAAGAAGTGTCAGGCCTGCAAGCTCTATTGGCGTGAAAAGCACACCTTGACTTCCGGTAACAAAAAGAACGGTTACTAAAATGAAAGCGGCACAACCATTCATATTAATTGTTGAACAAAGGGGAAGGGAAAAGAAAGTGACCCGTTTGGACAGACCAAGGTTTTGTTCTGCACACCTTAACGTTGTTGGCAGGGATGCACTGGAGGACTTGGAAAAGAAGGCTAGCGAGAGTGCAGGGAAGACTGCTTTGGCTGTTTGAAACGGAGCAATGCCTTTCAACTTTAAAAAGACGGGTAAAATCAGGAATGCTTGCACAAGGTTGGCACCAACAACACAAAATAGATAAAGCGCAATATCAGTGAGCTGAAGCTTTACTTGGATATCAGGACCAATGTGGAGAGGGGGTTGAATGTTGTCAAGATCCTGGTCCAGGTCGCGCATTAATAAAACAATAAAGGCCCAAACGGCAAAGGGCATGATATAAAGGACAGCTTCTACCATTTTAAGCAGAGCCGAAAAAAGACTGTCAAAAGCTCGGTGAAGAGATTCTCGTTGGGAAAGAGGCAGCATTAAAATAGAAAGTCCAAGAGCGAAAGACAAAACAACGATTCCAATGACATTACCGGTTGTAAAAGCCTTGAAGAAATTATCGGGGATAAACTGGATCAGATAATCCATAAGATTTAGGTTAGAAGCCGCAGTACTTTCCTGGTTTTTCATGAGAGAGGTATTGGCAGGATCTATAAAGAGAACAAAAACAAGCCCAACGCAGGCCGCAAGGAATGTGGTCAAAAGGGCATAATTAAGAACTTTTCGCCCCAAAACCTTAAATTCGGTTAAAGATCCAAGTCCGGATAAGTTGGAAACAATTGATAGAAAGATAATAGGCAGGCTGACAAGTTTTAAAAAGTTCATAAAAAGTTTAGAAAAACCGTCTGCAATGTTTTGTAACAGACTGGACTCAAGAAAGCCTGATCCAATACCAAGGAGGGCCCCAATCAAGATTAAGACTTCTTTTTTTCTTAACAAAGATGGAATAGGAAAACTGGTTGCAGGCACGTTATGATTCCAAAAATACTAATGTTTTCCTAACCTGATGATTAAAGAAGCAAAAGTCAACCAAAACCAGCTTTACTTTTCAGCTATTATTAAACCAGATCCGCTGCAGAACATTATCTTTTAGAATAAAGTGATGATAAAATGCTCCCATAACATGAAGTGAAAAAGAAGCGATGAAAACGTAGGAAATATAGCCGTGTGCACTATGGGCAAGGCTTGCCATTTCCTTATTGATATAAAAGGCAGGAATATCAATCAGACCAAAGATAGAAACACTATGCCCCCCCAGGATAGACATGGTCATTCCACTGCCTGCCATCCCCAACATAACCGCATATAAAAGTAAAATATTGGCATGTGCGAGCACTTTTTGCCACGCGGGAACAGTATTGGGAAGGTCTGGAACCTGATTAACCAAACGCCACAGGAAACGAGCGGTTATTAAGATGAGTAAAAGCGCACCAACAGATTTGTGAATGCCATACAAGGTCCATTTCGTATCACTTGGTGACAGTTCCATCATGATATAGGCGACGATAAACATTCCAATAAAAAGAGGCGCCATCGACCAGTGAAAAATTTTAGCTGTTAATCCGTATGTAATTTCCTGTTTTTGCTGATGCATATAGCTTCTCCCGGATGTGGCTTGTCACCATGGATCAGTAGTAGTTTCTGACAAAAGACAAGTTCTTTTAGATTACTCTATCAGTCGTGATGTTTTCCAGCAATATTTTTTAAGGGAATTAAAAATAACGTTTTTGATAATAAGTCACTGGTTAAGCGTGAAAAGTCCTCCCTGGCATCACAGATGTAATACCAGGGATTAAAGATCGTTATAATTTTTTTAAAAGTTTTGGTCCAACTTCTTTGTGTTTTCCGGCGTCAACCCAGGCCTGCAATTGTGCATCAATTCTTTGTGCTCCATCAGGAACTTCAAACCGCGTCATGGGATCACCTTTTTCCCAGTCTTGAGGATAGAAAACGTCATAGGGAGAAAAGCCTGCCCGGTCGCTGTGTTTGGCAAACAATAGCTCCATTAAAAGAGGAGAAAGATAACAGTTACGCGTCTGAGGTAAATCAATTGTTGTCCTGGAGTACATCAGGGCAATACGTTGTATATGACCAACGGTTTCAGGGTACATTTGCTCAAACAAGTTTTGAATTGTTATCAGGGACTGACCGGTTTCCGCCGTATCTAGAAAAATAAGTTCGCGGTTTGTAACAAACTCTGCAAACCCAAGAGAATCCAGATACGCCTTATAGGCTGCAATTTGTTCTGGTAGGGGGGCATAATTGCGAAGCCCGGACCCCAGAATATGGGCAAACTGAACATCAGAGGGATTAAGTTTCTCATGCAGCTTGACAAGCCATGCCACGGAACGCCCCAAAGGAACAATAAGGGGCTTTCGGCCATCAAGGGTAAGTGTTTGTTTTGAGAGATTGTAAACTGTTTTAAGAAGTCGGTATAAATCAAAGAAGGTTTCATCACTAACATGAATTTCTGCTACGGGCTTTTTGGCTGCTTCTTCTTTTTCCATTTCAGCGGGCGAGGGAAGAGGTATTGAGGCAATTTTCCCAACAGTATCGTCAATGGCTCTTTCTTTTATGGCGAGTAAGTCGGGACGCCTGGCGACACTTCGTGCTTCTTTCATCATGACTTGACGCATTTTAGGCGTAAATTGAATTCCACGATCTTCGAAAGCCCTTATAACAGTTTGTCTCAGGATAGATTCAAGGGGGGCGAACTGCTCTTCTAATTGGTCAAAATGTTTTTCTGTGGTTTCTCGTGCTATTGCTTCAGGAACTGTCTTTACTGCTGGTACAAGTTCGCGCTGGTCAGCTTGTGTAATCTGATTGTCCACTATGAGTTTTCCGGCATTGTTTGTGGCGGCTTTCACAACACCGGCATGATGAGCTCTCTTTTGAAGAAGGGTATAAAGGCAATAGGCTTCCTGGTACATATTGGATGCTCGCGGTCCTTTAAGGTGTTTTGCAATTCTAACAAGAGTATTTGCCAGGTTAAGGGCTGCCCGTTCATTCAAGTGATTTTCCGGTGTCTTAAGGGCTCTTAGCTCTGATGAAAGCAGAAATAGGGAGACAAAGTCATCTGTATGGATGCCAGGTACTTTTCCATCACGAAGGTCTCTCAGTTTTGCAAAATAAGCTTCCTGGGTTGCTGCATCTGCTTCTTCAGAAAATCCACCAAGAAATTCATTTAGCTTATGGAATTTTGTCATTGAAGCGGGATTTGTCATCAATTCTGAGAATGGATCATGTTCTTTGACATCAGGGATATGATCTGAAGCACAGGCCTGTATTTCATTGATAGAAAATAAAAGCGTCAATACAAGAGTAAAAAATAATTTTGAGTTTTTCATAAATATAACCATGAAAATTTTAGAAACTTTGCCATTGATTAGTAAGTATATGTTTTTTTGTCAATGTAAATATATTTTTTTCTTGTTATTTAACGAGGCTGATTCTTGAAATCTTGAATCTTTATGCCCCGCACAACTGAAGTTTTATTGTACTCTCAGGGCCGAGGTGCCGGGAAAAAGCTGTCGCTATAGCCATAAAGATAGTTACTGGTCATAGCGGCCCATTCACGCGCACTATCACGCCAATATTGAAGCCCAACCCGTAAACCAAAATTAATACGCCACAGTTTTTGCGGGGGGGCCTTGTAATCTACGGGGTAGGGAACGACGTTCCAGCCTGCCTTGCGAAAAAGTCCAACCGCGCGGGGCATATGTCGCGCAGAAGTGACTAACAGCCATTGATCCTCAGGATTTGGGTTGAGGCGCTGAAAAGAAAAAAGGGCATTTTCTCGGGTGTTTCTGGATCTATCTTCAAAAATAAAATTCGAAGTTACAAAGCCCAGTTGCTCAAACATATTTTTGGCCAGGTCTGCTTCTGAAGGCGCTCCCGGAAGGGCGACACCTCCCCCTGTGAAAATAACTTTCAATCGGGGATTACTTTCGATAAGTGGCAGGGCTTCAAGAAAACGTGCCGAGGCAGAATTATAGCAGGGAAGACCCCGGGCCAATGTCAAGGGGCGATCAACGTATCCCCCTAAAACAATGATGCCCCTGATATTTTCAGAGAGTGTTGCAGGTCGTTGAAATCTATTTTCAAGAGTAGTAGCAGACCATTGGCCAAAGGGCAGAATGACGGTAAAAAACAAAACGGCGATTGAAAAGGCCAGAAAACTCATGCCGACACGACGCCAACGGGTCATCAACATTAAAAAACCTAACAATAAGCAGGCCAGTGTTAAGGCATCGATATCAATAATCCAGCCAAAAAAATTATAAAGAAACTGTTCCATTTTTTACCTTTAAATCTTTCTTACATATTTGGGTAATTAGGGCCACCGCCTCCCTCTGGAGGGGTCCAAACAATATTTTGGGAAGGATCTTTAATATCGCATGTTTTACAATGAATACAATTCTGGGCATTAATTTGAAGCTTTGGCTTTCCTTCGGATGTGACAATTTCATATACACCGGCCGGACAATATCGATGTTCTGGCGTGTCATACAATTCCAGATTATAAGTAACAGGAATCGATGAATCTTTTAGAGTCAGGTGACAAGGCTGGTTTTCCTCATGGTTAGTATTGGATAAAAAGACCGATGACATTAAATCAAATGAAAGTATACCATCCGGCTTTGGATAGTTTATTTTACGGGACTCTTTCGCAAGTTTAAGGGTTTTATGGTCCTCGTGATGCGACAAGGTCCAGGGCGCTTTCCCGCGGAAAACATAAGTCTCAAGGGCAGCGTTTAGCAACCCCGGGATTAATCCCCATCGAAAGCCCGGACGAATATTGCGAACAACTTTTAACTCTTGATCAATCCAGCTATTTCTCACGGCCTGATCCAGGGTTCCCTCTTCAGGCTGTTTGCCGGCGCTCAGGGCCTGATGAATCACTTCGGCAGCAATCATTCCGGACTTCATCGCCGTATGTGTTCCCTTAATTTTCGGGACATTCAGAAAACCGGCAGCGCATCCAACAAAAGA
>DDGG01000017.1:108391-108825 GCA_002337525.1 Alphaproteobacteria bacterium UBA1908 | reverse complement strand
GCAGCGCATCCAACAAAAGAGCCTCCCGGAAAACCAAGTTTTGGAATGGATTGCCAGCCCCCTTCATTCAGGGCACGGGCGCCATAAGAAAGACGACGTCCCCCTTCAAGCACTTTTTTGATTTTGGGATGGTGTTTAAAGCGTTGAAATTCCTGATAGAGATTAAGGTGGGGATTCTCATAATCCAGACCAATCACAAAGCCAAGGGCAACCTGATTGTTGTCAATATGATAAAGGAAGCTACCACCATAGGTTTTCTGATCCAGGGGCCATCCAATCGAATGCATTACATGACCTTCCTGATGTTTGTCAGGATCAATTTCCCAAAGTTCCTTAAATCCCAGGCCATAGGTTTGTGGTTCAACACCATCGCGAAGGTTGAAGGTATCAAAGAGTTGGCGAGACAAAGACCCCCGGCATCCTTCGGCAAAAAT
>DDGG01000017.1:50666-108203 GCA_002337525.1 Alphaproteobacteria bacterium UBA1908 | reverse complement strand
CATCCTTCGGCAAAAATCACATGGCGGGCACGAATTTCCACACCCGGTTCATAACGGGGTGTTTCCTTGCCGTCCTTATCAAGGCCCATGGCAACTGTTTGAACCCCATTGATGGCCCCTGTTTCGTCTTGCAGAAAATCCCCGACAGCAAACCCGGGATAGATCTCGGCTCCCAGAGATTCAGCTTGTTCTCCCAGCCATCGAACAACATTGCCCAGGCTAACAATATAGTTGCCACTATTATGCATTTGAGGCGGTGTCGGTAATTTGAAAGAGCGGTTCTCTGTCAGAAAATAAAAAGCATCGTCTGTTACAGGGGTATGAAGCGGGGCCCCTTTTTCTTTCCAGTCAGGGATAAGCTCGTCAAGAGCTTTTGTTTCAATGACGGCGCCTGAAAGGGTGTGTGCCCCGATTTCTGACCCTTTTTCCAGAACGCACACGCTCAGGTCTTTGCCAGAAGCCTGACAAAGCTGTCGCAGCTTTATCGCAGCGGATAACCCCGCAGGGCCGCCCCCTACAATCACAACATCGAATTCAAGGGCATCCGGCTCTTCCATTCATGGTCTCCCTGTTTTTGTCTCCGTAAAAAGGAATTCTTTTTATAACACCTCATTCTAAAGTATAACCGAATCTGACTCTCTTTTAAATCACAGAATCTTGCGCCGGGATGGAAGTGTTTTTTACAACAATTGCCAATAAAGCAAAAATAAGTTGACAATAATAAATTGAACACTATATCAGTAAAAGCTCATTCATAAAAATAACAGGAGGTTTAAAAATGAATAAGTTTTTTTTATTGCTATCAGCTTTATTATTGGTGAACACACCTTCTTTTGCCAGTAGTTGGTCAGAAGATGAGGCATGGGATCATTGTTCTCAAAGCAACCCGTGCTATTATGCGGGCGGTTCGTGGCACTCCCTTGGTGAGGCAAGTTCTGATAATGGCTGGAACAGCTATACAACAACCAGCTTTACCGTGGATATCGTAACAGCAGTGGGAATTTCTATTGTTGTGCCTATCATCCATAATGTAATTAACAGAACCGTGGATTATCTGGCATATAAATATGATTTCTGGGGAGGTTTAAGAGACGGCGGAGGCGTCGCACAGACAAAAGAGCTTCATGAGATTAATACTTCTATAGGGGGGGTACGCAATGTTATTGAAGCATTAAGACTTAGCATAAATCAAGCACAGCTACCCATTAACGAAAAAAGAGAAGCTCTTAAAGTTATTTCAGAAACTCTGGAAAAAAGTAGTGAAAATTCTGCGGGTACTATTGAACAGCTAGCTGAGTTTCAGGCTTCTATTGCCAAAAATGCAGGTGAAACAAGAGAGTTTTTTATCAAGGCTTTAAAGCAGATTTCTGAATCAGAACGTCAAACAAGGGAGATTTTGGCTCATTCTTTGCAGGAAAATCGTGAAAGTAATGCCCGTGTGGCAAGGGCTCTAAATCAATTAACGGAAGCCTTAAAAAGTAGGGAAGAGAAAGAAGACGAATAAATTGAATGTGGGGTGGATGGTGAAGCAAGATTTCTGCAGTTATCCACTCCTCTTAATTTTACAACCTTGACAAAATGTTAAAAATAGACTATTCGTAAAATAGTTTTATCTTAAATTTGTTAAGCAAAGTGGGTCTTTAAAAAGTATGAGGTTAAGGATGCAAAAAGTTGTCTTGATTTCGTTGCTCACTGTCGTAATGGCTGGAAACTGTTTGGCAACAGATGTTTTAAGACGGTCAGGAGAAAGTGAGTTGCGTCACAGAAAAGCAGCTCACTCTGTGCCTGTCTCTTCCTGGCTTTCTGCGGAGGAGAAGACTCCTTTTTTAGATTCTCAAAAACCTATTGAGACACCTTCA
This sequence comes from Alphaproteobacteria bacterium UBA1908, assembly GCA_002337525.1. GTDB lineage: Bacteria > Pseudomonadota > Alphaproteobacteria > Caedimonadales > UBA1908 > UBA1908. Next base: position 106,344 of record DDGG01000017.1, on the reverse strand, counting down.
CCTGAAGTCGATGAAGAAAAACTTAATGAAATTCTTTTCTCGCCTTTAGGAGATATCTGGACAGCTTTTAAAACTTCTCATTTTGATGGGTATTTTGATGCACTTGGTCAACTAAGACGTCATAATGATCCTAGAGCTTGTTATTTGCTTGGGGTAGTCCATGAAAAAGGTTTAGGAAGAATCAAGAGAAGTTTGCGTCAAACTTTTGAATGGTACACCTATGCAGTGGCCTATTCAGAAGGTAATCCCCTATTAAATAGTATAGCGCTAAAAGCCTTTCATAGGGTTAAAGACGAGCTTGCCCAATCGAAACTGGCACGCTGATATTTTGGGGTTTAGGCCCCTAAATCTTGTTTGACTTTTCCTCCTTTAAAACCCGTTTTTGATTTTGGAGTTTCTTGGTGGTGCAAGAAAAAAATATTAATATAAACTTCTTTGTTTTTATTAGTAATTCTATAATAATTGACAAATAGGTTTATTATTTGGGGTGAAAATAATGTATAGAACTTTTATAACGGCTGCCAGCCTGTGTCTTTCAGTTTCATCAGTTTGTTTTTCCGAGGCGTTTTTTGAAACAGATCCTGAAGGTATTACCTATTTTGTTCCCGATGAATGCGAGGATTCTGAAGTTTCTGTGAGTCTTGATCAGCTTAAATCTCTTGATCCTGATACAAGGGGTCTTAATATTTCTCGCGAAAATCTTTCAATAGAAACTTTAAAAGGTGTTGTGTCCCATTTTTCTTCCCTTGAAACACTGATGGTCTCTGACAACTCTCTTCAGGATGAGGATATGCCCCTTATCACCGGCATAACAACTTTAAAAGAGCTTGATATTTGCTATAACCCATTCACAGCAAAAAGTATAGGAAACCTTGCGTCACTGGAACATCTTCGTGTGTTAAAGGCACGCTCTCTTTCACTTGAAAATCATGGAATTAAGATCCTTTGTTCCGCTATGCCTTCTTCTTTGGAAATTTTGGATGTTACAGGGTGTGATTTTGATGGTCGGGCCTTGACATTTTTTCAAACGCTTCAGGGATTGAAAGAACTTCATATTGGAGCAGGGATGTCTCTTGATCACGATGATGTCCATGGTTTTCAGGAGTGGGCGGATCAAAATAAAATCAAGCTGGTTGTTACCAATTTGGGATCTCTTTAGAAGCTTTTGTTTTTTTAACATCTAAAGCTATCTTCAAAAAGAAAGCCACGGAGATTTGCCCCGTGGCTATAATCTTATAATCAGAAATGGTATTCCAAGCTAAAAAAATACCCTTCCACGTGGTCTTTCACGCTTCAGGGGGATGAGTTTTGTCTAATAAGTAAGTTTATAGTTTGATCATGCGTAGCCCAACATCTCCCGAATGATCATTGTAATAAAGACGAAGGCCTAGCTTGTATTCTGCCCCGGCAAGCAAGACAGCACTTATTCTGGCGTTATAGCTTTGGCCACTGTCATCATCGGCAGCTACCTTTCTGTCCAGACTGTCAAAGAGAACCAAAACTGTATCAAGAACACCAAAGGTTTCAATCTGATAGTGTCCGCTTTCTTCAACAGCAACTGTGAATGATTTGGACTCACCATTATCCAGGTCAAGTTGAAGAGATGACCCCGGTTTTAGAGCTAATTCATCTGCTGTAAGAGCTGGATAAAAGGTCTTAACCCACTTTACGTCCCTTTCTGAAAGACCGGGAGTCGGTGTCAAACCATTTTGGCGATACTCCTCAGGTTCCAATATCAGACCCGGATCAAAGGGGTAATGCATAATTGAGTGTGGATCCCAGTTTGATCCTTGTACTGAATCCGGGGCAATTTTTCTTATAATATTATGGAATGTTTTCTCTCTATTCCAACCATTGGTTCTTTTCAAGTCTGCATAAACGGCTTCTTCATCCCACTTGATTCCTGCTTTAGGATTTTGATGTTCGTGAGGGAAGCCCAGGGTATGACCAATCTCATGGACAGCAGTATCATGATCCATCCATCCAAAGTTCATTGTTCTTTCATTTTTGCCAAAACCCAGAATTTCTCTACCCAAGTAAGACCAGGAGCCATCCCCGTGCATAAAACCAATGCGTATATGGGCATTTCTTCTGTCATCCACTTCTTCAAACTTAAGGCCAATACCAAGACCCATCCATTCCGTAAAGGCGGCTCTTACAACATCTTCATCGGCTTTAATACCTTTCCAGGAACGCCAAACTCTTTGACCGCGTCGATTGAGTGCAAAAGCTCCGTCAGTATCCTTGTCAAAGAAATAATATCTCAGGGTTGTCCCATTAACCCATTTGGTTCTGTTCACCATAATCAGCCCCAATCGACCTGGGTCCATATCCGGATTTAAATCCGGTAAAGTGTCAGGTTGTAAAGAGCAATAGCGCCGCCCACTTTTTTCCTCTTTGCTATCAATAGCTTCTTCAGCCGAGGCAAAAAGGTTAAAGGGGAGGAGCAAAGCTGATGCTACTAATAAATTCTTAAAAAGTGACATATGAAAGTTCCTTCCACTGCTAGAATTACAAAATATTCATACCAGGCAATTATTTGAATTTATTTTTATGATTAATTACCCAGTAATTACGGTAATGACCTTTATCGCCAAGTCAATTAAATTCTATCTATTTGCAAGTTTTTTATTTTAAGGGTCTTAAGTATTAGAAAAATTTATACATCTGATATTTAGGAAACTGACTATATTTTGTTGTTCAGGTATTTTATTTGAAAAATATTATTTTGTTATTATATTTCTACATATTAGTTTATACATAGGTTTTTTTGATATGAATTTTAACTTTAAGGCCATCTGCTTTTTTCTTTTGTTCGGAGCTCTGTTTCTAGGCACCGTTCAAGCCTCGTCATCTTCTTCCGCTTCCCTTGAGGAAAGTGCATTGCAAGCCTCGTCATCTTCTTCTGCGTCTTCTTCTGTGCCCCTTGAGGAAAGTGTTCTGCAAGATTTACAAGATCACATTTCGCTTTATAAAAATCATTTAGAAGACTTTCTTGATATCACAACTCAAAAAAACGCAGAAATTGAGGCTGTAGATCGCCATATATTTGCTTTTCCGGAGCATATTACCCAGAATATTATAACAGCAAATGTTCTTTCTTCTTTGCTGAGTCTTGTTAGTTCAAACCCGGATTCTCTTGAAGATGTCCTGAAAAAGTTTCTGATGGTGCGTTTTGATTATATTCAACAGCGTAAAAAGAATACAATCCTTTTTCGTCAAAGTATCTATAGTGACTCCCCGGGTTGCATTCTATATGGTCCGACAAAGCCTCGTGTTATGGAGGGATTACGTGAAAACAATCGATTGCATGCAGAGATGGCAACTAACGTTTATCAAACAATGAACCGTTGTATCCTGGGCCTCTTGTCTTTAAGTCATATGCCGTCCCTGGAGCCGGAAATAAAGAAAATGATTCAGGCTTCTGTGACCTTGCATGCACGTATTACCGGAGATGATGATGATTTGGGTCATCCTGATGAGGCTGTCCTGACTTATGATGATGATGTTCTGAAAACAAAAGACATTACTTTTTATGAAAATTATTTTTGCAAGCAAGAATTCATAACAAGAAGAACGAAAAAACGTTTGTTTATGACACCGGCGCAATATTTTTCGGGGCCTGGTAGCATGCAAAAAATAACGCCATTACCCGATCCGGATTTTTTAAAAACCAAAGCACAATTGGCCTCTCAGGAACAAAAAAGACGTGCTCGTGAGGCTTCCAGAGGGTCCGAAAGCTTCTTGCCAGATCATATTCTGAGAGAGTTATCGAGGAAAAAAAAGCAACCTGTTCACAAAAGTAGGAAAAAACGTTCTGGGCGAAGGACAAAGGCCTCTCATTCCAGGGTTGTTCAAAGACAAAAGCAGATTTTGGATGAAAAGCAAATAAAAGAAGACGAAGGTCCTTTAGAAGGTTTAGAGGATGTTGCCGTTGCGACAGAAGAAGAAAGGGCTGGAGACGATCTTTTAGAAAAAAAACCAGTTAAAAGTGATTCTTCTGAAGTTCTTAAGGATTTAAAACCTGATTTAGAAGTGCAGCCAGAGGGTGAGGTATTGGATCAAGATCAGAAAGTTATAGAGGAATCTTCTGATCATGCATTTGAAGAACTTTGCTCTTCATCTTCATCATCTTCTTCTGCTGTGTCTGTAGAAGAGGATATAGGAGAGGATCGGGAAGAGGTGGTGCCTTTTATGGAGGAAGGTATCAAGATAACAGGAAAGCATTCGAGGACATTGTCAAATATTTTTGATCCAAGGGCTTTCAGCCGCGTCAACTATAAGAAATTCTCTGCTCTTTGGCAGCATATAGGTGGCGAAATCGAAGGTTCAAAGAGTGGGGGGTCTCATAGAGTTTTAATCTGGAAAGGTCAAAAAATTATGGGAACTTTTGTGCCCCATGGGGGACAAGGATACGGAAAGCGTGTGATTAAAACTCTTCGGTCTGCTCTTATAAAAGCCGGATATGGTGAATTCTAGAGCAACGTTACGTTAGGAATTGATACCGGATCCATTTTGGAAATATTATGGCAAGGTGATTTAATTTTTTCTTTCATCTAAAAGAATCCTTGAGGGTAACCCGTTTTATCTTGATCTATTTGTCGGCCAGGATAAACAAGGGGGACTCTTTTGGGGTTCAAAGGTCTCTGAGTTGTTTGATATAAAATACTTTAGCTTGGGCGTGACATAGGTTATGGTGGGCTCACATATCAATTTGAACAAACGAAGGCCACAAAAGAATGACTGATGCAAAGAGTCTTCAGGACCCTTTTTTAAGTGATATTAAGGCAGCTAATGATCTTTCTGCTTTGGAAGAAATTCGTCTGAAAGCCCTTGGTAAACAGGGTAAAGTGACGCAACTTATGAAGAGTTTAGGGAAGATGTCTCCCGAGGAGCGCCAGGAAAAAGGCCCTGTTTATAATGCGTTGCGTCAAATATTGACTGAAGCTTTGGCCAATCGGCGTCATATTCTTGAAGAACAGGCGCTCGAGGCGAGACTTGCGTCAGAGTATCTGGATGTCACTCTACCTGTGCGTCATCAGGCAGAAGGGCGCATTCACCCCTTGTCTCAAGCGATGTTTGAGGCAATCTCCATTCTAAAAGAAATGGGCTTTTCGGTAGCGGAAGGACCACATATCGAAGATGATTTCTATAACTTTACAGCCTTAAATATTCCAGAATTACATCCAGCAAGACAAGAACAGGACACATTTTATTTTAGGGAAGATGCTTCTGGTCAAAGGAAAGTTTTGCGAACACACACGTCTCCCGTACAAATCCGAACGATGTTGCAAAGCAAGCCACCTCTTCGGATTATTGCCCCGGGTCGTGTTTTTAGAAGTGACTATGACCAAACTCATACACCTGTTTTTCATCAAATCGAAGGTCTTTATGTCGATAAAAATATTCATATGGGGCATTTGAAAGGATGCCTTATCGATTTTTGCCGTCGCTATTTTGATAATCCTCGTTTACCTGTAAGGTTTCGTCCAGCTTATTTCCCCTTTACAGAGCCTTCTGCGGAGGTTGATATTGCGTGTACACGTCGCAATGGACAACTTCTTATTGGTGAGGGTGAAGCCTGGCTTGAAATTCTGGGAGCAGGAATGGTTCATCGTAAGGTTCTTGAGAATGGGGGAATTGACCCGGATGTATATCAGGGGTTTGCATTCGGAATGGGGGTTGAACGTATTGCTATGCTGAAATATGGAATTCCAGACCTTCGATCCTTTTATGACGGAGACCAGCGTTGGTTAAAACATCACGGATTTGGGGCCTACAGCAGTTTAATGGGGGGCGTGTAAGAAATGAAAGTTTCTTTAAGTTGGTTGAAAACCTTTTTGGATACAAATGCTTCAGTTGATCTTTTATCCGAAAAGTTATCGTCTCTCGGTCTTGTTGTCGATGCAGTTTCAAACCCCGCAGAACCTTTAAGAGGTTTTCTTGTTGCTGAAATAATGTCAGCAGAGCGTCATCCAGATGCGGATAAACTTCAAGTTTGTCAGGTTTCAACGGGTTCTAAAACGCTTCAAGTCGTTTGCGGAGCAGCAAATGCGAGACAAGGCCTTAAAGTTGTTTTAGCACAGTCAGGGATGACAGTACCTGCTGGTGGGTTTAAGTTGCGAGAAACAAAAATTCGCGGTGTGGATAGCTTTGGTATGCTGTGTTCTGCAGCGGAACTGGGGCTTGAGGAATCTTCACAGGGAATTATGGAGGTTTCACCGGAAGCACCTCTTGGAGCAGAAATTGCCGATGTTTTGCAACTTGACGATCCCGTTTTGGATATTGATATTACACCCAATCGGGGAGATTGCTTTGCAGTACAGGGAATTGCCAGAGATTTGGCGGCATCGGGCCTTGGGACTTTAAAGCAGGAGAACTTTTTAAAAGATCAAGGTGTCTCTTCAGAAATTGGATCATTCCCCTGTCCAATTTCTGTAGAGTTTGATTTCTCATCCTCTGATGCCACGGCATGTCCTCATTTTACAGGTCGATTGATTCGGGGTGTTAAAAATGGCCCCAGTCCCCGGTGGCTGCAAAATAGATTGAAATCTGTTGGATTACGTCCAATTTCGGCACTGGTTGATATTACCAATTACATGGCCCTTGGCTATGCACGCCCCATGCATGTTTTTGATGCGGGTAAGCTCAGCGGCAATTTGATTGTACGTGCCTCGAAAACAGGTGAGATGTTGTGGGCTTTGGATGACAAAGAGTATAAGCTTGACGAGGGGATGACCGTGATCGCGGATTCTGAAAAAGTCGTTTCCCTGGCCGGTATCATGGGGGGAGAAGAAACAGGTTGTACCGAGGAGACAACTTCTGTATTTGTGGAGTCTGCTTACTTTTCCCCTGAATCAACAGCACGTACGGGTCAGGCTCTTGGTATCGTAAGTGATTCACGTACACGGTTTGAGCGAGGCGTTGATCCTGCGACTGTTCTGCCAGGACTTGATGAGGCAACCCGGCTGATTCTTGAAATATGCGGAGGAGAGGCGAGTGAAATTGTTGAGAGTGGCAATCCATTTTGCCATCAGCATAAGATATCACTTTCATTGACGAGGATGCAATCCTATACAGGTGTTTCTTTGAAACAACAGGAAGCGATTACTTTCTTATCAGACCTTGGATGTCAGGTTCATATTGATAATAATTCTGTTTTGAATGTCACAACACCATCCTGGCGTCATGATTTAAAAGAAGAAAACGACCTTATTGAAGAACTGCTTCGCTTAAAAGGATATGATGAGATTCCTCAGGTTTCTTTACCATCAGTGACACCCGAGATGCTTTTTGAAAGTGCACCAGGATCAAAGGCTCGACAAAATCATCTGTGGACGGCACGCCGTGTTCTGGCAAGTCTTGGGCACTATGAAGTGATGACCTGGTCTTTTATAAAGCAGGAAGAAGCCATCCTTTTTGGGGGAGGGGAAGCCTCACTTATTCTTGATAATCCTATCAGCCAGGATATGAATACCATGCGTCCCACTTTGTTGCCGGGTCTTTTGAAAACAGCTGGACGCAACCAGGCGCGTGGTCAACCTGATCCACGCCTTTTTGAGGTAGGAGCCTGCTACCATGGCGTTGATCCGAAAGATCAGGAAACGCTTGTGGCTGGATTGCGGGCCGGTAAGCTTGGGTCGCGTCATTGGCGTTCTTCCAGCGATGATGTTTCTCTTTACGATATTAAGTCTGATGCCTTGACTGTTCTTGAGGCTTGTGGCGTTGATGTGAACAAAGTCCAGATACAACAGGAACAGATTTCTTCCTATTACCATCCCGGACGTTCTGGACGTATATGTCTGGGGCCAAAGAACTGTTTGGCCCAGTTTGGTGAGATTCATCCTAAAATTCTGAAAGAAATGGAACTTTCAAGCCCTGTTGTCGCTTTTGAGATCTTCATGGATGTTTTGCCTGTTCCAAAAGCGGGATCCTTGAAAAAGCCAGTTAAACTCTCTTCTTTTCAGTCTCTTGAACGTGACCTGGCTTTTGTTCTGGATGACTCTGTAACAGCTCAAACAGTTATTCAAGCTGTAAAAAAAGTTGATCGTGAGTTGATTACATCTGTAGAAATTTTTGATGATTACAAGGGAAAAGGGGTTCCCGAAGGTCAGAAATCACTTGCATTAACCTTTCGTTTGGAACCACATAAAGAAACACTAACCGATGCCGACATTCATAAGATTATGGACCAGGTTATCGATAGCGTTGAAAAAGTAACCGGAGGGGCTTTACGTTCATGACCACTGATTTGTCTTTAATCCGCAACTTTTCAATTATTGCTCATATTGATCATGGTAAATCAACGCTGGCAGATCGTCTGATACAATACTGTGGGGCGGTCGAACAGCGCGATCTAAAGCAGCAAATGCTTGATAATATGGATATCGAGCGTGAACGCGGGATCACCATTAAGGCTCAAACAGTCCGCCTTCATTATAAAGCTAGTGATGGACAGACATATCAGCTTAATTTGATGGATACACCAGGTCACGTTGATTTTGCCTATGAAGTTAGCAGATCATTGGCGGCATGTGAGGGATCTTTGCTTATCGTCGATGCAAGTCAAGGAGTTGAAGCCCAAACTTTGGCCAATGTTTATCAGGCCATTGAAAATGATCACGATATTGTTTTGACTCTTAACAAGATCGATTTGCCTGCCGCAGAACCGGATCGCGTTAAGCAACAGGTTGAAGAGGTTATTGGTATCGATGCCTCTGAAGCTCAACCTGTTTCGGCAAAAACAGGAGAAGGTATTCCGGAAATTCTGGAGAAAATTGTTCAAAAAATTAAGTCTCCTGTAGGGAATCTTGATCATCCTTTAAAAGCCATGCTTGTAGATAGCTGGTATGACCCTTACTTGGGAGTCATTATTTTAGTGCGCGTTATTGACGGAAAACTGACGCGAGGCAGTAAAATCAAGATGATGTCGACAGGGGCAACATACCAGGTAGATCATGTAGGTTATTTTTCACCTAAAAAAGAAATGGTCAAGGATCTTGGGCCCGGTGAAGTTGGTTTTTTAACTGCCAGTATTAAACGGGTGGCAGATTGTAAAGTGGGGGATACAATTACTGAGGAAAAACGCCCGACCGCGGACCCTTTGCCAGGCTTTAAACCAAGTATCCCTGTTGTTTTTTGCGGCCTTTTTCCAGCTGATGCTGCTGATTTTGAGGAACTCCGCGAGAGTTTATCACGCCTTCAACTGAATGACGCCAGCTTTTCGTTCGAGCCTGAAACATCGGCTGCGCTCGGGTTTGGTTTTCGATGTGGTTTTTTGGGGCTTTTGCACCTTGAAATCATTCAGGAACGCCTGGAACGAGAGTTTAACCTTGATCTTGTGACAACTGCTCCCAGTGTTGTTTACCATCTCCATATGAAAAAGGGGCACATTCTGGAGATGCATAACCCGGCAGATTTTCCTGATGTTGTAAAGATTGATAAGATCGAAGAACCCTGGATTAAAGCTACAATACTCGTTCCCGATGATTATCTTGGCAGTGTTTTATCTTTATGTACGGAACGCCGGGGAGAACAAATCGATATGACATACGTGGGAACGCGCTCTATGCTTGTTTACCGTTTACCTCTTAACGAGATTGTATTTGATTTTTATGACAAGTTAAAATCTGTATCCCGGGGATATGCCAGCTTTGACTACGAGATTGATGGCTATCAAGAAGGTGATTTAGTTAAGATGGCAATTTTGGTAAATGGTGATCCTGTGGATGCCTTATCCTGCGTTGTGCATAGATCTCATGCAGAAACGCGTGGCCGACTATTATGTAAACGGTTGAAAGACTTAATTCCAAAGCAGCTTTTCAAGATTGCAATTCAGGCTGCGATAGGTGGTAAAATCATTGCACGCGAGACCGTATCTGCAATGCGTAAAGATGTTACTGCTAAATGTTATGGAGGTGATGTCAGTCGTAAACGCAAACTTTTGGATAAGCAAAAGGAAGGAAAAAAGCGTATGCGGCAGTTTGGTAAAATTGATATTCCCCAAAGTGCCTTTATTGCAGCTTTAAAATCTGGTGATGATTAACTGGACCAGGTTCTGTCATAAGTGAAAGAAGGGGACTCTTTTTACTTCTCCGTCATCCAGAGGGGGGCAACGTCACCCGTCGGGATCCAGAATTTAAAGGGCAAGGGCGTCGTTTGTTTTAGGGGACTGGATTCTTCCCTCGCTTCGCTCACTCTGAATGACGGTATAAAGTGTCGCTCACTCTGAATGACGGATGAAGAGGGTCCTTCTGAGTGATGGAGTGGAAGAGGTCCATTCTGAATGACTTTCTTCTTTTTGTCTGGCAATTCTTCAGATTGAGGAAAAGGATCTTTTTGATGCCATCATTGATCAAATGTAAGTCTCTTGATAGAAAAAACCTAGAGCTTTGTGTTGTTTTGCACCAGGTCAGTTTCCCTCGTCCATGGATGTTAAAAGAATTCGAAGACTTACTTTGTCTTCGAACAACTTTTGCTCTGTTTGCCACTTATAAAAGCGTGTTTTCAGGTTTTGTGATGGGGATGGTTTGTGATGATCGTTTGGAGATTCTAACTATTGCAGTTGATCCGGCGTATCGTCAAAGAGGTGTCGCAACCTGCCTTTTAAAAAAGATCCTTCATAAGGCACTTTCTTTAAACTTAAAGTGTATCGATATTGAAGTTTCTTCAGAAAATAAATCAGCACAAAATTTGTATCAGAAATTGGGATTTGTGCTTACCGGGCAGCGGAAAAACTATTATACCGAAGAAAATCAACGCCGCGTCGATGCATACCTATACCGCTTAACCTTTAAGTAAGAGGGGAGAAAAGCACACTTTAGGCAGCGGGAGCGTTCCCTGAAGAGTGGTTATCATCGGCTGTTGGCTCGCGTAAAACATAGCCGCGTCCCCAGACAGTTTCAATATAGTTGTCACCATTGAGGGCGTTTGAAAGTTTTTTACGAAGCTTGCAAACAAAAACATCAATAATTTTGAATTCTGGCTCTTCTCGTCCTCCATACAAATGGTTTAGAAATACTTCCTTGGAGAGAGTTGCTCCCTTACGAATGGCAAGAAGCTCGAGAATAGAGTATTCACGTGCTGTTAGGTGGACAGGAGCTCCATTGGCATCCACTGTCTTGGCATTAAGGTCAATTTTTAAATCACCCACTTCAATGACTGAATTGGAATGGCCTTTTGAACGACGTATAATAGCTCGTACGCGCGCAATGAGCTCATCTCTGTTAAAGGGTTTTGTCAAATAATCATCTGCCCCGAAACCTAAGCCTTTAATTTTATCATCAATGTCATTAAGTCCCGATAGAATTAGAACAGGAGTGGATATTTGGACAGCTCGAAGACGCCGCAGAATCTCATACCCATCCATGTCAGGTAAAATAAGATCGAGAATAATAAGGTCATAATCATAATGGCGCGCAATCTCAAGACCATCTTCACCAATTCCTGTGACATCACAGACAAAGCCTTCAGATTGGAGGCTCATTTGCAAAACTTTTGATGTTGCCTGGTCGTCTTCAATGACAAGTACGCGCATATATATTATCTCCCCTTGGCGATTCTTTCCTACGCCTTATTTAATAAAAGTGTAAACGAATTTTACGAAAAGGTTAACACTTTATTTTTAAAATAATAAGAACTTCCTATCATAAGAAAGATTTCAGGAAAGTAATTCGAGAACTTTCTTATCATCCTTAAGGTTAACATATTCTTTAATATTTGACAAAAAATTATTAAGAAGGGCCCTGTTTTTAACAGAATAAGCGCCTGTTTTTTCCGATCGAAGAATTTGAAAAGGTGTCATTTTGACGGGTTCTAGAGGATCCTTTGTTTTTTGAAAGGATAACTTCAGAGATTCCCGAGGTAGGGGATAGAGAGCTTTGATTTGCTCTAAAAGCTCTTCTGGCGATGATGTCATATCTGAAGAAAGCTGGTCGTGGGTTGTTTGCCCCATGCTTTCTTGAAGAAAGCGATTCAGGTATGAGACTGTTTTTTCAGCCAGGCTTTCGAGAGAAGAAAATTCATAGTGTGTTAGTGATTCTCTTATAATGGGCTCTTTGCTCTTTTCAAGAGCTGACTTTGCCTGGGATAATAATGACTCTTCTGATTCCGCAAAGTCGCCTGTGTAGAGAAAAAGAAGCTCTGCTTTACTGTTTTGTACTGAAAGATGTTGGCACATTTCTGCCTCAAGAACAGAAAAATATCTAACAAGGGCCGAATAATTAAAATCTTCCTTGTTAAGGGGTAACAAAATAATAATTTTTTGTATATTCAAAGAGAGACAGGCTTCCAGCATTGAAAACATAAAGCGACGAATAACGTGAATAGATCGTGCGGGAGATGCCTCGAAAAAGTTTTTAGATGTAATAGGGGGAACAGCTATTACAAGATCTGGATTTGCATTTTCAAGAGTTTCAGAGAAGTCTTCTTTTGATGTTCCTGATAAAGGAAAAATATCAAAAGAAGCATTACCTTGAGCTTTTTGGCTATTTTGGAAAGTGGAAAGAAAAGTCGTAGAAACATCTGCAAGAAAGACTTTTTTATTATCTTCCAAAAGAAGTTTTCTTGTAAAGGCTTCTCCTATTTGATGGCTGGCTCCAAAAATAAGAATATTTTGTGAGGGCTGAGCACGTGCCGTTTCTTTTAGCGGTGAGAAGGTTTTTGTTTGTGGGCGATCAGTAACTGTAAAATCCTTGTAAGATAGAGATTTTAAAGTAAAAGGCACTTTTGGGTCTTCAGAAAAACGCATTAAATCCAGACCCAGCCCGGGCATAAGGGTAACTAGTTTTTTAAGTGTTTGTAAGTTATCTGTTTTATGTCCTAATAAGACAATATGATGGGGATGTTTGCCTTCAAGGTTAAATTGCTTCACTATATTTTTTAAGTCTTTAGCAGTACCAAGAATTTCTATTCCTTCAATAAAGCGTCCTACATCTTCTTCTTGAGAGGTGAGGGCGCCCAGCACAAAAAAAGTTGGGTCTGTAAAATGATTAAATTCTTGCATGCAGCGAGATATTTCTTGAGGCGAACCTAAAAGAAGAACACGTGATCGTGGTATTGCGCGGTAAACATGTTCATTATCATCAAACCAGCGAACGCTTGTAAAGCGATAAGTGATACGGGATGAGAGTAAAAGAAAAGAAGTTATTAGGAAAAGGGAGAAAATTGCGGACCTTGGTACGTGGAAACTCGTGCTCATCAGGGCCATTAGAGGGAAATAGAGGGCTGAAGCATATCCTGCTGCAAAGATTGTGGCCAAAATCTCATGGGGTGATACGTACCGCCACATACCACGGTAGAGCTGTAACCATAGGAAAATGCAAGCAGAAACCAGCATGAAAACAAGAGTGTGCTTTAAGATAAAAAAGAATCCCAGGAGAGAAAAGTCTTCCCCTGTCGTTATCCAGAAAGTAAGGGGAAGCGCTAGCGCGCACATAAGAATATCGTGAATAAAAACAAGATGACGACGATCCAGGTGATCTGGAAGATCCCGGACTCCTTTTATAATCATTTTCTTGATCTGAGAGAGACGTTCCCACGATAATTTTTCTGGCAAAATATCCTTTAACACCAAACAAGTATCCCTAGAGTATTCTTTTTCTCCTTAAGTTTATGCAGAGTTATAGCAGAAATGTAAAGCCCTCACTCCTTTAGATGGACCTTAAAATAGTTGCCCGGGGAGGAACTCAATCATTATTAGAAAGAAGCAAAATCTTTCATCCAAAAGAATTACCGGATTCTTCCCTCGCTTCGCTCGCTCTGAATGACGTGGGGAAGGAGGCACATTCTGAGTGACGGCGGGGGGTCTGTCATCCAGAGGGTGGCAACGCCACCCGTCGGGATCCAGACTTTAAAGAGCAAGCTCGGCACTTCCTCTGGGAACGGGATTCTTCCCTCGTCTCACTCCTTCTGAATGACGGTATAGAGTGTCGCTCCCTTTGAATGACGAAGGAAGAGATGCATTCTGAGTGACGGAGGGGGGTCTGTCATCCAGAGGGTGGCAACGCCACCCGTCGGGATCCAGAATCTAAAAAGCAAAAGCAGTGTTGTCTCATGTGAGGGCTCTCCTTGTGAATAAGATAAGAGAGAGTCAACAAAGTTGCCCTCTATAGGTCATCATCGTCATCCTCAGAGTGGATTGAAGAGGCGGTACCTTCGCTTTGTTTCGCTGTATACCGTGCCGCCAAAATACAGGCAACATGATCAAATTTGTCTTCATTGGCTTCAATATAATCATGAGCGACTTTTCTAAGTGTCTCTAGAGCAGCAGGACTTGTGTCGGCTAAATCAATAGGTTCTTCCAAAACGGGTTGAAAGCGGAAATAGCAGCCCTCTAGCTCTGGATTATCTACTGGAAATTGAGCGGCCATTTTTTCTTCCATTAACATTGAAGGAGCATCCAGGAGTATTGGCAGCATTTTTAAACCCCATTGAGCAAGACCAAAGCCTTCAGCGCTTTCGCCAGAAATATAAAGAGGCGCTTTTCCTGTTCCAAATGAAACGATAGAAAAATCGCTATCATGAAGGTGCTCTTCTTTATTTCTGGAGAGTATGCTAGCGTAATCAAATCCCACTTCAACGGGGTTATTTGCACCCATAACACCTCCATCAACGCAATGGTGTATTTCTCCATCATTATCGGGAACTCGATGAGGCTTGAAATAGGTGGGGGCTGCTCCTGAAGATCGACAAGCATCCTTAAAGGAAACTTCGCTGAAGTTATCAGCGTAGGAGTTAGGCATATCCGCAGGATTAGCATCAAAACTTGTCAGGATGAGAGGGCGTGTCCCGCGATCTTTATCTGAAAGTTCCAGTGTTGTTATAGCAGTCGGGACGACCGCTTGCTTGAGAGGGGTATCGCCAAAAAGATCGTTTAAAAGCCCTTCGAAGCCATAGCTTGAAAACTTAGGACCAGAAAGCCCAAAAAGGGATTTTAGTCTTTTCAAAAAGCTTCTTTGAAAAACTTCGTGAATATGGGCGTCAAAATAATCAACGAGGCTGCTGGCGCTATAGCGTGGACGAGATGGATCATCAGAGTCTGGACACGTCAAATAACTTGACGTGATAGAACCTGTTGACGTACCGGCTACAAAATCCAGACATTCAGCCAGTCGAAGATCATCAATATCTGTTAGGGTTCGCACGCGCCGTTCTAGCTCTCCTGCGGCAACAGCTTGAATATATCCCCGGGCACCCCCTCCATCAAAGGTGAAGACAACTTTTTTGTGATCTGTTCGCCCCTCGAAAACGTGTGCGCTTTCAGAAGTTGAGCCTTCAGAAGACGCCAGTGAATAACTGGTGCCTGTAAGGATTAACAGAGTTAAGAACGTAAAAAGACTTTTTAGACGCACTGGGTATATCATCACCTTTAACCTTGTTTGGATTCAAAATACTAAATTTAGAGAAAATAAAAGTTAACAAAAGACTAACAAGATATTAACAAAAGGAATAAATTTTAAAGGGGGAGCTTTTTGGGTGTCGAAATATCGGGGTCGCGTATATACAGGGGATTTAGAGGAAAGTTGTTTTCTTGACCTTTGATAAAAAGGTCCTGGGCCAAAAAACATAAGCTTCTCGGTAAAGGTTGAAAGTCCTTTATTTGAAAAATATTTTTACTGTTATTCTTTTGATCACTCTTTTTTAAGTGTTCAATGCCATTACCAATTGCAAGGCAAGGACCGCTAAAATAGGACTCAAGATTTTCTGGCAAACAGTTTATACAATCTTGCACAGGAACCCCCGATGCAGAAAAAAGTTGGCAATACAGGTCATCCCGGCGGGCTTCCAGGCAGATAAGAAGGGGTAAGGCGTTCGATGGATGATTCTTTAAAAAGCTATGCGCGACCCAGAAAGGCGAAGGAATACCAAGAACAGGGGCGTGGGATGCAAGCTTGAGAGTTCGTGCCAGGGAAAGACCCAGACGAACTCCCGTAAAGGATCCAGGTCCCGTTGTGGTTGCGAAGAGATCTATATCCTGAAGAGAATATCCGTTCTCCCTGACCAATTGATGAAGTTCAGGGACTAAAAAACCGGCTTGGCCATAAGACTGGTTAAAAATCTTTGACCCTAATTCTTTATTATCCTTAACGAGGGCAATAGATGCCCCGAAATTTGCTGTTTCAAAACCGAGTGTAAGCATGATCATCTTTGAATCTAAAATCATTTCATGTATAAGTTTTATAAAACACTTTGTCAAAGGAGAGGAACATGTCTCTTGTTACTATCCTTCCTCAGGAAGGTCTGGATATCCAGTTAGCTTATGCGACCCCGGATAATTTTATGGGAAAAGTCATTTATCAAAATGCCCATTGTTACTTACATCAGGAAGCAGCTACTTTACTTGAAAAAGCTCGTCAGCTTGCTGTTGAACAAGGTTTTGGCCTTCGCATCTTTGACGCTTTTCGACCTTCAGAGGCTCAGTGGCGATTGTGGGAGCATACCCCGGACCCCAATTATGTTGCAGATCCGCGGAGAGGGTCGCCACATGGACGTGGAATTGCGATTGATCTAACTCTTTTTGACCTGGAATCTGGAAAAAGTCTGGAGATGGGGACTTCTTTTGATGACTTAAGCCTTAGGTCTCATCATGGTAATCAGGAAGTTTCTTCTAAAGCTCAATACAATCGTTATCTTTTGCTGGGAATTATGATGTCTGCAGGATGGGATTTGTATTTGAACGAATGGTGGCATTACCAACTTTTTAACCCCCGAACCTATCCTTTGCTTTGTGACGCAGAAGCCCCTATAAGAATGATGGCTTAAGGATTTTGAGGGTTTCTCTTAAAAGGAAAAGAGCATAATGAACTTTAAAAAAGTTATAATTGCCGCTGATCATGCGGGAGTGGACCTTAAAGATGAACTTGTTAAGTTTTGCAAGCGTCATACCATATCTGTAGAGGATTTGGGTGCCACAGACGATGTGTCTGTTGACTATCCTGATTATGCCCATAAGGTTTGTGAAAAAGTTTTGACCTCGGAAACGGTAGCTGGTGTTTTGATATGTGGCTCAGGTATTGGGATGAGTATGGCTGCCAATCGTCACTGTGGTATTCGAGCTGCCTTGTGCCTTGATGAAGATGGTGTAACAGCAACTTTGGCGCGACGACACAATAAGGCCAATATTCTGTGTCTCGGAGCCCGCCTTATGACAATTGATGCTGCTATTAACTCTTTACAGGTTTTTCTGGCCACTCCTTTCGAGGGAGGACGACATGAAAGACGTGTGCAAAAAATAGAAACGCCATAGATATCCTTGAACAGGTTCATCCACCTGATTTTCAGAAGGCGTTTTCTCTTTCCATCATTCAGAGTGCGTTTCTTGTTTCGTCATTCAGAGTGAGCGAAGCGAGGGAAGAATCTTGTCCCCTGAGGAAGTGCTGCTTTTGCTTTTTAAATTCTGGATTCCGACGGGTGGCGTTGCCACCCTTTGGATGACAGGCTTTCTCCGTCACTCAGAATGTACTTCTTCCACCCTCATTCAGAAGGCGTTTTCTTCTTTCGTCATTCAGAGTGAGCGAAGCGAGGGAAGAATCTCGTCCCTGGAGGAAGTGCTGCTTTTGCTTTTTAAATTCTGGATTCCGACGGGTGGCGTTGCCACCCTCTGGATGACAGGCTTTCTCCGTCACTCAGAACGTACTTCTTCCACCCTCATTCAGAGTGCGTTTCTTGTTTCGTCATTCAGAGTGAGCGAAGCGAGGGAAGAATCTCGTCCCTGGAGGGAGTGCTGCTTTTGCTTTTTAAATTCTGGATGACAGAGAAGTAAAAAGATCTCTTGGATGACAAGAAAATAAAAAGGCTACCCATGGGTAGCCTTGGTATAGGACAGTTATTTTAAAGGGAAGACTGTGTTCTTCCTTTAATCAAAGACTTTATCGAGAATAATACTCAACAACCAAATGAGGTTCCATCTGAACAGGATAGGGAACATCTGATAGACTTGGGTTACGAAGATACGTTCCCTTCATACCTTTGGCGTCAACTTCGATATAATCTGGTACCTCACGTTCTTGAGATTGCAGTGCTTCAAGAATAACAACAAATTCACGTGATTTTTGACGAACCTCAACAGTGTCACCATCTTTAAGCTGATATGATGCTATATTGACACGACGACCATTAACCATAAAGTGGCCATGATTAATAAGCTGGCGTGAGGCAAAGACCGTTGGGGCCAATTTCATGCGATAAACAACGGCATCCAGACGACGTTCCAAAAGACCGATTAAATTCTCACCTGTATCTCCACGACGACGTACAGCTTCCTGGAACAAGCGGCGGAATTGTTTTTCGCCAATATTACCATAGTAACCTTTAAGCTGTTGCTTGGCTCTGAGTTGTAAACCATAGTCGGAAATTTTGCCGACACGGCTTTGACCGTGCTGACCCGGGCGATAGCTGCGAGCATTAACAGGGCTTTTGGGGCGTCCCCAAAGATTTACACCCAAACGTCGATCAATTTTATACTTTGAATTTATACGCTTCGTCATGGAAGAAAACTTACCTCATAAAATATGGTTCCAATGAACCGAATAACTAACTTCCCCGAAATACACTGTTTGGGGGATCATTGTCAACTCTTCTAGGTCTTTTTTAACTCTATTTTAACCATTTTTTTTCATTTTTTGTCGGGATGAGAAAAAATGCTGGTTCATTTCAGCCATTTCAATCTATATATTAACCTTTATTAACGACCCGAAGGAGTTTCCTCACCGTGAATTATCGATTTAAATATTCCTTTTTTCTAATTTTATCCGCTTTTTCTTTAAGTTCTGTTTATGCTTCGGCTGAAGAATACTTGCGCAGTGAAGGATCAAGATCTTTACCTGCGACATTGTCAAGTGGATCTTCTTCTGAAAGTTTGTCGGAAGAAGAGAGGGCTCTTCAGGAAGTTTTTATTTCTTCTGCGGGGAATGCGGGTGATATCAAAAAGATCCTGACATCTGTAGAAGGTCAATATGCCTGTGTTTGGGATTGTGATGAAACACTTGTTATTCCACTATATGAAGACTATCCGGATCTTAGAAGTACAGAAATGCTGCGTGAGTATGGCGATCTTTGGGATCAAGTCGGTGTTACTTTGGCTCAAGAAAGTGCTGCTTATGCAGATATGGCAAAACCCAGAGCTTTTGCAACAGATTGTTGGAAACGAGTTCAAACACCTTTTACCTGGAAACCTGTTGATGAAGATCTAAAAGATTTAATAGGAAGTCTCCAGGAAAATAATATAGATATGGCTGTTTGCACAGGTATGCCCCCTTATCCGGCAAAAACTTACCAGGTTCATAATTTGATTGGATATCGTTTTGGTTCTCAATACAAAAGGGACAATGAAGTTTTCTCGCTTTTTTATGAACATGAATATCGATCTGGTTCAACAACTGAAAAAGTTCCGGGATGGCTTTATGTCAATAATGGTCAACATGAAACTAAAACTCTCAAGCTCTATAAATATTGGCAAAAGTCTAACCAGGACAGGGAGGCCGCTGAATTGATGCCAAATACACACCTTGTGTTTATTGATAATAATCTGAGGACTTTAAAAAGTGTTAGAAAAGGATTTAAAGCCCTCAAAGATGATGGATATGAAATCTCTGTTCTTATTCTCATTCACTCTACAAAGGCGGCGACAGATATTCGTGCTGATTTTGAGTCGGGAGGGCGTCCTGAAAGAATGATTGAGCAGTATAAAAGACTTGTTTTGCAATAAAGTGAGGGCTTAAGGAATCGACTGTATCCCTACCTAATGATGGCGGGTCTTTTAAAGAACTAAGTATCAATGCTTTGAAGATCATTATTCAGTATATGAATGTCGCGCCTTGGGTAGGGAACCTTTATGTTATTTTCTTTTAAGGCTTCCCACACATGAATCAAAATATCACTTGTTGCAGAACGGATACCATTTTCGGGATCTTTAATCCAGACACGTAGTTCAAAAATAAGGGCACTTTCACCAAGTTCCATTAAACGACAGGTTGGAGGGCGTTCTTTTAAAACTCTATCTGAAAATCCAAGGGCTGCTTTGACAATAATTTCCTGGACATTTCGCGGGTCATGTTCATATGAAACACCAATTGGAATTCTTAAGCGTACTTCCCGATCCAGGTAAGACCAGTTTTCAACACTATGAGTTATAAAAGTTTCATTGGGAATAAGGTGTTTGCGGCCATCCCGAGTCACAACAGAGACATAGCGTGCATCAAGTTTTTTAACAACACCATAGGTGCCCTCAACAGCAATTACATCGCCCGGTTTTATAGATTTATCCATCAAAATAATGATGCCACTCATTAAATTCGAGAAAACTTTCTGGAGCCCAAAACCAATTCCAAGACCAATTGCTCCTGTAAAAACAGTAAGGGCCATCAAATCAATTCCCATGGCCTGGATGCCTAAAATGGCAACAATTGTAAAGGAAGTGAAGCGAATGAACTTTGAAAAAAGCATTTTATGAGTCAGGTTAATAGTATTATTTTTCATCAGCATTTTCTGAAGACCATTATTAACCTGGGACGTAAACCACAAAAGGAACAGAATACTGATACAGCCCGTCAAAATATTAAGGGCTGTTAGGCGAAAACTACCTATGTGAAAGGCAAGTTCTTTTAATTCCTTTGCAAGGGGGCTAAGCCATTCAAAAATTGCAAGACTTAGAATCCCCCACAAGAGAGTTGCAACAAGGCGCGTTAAATGTGATTTATCAAAAGATCGTAAAGTCAGATGAAAAAAGACCCAAAGTGTATAAACATATGTCAGTTTATCAAACAGAAAAGGTTTGATTCCCAAGTGAGCAAGGGCATACAAAGTCATCCATGCAATAATTAAATAAAGAAGAATAAGAACCAGGCGTGACGGCTTGAAACCTCTTTTCAGGGAAAAATGGCTTACAGTGCGATAGAGTATAATTTTGTGTATTTTCTTAAGAAAATACCGTTCAAAGCAATAGCCCAAAACAATAACAAAAATAGTGGCAAAGACTTCTGCTGCAAAGGAAAGTGTTAAAAAAGAATCAGCCATTTTACCCTAAAATGTAATCTATTTAAGAACAAAGTATCAAAGAAACTTTAATTTTTAATAAATTTTTTATATTAAGAAACTTTAGTTTCTTAATTTTGAATGGGTTTCCTATCTCCCCAAAGTTTTTTCAGACGCTGGTCACGACCACAGTTGTAACGATAGAATTTATAACGAATCGGATTTTTTTTATAATAATTTTGATGATAGTCTTCAGCTTTGAAAAAAGGTGTTTTTGGAAGGATCAAAGTCTTTATATCTTCTTTAAAAAGCCCGGAAATTTTTTGTAACGATTTCGTGGCAACTGATTTTTCTGTCTCTGAACCATAAAAAATTGCAGATTTATATTGTTCTCCCTTATCACAGAACTGGCCTGAGTCATCCAGAGGATCTATATTTTCCCAGAAAACAGCTAATAACCCATCATAGCTAATACGGGTTGGGTCATAAGTAACTCTTAAAGCTTCATAATGGCCTGTACCTCCCTGTGAAACAGCATCATATGTTGCTTGAGATTTTTCACCTCCAATATACCCGACAGAAGTTTTTAAAACACCTGAAAGCGCATCAAAAGGAGGTTGAAGACACCAAAAACATCCTCCCGCAAAGATGGCGTCCTGTCTTCTTTCCGGTGATTTATTAGCTGTAGATGCATTAGTTGACATAAGAAAAACTCCCAGGGTCAAAGCCATTATTTTTTTGAAAATGATCATTTTACAGATTCTTTCGGGATAAATTTTAAGGCAAGACCATTGTTGCAATAGCGTAGTCCGGTTGGTTCCGGTCCATCTTCAAAAATGTGTCCCTGATGTCCACCACAGCGAGCACAATGGTATTCGGTGCGGGGCCATATAAGCTTGAAATCAAGCTTTGTTTCGATATGTCCTTCAATAGGGGCATAGAAACTAGGCCAACCTGTTCCGCTATCATATTTGGTTTTCGAACTAAAAAGAGGAAGGTCACAACCCGCACAAACAAAGATACCGTCACGCTTTTCGGCATTAAGGATGCTGGAGCCAGAAGGTTCTGTACCCTCATCACGTAAAATATGAAATTGTTCTGGCGTTAGAATTTCTTGCCATTCCTTTTGGGAACGTTCAACTTTTTGTAGGGGGCCATGGTCTGACATTGCTGTGTGTCCTCCCAAAAGACATAGCAGAAAAAGGATAATCCTGGAACTTACCATTGAGCGTCTCTTTTTTATAAGCCACAGAAATACTTTATCTCTAAAATATTATTTTAGAAAGAGGAATATTGAAGACATTTTCTCAGGAATTCAAATTTTAGGAAAATTTTGTTGTTTCTGTAGGAAAGATACTGTTTCCCTTAATTTCAAAAGTCTATATATTAAGAATATGTGACACATTTAGAAAGCAAAAAGGAACTTTTCCTTGAAAAATATTTTCCTTTTTCATGAAACCTGCCAGACTTTTTAAAAGTGGTTTTATGACAGAGTAGAAAGTTTATCTCTATGATTTCGTTTCAAACGACCTTATTTGCTGTTGGTCTTTTTTTGATCGCGTTGGCTCTTGCCATGGTTGCCCCGGGGCTTGTTGATTGGTTTTATGATGATATTAACTGGCGGGCCTTTGCAAAAGCCACTCCGATCACACTTTTTGTGGGGATGCTCTTAACCTTTGCTAATCGCCCTTCCAGAGAAAACAAGACATTTTCAATTCGGGATGCTTTTTTGCTAACAGGGTCAAGCTGGATCATCCTGTCATTATTTGCTGCTTTGCCCTTTATTTTTTCAAATAGTACAACAAGTCATACGGATTCTTTTTTTGAAGCCATTTCCGGCCTAACCACGACAGGAGCTTCAGTTATGAGAGGTATTGATTATGCTTCTCCGGGGATTGTTCTATGGCGTGCTATTCTACAGTGGCTTGGTGGTGTAGGTATTGTTGCCATGGCCTTGACTGTTATGCCAATGCTTCATATTGGAGGCATGCAGCTTTTCAGAAGTGAATTCTCTGACAGGTCCGAGAAAATCTTGCCAAAAGTTTCACAAATTACAAAAGCTATTTTTGCTATTTATATTGCCTTTGCAGTGATATGTGCAATTCTTTTGTTGCTATGCGGTGTTTCACCCCTGGAAGCTGTTTGCCATGCCTTAACAACTGTTTCTACAGGGGGGTATTCAACATCCAGAATTTCAGTAGCTTACTTTGATAGTATTGCTGTTGAATGTGTTATTATGTTCTTCATGGTTTTAGGGGGAATAACCCTTATTTTGTTTGTTCGATTTTTTAAAGGAGATTATCGAGTTTTTTTAAAGGATTCCCAGACAAAAGTTTTTTTGTTAGCAACGGCAGGCGTTGTTCTGGGACTTACTTTCTGGCGCTGGTATCAGGGTGTTAGTTTTGGTCAATCTCTTCGTGAAACATCTTTTAATGTCATTTCAATTATGACGACAACCGGATTTAGCACAACAGATTATACTCTTTGGGGAAGTCTGCCCCTTATGGCGTTTTTTATTATGATGCAGGTGGGGGCATGCACAGGTTCAACGTCGGGTTCAATCAAGATTTTCAGATTTCAAATTATGCTTGCAATTGTTAAATCCCAGATTGCCAAAATTCGCCGTCCTCATGGTATTTTTATTCCTCGTTACAACGGCAAACAAATTCCAGAAGATATTTTTGCTTCTGTTTTTACATTTTTTGGCCTTTATGTGTTGTCACTTGGCGCATTAACATTGGGTCTGGGCATGTTTGATCTGGATTTTCTAACAAGCCTGTCGGGGGCTGTAAGTGCACTTAATAATATTGGGCCGGGTGTTGGTCCGATTATTGGCCCGGATGGAAGCTTTGCGCCACTCCCCGTTGGTGCAAAGTGGCTTTTGATGTTGGGGATGCTTGTTGGCCGGCTGGAGTACTTGACGATCTTTATTTTGCTAACGCCACGATTCTGGCGTGACTGAAGGTGAAGTTTTTATCCCTAAATACTTCTACAGCCATATTAAGGAGGGTTTACCTTGTTATCTTTTAAGCTTTGTTGTAATACTCAGGTCCCCCTGAAGAGTTTTATGTACAGGGCATTTGTCCGCAATTTTGAGGATAGCCTTCTTCTGATCTTCTGACAGATTTCCCTCAAGCTGAATAATACGGCGTATATGATCTACTTTTTTCCCTTCTTGCCCTTTTTGGCAATCCTGACAGTCATCAAAATGAACTTTGTCATGACTGAGACGCACAGAGACTTTATCCAAGGGAAGTTTCTTGAAATTGGCATACATTCGTATTGTCATTGAAGTGCATGTGCCAAGGGCTGCCAGAAGAAAGTCATAGGGCGAGGGTCCTTTATCGAGCCCCCCCGTTACAGATTTGGGCTCATCTCCTGTCATTTTGTGAAGACCTGCCTGAATATTTTGTGTGAAAACACCTTCTTCTGTTTCTTCAACAAGAACCTCTTGTTGTTCCTCATCTTCTTGATCATCCTGTGCAATATAGCTTTGAGACCAAGCGCTAATGACGTTTGAAATATAGTCCGCATCACGGCGGTTAGTTATAAGATGATCGGCCTCATTAAGCGCAATAAAACTTTTTGGATGTTGGGCAATAGAGAAAATGAAACTCGCATTTTGTATATTCACGGTCGTATCGTCAGGCGCGTGAAAAACAAGTAAGGCCGCTTTCATTTTTTTTAGAACAGATTCCATGTCATAACTTTGAAGATCATCAAAGAAGTGTTTCTGAATTCGAAAATCACGCCCTTCAATTTTGACATCTGCTTCTCCTTTCCAGGAAAGTTCCTCTTCAAGCCCCGGAAAATGACGGGCCACATGCTTGGGATGGCAGGGAGAGTTGATTGTTGCCACCGCTTTAATTTCCGGAGATTTAGAGGCTGCAACCAGGCAAGTTGTTCCTCCCAGGCTATGTCCAACCAAAAGGCGGGGAGTTCGATATCGGGTTTTTAAATAATTGATGGCGGCTTGAATATCCTCAACATTTGTTGAAAAGTTTGCTTGTTCAAAAGAGCCGCTACTGCCACCTAGTCCAGTAAAATCGAGACAAAGCGTTGCAATTCCCCGGGTTGCCAGAGATGCTGTGATGCGTCGTGCAGCGACAATATCTTTGGTGCAGGTAAAACAAGGGGCGTAAACCGCATAGTAACGGATATCGCCCTTTGGGAGCTCCAGGCGAGCCTCAAGGGTATTGCCGAGGCTTCCGGGAAAGGTAACTTTTTGAACTGTGATTTCCATATGTAAATCCTGATAACAATAATTTATAAGTCTAACCTATCATTGGTTAAGAATTCTTTGACAGGCTTTTTTAAGGGCTTGTTGCTCTTTATCAAAAAGTGGCTGTCCATTAAAATAGGCGCGTCCATCCATATGGATAGTCACAGTTCCAAGAGAGGCTTTTTCAACAAAAACATTTTTTTGAGAGGTTATCCCAAGTTTTGCCAAAGACTTATTGATATCTTTTAGAGTAGTATCAGTCGGTACGAGAGATGTCATAGAACTTTTTATCTTGTCAAGAGCTTTAGTCGTACTGGTAAGCTGAGATGAAAGAGCTATTTTTGTTTCTTCTGATAAAGCATTATCAACAGTTGCAAGTGTTGATGCCGCCTGGGTCAGGTGATTGGAGAGAACTGTAACATTTTCCCGACTTTGAAGAATTGAATTTGTGGCTGTATTAGAACTTTTAAGCGTTTTGTTATAAAATTCATTATTACGTTGAAGGACTGACGGGTTATTTTCAAATTCAGAAAAAGTTTTTTCAAGGACAGAAGTGCTTTTTTGCAAAAGGGGGGCTGTTTCGATAAGAGAGTGTGTTTGCTTTTCAAGGCGACTTGTCGTGTCTGTAATCGCTCTGAAAAGGCTCTCAAGTCCTTCAGAAATTTCAGGGTCAGCAGGGTTTTCTGATGTGCGCCTTTTAAGTTCTTCATTGCCTTCTTTTAATTGTAGCAGGGTATTTTGAATATTCTTTTCTTCCGCAACGACTTTAGATTTTTCCTGATCTATACGGTTTTGAATCTGATTAAGAGTCTCATGATTTTGAAAAGTTGTTGTATCTTGCGGCTTTAAATAGCGACGAATATCAATTTCCACAGGTAGGGTAACCATTTCAGGGGTTTTTATCTTTATTCCCCCTCCAAGGTCAGCGGAAGGAACTGGCCTGCCTTGTGTGTCAATACCTGGTTGATAAGTGACATCAGCATGGGTGATTGTTTCGTTAACTAACTGTAAACACTGTTCTTTTGTAAGAATTATTTGTTTAGAACTTACGATCCCCGGGAATAAAGAAAAGAGCATAAGAAAAGAGCCTTTAAAGGGCAATTTTCTGAGAACTATTTTTAACTTTTTCTTCATCTTAAGGTTCCCACGTAAAGGAAAAATTAATCAAATTAACAATAGATTAACAAAAAAGGAGGTGTTATGCAGATAAAATCTCACAGATTGGTAATCCTTATTTTTGCGGGATTGAGCTGTTTAATTCCAGATTCTCTCTACGCCAGTGACATCAAGGATGATTCTTATTCAATAGAGTCTAATTCTGTTCCTATGTCTAGCTCATTAATCCAAGAAAGCCGAGATTCTTGTAATGGAAGTACATGTGTTACGCAACCCCAATCTGATCTTGAAGCTGTCCAGGAAGAAACCTTAAAAGGATCCGGTCTTGACGTTGATCTTATAGAAGAATTTGACCTTAATAAAGTTCTTGGTACACAGGCGTTTGATGAACACTTTAAGCAAGCTCTGCGTGAACAACGATTTAGAAAAGAAAACTTTTCTGGTCACACTCTGACAATCGTAACAGGATTGCAAGATGGAAAGAGACAAGATCTTGCTGATGAAGACTTTGATCACAAGATACGTCAGGCACGTGAACTTGAACTACAGAAGCGACGAACGTCCATTTTACTGGCTCGGCTTGGTGAAGGCACAAAAATAAAGGCTCCTGCAGACCAGGGCGAAGCTCGTCCTGATTGGGACGAAGCAGATGAGGAAGAAGAAGTGAGGTTTCTTACTCAAGCAGAAGAGGGAGCAGCCTCTTCAGGCGATGAAGGCATAACAGGCGGGAATATTGGAATTCTTCCAGTCTCCCAGAATCGACAATTGTCATCAGGAAACTTTTCGTATAAAGCTTCTGCTCTTTTTATCGGAGCAATAACTATTGCAGGTGTTCTTTTTATCATGGGTAAGAAAACGGGTTGAACCCCAACCATGTAAAAGTACTATGTGTCCTTGGCAGTTAATAGTGTTACTCTTGAGAAAATTCTTAAACACTTGTTATCCAGGATTATGAGTATTTATAGACGTCACTGACTTGACTCAAACCTTTTGAACTATTACCCTCAGGTCACAAAACGCGTTGTTTTTTATGGGAAACCAGGCTTTTTATATAACATTAGAAAGCTTAAAAAAGAATCAGCGTTTTAGTAAGCTTTTGGGTTTTAACAACTTTTATAAGGGTTTCCTTTCGTGGCAAACAAAAAACTCTGCTTTCAGGATATGATTCTTGCGCTTCAATCCTATTGGTCCAAACAGGGCTGTGCCATTTTACAGCCCTATGATTTAGAGATGGGAGCAGGGACTTTTCACCCTGCAACAACTTTAAGGTCTATGGGGCCAAAACCCTGGAAAGCTGCCTATGTTCAGCCGTGTCGTCGACCAACTGACGGGCGTTATGGTGAAAATCCTAACCGGGTTCAGCATTATTATCAGTTTCAGGTTATTATGAAACCTTCTCCCAAAAACTGTCAGGAACTGTATCTTGAAAGTCTTCGCAAGATTGGAATTGATACATCTCGACATGATATCAGATTTGTTGAAGATAATTGGGAAAGTCCTACATTGGGGGCGTCGGGCCTTGGATGGGAAGTGTGGTGTGATGGCCAGGAAATTACTCAATTCACTTATTTTCAGCAAATGGGAGGGGTCCCGTGTGATCCTGTTTCTGTAGAACTGACTTATGGCCTGGAAAGGGTAGCCTGTGTTGTTCAGGATGTTCCAACAATGTTTGAACTGGATTGGAATGGGGCCCCAGGTTCCGATAAAATGACTTACGAAGATATTTTCAAGAAAAACGAGCAGGAGTTTTCGGCTTTTAATTTTGAAAAAGCCAATACAGATTTTTTATTCTGCCGGTTTCAGGAGTCAGAAAAAGAGTGTCAGGCGCTTTTGGATTATAATTTGCCTTTGGCAGCTTATGATCAGTGTATGAAGGCCAGTCATTATTTTAACCTTTTAGATGCTCGTGGTGTAATCAGTGTAACAGCGCGTGCAAATTATATCGCGCGGGTTAGATCTTTGGCAAAGGGCTGTTGCGAGGCCTATCTAAAAAAGGAAACAACGGCATGACGCAACTTTTTGTTGAAATTTTATCGGAAGAAATCCCCGCCAGAATGCAACAAAAGGGGGCGATGGATTTCAAAGAGCTTATGACAAAGCGTTTGAGAGATGAAGGCTTGACTTACGACACAATTAAAGTGCTTTATTCTCCCCGTCGTTTGGCCCTGGTCATTGATGGATTACCGGCTCAAACAGAGACCAAAACAATAGAGCGCAAGGGGCCACGTGTTGATGCCCCTTCAAAGGCAATAGAAGGTTTTCTTGCTTCAACGGGTCTTTCAATTGAGCAGTGCGAACGAAGAACTCTTCCCAAGGGGGATTTCCTCTTTGCTGTCATAGAGGAAGAAAAACGCCAAACGAAAGATATACTACCAAAAGTCATTCACGATGGTATAAAATCTATTTCCTGGCCAAATACGATGCGTTGGGCATCAGGAACAGATTCCTGGATAAGGCCTGTTCATGGAATTATTGCTCTTTTTGGAGAAACTACCCTGCCGCTTACTCTTTCATTTGGAGATGATCAGGACAGGATTAAAGCCGGATCAACAACGACAGGGCACCGTTTTATGAGCCCTGATGCTTTTTCTGTCTCGGATTTTAAGGACTATATCGGCAAATTAAAAAATTCCTTTGTGATGGTGGATCCGGATCAACGCCGCGCAAAAATTATGGAAGACGCAGAAGCGTTAGTCCATCAAAAGGGGCTGCGCCTTCGTCGGGATGCCTCTCTTCTTGAAGAAGTAACAGGTCTTGTGGAATGGCCAGTTGTTTTAATGGGGCGTATTGAAGAGCGTTTTATGGCTTTGCCGCCTGAAATTTTATCAACCTCGATGAAGGTCCATCAACGGTATTTTTCTGTCGAGGATTCGGACGGTCATCTGGCTCCTTATTTTATCTTTGTTGCCAATGTTGAGGCCTTTGATAAAGGACAAACCATTATTGCCGGAAATGAACGTGTTTTGGGTGCGCGCCTTTCTGATGCGGCCTTCTTTTGGGACCAGGATCGAAAGAAACCTCTTGAAGAATTATTGCCTCGTTTAGAATTGATTAGTTTTCATGAAAAACTGGGGACTTTGGCGGAAAAAGGAAACCGCCTAGAGTCTTTGACAGGGGCTCTTGCTAGGAATATTAATATTTCTAAAGAGAAAGCCTGCCATGCTGCACGTTTATGCAAAGCTGATCTTGTGACTGAAATGGTTTATGAATTTCCAGAGCTTCAAGGTACAATGGGGGGCTATTACGCGGCAGCAGAAGGCATCTCTTCGGAGGTCGCGACCGCTATTAAAGAGCATTATAAACCGCGTGGGGCAGGGGACGACTGTCCTCAATCCACTTTGGGAGCAGTTCTTGCCTTGGCTGACCGTCTTGATACACTCGTTGGTTTTTTTGCTGTGGGGTTGCGTCCAACCGGTTCAAAAGACCCTTTTGCTTTACGGCGGGCTGTTCTTGGGATTATTCGCTTGCAAGAAGAAGGAATTGACCTGACTTTCGATCAGCTTGTTCAGGAAGCCTACCCATTGTACAAGACAATTCTTGACGGTATATCTGAAGTTCTTTCTGAAAAGGAAGTGATGGAATCCCTTAAAAGCTTTTACCAGGAACGCCTTAAAGTGTACTGGAAAGATCGGGGGCATCGCCAGGATGTGATTAATGCAGTTATGGCTTCCGGGTTATCAGAACCTCTGGGAGCTGTAAAAAAACGCCTTGTATCGCTGGAAACTTTTCTTGAAGATCCCGATGGTGCCGGAAAAGATCTTTTGATCGCTTATAAACGCGCGGCTAATATTTTAGAGGCGGCTAATTTCCAGGAATATGACCCGGGTTTCTTGACGTCCTGTTCTTCAAACTTTACAGAAGAAGCAGAAAAAAAACTGTGGGCTACTCTGGAAAAAACGGCCCCGGAAGTTGATCAATATCAACAGGCGGGAGATTATAAACAGGCTTTGTCCTTGCTGGCAGACCTGAGGGAGCCTCTTGACACTTATTTTGATCAGGTCACCGTCAATGCAGACGATCCAAAAGTTCGTCAAAGTCGCCTTGGGACGCTCGCTCGTTTTAGAGTATTGATGAGGAAAATTGCTGACTTTTCGCAAATAGACTGATGCATTGGTAGAAACTATCAAAAAGGATTTTTATATGAACCGAACTTTAGCAACACTTAATCAGGATCTAATTAAAGCAGCGGAAGATGTTTGTAAGAAGGCCTATGCCCCTTATTCGCACTATTTTGTGGGCGCGGCTGTTTTGACAGACTCTGGCGAAATTTATACCGGGTGTAATGTTGAAAATGCGTCCTTTGGTCTGACGGTTTGCGCCGAGCGACATGCTATCGCCAATGCTGTTTCAAAGGAGGGGGCAACGCCAAAAATTCAAGCTATTGCTGTTGTTGCTGCGAAGGGTGAGACGTGCACACCCTGTGGCGCCTGTCGTCAGGTTATTGCGGAATTTGGACATAATATTCAGGTCATTTACAAAGATGGGGGCCAATGGAAAGATTCTCCCATTTCTGCTTTCTTGCCAGGATCTTTTGATTTTAAAAATTAATCATAACACCTGTTAATAAGTTGATTATAGGAGTGAAAATATAAAGCCCACCTCTCATAATAAGGGCGAGCTTTATATTTTATGATTGTCATAAAGCAAGAATACTATTTGATGATATCTGATTCCTTTAAGCTGTACTTGTGACGAATAGCAGAACGACCCCCATCAGTTGTTGGGATACTTTTGTCGGTGTTTCCCATAAGAGTAATAAATAAAATACCTAATTTCATTTCATCAAGCTCTCGTTGAAGGCGTACCGTTTCATCTTCCAAATCATCTTCTCTCCTGGGAGCAGAAGTTGTAGAGCTTGCATAAGAAGGCGCATCTTTATGTGAAATATCTGCCTCTTTCAGGCGTTGATATTGTGGAGCTGTTGGATCTTTTGGATCAAAAATAAATTCAAACCGATGGCGTACGTGGGATTCTGTGCCAATCACTTCAATAGCTTGACGCTGTTCTTCTTCTGAAGCTGTTGAAAAAGAAAATGTTGTTTGGCATTTACCTATATCACTCTCATTTTTATTTTTTGTGGGTCGATAAACATGAATTAAAGCAATGATGCCGTCTTTTTCAGGCAAAAATTCTTTAATACAATCATAATTTGTTGTAATAGAGAGCCCTTTTGCATCAACAAGGTCAAAAATTGACTGGGCCCAGCCTGCAGGGACACAAGTCCCACTAAAATATTCATTATGTTGATCAAGCGTGATTTTTGATTGAAACATGGGGGCGTGACGACCAATTGTTGCGAGCCTTTTAGGATTTGTTTCACCTGCACCAATTTCCAGAAGAGCTTCCCCGGAACTTGCGTGAAGAGAGGCACAAATGGGAAAAAGTATAGCGGGTAAAATCTTTTTTAAATTAAACATAGTTTCCTCATTTTCATTGAACTAAAACCACCGTGAGTGGAAAGTGTTTTATAGCAAAGAATATTTTTAAAGCAATAGGTTGCCCACTTTTTTGTCATTCTGCCAAATTTTATGTTTGAATTCTTGCGTTTTAAGCCCATTTTAGTTTATACAGACCAGACAAATTGACAGCAAAAGGAAATAGTTTTGAATATTGACCGTATTTCAATTGGAGAGAATCCGCCCTGGGACGTGAATGTAATTATAGAAATCCCTTTCGGAGGCGACCCTGTTAAATATGAAATTGACAAAGATTCAGGGGCTCTTTTTGTTGATCGATTTTTACCTACGGCCATGTACTACCCTGCCAACTATGGTTTTATTCCTCACACTCTTGCCGAGGATGGAGACCCGGTGGACGCCCTTGTTATTGGGAGAGTACCTGTTATTCCGGGGGCCATCATTCGGGCTCGTCCTATTGGCGTTCTTGTTATGGAAGATGAGGCAGGTCTTGATGAAAAAATTCTGATGGTCCCTGTCAGTGATTTGAAACCCTATTATGACAAGGTCGCAACCTACGAAGATTTGCCAGAAAGTTTGCAACATCAAATCTCCCATTTCTTTCAGCACTACAAAGACCTGGAGCCTGGAAAGTGGGTTAAAATCTTGCGGTGGGAAGGACCAGATATGGCAGCAAAACTGATTGAAAAAGGGGTTAACACTTACCGCATAGCTTAACTTTTCCAAGTATATTTTGCAAGCTCCGGATTTTTAGATTTGGGGCTTCTATCATAAAATACGGAGGAAGAAAACGCCCTCTAAATGTCAGAGGGGGGCTGTCATCCAGAAGGGGCAAGGCCACCCGTCGGGATCCAGAACTTAAAGAGCAAGCCCGGCATTTCCTCAGGGGATGGGATTCTTCCCTCGCTCTGAATGATGGAGGGAAGGAGGTCCATTCTGAAGGGCGGTGGAAGAGGCGTATTCTAAATAACGGAACGGAAGCGTCATCGTGAGGAGACCGCAGGCCGACGTCACGATCCAGCCGAACTGTGTTGTCATGGTAAAGCTGTCATCCAGATCAGCTTCTAAAAATTAATTTTTTTATTCTATCAAAAAACAAGAGTCCTCTTTCATTATCCGTTGAGCCTGAAAAAAGTGTCAGGAACCCGTCAAAAATCTTTGTATAAAGCCCTGGAATTTTCAAAACAGAGAATTATTCTTCCCTCACTTGGATTTAAACAAGCACAGGAATTACGAGTTTTGGCCATCAAAAATAAAGATAATAGAAATAATTTTTATTAATTTTATTTTAAATAAAATATTTTGACACTTTGTCATTTATGATGCATTTTTCTCCAGTTATTCACACATTCTTGGAGTTTTTAAAAAGTGAGACTTACTAAATACCTATTCGCCGGATTTCTATCAGTGATCAGTTTTAATGCTTATTCAACTGATTTATCAGAAGAGAGGGATGCTACACAAATTTCTTCTGTTCAAAAGTTCATGAGATCATTCAATCGTGATTCTTTGCAAATCAAGGAATTACAAGACTTAACACGCGTTATTAAAGTGCGGCCTGTCGTTAAAACATGCCTTTCTGAGGGTTGGAAAAGTTACTATTTGCTAGCAAGAGATGTTGTTGGCCATGCCGCAAAATCAGTCATTAAAAGCCCGGATTATCCTAATAGTGACAACCTTTTTAGGTTAGTTGAAGACCTGGACCCCGTTTGGCGTACTTTTAATAGTATGATTGAACAGCGTACTGAATACCTGTTTCTAACAGGTGTACTATAATACTATCGTAACAGATCTTTGATTTTTAAGTTATAATATATCGGTCATTTTAAGAGGCCGATATATTACTTTCAAAAATATTATTTTAATTTTGTATTAGAAAAATTATTAAAAAGAAATAGGTTGCTTTTTTTGTCAAAAACCCCTATAAGCTGAATTGAGTTTTCTATTACTCTTTATATTTCGAGTATTTTTATTTCTGTTTTCTCGAAGCATTTTGCAGGTTTTTCCGTAAGTCAATCGAAAGAGTATCTTGTGTGCGATGCACCTTAAGACAGCTCTTTTGTTTTGATTTAAGAAAGGGCTCTTTTCTGTAGATGTCCCGTTTCTTTGTACAGGAAAGATTCTTCGATGACTTTTGATGCCTTTAATTTACCAAAATCTCTTTTAATGTCTCTTGAGGCACTTGATTTCAAAACGCCTACTCCTATTCAGGAACAGGCGATTCCCATTGCCATGCAAGGCCAGGATATTTTGGGATCGGCCCAAACGGGGACTGGAAAGACAGGGGCTTTTGGGATCCCTCTGATTGCAAAGCTTTTAAGTGACTCTTCGGCCCAGGGTCTTATTATTACACCAACACGTGAGCTTGCAACCCAGGTTCATAAAAATATGATGGCTTTTCTTGGAAAAAAATCTCCAATTAAAACCGCCCTTTTAATTGGAGGGGATTCAATCGGGAAACAATGCCAAAGTCTTCGCAGGGGGCCTCGTCTCTTTGTGGGAACTCCCGGACGTCTTTCTGATCATATAAAACGTGGCAGCCTGAGCCTTAAAAAGGTTACTTACCTTGTGCTGGATGAAACAGATCGCATGCTGGATATGGGATTTAGTATCCAGATTGATGAGATCGTTAAACACTTGCCCCAAGAACGTCAGACACTTTTGTTTTCTGCGACTTTACCAAAAAATATTTTAAAAATGTCAGAAAACTATATGAAGAATCCTGTCAGAATTTCTGTAGGGTCTGTCACAAACCCTGCTGAAAATATCGACCAGGAAGTGACGCACTTGGCAGAACAGGATAAATTTACGACTCTTTCAGAACAGTTAAAAGTGCGTGAAGGATCCATTATTGTATTCGTGAAAACGAAATTCGGAGCAGAACGCATGGCAAAACGTCTTGCGTCAGAAAATCATCATACAGATGCCCTGCATGGAGATTTAAAACATAACAAGCGTGAGAACGTCATTCGGGCGTTTAGAGCCAAAAAATTTCGTGTTCTTATCGCAACCGATGTTGCAGCACGGGGGCTTGATATTCCCCATATTGAGCATGTTATTAATTTTGATTTACCCCAGTGCCCGGAGGATTATATTCATAGAATTGGACGTACAGCCCGTGCAGGAGCTAAAGGTCAGGCTCTTTGTTTTGTGTCTCCGTCGGAAAGAGGCAAGTGGTTTGCCATTCAACGTTTATTAGACCCTAATTTTAAACCTCCCCCACGGGATAAATCCCAGAAAACTTTTTCCAGAAAGAAGGCTCCTGGCAAGCGTTTCTCATCTGACCGTAAAAAAGGTGGTTTTTCAGATCGTAAGGGGCCTTCATCAGATAGAAAATCTTTTGCGGGCAAGAAGTCGTTTTCACCAGATCGTCAAGAAGGTGTCTCTTCAGACCGTAAGCGGCCTTCATCAGATAGAAAATCTTTTACGGGCAAGAAGTCGTTTTCACCGGATCGTAAAAAGAGTACTTTTTCTGAACGTAGAGGGAGTTCAGCCAATAAAAAAGCGACCTTTAAAAGTGATAGAGCACCAAAAAAACCAACTCTTTCCCTGAAGAAAAAGCCGCAGGCGCGACGTCCTTCTGCTGCATAAGGCAAAAAGTTTCATAATAAGGTAAAAGAAAAGAGCGCCGTAGGTTTGGGATGCTCTTTTCCTATCCGTGAATAAAACCCTGATTTTCAGGCTTAAGGTGATAAGGCTCTAACTCATGAATTTAGAGATCTGATTTGAGACGTCTTATTTCATCCTTTATTTGAAGTTTTTTCTGTTTTAATTCTGTCATAAGGACAAGATCGGGAAGGGGACGCTGTGATTCTTCTTCGAGTCCCTGATCAAGTAAGGCATGCTTTGATTTCAAGGATTGTATGTGAGTCTCTGTGGACATAGAATTGGACCTCCTTATTATTTTTTTATCTACCCAATTTTCATTATATACTTATTGAGGGTTATTCGTCGAGAAAAATATTTTTATATTAGGTGAATTCTTGGCCTGTATTTTGCAAAAAGAAGTTTTTTATTTAAAAATATAAAGATAGACTACTTTTTTGATTGTTAATATTTATTAACTTGAGTTTTTTCAAAAAAATAAAAGTGATTTTGACATTAGGGAATTGCGATTTTTTCAAAAAAGGGAAGAGAGTTTACCTCCTCTCTTCCTCATTAATTTACAATATGTTTTTATTCTGATTTTGATGCCTTGTAGGCTACTGCCCGTGCAAAATTACTTTCCATTTTTACAGAACCGCCATGGGCTGATTGCCATGTTACACCCTCAACTTGATCCCAGCCCCAGCTATCATCTGTCTCATCCAACACAATATCTTTTTTGGCAAACTCTTCAGCTATAATGGATTGAAGGGGAAGACCCAGGGCATCTTTACTCCCCTCGGCTCCGAAATTTGCCTGAAATGTTCTTCCAATATCGGTAAAGGAGGGGGCAGCATCAACTTGTGTCAACGTATGAACCCATTCCTGGCGAAGAAGGGAAGAAGTTTGTCCCAAAACCTCTGTGGCGATGCCCCCAAATTTCTTCATATAAGTCTCATACGCAGAGACGTTAATATCATAGATAACACCACTTAAAACCCTTGACAAATCATGTACCTGTTTTGAGACATCACTGACACGGACATCATCATCGAGATCTCTTAAACCATTATCCTGTCTCAGGACTGATGCTCCAAAGCGCTCTGCCATATGGGCAATGAAATTTTCTTGATGTAGATCTCCCCGGGTATCGCCAATAACTTTTCGCCTCATGGAAGGAATAGACAAGGCTGTATAAAGTGCATTGGTATCTCCCCAGGCTTCATGAAAGGCGCCAGCTTGATAAGTATCGTTAAACAGATCCGGTCGTGCTGCATCAACAATTGAATGGCCTAGCTCATGCCATAGAATGTCAGGATGTTGGGCTGTATAAATTGTTTTCCAGGGACCATCTTTATAGTATCCCATTACCATCATTCGGTATGTCTCGCCCTCATAATCAAAACGTGTGTAGTAGGCATTTTGCATTTCTTCACCCTTTATATAGTAAATAAGGGGAGATGTTGTTGTGGAGTGAGTGTATTGATAGGTCGCCTGGCGGAGGGGCTCCTGACCCGGGTTTACCCTTAGTAAAGTCCTTAAATCTTCTTGAAAGAGATTTGATGAATATCGAAGTGCCCCATATACACTCGCGCTGTCGGCTTTTACGAGCCTATCAGTATAAAGTCTTTTTGTTGTGTAATTACCATCTTCTCTGTAAAAAGCCCTGCTGTCATCTCCGTATATAAACTGAAAATCTGAAGGTCCTTCAAAAACAGTTTGAGGAAAGTAAATTTTTTCCGAAGGAATATGTTTAACATGACTGTCTTGCAATCGGACTTTGACTTTAATACCTTTACCCGGATCAGTTGTATTCGTTCTTAAACTCTCAATAAGATCTGCATCACTTGGTAAGGCGCTTGACCAAAGATCTTTGGAAAGTGATGGTAGAACTATTGTTGTTGATAAAAAAGTGGCAATAAGAAGTTGTTTTTTCATGAAGATTCTCCCTCTTTGATTGCTGCAAAATGGAATGTGCAGTCTCTTGATGGAACCTTCAAAATGTTAAAAGTAAATTGACTGTATATTTATAAATTATTAATAAAAAATGTATTTATTATTAAATGCTTAAGAAACAAGGGTTCTGCCAAGGTATTTTTTGTTGCGACAAATTATTACGTTGAGAGAAGTAAGATATACTCTTTTTTAAGATTCTATAACAACATATTCAAGCAAAAAGAATGTCATTCATTTTTAGATTTTATGTTTACAGTTTTGTGATCAAATAATTTACTAAGGTCTCAGTATCTGATTGATTGAGAGTGTGGAAACAATATGAGCATGCCCATAGAGCCTGTTTTTAAGTTAACTTCGGAGAGCAAAATAAGAAAAAAAGATACTTACCTCATCTTTATTATGTTTCTTAATAAAAATTTTATCAATTTTGTTTAAAGTATAAGTAGGGTTAACTTTTTATAAGGAAATAGTATGACTCTATTTAAACAATTAAATGATTACAGATTAACAACTGCTGAAATTATTTATCATTTGCCTGATTACCCTGATTTATTGCAAAGCTTTATTTGGCAAGAACTTGATTTATCACCAGATTTCCCTGTTCTTACGAGTTTTCTTGAGTTTTGGGAAAAGAATATTGAAGGGAAGATGCATTCTGTTGCGATCACAAATACAGAAATTATAAAACCCGCCGAAATGCAACATTACCAAACATCATTTGAGTTGCATTAAATAATAAAATCCACAGAAGTTTTGTATGAGTAAATTTGGATTGAGAAAATAGTTTATAGTGTCGTGTTGTCTTAAAAGTGAAGATTCAAAAATAAAAAGAGCTCTCTCATTAAAAAGAGCTCTTATATCATAGTAATTTGTGTGTTTAGGCAGCTTCCATCGAACCAACGATGCGGTAAGATGCCTTCAAATCACTTCGGGCAATTTCGATTGCCTTTTCTTCAAAGCCAGTTGCCGTTTTCTCGAATACCTTCATCTCAAGGGCTTCTGGGTGACCTGACTCATCAGATTTCCACCCCACAAACTGCCCAATAAAGGCTTCATCATTCGCGTTAAGTGCAATCATATGACAAGATGGTGTTAATGATCGTGTAGGGTGTGTGAAGATATGATCTGTTGTTGAATAGCGAATGTGTTGTGTTTCGGGGTGTACTTTAAAGGCAAAAGCTCTTGCAACCCCAGAAATTTCCGGAGGACGTGAAATCCATGCATCAGCACAGGCAGTATTTAATGTTGTTTTGCCTTCAGGTGATAAATCAAGAGAATACAAAGGTAAATCCTGAGGTAAAGAAGATGATGCTTCTTCTTGTTGAGCGCTTGGAGAAATAAATTTGCTTGTATGAGAATCGTGCGGAAGCAAATCACCCGGGTGGCATGACAAGACAAAGGCAATTCTATTCAGTATATCGGCATTTAATCGACGAGATCCGCTCTCTAGTCGAGACAAATATGAAGGGGAAAGGCGCGTTAATTCTGCAAGCTCTTCCAAAGTGAACCCTCTTTGAAGACGTAGCTCTCTTAATGGATGACGTGATTTTTTGCGTTTTCTTGTCAGAAGTTTGTTATGCGAGACACGCGTTTTTTCCATAGAAACGACATTTGTAACACCCTTTGGAGTTGCCGTAAAACCTGACATCTCTTTTTCTGATGACTGTTTAGAGTCAATAGTGTTTCCAAGATGATTAGTATTTAAATTTTTATGAGTTGCTGACATTAAAAACCTCTCTCTGTTTCTCCGATTCTTATGTCTTTTTAAAAACTAGACAGTCAGAATGCTTAACACGCCCCTTGTTATTTTTTCTTATTTTAAAGTCTTTATGGGCAATTATTTGACAACAAGACCTTGTATTTGTCAAAAAGAAACCCACTTAAGACGTTTGTATATGGTATATTCGAAAAATATATGATTTGACAAGCTTTTTTTATAAAAAAATAAAATTGATAGGGTGAAAAATATGAAAACAACGTTTTCTAAATCGTCAAAACGCCGATGGACAAACAACGAAAAGCGTAATTTAATGATTGCATATCAGATGGGAGCTTCGTTAAAAACAATATCTGAAATTCTAGGGAGATCTCCAACAGCAATTAACAAGGCTCTTTCCCGTCAAGGGATCCGACCTTTGGGAAGTCAACCTCGGGGAGCGCGACCCAAAAGCTTAATGAATCTTGCAACCTTCAAAACAGTCAAAGAAAAAATTAATGAAGTTCAACTTTTGAGAGATGAAAATGCTTCTGATCATCTTAAGACGATGCCTGCTTTTGATCCCAAAGTAATTCATGCTTATGAGGCTCTTAAAGAGAGAAAAGAAGATCAGACAATAGAGATGTCCCCCTGGGTAACACTCGATTGTGTTCTTTCATATTTAACAAAGCAGGGACACCGAATTGTTTTAAGAAAAATGCCTTTTGGGTCTCGATACTGGGTTGGTAAAAAAGGTCCTTTGACTCCGCCCGAACTTCTTGTCATTGCCAATAAAAATAGATGTATAAACCACGAACCGCCTTTTCTTCTCGAAAAAGTGACAGAGGCATAAAGATGCCCTCAGGTTTAAAAGTCAGGGCGCGCCGAGGAAGGCCCAAAAAACATATTTCTTCAGATTTTACTGAAAACAGGGCCTCGAAAAGAAGCTCCTCTTCATGTTTTCTAAAAAAATTATATCATCAAGGCTTCATTCCTTTTGAGTCTGTTCAGGCAGGGTACTATTTTTACCAATTACAGCAAAAATATCTATTCTACACAGGCGCGCCTTATCAAGCGTTTTCAAGAACTTATAATTTATCAAGAACAGCTCAGGACTCTCAACGTCCTCACCTTGTTGATGAAGAAGATCAATGGTTTCTTGAGTGGAAAGTAATTATGAGAGAGCTTAATTGTTTTGGACCGAAAGGAAAAGCCTTGCTATGGGAAGTTTTTGAGGAAAAAGAAGCTTTCATGACATGCAATGACTTATTTGTTTTGAAAGAGGTTCTGGACCACCTTGTTACTTTGTGCGCTCGTTTTTCGCTTAGGGGTGTAAAATGAGCTTGCTCTTTCGCGAGTCAGAGGTTATAAACCTTCTTAACGTCACACATAAGCCTTGTGGTCAAAGTGGTTTTGATCACTCCGGTGTCTTTCAAGATGCATCGGCTTATGGAGGTTTAAACCGGAAAAAGGATTTTTTAAACATGTCATTACCTACATTTTCAATGCGCGATTTATTGCAGGCAGGTGTTCATTTTGGTCACCACCCTCGTCGATGGAACCCAAAAATGGGGCCTTATCTTTTTGGGGTCCGCAATGGTGTTCATGTCATTAACCTTGAAAAAACTTATCCTCTTTTGAAAAAAGCTCTCGATGCCATTAAAGAGAGTGTTGCAAATGGGGGACGTGTTCTTTTTGTTGGTACAAAACGTCAGGCTTCTGAAAATATTGCTACAGAGGCACGTCGTTGTAGCCAGTACTTTGTGAATCATCGCTGGCTGGGTGGTATGATGACAAACTGGAAAACAGTTTCAAAATCTATTAACCGCCTTAAAGAGCTTCAGAAAAGACTCCAGGAAGATAATGAAGGTCTTACAAAAAAAGAACTTCTTAAAATGACCAGAGAGCATGATAAGTTGGAGCTGTCCCTTGGAGGAATCCAGGAAATGGGCGGTATTCCAGATATTCTTTTTGTTATTGATACAAACAAAGAAAAAAATGCGATTCTGGAAGCCAAAAAAATTGGTATTCCTGTTGTTGCTGTTGTTGACAGTAATT
This sequence comes from Alphaproteobacteria bacterium UBA1908, assembly GCA_002337525.1. GTDB lineage: Bacteria > Pseudomonadota > Alphaproteobacteria > Caedimonadales > UBA1908 > UBA1908. Next base: position 65,324 of record DDGG01000017.1, on the reverse strand, counting down.
CGGATCCAGACAACATTGACTACCCTATCCCAGGCAATGATGATGCGATTCGTTCTATAGAGTTTTATTGCCGTATGGTTTCTTCTGCTGTTCTTCAAGGGTTACAATCGCAAATGCAGGCAGCCGGTGTTGATCTTGGGGCATCTGCTGATTTGCCTGATGGTTTGCAAGAAAATCTCGAAAGCAAAACTTCACAAGAAGCCGAAAAAGAATCAGCTGAGTAATTTTAAGCTAAATGTATAAAGTATAAAAGGGGATTCGTAGTAATGAGTACGTTTACTGCAAAGGATGTAAAAGAGCTTCGTGACCGGACCGGAGCAGGGATGATGGACTGCAAGAAAGCTCTACAAGAATGCGCGGCCAATATGGAAGATGCTGTTGACTGGCTTAGAAAAAAAGGTCTGGCGGCTGCAGCAAAGAAGGCTGGTCGTACGGCAGCTGAAGGCCTTATTGGTGTTTCTGTCAAGGGGACGACAGGGGCGGTTGTTGAGGTTAATGCCGAGACAGATTTTGTTGCACGAAATGACCAATTCCAGAAATTTGTGACAGATCTTGCTGATTTGGCGGTTGAAAGTAAAGCAGACATTGAAACCCTAAGGGGTAACTCTTTTGCGAATTCAGATAAGACAATTGCCGAGGAATTAACAAATCTGATTGCTGTAATTGGTGAAAATATGGATTTCCGCCGCGTCACAACCCTATCTGTTGAAAAGGGAACTGTCGCAAGCTATTTGCACAATGCCCTAGGGTCCGGCCTTGGACGCGTTGGTGTTTTGGTGGCTCTTGAGAGTGATGCTGACTCAGCAGAACTAACGGCACTTGGTAAACAAATTGCCATGCATATTGCGGCAGCCCATCCACAGGCTCTTACAGTTGGCGACCTCAACCAGGAAACAGTGGCTCGTGAGAGAGCTGTTTTTGAAGAGCAGGCCAGGCAATCTGGTAGACCTGCAGAGTTTTTGGGTAAAATGGTTGAAGGTCGACTTCGGAAATTTTATGAAGAATCTGTTTTACTTGAACAAATTTTTCTGATTGATGATACAAAAAGAAAAGTATCAGATGTTGTGGCAGATAAGGCAAAAGAACTTGGTAAAGACATAAAGCTTTCTGGTTACGTTCACTTTAAATTGGGTGATGGTATTGAAAAGAAAGAAGCTGACTTTGCTGCCGAGGTTGCTGAACTGTCTCAATAGTCGTGAACTTAAAGGGAGTCGGCGTCCAGATGACAGAAAATATAGATGATATATGCAAAACGACTAAAGCAACCTATCCCTATATAGCGCGCCGTATCCTTTTAAAACTATCGGGGGAGTCTCTTTTAGGAGCGACTTCCTACGGTATTGATACTGAAACACTTCAACGCATTGCCTGTGAAATCATAGAGCTCCATAACAGCGGTCTTGAGATTGCGATCGTTGTTGGAGGAGGTAACATATTTAGAGGTGTGAATGGAATAGAACAGGGTATTGACCGTGTGACATCCGATCATATGGGAATGCTTGCAACAGTCATGAACGCGCTCGCCCTTCAAAATGCTATTGAGTCCATGAAAGTTGAATCACGCGTTATGTCTGCAGTCCCCATGAGCTCGATTTGTGAACCCTATATCCGCAGGCGTGCTTTGCACCACTTGCAAAAGAATCGTATTGTTATTTGCGCTGCAGGTACTGGGCATCCTTTTTTTACAACTGATTCTGCCGCCGTTTTACGGGCATCAGAGATGAAATGTGATATTCTGTTAAAAGGGACGAAAGTTGATGGCGTTTATTCGGCAGATCCTTTTAAAAATCCGGATGCGATCCATTATAAAACACTAACATATGACCAAATTCTAAGAGAAAAGCTTAATGTTATGGATATGTCAGCCGTTGGGCTTGCCCGCGATAATAATTTGCCACTTTCTGTCTTTTCAGTGACAACTCCTGGTTCTCTTATCAATGTTTTAAAAGGGGCGGGGCACTCTACACTTATTCATGACTCACAGGAGGGATAATTAATGAGCATTTTTGATAAACAAGATTTAGAGCGTCGTATGCAAGGAGCTCTTGATGCTTTGCATAAGGAGTTTTCAGGTTTACGCACTGGTCGTGCCTCAATTGCTTTGCTGGAACCTCTTATGGTTGACGCTTACGGTTCCATGATGCCAATAACGCAGGTTGGGACATTGGGAATGCCTGATGCTCGGACATTATCAGTTCAAGTATGGGATAAAACGATGGTAAAATCCGTTGAAAAAGCAATTCGTGAGTCAAGCCTGGGTTTAAATCCCTCAGTTGATGGACAGATTGTGCGTGTGCCCATGCCTGAATTAAGTACAGAGCGTCGCCAGGAGCTTACAAAGGTAGCCGCAAAATATGCGGAACAAGCACGCGTTGCGATTCGTAATGTCCGTCGGGATGGAATGGATAGTCTTAAGCAAATGGAAAAAGAAGGCGATATTTCAGAAGATGAGCAACGCCGAAGTTCAACTGAAATTCAGACATTAACAGATAGTTTTGTTAAAAAGGTTGACGAGGCGCTTTCTCAAAAAGACAAAGATATTCTTCAAGTCTGAGACAAGTTATGTCAGTATGTCGTCCACCGTCCAACACTTCTTCACGAATTGATTCAGTAGATGGAGAATATGGCAAAATGTCGGGAAAGATACCACGGCATGTGGCTATCATTATGGATGGCAATGGACGTTGGGCTACGCGCCGCAAGATGCCGCGTATGTTTGGGCACCAGAAAGGTGTTCTGGCACTTAAGCGTGCGGTTGAAGCCTGTCTGGAACAGAGGGTTGATTTCCTGACAGTCTATGCCTTCTCAACGGAGAATTGGCGTCGCTCAGAGATGGAAGTTAACGGTCTTATGTCTTTACTTAAAAAGACTTTGAAGTCCGAGCTTGCAGATCTTCACAAGCAGGGAATACGTCTTAAAACGATTGGTCGTCGAGATCGTCTTCCAAAAGATCTTATCGCCCTGATTGATAACGCTGTTAAAGTAACTGCGGATAATACTAAAATGACTCTTGTTATGGCTCTGGACTATGGAGGCCGTGACGAAATTGTTTCTGCGACTCGTTTTCTTGCACAATCTGTCAAAGAAGGCTCGCTAGATCCGGAAGATATAACAGACGAGATTTTTTCAAAAGCATTATACACGGCAGATATACCAGACCCCGATCTTTTTATACGAACAAGCGATGTTGTGCGCCTTAGTAATTTTTTGATTTGGCAAACAACCTACACAGAACTCTTTTTTCTTAAAAAATGTTGGCCTGATTTTCAAAAAGAAGATCTGTGCGAGGCTATTCGTCAATTCCAGGGATGCGAAAGAAGATTTGGACGCGCCTCTTTATCAGAGTAGCTGTCACTTTTTGTAATCTGAATTGTTTGTTAGAGAGTCATGTGGAAATATTTATGGTGTTTTATATAAAAATTTATGCAAATAATATTATATAGATATTCCAAATACACCTTTAAAATGTGTTTTGAAAATAAAAAATGATGATTGGATTTGGTTTTGACAACTTTTATTAAAAGAGCTTTATCAACCTTGATTTTGGGTCCTTTGACAATTCTTATTTTATGGATGGGGTTTCCTTATGCTCAAAGCCTTATAGGCCTTCTTTTTGTTATGTGCTTTATTGAGTGGTTCCGCCTCTGTTTTGTGACAGAAAATGACCAACAGAACTGGCGAAAAGTTCTGTGGTTTTCTTTTGGAACCGGGTACATTGTTTTTTCTTTTATCGCTATTTTTTATTTTGTGTATTTGTCACCTGGTATCCTTATCGGGATTCTTTCACTTGTTTGGGCTTCTGATATTGGTGCTTACCTTGTCGGGATGATTGTTGGGGGGCCGAAATGTTTTCCTACTATGAGCCCAAATAAAACCTGGTCTGGTGTTTGTGGTGGTTTCATGATGTCGGTAGGCACAGGATATTTATTGATCACCCATACTGATTGGAAAGTTTTTAATCTTGATGGGAGTTATAGTCTCCAGGCTAATTTAATCGTTGTGGCTTGCATTGCCCTTATAAGCCAGCTTGGGGATCTTTTGGAATCGTCTGTAAAAAGACATTTCAGGGTCAAGGATACAGGGAATTTGATTCCGGGACATGGCGGGATTTTAGATCGTCTTGACAGCCCTATTGCTGTTGGGTTTGTTTCATTTGTCTGTATTGTTATGAATATTTTTTATACCTTTATTCAGACAGCCCCCAGTGGCGCTATTATTTTTCGTCCTTTTGCTTCTTTCTAAGGGCAATTCGATAGTCTCTTGAGCAATATTAACGTTGACTCAAGAGACTATAATGACAAAAGAAAACCTTCTGGAAAAAGTGCGCTCTCATATTTTAAATGAAATTACTCATCGACACTCATTAGAACGCTCTTTTAACTGGGAAGCTATCGCCCGTCCTAATCAAAAACTTCCAAAGGGAGACTGGAAGATATGGTTGATTTTGGCAGGCAGAGGCTTTGGTAAAACACGAGCGGGCGCAGAAGCTGTCAGGAGCTGGGCAACATCGGGATTTTACAGGCGCCTTGCCCTGGTTGGTCAAACTCAAAGAGATGTTGAACAGGTCATGATTGAAGGTGAAAGTGGGTTGTTACACATTCATCCAGAATCAGAAAGACCTGTTTATAATCGATCAAGGGGATCTCTTGTTTGGCCTTCTGGTGCTATTGCAACAATATATAGCGGGGAGCGCTTTGAGAAATTGCGAGGACCTCAATTTGATGGCGCCTGGGTTGATGAACTTGCTAAATATCGTATGCCGGAAAAGCTTTGGGAACAGCTTATGTTTTCCTTAAGGCTTGGAAATGATCCTCGTCTTGTTGTTACAACGACACCGCGCCCGTTAAATCTTATCAAAAGAATGGTTAAGGGAGATGAAGGAAAAGTAGTCGTCACCCGTGGTAGTACTTTTGATAATAAAGATAACCTTTCCAATTCTTTTTTAACCCATATGAAACATCAATACGCGACAAGTCCTTTGGGACGGCAAGAATTAGACGGCGTTATTTTGGAAGAAGAAGAGGGAGCCTTGTGGCGCTGGGATCAAATTGAAGCTTGTCAGGTCAAAAAAACACCAGACCTTGATCGTCTGATTATTGCTGTTGATCCTGCGGTAACATCCCATCAAAATAGTGATGAAACAGGCATCATTGTTGCTGGAGAATCTGGAAATAAAGCCTATATCCTTGAGGATTTGAGCGGTCGCTATGCTCCAAATGAATGGTGTCAACTTATTTTAGAAGCTTACCACAATCACAAGGCTGATAAGATTATTGCCGAAGTTAATCAGGGGGGAGATTTAGTCGAACAGATGCTGCGTTCTATGGATTCCAAAGTTTCTTTTAAAGCGGTCCGGGCAACACGAGGTAAAAAGATCAGGGCTGAACCTGTTGCCCATTTATATGAACAAGGCCTTATTCATCATGTGGGCGATCTTTCTCTTTTGGAAGAACAGCTGTGTTCCTATTCAATGCATAATAGAGGCCAAAAATCCCCTGATCGGATGGACGCTTTGGTTTGGGCTTTGACGGAACTTATGCTGACATCAAAGAAAACTCGAAAGGCCTGGATGACAAGCTGAACACAGAGAGGTTTAGACAAAAAAATTTAAAAGAAAGTCATTTCCTCCTTGCGTAGAGTACAAGAGTTTGTTAAACATGCGTCATCACTTGCCAAGGCGCCCGTAGCTCAACTGGATAGAGCACCTGACTACGGATCAGGAGGTTAGGAGTTCGAATCTTCTCGGGCGCGCCACATTTATCAAAAAATTCTTCATCTCTATTGACCACCTTGTATCGATGGGAAAGCAAATGTGGAGCAAAATAAAAAAATCCTTTGTCTATTTCTAGCTATAGGATGCTGTTCTTTTCGAGATGAATAAGAAGTCATTGTTATCAAAAAGCATCAAGTCTTCATGATCTTGAAACTGTTTTCTTATTTTCACCGATGCGCACTCGTAGCATCATGAAGAAGGGGGCAACTTTTCTTCGGTGATATGTGCTATTTGAGAAATAACTTCAATCGGCACGTTTTCATTCAAAAGCTTGAACGCAATTTTGGAAGAAAGTTTAATAACAGATTTTTCTTTCTCTCCATCAATATGATGCTGTATATGGGACTTTCGGAGCTTTTGTACCAGAAGATGTTTGTCAGAGAGGGATCAAGTCTGTAAAAGAAGATCTTCTTAAAAGTGAATTTTCTAACGTTTTGGAATTTAGAAATATGTTGGGCGCAAGTCAGTGTGTTTATGCCATCATATTCTATAAAGCCGATAGTATTCAGGAAAATGAGCGTCTTATTCACTTAGACTTAGGGAAGTATATTATTAGCAAATCATAATTTAAACGTATAAGGGGAGATTGGGGTCAATCTCTCCTTATAAATCTAGCCTTGTTTAATTCTGCTGCCTTAAATAAGCCTTTTTACTTATTAATATTTAATAAAAATCATATATTGATGATTCTATTTCCCGATATTATTGATCGATAACAGTCTTTAAGTTAACAACTAGAGGGAATTTTTCAGAATCTTAATAAGGTGTCCAGCAACTTCTGATCTTTTAAAACCAAAAAGACCTTATAAAAAAATAGAATCAATGATAAACTTTAATAAAAAAATAATGTGAGGGTAAAATGAAAATTAAAGATCGCTTGGAATTCAATAACAAATTAAAACCTGTTTGCCTGAAACCAGAAAATTTTGTTCGTGATGCGATTAATATCATGTCTGAAAAAAATATTGGATCCATTATGATTGCAAACGAGGATAATACAATTGCTGGTATTATCACTGAACGTGATTTACTAAAGAAAGTTTTATTCAAGAAAATGAACCCTGATAAAACAAGACTTTCAGAAGTGATGACAACTGATTTAAAAGTTGCCAAAGAAAATGATGATCTTCTCGATTGGCTCAGGATTATGTCCAACGAGCGTTTCAGGCATGTTCCTGTTGTTGATAAAGATCAAAAAATTATTGGCATTATGTCTCAGGGAGATTTTGTTTCTTATACATGGCCTGAGCTTCTTTCAAGAATGAAAGAAAATGTCAAAGCGACTTTTGATTCTGGATATCAGATTGTTTTTATTGTTTTTGCTATGCTTGCGTATGCCTTGATTGTCAGTTGGATTCTTTAAGAACTTTCTGTATGGTCCAAGGTTTATTAAAGATATAAGCCTTGGATATTTGTTTTTTATGTATAAATTCTGAATTTGCCGGCGGTAAGTTAAATTTATTCCTGAAAAATAATATTGTTCTTGTAATTTTTCGTTACGGTATAGTCTCTTGGCGCGGAGAGAAAGCTGTGGCAAGTTAAGCCTCATGGAACTTGTATGATATTTATGTGTTTTGGTATGAAACGCCATGTTTGTGACTGTTTCGTTGCTTGTGACACAATTTTAAATGAGGGTATATGTCTCAAGAAGATCTTCACATTGTTATTTTGGCTGCAGGCAAGGGGACACGGATGCGATCCAAAATCCCGAAAGTCTTACATAAACTTGCAGGGCTATCGCTTCTTGAGTATACCTTAAACCTTTCGCATCAAAGTAAAGCGACATCCGTAACGGTCGTTTTGTCGCCGGACCAAATGGAAATTGAATCTCTTATAAAAACGACTTATCCTTTTGTTCAGATTGCCTTTCAAAAAAATCAAAGAGGAACAGGAGACGCTGTTTTAGCAGCAAAAAATCAACTTGACGACCTTTCGGGAACAGTTTTGATTCTTTTTGCAGATACTCCTTTGCTACGTTTGGAAACACTTCAGAGGCTATCTACTCATCGTCAAAAGACAAGTGCGGCAATAACTGTTTTGGCCGTCGATGCACCAAATCATCCAGGGTATGGGCGTCTTATCATAGATGAAAAATCTCAAGTCCAGCGTATTGTAGAAATGAAAGACGCAACAGATACTGAAAGGGCAGTGCCTCTCTGTAACTCAGGATTAATGGCCTGCGATGCAAGTTTACTTTTGTCTTTTCTTGCTTCTCTGACCCCTGAAAATCAAGCTCGGGAATATTATTTAACAGATATTGTTCAGGTGGCACGCTCTCAAGGAAATAAGGTGAGCTATATTCAGGCAGAAGACCCTTCAGAAGTCATGGGTATTAATACGCGCCTTGATTTGGCAAAAGCTGAAGAAGTGATGCAAAATCGTCTAAGAAAAGCTTCAATGTTAAAAGGTGTCACTTTGCTGGATCCATCGAGTGTCTATTTTTCTTATGATACTAAACTATCGGAAGATGTTGTGGTGCACCCTCATGTTTATTTCGGTATAGGGGTGCGAGTTGACTCGGATGTGACACTTCACTCTTTTTCTCATTTGGAAGGTGCGTATATAAAGTCAGGGGCCTCAGTCGGGCCTTTTGCACGGTTGCGTCCCGATACAGTTTTGGAAGAAAAAACCCGTGTTGGTAATTTTGTCGAACTTAAGAAAACACGCCTTGGAAAAGGTTCGAAGGCAAACCATTTATCCTATCTTGGGGATGCTGAAATTGGAGAGGGGTGCAATATCGGTGCGGGGACAATCACCTGTAATTACAATGGATATCAAAAATATCAAACAATCCTCGAGAAGGGGGCTTTTGTTGGCTCCAATACAACCTTGATTGCGCCCATTACTGTTAAGGAGGGGGCGTATATTGGTGCGGGTACTGTTGTAACCAAAAACGTCACTTCAAATGCCCTGGCTTTATCAAGATCACCGCAGGTTGAGCGAGAAGGGGGGGCTAATAGCTTACGCCGTCGTTTCACTCAAACACAGAAAAAAACGTCGTAATTTATAGTAAGATTCAGGAAAAGATTATGTGTGGCATCGTTGGAATTATTGGTCAAAAACCTGTTGTGAATCGTCTGCTTCAAGGACTGAAACGTCTTGAATACCGAGGCTATGATTCTGCGGGTATTGCCGTTTTAGGAGATACCAGTTTAGAGCGACGTCGAAGTCCCGGTAAAATTGTCGAACTTGAGAAAGTCATTAAGGCTGATCCCATTGAGGGGACATCAGGTATCGCCCATACACGGTGGGCAACCCATGGTCGCCCCAGTTTTTGCAATGCGCATCCCCATTCCAGCCATCGTGTTTCAGTCGTGCACAATGGCATTATTGAAAATCATTCAGAGTTGCGTGCTGATCTCGAGAAAAAAGGATACATTTTTCAAAGTGAGACAGATACAGAAGTTATTGCCCATTTGATTGACTCTCACTTAACCGAAAGCACTTTGTTAGAAGCTGTTCAGGCATCCTTACAACAATTAAAAGGTGCATATGCTCTGGCTGTTTTATCCACAGAAGAAAAAACAAAAATGGTAGGTGCTCGCCTTGGTAGTCCGTTGGTTGTGGGTTATGGGCAGGGAGAGATGTATCTGGGATCTGATGCGATCGCCTTGTCCCACTTGTCTCAAAAAATCAGCTTTTTAGAAGAAGGTGATTTGGTTGAGATAACCCGTGATTCAGCAACAGTCTTTAACAAAGATTTTCATAAAGTTGAGCGTCCTGTTATTTCATCAGAAATTTCTTCTGAAGTTGTTGATAAAGAGGGGTATCCCCACTTTATGTTAAAAGAAATTTTTGAACAGCCCGATGTTATTCGGCGCTCTCTTCAGCATTATCTGACTGATTCAGATCAATTAGATCTGAATTTACCCTTTAACTGGGCTGATGTTCCCAAAGTCACACTTGTTGCTTGTGGTACAGCTTATTATGCAGGATTTCTGGCGAAACACTGGTTTGAACGGTTTGCTCACGTTCCCATTGAGGTAGATATCGCCTCTGAATTCCGATATCGTCAGCCACCCCTTCCCGCAGGAGGGCTCGCCATTTTTCTTTCTCAGTCAGGTGAAACGGCTGATACATTAGCTGCTCTAAGATATGCCAAAGAACAGAAGCAGATTTGTCTTGGTATTTTAAACGTTGAGACAAGTTCTATTGCGCGTGAAGTTGACCATATTTTACCGATTAAAGCGGGAGCTGAAATTGGTGTGGCATCGACGAAAGCTTTTATGGGAATGGTTGTTGTTCTGGCACTTCTGCTTCTGGAAGCCTCACGTTCCAAAGAAAAAATAGGTGATACAGAGTTAAAACAGCACCTTTTGTCTTTGCGTCAATTACCTTCTCAATTAGAAAGTCTTCTGAAAATACGCGGCCATTTAAAAACACTGGCACATCAAGTAGCACAAGCAGATGACGTTCTTTATCTGGGGCGCGGAACCAGCTACGCCTTGTCTCTGGAAGGGGCTCTAAAGCTTAAAGAAATTTCCTATATTCATGCAGAAGGGTATGCCGCAGGTGAGATGAAGCACGGACCAATAGCCTTGATTGACAATACGGTTCCTATTATTGCCATTGTTCCTAAAGACGAACTGTATGATAAAGCTATTTCAAATGTTGAAGAGGCCATGGCCCGCGATGGCCAGGTGATTCTTTTAAGCGATGAAAAGGGGCATCATGATTTTTCACCCGGCATTGGAACGAACGGCTCTTCCCTGTCTGATAGTTCTTCAAATATTGAACGCGTTACACTTCCAGAGTCGACTTTTTTGACATCTCCTTTACTGTATACGGTTCCTATCCAGTTGCTGGCTTATGAAGCGGCTGTTGCACGTGGGGAAGATGTTGATCAACCTCGTAATCTGGCGAAGTCTGTAACAGTGGAATAGGGAGAATATTGTTCTCATTTTTTACCAGGACAGAAGATCCTGACCCAGAGAATCTACCTTATTCCCTTGACGTACGACGCACAAATCGCCAGAAAACAATATCTCTTGAAATTAAAAAGGGCGTGGTACGTCTTTTGGTCCCTAAAACTCTTTCAAAAGAAAAAATACAGGAGATTCTGGACAGACGTCATTCCTGGATTGAACAAAAACTTCAGGAAGATAAAATCAAAACTCAAAATCAAAAGCGTTCTTATAGGGAAGGGGCGATTTTGCTTTTTCGGGGGCATGAATATTCTCTTAGAATATCACCCTCGTTACAAGACTCCCGGAGAGTCATCTGTCAAAAAAATACGTTGTGGGTTTCGTGTCCGAAAACACGTCAGGGAGAAGATCTTGAACTTTTTATTCGTCGGCGCCTGCGCCAGTGGTATCTTAAACAAGCAGAAGATCGTTTACGTTTACGAACCCGGTACTTTGAATCTCGTATCGGGGTGACTCATATTTCTATTAAGGTTAAAGATTATAAATCCAGGTGGGGAAGCTGTTCTGTTAAGGGGGCTCTGACTTATAACTGGCGTTTAATCATGGCCCCTGATTTTATTTTGGATTATGTGGTTGTGCACGAGCTTTGTCATATTCTGGAGCATAATCATTCAAAAGCTTTTTGGTCTCATGTTGCTCGGCACTTTCCAGATTTCAAAAAGGCACGATTATGGTTGCGGAAAGAAGGGTATACCTTAGCATTTTAGAAGATATTATAAGATTTGCCAGGACTCCAAAGAATCCTGACAACAAAGCAAATGGGAAGAATACTTTTTTATTTTTTGAGTTCAAGCGTTACAGAGAACTCGGGGAAGGCAACATTTGGTCTGACTTCTGTATCAGGGTCTTTAATCATGAGGGTCACAGTAGAAAAAGTATCTCCAACTGTACGAAATGTTCCTTTTGTAATTTCGTAAGTTTCTTTCAGCTGTGTGTTGAAATCTGAAAAAGTTATATTCGCACTATCACCAGCTTTTTTATCACCGTTTGCATCATAGTCTGTAATTGACGAAAAACGATTGAAATTCCAAACGTCTTCCTGATCTCTGCAGGTTGATTTAATCTTATTTCCTGCTGTTAATCCTCTTAGAATTTCGAAGTCATTTTCTGCCAAAGTTTGAAGATAGCTTTCCTGAATGACAGTCTTTTGACCTGGTTCAGTCTTACACTCAAATTCCCAGGTAAAATCAGAACTGGCGTTTGCAGAACAAAGCCCAACAAAAAAAGTCAGAACGAAAAATTGTGATAGCTTTTTAAACATTATTCTCTCCCTGATGTAGGTTTAAGTTATCTGTCAATATTGACCTTATCAGCATCAGGGATTTAGAAAAAATTCTATAGGCGTAAAAAATACCCTTAAAATTAATAAGATCTGTTAATACTTTGTTAAACAAGAGTAAATATCCTAAAAAGTTAAAAAGGTTAACAAAAAGGTTAAAGTACAAAAGTACATGGTCACTTTTTCCGCTCACACACAAAATATTGCCCTTAACAGCGTTCTTTCAGAAAAAATTACAGAACGCTTTCAGGAATTCTTTCAGTCCTTTAAAATTAATTTTTTTGTTTATCTTAAGTTTGATGACAGCCTTTCCTATGAAATGCTCTATCTTGATTCTGATCTTTTAATAAAAAGCCTGGATAATAAAATGGATCATTACTATTTAACCGGTGATTTTTCTGTTTACACAAAAGGGTATGACTCACTTTTATGGTCCGTCGTTTCTTTACAGCATCCTATTTTAAGCTTTCTTGAAGATAATCAAATTTCTAATGGCCTTACAATTACGCATCATAAAGGTAATTTAGTGCATCGTTATCATTTTGGAACGGATCCAAGAAATATTAACCAAAGCCGTCTCTATTGCGATCAAAAATCCCTTTTTAATATTTTTACACTAAGGTTCCTGGAATCTTATGAATCACTTACACAGGCAAAAGAAATGAAACCTGTGTGGAAATTTCTTCATCCACACCGAACCGCAGGATCTTTAACAATAAAAGAATCTTTGGCGTATCAATCATTGTTAAAAAAAATGTGTGATTCTGATTTCAGGATCAATTTTAAGGGGTGCTCTATCAATCTTTCAAGGCGCCAGATAGAATTACTGTCGTTCTTAAGGCAGGGAAAAAGTGTTAAAATGGCTGCTCATGAAATGGCTATTTCGGCACGTACGGCTGAAGGGTATTTAGGGCGCTTACGAGAAAAATTTGATGTTAACTCTAAAGAACAACTTCTTGAGATCTTTAACGCTTACCCGCAACTTTCTGATGTTGCCACTTATTATATGATGAACTGTAATACAAGAATTAAGAAGGAATAAGTAGAATCAATCTATATCTATGTATTTAAAAAAGCATTCTTTAATCTTCTTTTTTTGGTTATCACTTGATAAAAGATTTGGATCAATACATAGATAATGTAATGTTTCGGATTTGTTTGTAAGGTTTGCCACGAGGCTTGATTGACCCTGAAGACTTGAGATTTTTCCATTGTTCTTTTTAACATAAATCAGGTTCTTAGATTCAGTATAAGTTCTAAATTCATTATCAAGAACAAAAACCTGCCAGTTATCATACGGGAGTTTCTTAGAAATATATTTTACTGCGTCTAGGTATTTTTTGTCAAAAGGAAAAGTTTTATGAAGTGACCTTTCGTATATTTTTTTTGCTATTTGATTAGAAGTCCTGTTTTTTCCCTCAAGTGCTTTATCCCTAATTAACATCCAGACATCATAATCGGTCAGTTCCTTGTAATATCCAAAAGAGAGATCCAAGAACTTCTCTCGAGTTATGCGTCCCTCTCTAAAGTTTGCCGCATTCACTAAAAAAATTTCCAATTTGTTTTTTAGTGAAGATAATGATTTTCCCTTAATTTCCTCAGAAAACTCTTTAAGGAAAAATATTAGTAATTTTTCAAGTAGGCGAGTCTTGTTGTGCTGAAAAATATTTCTTGTCATCATACGTCGGGCAAGAAGAAAGTGTTCAACAGAAGGATAACCTTTTTCTGTAATACCTAAACGGGGACCATCTTTAACATTATTAATGATTACTAAATTTGAAATAATCCACTCAAGATCAACTTTTCCATATGTAACACCAATAAAGTGAGAATCTCTTAAAAGATAATCCAGCCTATCACAGTCAAGTTGTGACGACACAATATCTCTTATAATATTAGGTTTTAGTTTTTTCTCTTTTTCATCAGAAGCATTAAAAGAAGCAGTTTCACCTTTAATAAAACTTTGAATATGATCAATTTGTAAGTACTGATCTTTTAATATATCGCGGTACTCTTCTAAGAATTTAGATGTCCAATCTTCATGTTTTATTACTTTAGTGCCATCATTAGATTTTAATAGATTCTCAAAAGTATGCGAAAAAGGACCATGTCCAATATCATGTAAAAGAGCACTCACAAAAACATATTTTTTTTCTAATTCTTCTAATCTCAGAGCATCAGAAATTCTTAAAGCAATATATGATGCACCTAAACAGTGCGTAAAGCGATTATGAACGGCGGTTGGAAAAACAAGTTCAAGGAGAGAAGTCTGTTTGATGTGCCTAAGTCTTTGAAATATAGGTGTATTGATAAGACTCTTGATTAATTCGGTATACTCTTTGGGGAATGACATAACTCCATGAACTGAGTCATTATGGACTGACATAGCTCCATGAACTGAAACATTATTAATTTTATCCATTATAAAACCTTTTTATTTTTTATATTTTATTATGGCATTAATAAATTAATAATAAGTGTTTTTATATTTGTAATATAAATATAAATATTTATATTTATATTTATATTTTCATTTCTCCTTTGATTCTTCCTTCCTAGGAGGCAAGTGCTTTTTTGCTTGATAGACGTGGGAGAATAGGGTACATAGGCAATGTCTTTTAGGTCCCCATCGTCTAGAGGCCTAGGACACCGCCCTCTCACGGCGGCAACAGGGGTTCGAA
>DDGG01000017.1:0-50518 GCA_002337525.1 Alphaproteobacteria bacterium UBA1908 | reverse complement strand
AATCCCCTTGGGGACGCCATCTTATCAATAGATTCTTTAAAGAACATATATTTCACTTGTTGATTTAGCTTTTTGTTATGAAAAATGTTTGAAGGGTTTGATTTTAATTGCATCATAAGGTATAGCTGTATCGCAGCAAAGTCATCATATCAGGATGGCGGTGTCTGTATGCTGATACGATATCAGGGGAGAGGTGGCCGAGTGGTTGAAGGCGCACGCCTGGAAAGTGTGTATACGGTAACCCCGTATCGCGGGTTCGAATCCCGCTCTCTCCGCCATTGACTTAAAAAACTTATTTCTACACTCTTAAATATAACCAGTTCATAATTATGACTATGACTAGATTTTTCTAAGGATATGCAGGAAAAACATGTGGTGAACACATGAGAAACAAAGTTAGTATTTTTCTTTCAGCAGCGGCTATATCACTGTTAACATTTTCATATTCTGTTTTGGCAGAAAGTTCATCTGGTTTACACTCATTAAAGTCCGGAGAATCTAATATGAAGATACGTAACCTTGATCATCTTGTGCTAACAGTGAAATCTATTGATCATGCACTTGTGTTTTATAAAAGCCTTGGTATGAAGGAAATAACATTTGGCAACAATAGAAAAGCTCTGGCTTTTGGGTCACAAAAAATCAATCTGCATGAGGCAGGAAAAGAATTCGAGCCCAAAGCAAAAATTCCAACACCTGGTTCAGCAGATTTATGTTTTATTGTTGAAACTCCTCTTGAAGATGTCATCAAGGAGCTTAAAAAGAACAATATTAAGATCATAGAAGGTCCGATAGATCGAACGGGAGCTAAATTCAAGTTACGCTCGGTTTATGTTCGTGATCCTGATGATAATTTGATTGAACTTTCAAATGAATATGAAAAATAAAATTGAGAGTTTTAAAATACTTTTTATTTTCAGGAAGAATTACCCATTTTTCCCTTTAGGAGAGTTGAATTCAGATTCATATTCATATTTCACCGTTATTTTTGGTCGCATTAAGGTTATCAATGCACTCAAGAAGCAGTTTTTCCAAAAGCATTGTATGTTCTTCAGATAACGTGCGCGTCATATTGTTTTCGACTTCACGGATGAGTTTATGAGCAAGTTTAACAGCTTTAATTCCTTGTTTTGTGAGCTCAGTACAGAGAATTCTACCATGTTGAGAGTCCTGTTTTCGCTTAACCAGACTATTTTTTTCTAAATTAGAAACAATACCGTGCATGGTTTGAGGGGTAATAAAGGATGCACGCGCTAAATCAGCATTGGAAATGCCTGGTTTCATCTCTAATTGAGAAAGAACAGCATATTGGGGCGTTGTCAAGGAGAGGGGCCTTAGAGCGTCATCCATATGAATTCTCAAGACATGCTGAGTTTGCTTTAGGCCATATCCTATTCCCATAAAACTTTTTTTGATACATGTTGACATATCAGGGTCCTTATATTAAGTTATCAGTGTACTTATAATATATATGGAGAAACACATGAATTCAAGTACTTATGATGATAAAATAAACTTAGGTTTTGCTGAAGACTATTATAATCTGATGTTAAAGGATGATTTTGTGGGTATGGGGCAACGTCTGGATCCTCAGGTTTCCTTTTTAGGTCCACTTGCCGAACTATCCGGTAGGGAGGCTGTAATTGAGGCAGCAAAAAATCTAAGAAAGGTTCTGAAAGATATCAAAATTCGCTCTCAATTTAGCTCTGGCGATCAAGTGGTGCTGGTGTCTGACTTTATCTTTTCCAACTCAATTGGAGTTTTAAGATCGTCTACTCTTATGTCATTTAAGGATCACTTTATTACGAGCATAGAGCTTTTTTACGATGCTCGCCCTTTTGATGAAATCCAAAAGGATATTTTTCAAAATCCGGATAAAAAAGAAGCAATATCCTAGAGTAAATTCCCAATAACTAAATTAATATCAACCTGAAAGGGTTGATATTTTTCTTGCTTTGTTTGAATTTAATAATTCCGATTGGGATTATTAATTGATATAAACCTTTTTTGTGTATAGAATAATCCTGAAAGGGTTGAATTATGTATTTAACAAAGATGAAAATTCTTGGGCAAGTTATTCGTCGGACACGAAAGAAGCAGGGTTTGACGCAAGAGCAGCTTGCAGCAGTCGCGGGCGTTGGTATCCGATTCATTCGTGATCTAGAGCACGGGAAAGAGTCTTGCTATATCGGGAAAACTATCACGGTTCTTAATATGTTGGGTTTAGAGCTTCAGATTGAGGGAGAAGTTTTATAATGGAAAGAACCCTTTATGTCTATATGAATGAAGTCTTTGTTGGTGAATTGGCCCAATGCTTTGATGGATCTCTTGCTTTTACCTATTCACCGCGCTTTCTAAATCAGTCGACATCAGGAATTTCCCTTTCCTTACCTCTTCAAAGTGAGACTTTTGAAGGTTATGCTGTCAAAGCATTTTTTTCTGGTTTGTTACCGGATGATATTATTCGCAAAAGACTGGCACGATATTTGGGACTTTCCGAGAATAATACTTTTGCCTTGCTGGAGGCCATTGGAGGGGACTGTGCCGGAGGAGTGTCCTTTTATCCTAAAGACCAAGAATTGCAAGATTTCTCTGAAGAAGATGTAGAAGTCCTGGATAAAAATCATCTGCGTTATCTTCTTGAGAGGTTGACGCGATACCCCCTGTTAGCTGATGTAAATAATCTGCGCTTTTCCTTGGCGGGGGCCCAGGAAAAAATAGCAACTGGATTTCACAATGGTAAGGTTTGCCTGATTAAGGGAGGTCATCCAACAACGCATATTCTAAAACCTCCGATCGAAGATATTGCAGACAGTGCTTATAATGAGCTTTTTTGTATGCGTCTTGCCAGAAAAGTTGGCCTTGCAGCCCCTGATGCAACCCTTTACTTTGTTGATGATGTGCCGTGTTATATCGTGAAACGGTACGATAGAATCCTTGATGACACAGGGCATGTAGCACGGCTTCATCAGGAAGATTTTTGCCAGGCATTGGGGATTTTACCAGAAATGAAATACGAGAGAGAAGGGGGGCCAGATATAGAGCAGTGTCGTCACCTTATATCCTCGCACTCAGTCAAGCCAGGCCTTGATCATCTTTATTTCCAGGAACGAATCATCTTCAATTACTTGATTGGAAACTCAGATGCCCATGGCAAGAATTATTCCTTGTTGTATAGAGGGTCTAAACCAGAATTGGCCCCTGTATATGATTTGTTGAGTACAAACGTATACCAGAACTTATCAAATAAAATGGCTATGAATATTGGGGGGTGTGACGATCCTGATAAAATTTCTTTGCACCACTGGTATGGACTTGTACCAGAGACAAGATCGGCACGAGCCAATCTTGAAAAACAGCTTAAGAATCTTGCGATTAAAGCTCTTGATCATATGCTGGATTTGAAACAATCTTTTATTGGAGAAGGATGGAAATCTCCTGTCATTGATGATATTTGCTCGCTGATTGAAAAAAGAGCCTCAATCCTTAGGGAGATTGTCCCCGTCTAGGTCTTTTTCTAAAAACGGTTCATACAAAATTCGCCTTTTATATGAACCGTTATAAGGTGAAGATTGCTTTTAATATGATTCAAGAATAGGAGACAGCCTGCCTTTTAACCAATTAACCAGGTTGACATGTTCTTCAATAGTGCGATCAAGATCATAAGTTTCTGGTCCATCCGGGAAAATAGCTTCTTCCAGGTCGGGCTTGACTTTAACAATCTCTGCTGCAAGGTCTGAAAAGAAAGCTTTTGTGAATTCCGAGCTATATTGTGATCTGTATTCTTCCAGGCCAAATCTTTGTTGCACGCTATCAAATAACTTTAGGAAGGGTGATCTTGGGTCCAGGGAAGACGTCACTGTCACACAAAACTTTTTGATTTGAGCTTCGTGAATCATCACAAAAGCAGCATATTCAGCCTGTTTTTTTTCTGCGGCAGTTGTAAAAATGCCATCATGAGAGAGGGTGTCTAAAAAACGACCGGCAAACTCTTTTAAAAGAGAGAATTTTTTTTCGGCAATTTTGTAAGGAATATTTCTATCGACTATTTCTGCATAATGTCCATCGTCATGACTCTTGGCAACCAAGGGCGAAGGAAAAACGCCTCCATGACCAGGGAAATCATCCTTGCAAAGACCCCACAAGGCGACTCCTTTTGAAAGAGCATAAAAGAATGTTTTGAAGTCAAAAATACTATCTTCTCCTGTTAAAACGAGCGGAAGAGCAATGTCCCGTGGGTCTTGCTGACTAGAGCAAAAAACATCATTTCTCATAACCTCTCTTTCTACTTTCTGACGCATAGATCTGAAAGGATCCATAAAATCTCTAAAGTTTGTTCCTGATACAGATACAACAGGGTATTCATGTTCACACAAGGCTGTAATGGCCTCTTCAGAGTGTAAGTTTGTGGATAACATTATGGAATAGAGGTCGGCAATATCCCGAATGTGTGCAGGTAGTGTTTTGCTGATGAAAGGGGGTGATTGCATCTCAACCTGGCATGTAAGCATTACTTTTTGGGAATAGGTAAGGTCAGAGTACCCTTCAAGAGATTGCAGGTTTTCAGGAAGTGGGAAAGAGTCAAGACCTTGCAGGAAAGCTTGAGCTGCAATGAAATCCGGATTTTCTCTCAGAGAGGCCACGGTGTAGTCGTTCATGGCCTGGATATTGCCCTGGGGGTTTTCCAGGTGTTGATCAATCAGGGCACATTGTCGGGCATATTTTGTTTCGCAGTCGTCTTCATTTCTGCTGCTTACTGTTGCGGCAGCACCAGAAGCTGATGCTATAGCAGTATCAGGTAATGAAAGTATTGTGAAAATAAAAAATAGAAAATATTTATTCATATTAATAACCATAATATATTTGTAAGATTTTATCTATTTAGTTTGTTTGATTGTAATTGTCAAATTATATTTATACGGGGTATTTTATTTCATTTTCTCCCCGTCAGGAACTTTCGGATCAAATGTTGCCAAGTAAATTTTATTCTCATGATCTGGAAAACCAACGAGTAAAAACTGTGATATAAAACCGGCAATATTCTTTTCACCTAAATTTACACATCCGATAATTTTTTTGCCTACTAACGTTTGAGGAGAGTAATGATCTGTTACTTGGGCAGAAGTTTGTAAATGCCCTATTTTATTTCCGAAGTCTGCCCATATTTTAAAGGCTGGTTTTTTTGTCCTCGGGAAAGGTTCGGCTCTTATGATTGTGCCGGAACGCAGATCAACTCGCTCGAATTCATTATAGCTGATGATTGTCATTTCATTTTGCCTTTTTAGGTTAAACTTTATCAAGTTCACTTATAATATGCTTCATTAGACAAAGTATATCCTTAATTCTTTTTGGGTATCTTGCGGGGTCGTAGCGTCCTAAGAAGTCCAGGAGAGAAAGTAAATTTAGAAGATGGACTGTGGATGACCAGTTAGAGGGTAAGTCAAGACCACTGTCGGTTAATCCTCTCAGAAATGAGCTTGTGAAGCCTGGAGGCATTTGATGAGCATACCGCAACAGTGTTGCAATATCGCCAAGAGTCGATCCTGAATAGGCAAATTCCCAGTCAAGAACCCCAGAAATTTTCCATTTATTCTTAACTTTATGAACGAAAATATTTGAAGGATCGAAATCTCCATGAACGAGGTGTTTTTCTTCTTTATCGGGAAATAAAATCTTTTTTTCTTCAAAATGATGCTGGAGCCTGAAAAGAGTTTCAGAAGGCAATTGCGAAGAGACAGTTGGTTTTTTCAGGCATTCTTTAGCAAAAGTAAAATACGATTTACGGTTGATAGGGGTTATAACCTGGAGTGTTTCATCAAAAAAACCTGTTTCAGGAAAGCCTATATGCTGCATTTCGAAAAGCAGTGTTCCTATTTCAAACATAATTTCTTGAAGGTCATACGTTTCATTCCCAAGCAACAGATTACGCAAGGATATGCCAGGTATGAAATTTGTAATCGCAAAACAAAAAGCGCCTGTAGTGCCTATAAAGTAGCTTTTAGGGGCGGATATAATTCCCTGAAGAAGATCTCCTGTTTTCTTTTCCCGCAGGGCAGCGCTTTTATCCCGAAGATAAAGGCGCAGAATCAAGGGTGGAGTATCTCCTTTTAAAGTGAGTTTAATATTAAGATTTGCACAACCACCTGATACAATATGATGCTTTTTTACTTGTGTCGTCAGAGAAGCAGCTTCTAACATTTCTGGAATGATGTTTTTAGGAAGATCATGGGAGTCTTCAGATCTTTCCCATTCTATTTTAAAAACCACAGGTTTTTCCTTTAGGGATTAGAATATTAAGTTATGATTCTTTTTTATTCTTAACAAGAGTCTATTTTGTAACTGTAAACAAAGTGATACCCGTAACAATATGTGATTTGCTTTTTCCAAAGAGACCTTTTGTAAAATTTTTCTGTTTCAGTTATAAGGGGATCATATCTATGAACTGTTTTAGTGAGATCCATGGCTTCTTATCAATATTCTTATGTAATGAAGGACTTAAGCAAAACCTATCCCGGGGGACGTCAGGTTTTTAAAAATGTCTATCTTTCCTTTTTCCCTGGCGCAAAAATTGGTGTCATTGGTGTGAATGGGGCCGGAAAATCGACGCTTTTAAAGCTTATGGCGGGTCTCGATACAGAATTTCAGGGAGAAGCCTGGTCGGCGGATGGCTTGACTGTGGGGTACTTGCCCCAAGAACCCCACCTGAATTCCGATCTTGATGTTCTTGGCAACGTCATGGAAGGCGTGAAGGAAACAAAAGAGCTCCTTGAAAAATTTGAAGTCCTGAGTGCCCGTTTTGCCGAAGAAATGACGGATGAGGAAATGAATACCCTGATTACGGATCAGGCAGAACTTCAGGAAAAGATCGATGCTGCCAATGCATGGGATCTTGATCGTACCGTTGAAATTGCGATGGATGCTCTTCGTTGCCCTGCGGGAGACTCGGATGTTACGAAACTTTCCGGGGGGGAGCGTCGTCGTGTTGCACTTTGCCGTCTATTGTTACAACGTCCGGACATGCTTTTGCTAGATGAACCTACCAACCATCTGGACGCTGAATCTGTTGCCTGGCTTGAGCGCTATCTCCAGGATTATGCCGGTACTGTTGTTCTGATTACCCACGATCGCTATTTTCTGGATAATGTTGTGGGGTGGATTCTTGAGCTGGATCGTGGAGAAGCTTTTCCTTTTGAAGGCAATTATTCCGCATGGCTGGAATATAAGGAAAAACGCCTTTCCCAGGAACAAAAGCAGGAAGATGCCAGACAACGCTCTCTTAAACAGGAGCTAGAGTGGATACGATCATCCCCTAAAGCAAGACAGGCTAAAAGCAAGGCACGTGTATCAGCTTATGAATCGCTTTTATCTCAGGAAAGCGAGAAGCGTCAGCAGAGCGCCCAGATTGTTATTCCGGCGGGTAAACGTCTTGGAGACAACGTCATTGAAGCTGACCATTTGAAAAAGGCATTTGGGGATCGTCTTCTTATTGAGGATTTGTCTTTTCGTATACCTCCTGGGGCGATTGTAGGTATTATCGGGCCAAACGGGGCAGGGAAGTCAACACTTTTCAAAATGATTACGGGTCAGGAAATACCAGACAGTGGTACTGTTAAAGTTGGTGAAACGGTTGATCTTGGATATGTTGATCAAAGCCGTGATCACCTTGGCGACTCAAAAACTGTTTGGGAAGAAATTTCCGATGGTTTAGATGAAATTCAGCTGGGTAAGCAAACAGTTCCCTCCCGTGCCTATTGCGGTCGTTTTAATTTCAGAGGACCGGACCAACAGAAAAAGATTGGGCAGCTTTCGGGTGGAGAGCGTAATCGGGTTCACCTGGCCAAGGTTTTAAAATCGGGTGCCAATGTTATTCTTCTTGACGAGCCAACGAATGATCTGGATGTAGAAACCTTACGAGCTCTTGAAGAAGGATTGCAACATTTTCCTGGTTGTGCCCTGATTACAAGCCATGATCGTTTTTTCCTTGATCGACTGGCGACTCATATCCTGGCCTTTGAAGGAGATAGCCAGGTTGTTTGGTTTGAAGGAAACTATCACGATTACGAAGCCGATAAGAAACGGCGCCTTGGAGCAGCAGCTGATCAGCCCCAGCGCCTTCGTTACAAACCTTTAACACGATAACAGAGCAAGAACGGCTTCCATAAATCTGGAAGCCGTTTTATGATTTAATTTAGAAGAGTTTTTGATTATTTCAAACACTTAACCCTTGAATTAATCTATCAAAAACGATCCTTATCGTAATCCTGTTTTTTCGAAGAAACCAATAGACAATTTGTTTAAAGAATGAAATCATCATGATAGTTATGTATGTATCATAACGATAAAAGTATAAAAAATAAAAAGGGATTAATAATGAACACAAAACATTTTTTGCAACTACTGACAGTTGCGACAATTTTTTCATCCGGGAACGTTATGGCACAAAAAGTTTGTAAATTTCCTTATCAAAAAGAACCTAAATGTACTTATGCTGATGTGAATTTGACGACGATTTGTAATTCTCGTGATATTGAACAAATTGTAAAAATAGAATGCTGGCAAAAAGGAGTGTTAGAGGAAAAAGAATTTTCTGTTCCTTTGAAGGTAGTTCGTCAACTTGTGAAAGACCATTGTCCAGATCATTATAGATCCTGTACTAAATAATTTTCTAGTCAAGTTTGGGAAGTTTTTGATTTGTTTCAAAACCTTCCCAATTTATCTTTTTTGCTTTCCTATTCCATCGGGGTTCCAATTGCGATAAGAAATCCATCAAGGTCTCTTAAGTAGGCGACATTTTGCCCCCAGGGTTTTTGAGAAGGTGGACTCACAGATACAGCGCCATTTTCAAGGGCTTTTATATAAATTTTCTCGGGGCATTCGCATTCAAATGCCAGCTCAAATCCAGGCGGTGTTTCTGCTTGACGGGAGGATTGATAAGGTAAGCTGAAATTTGTTTTTGCCAACTGATGGGCCGCAAAAGCAAGATATCTATCTCCTGCATTAAGCTCGGCATAAAAACCACTTTCATGCATAAATTGACGTTTGAAGTCAAAAGAGGTTTCGTAAAAAGAAAGAGATTTTTTAACATCTTCTACATATAAAATGGGTCCTATCAAACGCATGAAAATATCCTTTAAAAATTACCTGTGACCTGTATAGTTCAATATTAGTCTGGTAGACCAGATTTAAAAAGGGTTTTCGAGATTTTATCATTTTATGAAACTTAATCTGCCTTATTGATCTTGTGGGTTTGTGTCGGTATTATGCGGAGTGAAAAAAAACTTTAAGAGATTTATGAAAAATATTCGTTCCCTTTGTGTTTATTGTGGATCCTCAAAAAATCCAAAACCTTATTATGTTAAAGCCGCTGCTGATCTCGGCCATTTGCTTGCTGAATCGGATATAAAACTTGTTTTTGGGGGAGGGCGTGTAGGGTTGATGGGAGTTGTCTCGGACGCCTGCATGGAAAAGGGTGGCCAGGTTTTGGGTGTTATGACTGACTTCCTAAACGAATTCGAAGGCGGGCATACTGAAATTACCGATCTTCGTATTGTGTCCAGCATGCATGAGCGTAAAATGATCATGTTTGATGAATCAGATGCTTTTGTTATATTGCCCGGAGGTCTGGGAACTCTGGACGAAGCTTTTGAGGTTCTGACCTGGAAGCAAGTCGGAATGCATGGCAAGCCTATTATCTTTGTTGATGTGGAAAGATATTGGTCAGGGCTTTTTGAAACATTCTTGAATCATATGAT
This sequence comes from Alphaproteobacteria bacterium UBA1908, assembly GCA_002337525.1. GTDB lineage: Bacteria > Pseudomonadota > Alphaproteobacteria > Caedimonadales > UBA1908 > UBA1908. The sequence goes on along the minus strand of DDGG01000017.1, from coordinate 40,766 downwards.
TGAAAATGGTTTTGTGCGTGCAGAAGATAAAAAGTTATTTACTCTTGTAGATAGTGTTGATGGCGTTCTTCAAGCTGTTTATGATTCGCCCGAAGCGAATAAAGATTTTGTGTCCAAGTGGGGATAACCCGAAGACAACTGTTTTTAGAGGCAACCGACAGAAAGGGCTTTGTGAATGGCACGCATAGATCATAAAAATCAATCAAGTGATCAATTTTCACATGCTGAAAAAGAGCCTGGCCAAAACCGTCTCTTATTTATTGATTATCTTCGTGGGTTTATGGTTCTGTTGGTTGTTCTGGAGCACTCCTTGCTGCCTTATACCAAAAAATTTAACTGGACATGGTTTTTTCCCGACATGACCGGAACTTATGTCTTTGACATTTGGCACTATCATAATGATACCATTATGATGCCTTTTCTTTTCTTTTTGGCGGGTATGTTTGTCATGCCTTCGCTTAAAAGGCGCGGATTGGCAAGCTTTATGAAAGAGCGTTTTTTGCGTCTTGTTGTGCCCTTTGTTTTTGGTGTTACCTTTATTACTCCCTTCCTTTCCTATTATAAAAAGCGAATCCTGGAGGGGTTGGATACGGGATTTTTTGAGTTTTGGTGGGGGACCTATATTCGATGGGAAGACTACCCTTTCCAAAATTTTACTCAGGGCGGCTTTTGGTTCCTTTACTATTTAGCTGTTTTAACACTTGCGTTGATCCTTTTATCCTGTATCATTCCAAAGTTTATGGAAGGCCTTGGGGCTTTTGCTCGTTTTTTAATGAACAGGCCAATTCGTGGTTTTATCTGTGTCTGTTGTATGAGTGCTGTTATCCTGGGGGCAAGTGACTTAATGTGGGGGGCTCACTGGTGGTTTGGTTTCAAGCCTGTTTTTCATGTGCGGACAGCGCGTTTCATTATCAAAATATTTTACTTCTTTTTGGGAGCAGGAGTCAGCTACGCTGGCTTTTTAGAAAATAGCAGATTTCTAGAAAACTTGGGGAAGCACTGGAAAAAGTGGCTTGGTGTTTCTATTCTTTTGGGGGGAGGCTATATGGCTTATAGTCTGGCCTATTTTGAAGACGGTGCCTATAATAATGATGTTCGTCTTTTCTTTTATCGGGGCGGGCTATGGGAATATGCCTGGCCTGTCATTAGTCAAAGTGCACCACCTCTTTTAATTCGAACAACTCTGCTGGGATGCTTTATGGCATCTTTATCAGTCATGTATATGTCACTTTTCTATCGTTTCCTCAACACCCCTAAACCTTTTTGGGTGTCTCTGGCCGCATGTTCTTACGGGATTTATATTTTTCATGAACCTTTTACAATTTGGCTGCATACGCTAATGTATGGCGAATTTATATCGCCCTTTGTCAAATTTCTGATTGCTGGAGGAGGAAGTCTTGGTATTTCCTGGCTTTTGGTGAGTAAAGTCTTTTTAAAACTGCCGGGTTTTAAGCGTATTTTATAAAAAAGGGTTCTTCTATATTCATGTATCAACGAGCGCGTCTTTCATCATTTAAAAAAGTTTCTCGCTGGGCCAGACCCACCAGCTTTGTGTTGGCGATTGCCTTTCTTGGGGCAGGGAGCTGGTTAGCCTTAAAAGGATCTCCTGCGGATTATCAGCAGGGTGAGACGGTTCGGATTATGTATGTTCATGTGCCGGCTTCCTGGTTTGCCCTGGGGGTCTACGTTTTTATGGCACTTTCGGCTCTTGTTGGTTTTGTGTGGAAGCATCCTCTGGCAGATATTTCTGCCAAGGCCGCGGCTCCTATTGGTTTAACTTTAACAGCTATTAGCTTGGCAACTGGATCTTTGTGGGGCAAGCCTATGTGGGGTGCCTGGTGGGTCTGGGATGCCCGCTTAACATCAATGCTTGTACTCTTTTTTTTATATGTGGGGTATATGTCGTTGATTTCTTCCTGTGATGATCCTGCTAAGGGATTAAAGTTGGGAAACGTCCTTTTGATTTTGGGACTTATCAACATTCCCATCATAAAGTTTTCTGTAGAGTGGTGGCATACACTCCATCAACCAGCAAGTGTCTTTAAGTCAGGAGGCTCATCAATTCATTCTTCTATGTTAATACCTCTTTTTACCATGGCGAGTGGATATGTAATGCTGATTTCAGGCATATGGTTTATTCGAATGGAAAATGAATTTTTACGCCGTAAAATAAGATCTCTGAAATTATCAGAGTGGGCCAGAGAGCATTATGATGATAGACCGCCATGCAGTGAAAAAGAATCCTGCGATATAAAGGAAGCTGGTTGAATGGAGAGGCATCTTTTTTTTGTTGTAGCTTCTTATATTGTTGCTTTATCAGGATTTTTGATTCTTTTTCTCTTAACTTATATTGAAAACAGGCAATTAAAAAACGACTATAAAAAAAGAGCTGCCAGGATGGTAATGCCAAACCAATGACACGTCACAAAAAACATCGCCTTTATTTTATTTTAGGGACATTATTCAGTGTTTCCATTTCAGCAGGCCTTGTTTTAACATCTTTTCAAGATGCTGTTGTTTATTTCTATACCCCTTCTGAATTGCCTTTAAAATCGCGTGATCAGTTATCCAGAAGACTTCGTTTGGGGGGGCTTGTTGTTAAGGGAAGTATTGATCATAAGGACACAGAATCTGTGCCATCAGTAACATTTAGAGTTTCTGATGGAACCTCGATCTCTACGATCCACTACGAAGGCATTCTACCAGATTTATTCCGAGAGGGGCAAGGCATTGTTGCGGAAGGCTTTCTTGAAAACCCCTCTGATCCCCGATCAAACTTTAGAGCAGAAGTTGTCTTGGCCAAACATGACGAAAATTACCGTCCTCCCGAGCCTGAAAAAAGGCTTGATAAATCATCGCGATCAGATTACCAAAAAACGTTACTTACGCCATGACAAGTGATTTGATATCTTTAAGACTGCTTGGACATACCGCTTTGTTGGGAGGCCTTTTAACTTTTATTTTATCATGTTCTTGGGCTTGTTTTTGCTTGAAACAGAAAAGAAGCAAAGTAGCCTATTTCTCTTTACGTGCCAGTATGTGGTTTCAGTTTTGTCTTTTGACGTTCGCTTTTTCAGTACTCATTATCGCGTACATAACAAATGATTTTACTCTTAAAAATGTTTTTGAGAACAGCCATACACAAAGCCCCTTGTTATATCGTTTGACAGGCTCTTGGGGAAACCACGAAGGATCAATGTTACTTTGGCTTTGGATTATGTGTTTGTACGGTCTTTTTCTGAGAAAAACGGGAACTTCTCCTGATCGCATGATAATCCAAAATCAAAACAGTTTTCCCTTTTTCTCGATAGCCTTGATACTGTATCAGCTTATATTCTCTATAACATTGTTTTATGTTTTAATGTTATCAAATCCTTTTGAAGCTTTCCGGGGAATTGTCTTTCAAGGGCTTGAGTTAAATCCTATTCTCCAGGATCCGGCTCTTGCAATCCATCCTCCCATGCTTTACTCCGGATATGTAGGATTTGGGGTTGTCTTTGTGCTTGCGGTTGCAGGTGCACTAACCCGTTGTGATCCTTCATTATGGCTAAAATATGTACGTTCTTTTTCGATGATTTCCTGGTCTTTTTTGACTCTTGGAATCATGCTGGGAAGCTGGTGGGCATACTACGAACTAGGATGGGGCGGTTGGTGGTTTTGGGACCCTGTCGAAAATGCTTCCTTAATGCCCTGGCTTGTCGCAACATCTCTATTACATCTTGTTAAAATCTCTAAGAGCCAGGGACTTTACATAAAAACATCTTACTTTTTCGCAACATTAACTTTTGTTTTATGTCTTTTTGGAACTTTTCTGGTTCGTTCCGGAAGCCTTTCTTCTGTTCATTCATTTGCCCAGGATCCTGGAAGAGGTATTGCCCTTCTTGCGATAACAACCTTTTTATTGCTTCTTTTAAGTTTGGGATACGCTTTTTTACTTTGCCAAAAACATGCCAGAACACAAGTTACTTTATTCAGTAGGGAAGGGGCTTTTGCTCTTCAGGCTCTTATATTTATGACGTTATTGCTAACCGTTATTTTAGGAACGACTTATCCTATATTTTTTGAAACATTTTTTGATAAAACTTTAACTGTAGGAACCCCATATTTCCAAAAGACATTTGTACCAATCAGCTTTATTCTTTTATTTCTTATGGGAACAAGTCTTTTCTTATCGTCACGGATCCCAATGACATTTCAAAAGTTATGGCAATATCTTGAAAGACCTTTACTACTTTCTGTATTATGGATGGTTTTATGGAGTTTTTTTATCGAACCTTTTTCCTTGCTTTCAACAATTGGAAGTGGCCTGGCTTTTTGGATTTTGCTGACAAGCCTGAAAGCCTGGTATTGCGACATTAAGCACAAGTCTTTCAAAGATGTCCTGAAAACTTTGATAAAGACACGGAGACAGATGCACGGTATGTTACTTGCCCATATTGGAGTTGCTATCACGATTTTTGGAATGACAACAGACTATAGCTTTCGTCAGGAAACAACGGTTGCCTTTTCTCTTGATGCACCCCATACCTTTGCTTCTTTTCAGCTGACGTTAAAAGATGTTGAGAGATATCGAACAGAAACGTATATGGCAGAGCGCGGCATCCTTGAAGTCCGTCGTCAGAATAAAATGATAACAACTTTATATCCGGAAAAGCGTTTTTACCCTTCGCATCAAGTGCTTACAACAGAAACGGCTTTATACCCTCATTCTTTTTCAAATTTATATATTGCTCTTGGAGGTATGTTGGAAGGTCCCAAATGGACACTTAGACTTTACCATCATCCTTTAGTGATTTGGATTTGGATTGGTGCTATATTAATGGCGCTAGGTGGTATTGTTGCAATGCGACCTTTTAGGAAAGGTGATTGATAACTTGATGGCAAAGTTAAATTTTGTCTTGTCAGAGAACGAATAATTATCAAATCACTACTCAAATAACAGGAGAAATCAGTGCATAAAAGATCTTTTGGGTTGGTTATCAGTGTTTTGCTAATAACGCTTGCGGGTATATATTTCCTTGAATTTAATAAAGATCCTGCACCTCAATCTGCAGGACTTCTTAATAATACACTCCCGGCAATTGATTTACCTCTGTTGAAAGAGGGGCCAGAACAACAACAGAGACTGACGAAAGCTGATTTTGAAGGGCGACGCGTTATTGTGCATTTTTTTGCAAGCTGGTGTAAATATTGCCGGGAAGAACACCCTGTTATAAAAGCTCTTGGTGCGCGGACAGATATAACTCTCTTTGGAGTCAATATTCACGATAAACGTGAAGATTCCCTCAACTGGCTGGAATCTGAAGGTGATCCCTATGATTTAATAGGTTTTGATGAAGCGGGTGAAACAGCATCCGCATGGGGCGTCATGGCAACCCCACAAACCTTTGTTGTCGATGAAAAAGGCATAATTATTTATCAATATAGCGGGTCTTTAACGCCTGAAAGGGTGCGCGAAGAAATTCTTCCTCTTTTTGGAGAAGCATCCTGATAACCCTATGCCGTATCACTTGTTAAGGTTTTCCTTCTTCCTTTTATTTTTACTGGGGTCAAGAGCCTTTGGTGCAGAGGTCCACGAGCAGCTTGCGTCACCTGCGCAAGAAGCACAAGCTCAAAAAATGGGTTATCAGATTAAATGTCCGACATGCCAGGGGCAATCGATAGAAGATTCACATGCAGAAATTGCTTCAATTCTACGCTCTTTCGTGCGAGAACGTCTTCGTGCAGGAGATAGCGAAGAAGAAATTTTTTCTCTTTTAAAGGAAACATATGGAGAAAGTATCCTATTTGATCCCTCCTGGTCCATCAAAACTCTTTTCTTGTGGTTAACACCTTTTCTTTTTATCTTGTTTTTTACAGGATTTCTCTTGTTAAGACGCAGAAGCTAAAAGCACTCCCGGAACTTTTAGATACAATAAATATATTTTTTATATCTTCTTCAAAAAATATTAACTTTTTCATTTTATTATTATATTACGGTTTCTTGAATATTTATTAGTATGAAAATAATAAAAGGTGTTTTTTTTGCTTTGGTTTTTTTGTCTTCATCACATTTGATAGCGCAAAAATTTATTGAGGTTTACCTCCAAAATGCGACAGAGTTATCAATTTTGACGCCTGATGGTGTTACAGTTCAACCAGGACGTCTCGATTTATTGAAACAAATTCCTATTCCCGAAAACTGGAATGATGTTTTTGTGACATCTTTTATTCAGGTTTCAGATGAATCAGGTATATCCCCTTGTCAACTTGGTTTTAGAACATACAAGGATCTTAATTTCCATAATCATATTATGAAAACTGTTATTTTTGTACGCCAAAAAGGAAATAAACTTGTGTGCACACCCCGAGCTGTTGAATTTGATCAGGGCGGATTTATTCGTAATGGGGGACTTAGGCTGGGGCTTAAGGAAACGTATCATAAGATTCGTAGGCATGGCGATGTTCGTACAGGAAAGCCTTATCTTGTTTACGAATACACAAAGCCCTTGATTCCCTATTTATATGTAAAACCAGGCTTTACGAAAAAAAGTGACAAAAGGTCCCTAAGGTCAAAAAACAGGGTCAAACAAAATGTTGTTATTGCTCCCTGACAAGTTTTCTAATCCCAATCATCTATTTTAAACATTAAATCATCATCATCATCATCATCTTCATCTTCTTTTTCTGAAGTTGAGTTGTCTATATCTGATGACGCAGTATCTTCGGGTTCTTTAGTAACAGGAGAAGAACCTTCTACAGAATCTTGTGTCGGCTTTGGTACAAGATCTTGACGATTAAAAGTTCTAAATTTTTCTTTGATCCCCAGGGATAAAGCTTCTGCATTTAGTTTAAGATAAAGAGACAGTCCTGAAAGGATATCCGGATTTTCTTCTTCGGATAAATCAGCGCTAAAGCATCGAACAAAGTGCTCACAGCTATGAGTCATGATTGTGCCATCGAGATATGTTAATGTTATTGAGAATGAAAAAGGCAGATTTAAACTTTCTTCTGGGCGCATGAGCGTAAACGACTTTTCTATTGTGCAAGGCATTTCGCCAGGATTCGTCAGGTTAAGAAAAAACTCACTATTTTCATTTATTTTTATGTCAGCAGTCGCAATGTTTGCTTTCAAATCATCCTCTAAATCAAAAGTAAGATTTATTTTTTGTTGGGCAATGTAATCCTGAAATTTCTTATTTTGGCCTTCCTGTATTTTTTTAAGGGCGTCTCTTCCCTTTTTAGATTGCTCCTGTGAAAAGGGCGAACCCACAATACAAGAGGAGGCAGTTTGAGGGAAACCTTGATAACTATCAGGGATAGAAGACTCAATTTCTATTGAGCCTGACCCCACATAGGGTTTTCCCGGGCATGACCTTGAACAAGACTTAAGTTCTGCTTCTTCTGCAGAAGCGACCAGGGATGAGATAGATAGAATAAGAGCAGACCAGTAATACAAAAATTTTTTCATAATTTTAAAAACCTTTCAATCCCTAGAAAATTAATTTTTATTTTTTAAGCCGACGCGGGATAATAAAAACTAATTATTTTAGCGTCAAGTTTTCTTTCCCTTAAAAAATTGGATAAGAATATGAACATATTTGTAAAGAAAGCCTTAACGTTTTTAAAAGAAAGGGTCCTTAAGGACCCTCGACGAGACAGGAAAATAATTTAATTAAGCCGCTTCAGTTGAATCATCATTTTCAGTAGAAGGAGAAAACTGGGGTTTGCTTGCCATATCAAGCGCGTTGAGATAGACAGAGAGGAGTTCTTCGTGTTCTGCTCTTTCGTCCTGATCCATTTTACGTAGAGAAATAACCTTTCTAATAATTTTAGGGTCAAAGCCCTGAGATTTTAATTCCGCATAAACTTCCTTAATATCTGCTGTAACAGCAATTTTATCTTCTTCAAGGCGTTCAATTCGTTCGATAAATTGTTTAAGGTGTCCACCGGATACACCTGCAAAATTAGTCATTGGCATAGTCCTTTATTTAAGTTAATCGTAATGCAAGCTAACGATTTTAAAACTCCGTTGCAATCTTTTTGCATATGATAGATCATTTGTTCAAGAGAATTTTTAACACGATCCAGTAAGGAGCCCCCAATTATGATGAGAGCCTTTTTTGACAAGCTGTTTTCCGAGAAACCTAAACTTGCTATTATAGCAGGCTTTTTAACAGCTGTAGCTCTTGCCTTGGTGCCAATCTTTGTGCGATTTAGTGAAGTCGGACCAACAGCAACAGGCTTTTTCAGGTTCTTCCTTGCTTTTCCTTTTTTAATGACTTGGATGATTTTTGATAACCTTAAAGATCCGCAACCCAAAACGCCTCGCACGCATCAAGATTATTTTCTGATCATTGGTTCAGGAGCATTTTTGGCTCTTGATTTATTTTTCTGGCATTGGTCGATGCTTAAAACAAGTGTTGTCAACGCAACTTTGCTTAATAATCTGACAACGATTATTGTTGCAGGGGTTTCCTGGCTTATTTTTAAAGAAAAGGCAGGTCCTCCTTTGATTATTGGCATTATATTGGCTTTAGTCGGATCTGTTATCCTTGTTGGTCATAACTTTACTTTGGAAAACGGTAACTTATTTGGGGATTTTCTGGCCCTTGTTTCTGCCTTCTTTTTTGCTGCTTTCATTGTTACTGTCAAACAGCTTAGGACAACGTTTAGCTCTCCCACAATTTTAGCATGGGGAGCTTTACCAACCCTTTATATTTTAGGTACGTTAGCCTATTTTTCAGGGGAAATTCTTTTACCGGAGACGCCTTGGGGATGGTTGCCTCTTTTTGGGCTGGCTTTTCTTGTTCATATCGGAGGTCAAGGATTACTCACCTATTCAATGGCTTATATTTCGGCCACTCTATCATCTCTGTTGATGAGTCTATCGCCTGTTTTTGCAGCGCTGTTTGCGTGGATTTTATTTGGCGAGAGTTTGACTATTATTCAGATTATCGGAGGCCTTATTGTTCTGACCGGTATTATGGTAGCCCGTCAAACGCGTTTAAGCTTCAGGAGATCATAAAATGCAACGGCAAAGAGCAACAAAAATAATTGCCACACTTGGCCCTGCAAGCTCAAGCAAGGAAATGATCACAGATCTTTTAAGGGCTGGTGTCAACTTGTTTCGATTGAATTTTTCTCATGGAACTTATGATATTCACCAAAAAAATGTTGAGTGGATTCGGGAATTAAGTAAGTCAACAGGTCGTCCTGTTGGAATTATCCAGGACTTACAGGGCCCCAAACTGCGTATTGGTCTTTTTAAAGAAGGTTTTGTTCTTCTTGAGGCAGGAAGTAATTTTTACTTTGATTTAGAAGACAATCCAGGGTGCACATCACGTGTCCGGCTTCCCCATCCCGAGATTTTCAAGGCTGTCAAGGAAGGCCACCGTTTACTTTTAAATGATGGACTTATCTCTTTGAGGGTACAAGAGGTTTCTCCTGAGATAATTCGTTGCCTGGTCGAAGTGGGGGGGATATTATCGGATAAAAAAGGGGTTAATATTCCAGATTCTGCTCTTCCCCAGGAATCATTGACAGAAAAAGACAGAGAAGACCTTAAGTTTGGTCTGTCTTTGGAGGTGGACTGGGTTGCCCTGTCTTTTGTGCAGAAAGCTGATGATGTTTTATTGGCGCGCTCCCTTATTAGGGATCAGGCAAAAATCATTTCTAAAATTGAAAAACCTTTGGCTCTTGATCATATAGATGAAATTATCGAGGCTTCTGACGCCCTTCTAATAGCAAGAGGAGATTTGGGCGTTGAACTTCCTCCTGAAGACGTTCCATCGGCACAAAAAAAAATTATTAGTAAAGCAAGAGCAAAAGCAAAGCCAGTTATAGTGGCGACTCAAATGTTGGAGTCTATGATTTCATCACCAACGCCGACTCGGGCAGAAGCCTCTGATGTTGCCAATGCTGTTTATGAAGGTGTTGATGCGGTTATGTTATCGGCGGAATCTGCGGCAGGCCAATATCCAGAGGCTGCTGTCAAGATGATGAATCGTATTATTGATAAAGTCGAATCTGATTCTTTGTATTGGATCTATCGTGAAAAGGAACGAAGCGAAAGTCGCTCCAGGAAAACACCGGACCAGGCTATTATGGAAGCAGCCCGACAGGTTTCCCAATCCATAGAAGCAAAAGGTATCGTTACGCTAACATATAGTGGGGCATCGTCCTATCAAGCTGCTTTTGAACGTCCGCAATGTCCTGTTTTGGCTTTAACACCTGAAAGTAAAGTTGCCGCTCAACTTTGTTTAGCCTGGGGGGTTTATCCTCGATTGTCCGAAGAAATTAATTCTTTGCTTGAAATTATAGAAGTCACTCAAAAAGCTGTCCTGGAAGAACACCTTGCAAAGATAGGTGATGATGTTGTGATCACAGCAGGTGGGAGTTTCCTGCAGTCTTTGCCTCAACAGATTTTCAAAGCGGGAACAACCCGTGTACTTCGTATTCTAACTTTGGGCCAGGGGGGATAGTTATGTCAAATGAACCTCCTTCACGTTTTAAGCGCTATTCTAAAATTTCCGGCGCTCTAAGTGGAGCCGCAACGCGTTATGTAGGCGAGCGGTTTTTTGGAATTTCGATAGATCATGATAGTCAGGCACAGACTTTTACACGGGTTATGGGCAATCTGAAAGGCCCCATTATGAAGATAGCCCAATTTCTGGCAACCGTTCCCGGAGCTATTCCCGAGGAGTACGCCGAAGAATTTCAACAGCTGCAATCTGAAGCTCCTGCAATGGGGGGATATTTTGTTCGACGCCGTTTACAGGGCGAATTAGGCGCAGATTGGCATGAAAAATTTTTATCTTTTGATGAAAAGACCGCGGCAGCAGCTTCTCTTGGCCAGGTTCATAGAGCTGTCTCCCCGGAGGGAGATTTGCTGGCTTGTAAGCTTCAATACCCAGATATGGCTTCTGTTATTGAGTCCGATATCAAACAGCTGAAATTAGGGCTAAAGTTATATGAATCAACTTTAGGGGCTCTTAAAACCGAGGAGCTCTTCATAGAAATTTCGGATCGTCTCAAGGAAGAAGTGGACTATAGGCTTGAAGCAAAAAACATTTTATATTTCCAGGATATTTTTAAGGATGACCCTTCTGTTCATATTCCAAAGGTTTATTCTGAACTCTCAACAGGTCGTCTCCTAACACTGTCATGGTTGGAAGGGAGATCTTTGAGAAACCTTGAAAATCACTCTCAAGACTTCAAAAACAGGATTGCAAAAACACTTTTTGAAGCCTGGTATAAACCTTTATATCATCATGGTGTTATTCATGGTGATCCCCATATGGGAAATTATACCTTTCGTGATGATGCCAGCTTGAATTTGCTTGATTTTGGGTGTGTTCGCTATTTTCACGCCTCTTTTGTAGAAAGCATTATTGATCTTTATCGAGCACTGGAAAATAATTCAGAGACAGATCTTGTTGCTGCTTATGAATCCTGGGGCTTTACAAATTTATCAAAAGAACTGGTGGAAGCACTTACCCTGTGGGCAAAGATGTTATATGACCCTTTGCTCGAAAATCGGGTTCGTCCAATTAAACAGGATATTAGCGGTGTAGAAGGGCGTGAAATTGCTGCACGTGTTCATGCAGAACTTCGTCGTCTTGGAGGCGTTACCCCACCCCGTGAATTTGTTTTCCTGGACAGGGCCGCCGTTGGCATTGGAGCTGTGTTTATGCGTTTAGGAGCAGAGCAGAACTGGCATCGCCTTTTTATGGAGCTTATAGAGGGGCGAACATTGTCCAGTGAGGAGACTCTTGCTGATAGTTGATCCAGAAAGAGTTATTAATTCTTGTGTGCTTGTTGACAGAGGACTGTTTAACGCATTTAAATAATGTTAGTCGCAAAGGTTTTCTCCTTTGTCATCGTGAGGAGACACTCGTTATCCTGAGGAAACCGCAGGTCAATGTGACGATCCAAAGTTAAAGGACAAGAGCCTTGCAAAAGGAGGCTCTTGTCACGTTCTGTTCGTTCGAAGGGCTTCCCATATATTTTGAAGACAACTTATGGTACTCTAGGCTTATGTGGGTAGATGCATCACACTTATATCATTTTTATAATTCAAGGCTTGGAAAACTTGTCAAGCGATCTGTTTCCTTATGTCTAAAAGAATTTTCGTCACCTGTGATGCCTCAGGATACAGTCGTTTCTTATGGGTATGGATTTCCTTACCTTGAACAAACGCTGGGCAAAACAAATCGAACCTTATTTTTAATGCCTTCATCGTTGGGCGCCTTTTCCTGGCCACTGGGGCAGAAGAATCTGACGTGTCTTTGTGAGAGAGACTCTATTCCTTTACCAACACGATCTGTTCACAAGCTTCTTATTACTCACGCCCTTGAGTTTACAAGAGATATAGAAGGCTTGCTTCAGGAAGCCTGGCGCGTTCTTGTCGAAGGAGGGGAGCTTATTATTATTGCCCCTAATCGTCGAGGCATTTGGGCAAGGTCGGTTGATACTCCGTTTGGATGTGGTCATCCTTATTCGGGAAACCAGCTTTTTTCTTTGGTGGAAGCACAAGGCCTTATTCCTATTGAAAATCCAACATACTGTCTTTTTTATCCACCTTTTTTATCTCCCTTGAAGTCTCCTAAAACCTTGCTCCGTCTTGAAAAAACGGGCCGTAAATGGTGTAAGAAATTAGGGGGACTTGTTTATATTCGTGCAGAAAAGAGAGTCGTTGCGACAACGTCTTCTCAATCTTCTGGACTTAAAGCGCGTATTTTTCAGACACCCTCTTTTGCAAATGAGTAATATCAATCTTTTATTTTGGGAATAATCACAGAAAATGAGCCTTTTTTCTTCAAAAGAGCTTTTCATAAGGTTTCAAAAATCTAGTAAAAGGCTCTTGAATCGGTTAGTATAGAGAATAAATTTTGGAGAATTTTCTGTTTGTTTTCCAAAAAATGCTATATAAGCTTCCATTGATTTAAGTGAAGACTGACCTTAAAAGAAAGTATCGAATGCCAGCTCAAATGCCTGAGACATCGCCAACAGAGTTCCAATCGGAAAAAGAACTGTCTGATAATCTTCGTATTCCTCCCCGTAATTTGGAGGCAGAGCAGGCTCTTCTGGGGGCTTTGCTGCACAGTAATCAGGCTTATGAGACAATTTCTGAATATTTAAAACCGGAGCATTTTTTTGATCCAGCCAATGGTCGCATTTATGAGGCAATGGGCCGTCTTATTGAGAGAGGTCAAGTTGCCGACCCTATTACACTGAAAGATTTTTTTACCCATGATGAAAGTTTATCAGAGGTAGGAGGGACTGATTATCTCGCCCAGCTTGCGACATCAGTAATTAGTATTATCAATACAAGTGAATATGCCAAAGTCATTCATGATATGGCTGTGCGAAGAGAACTGATTGGTTTAGGAACAGAAGTTGTGAATAATGCCTTTGAGCCTTCTCTTACCCTATCTTCCCAAAAGCAAATCGAATCAACAGAGCAGCGCCTTTATGATTTGGCGACAGAAGGTCAGACAGACAAAGGTTTTGTTGCGTTCAGTTCTGCATTGACCCAGACAATTAATACGGCCAACGCGGCTTATAAACGTGATAGCAAACTTGTGGGGGTGACGACGGGCTTAAGAGATCTTGATAATAGATTAGGGGGGTTACACCCTTCAGATCTCTTGATTCTGGCAGGACGTCCTTCGATGGGTAAAACTGCTCTTGCCACTAATATTGCTTTTAATGCAGCGCTGGCACATCTCGAGAAAAATGAAGATGGTGAAGGAGCCGTTGTTGCTTTCTTTTCTTTGGAGATGTCTTCTGAACAGTTGGCAGGGCGTCTTCTTTCCCAGGAAACCCACGTACCATCAGATGAAATCAGGCGTGGTGAAATTAAGGAGGAATATTTCCTGCGTTTTGCCGAAATGAGCCGTCGTATGGCAAGTCTGCCACTTTATATTGACGATACACCAGCTCTAACGATTTCGGCGCTTCGTACCAGGTCAAGGCGCCTCAAACGCAAGCATGGTCTTGGTTTAATCGTGGTTGATTATTTACAGCTTTTGTCAGGAAACCGTAGATCGAATAATCGTGTTGAAGAAGTATCAGAAATCACCCGAGGTCTTAAGACTCTGGCAAAAGAGCTTAACGTGCCTGTTATCGCTCTTTCTCAGCTCTCCCGTTCGGTTGAACAAAGAGATGACAAGCGTCCACAGCTTTCTGATTTACGTGAATCAGGGTCGATTGAGCAAGATGCCGATGTCGTTATGTTTGTTTACCGTGATGAATATTATTTGGCTCGTCAGGAACCTTCCGAGGGAGACAGAGAAAAATATACTACCTGGCAGGAAAAGATGAACCGCGTTAAAAATGTATCAGAATTAATTATTTCCAAACAACGACACGGTCCTATCGGAACAGTGAAGCTTTTCTGTGATGGCCGTTTCACGAAATTCTCGGATCTTGAAAAAGATGAGTACACACCACAGGCAACTATTGGATCATAGGATGATATTAAAGCTGTGAGTTCTCTTCCAACGATTACTGTTGATCTTGATGCTCTTGAAAATAATTACCGTTTCTTTCAGAAAAAAAGGCCGTCAAGAAAAGTTGCCGCAGTTATTAAGGCTGATGCTTATGGTCTTGGAATGGAAGCAGTCTCCAGGACACTTTGGCGCGTTGGGTGTGATACATATTTTGTGGCATTTTTTGAAGAGGGAAGACGTCTTCGTTCTTATCTTCCAGGGGCCACAATCTATGTTCTGGAAGGGCTTCCCCATGATGAGTTCAAAACATTTCTTGACTATGGATTAACGCCTGTTCTTGGTGATTTTAAAAGTCTTCAGACCTGGACAGAGAAGGCTGCTGATCGACTGTGTGCCTTGCATATTGATACAGGGATGGCGCGTACGGGTTTTGATTTTCAAGAAGCTGTTCAGATAAAACAGGCTTTTCCGACCCTTGGTGTTGATCATCTCATGACACATTATGCCAGTGGTGATGATCCAATATCACCCCAAAACAGGGACCAAAAAGAAAAATTTTCTTATCTAAAGACTTTATTTCCTGAAGCTCAGACAAGTCTTGCCAATTCACACGGCCTTTTTTTAGGAGAAGACTTTTGTGGGGATATGATACGTGTTGGATTGGGTTTAAGCGGCCTTTTAGAGGAAGGACTTCATCAGGGAAGCTTGAAATCCGCTATTACTGTAACTGCTAAAATTATTCAACTCAGGGCTCTTCGAAAGGGGCAGAGCGTTGGCTATAATGCGACGTGGATAGCTGATCGTCCAACCCGTATTGCCACAGTTGCAATGGGGTATGCGGACGGTGTTTCACGGGCTTTATCCAATAAAGGGCATTTTTACTTCAACGGTCAGGTGCTGCCAATTTGTGGAAATGTATCCATGGACTTCACAACTATTGATGTTACAGACTGCTCGTGTAACACTCTTGAAGTTGGAGCATCGGTGACTTTTTTCAATAACATCGAAACTCTTTCAGAATTGGCGTTGGCAGGTGATACAATTCCCTACGAGATTTTATCACGACTTGGTCGGCGGTGCTTAAGGGTTTATACAAAAGATTTTTAGAGGGGATAGAGTGTTCGCACTGCAATTTATTAATTCTATAGGGCGCCTTTTTTTAAAATTCTTAATGGCAACAGGTCGTCTTACAATTTTCTCGGGGCAGGCTCTTTTCCAGGGGCTCCGCCCCCCTTATTACCCACGGCAAATTTTGCGCCAACTAGTTGATATCGGATATTATTCATTACCCGTTGTTGGTTTGACAGCCGCCTTTACAGGGATGGTGCTTGCCCTTCAAAGCTACACAGGTTTTTCCAGATTTTCTGCAGAAGGAGCTGTTGCAACGGTTGTTGTTTTATCTGTAACACGTGAACTCTCCCCTGTTTTAGCCGGTTTAATGGTAGCAGGTCGTATTGGGGCTGCCATGGCCGCCGAAATTGGAACCATGAGAGTCACAGAACAAGTTGACGCTCTTTCAACACTTTCAACAAACCCTATTCAGTATTTGGTGGCACCCCGCCTTTTTGCCGGTATCCTTATGCTTCCTCTCCTGGTACTTATTGGTGATATCATTGGTATTTTTGGTGGCTATTTGGTTTCCGTTTACAAACTCGGGTTTAATCCCGGAAATTATCTTCACCAAACCATTCAATACCTTGAACCCATTGATGTTATCTCTGGTCTTGTGAAGGCTGCTGTCTTTGGTTTTTTTATTTCTCTAATGGGCTGCTATCATGGGTATCATTCGAAAGGAGGTGCCCAGGGTGTGGGGACTGCAACAACAAACTCTGTTGTTTCTGCCTCTATTCTAATTCTGGTTTTCAACTATCTTCTAACCGCTTTATTCTTTAGTTAAAGCAGAGGTCTCACATGCCAAAAATTGCCATCAAAAATCTTCAAAAAAGCTTTGGAAGCAAGCAAGTCCTTAAAAATGTAAGCTTTGATCTTAATCAAGGAGAATCTCTTGTGGTCATGGGGGGGTCCGGGAGTGGTAAATCTGTCATGATTAAATGTATTTTGAATTTACTCCAGCCAGACAATGGAAGTATTCTTCTGGATGGAGAAGAACTTTTTGGAGCATCTTCTTCTATTATAGGAAAAGCACGTTCCAAAGTAGGTATGCTTTTCCAGGGATCTGCTTTGTTTGATAGTTTACCGGTTTGGGAAAATGTTTTTTTTGCTCCCTTGCAAAAAAAAATAATCTCGCGTCAAGAAGCCCGTAGGGAGGCTCGGGAAAGATTGGCGGCAGTGGGATTGCAGAAAGAAGTGGCTGATCTCTACCCCGCAGAACTTTCAGGCGGAATGCAACGCCGTGTCGGACTTGCACGTGCTGTCGTGGAGGCTCCGGAGATCATCTTTTTTGATGAGCCAACGGCTGGACTAGACCCTATTATCAGCGGTGTTATTAACGATTTAATTGTTAAAAATGTAAAAGAATTAGGAGCGACAACGATTACAATTACCCATGACATGGCAAGTGCAAGGCGTGTTGCGGATAAAGTAGCAATGATTCATGGGGGAGAAATCGTATGGTTTGGAGACCGAAAAGACCTGGACAATTCTGGCAATCCATATGTTGATCAGTTTATTAACGGTCGCGTTTCCGGTCCCATCAAAGTAGATGTTACGTGATGGCAAAAGGATCCTCGACTCTTTATAGTTGTCAACACTGTGGCGCAAGTCAAAGTAAGTGGTCGGGTCAGTGTCAGGGATGCCAGTCCTGGAATACCTTGATTGAAGAAGCCGCGCCGACGACTCTTCCAAAAGGAGCAGATCTTAAAACAGGGCGATTAATTTCACTCACAACATTAGATGCTCCCCATGTTCCTCCACCACGTTACATCACAGGGCTTCAGGAGTTTGATCGAGTCTGTGGAGGAGGTCTTGTTCCCGGGTCAGTTGTTCTGGTAGGAGGAGACCCGGGCATTGGAAAATCTACTCTTCTTTTGCAAATTGCGGCAACTCTTTCAAAAAAAGTCCCCTGTGTTTATATTTCCGGAGAGGAGGCGATTGATCAAATACGCTTAAGAGCTAAAAGGCTTGGCGTTGATCAATCTTCTGTCGCGCTTGCTTCTGCAACAAATTTAAACGATATTTTAATGACTCTGGAAAAATCTTCTGAGATCAAACCCAAGCTGGCGGTTATTGACTCGATTCAAACAATGTATGTCGAACAACTCGATTCTTCTCCGGGTTCAGTGAGTCAGGTTCGCGCCAGCGCTCAAGAACTCATCCGTCTTGCAAAGCGTCGAGGTATTACGATTATACTTGTCGGACATGTCACAAAAGAGGGGGCTCTTGCCGGTCCTCGTGTTTTAGAACACATGGTCGATAGTGTTTTGTATTTTGAAGGCGAGAGAGGGCACCATTTTCGAATTTTAAGGGGAGTTAAAAATCGATTTGGAGCAACAGATGAAATAGGCGTTTTCGAAATGACTCAAACAGGGTTGCAGGAAGTTCTTAATCCTTCGGCACTCTTTTTGTCAGAGCGTATTGAATCTGCAAGTGGATCTGTAATTTTTTCAGGTATCGAAGGAACGCGCCCTATATTGGTAGAGATTCAGGCGCTCGTGGCGCCCAGTGCTTATGGAACGCCACGACGATCTGTCATTGGCTGGGACTCGAATCGCCTTTCAATGGTCATTGCAGTTCTTGAAACACGTTGTGGTGTTGTGTTCGGGGCAAGAGATATTTTTCTCAGCGTTGCCGGAGGTATGAGGATTCATGAACCTGCTGCGGATTTGGCTGTTGCGGCGGCTCTTTTGTCTTCTTTAACGGACTGTCCGGCTCCTCGGGATACCGTTTATTTTGGTGAAGTTGGTTTGTCAGGTGAGGTTCGCGCCGTAACCCAAACAGAGCTTCGCCTGAAAGAAGCTGGCAAGCTTGGTTTTAAGCATGCCGTTATGCCTAAAATGTCATCAAAACAATCAGGTAAAAGCCTGGAAAGTTCCCTGTCAGTTGACGAGGTGACTTTTTTAAAAGATATTAGTGAGAGCTTTCAACAAAAACCTCAACAAGAAGGACACTATGGCTGATTTACCTGCTTCCTCTTCTTTGATTCTGAATCCCTATGATATCGGTGTTTTTGCTGTTTTATTGCTATCGGTTGTTTTTGGTGTTTTTCGAGGCTTTACGCGAGAAATCTTAAGTGTAGGAGGGTGGCTAAGTGCCCTTGTTGGTACTTTTTACGGCTATCAAGTGTCTCATGAACTGGTACGGGAATGGGTTGGCAATGTCTTTTTTGGAGATGTGATCACTGTCGTCGTTATTTTTGTGACACTTCTTGTTTTCTTTACTCTTATTATTCGAACGATCTCTGATAAGGTGAAGGGATCAATGTTAGGAGGTTTAGACCGTGCTCTTGGTCTTCTCTTTGGTTTTTTGAGAGGCGGGGTTCTGATTGTCGGTGCCTTTTTTGCCTCTCTTCTTATTTGGAAGACCCCGGATATGCGACCAGAGAATTTTCGCCAGGCACGGAGTTTGCCCTATATTATAAGAGGGGCAGAAGCAGCCGTGGTTCTTTTACCCCATAAAATGATTCCTCAGAAATTAATTGATAATTTTGGTGGGGAACAGGAAAAAACAGCAGAAGATTTGATGAAGTCTCTTTCAAGGCCAAAGCCTAAAGGAAAGGAAGAGAGCTCAGAATCAGATATATCAGATGATTATAAAGACTCAACACGCAAAGAAATGAGCCGACTTTTCAAGAATTTCAGTCACTTGGAAAAGGACGGTCTGGTCTCATTTTCTTGAACTGGGTACCAAAAAAAGGTATACTCTTAAGAGGGTTAAAGCTTTCTATAAAAGACTTTTAGAAAAAATGTCAGCTTGAAATCATAATTTTGATTTTTTATTTTTTGACACTTTCTAAAGAAAAATTGGGAAGAATACTTGTTTTACTTAAAAATATTTTTTTAAGTAAGGTCAAATAAAGGAGGTTCTATGAAACTATCTATCACGGGTCGTCATGTTGAAGTTAGCGATGCTTTTCAGGCAAATGTTAATGAAGGGCTGCGATCTTTTAATGAGACACACAATATTGAACCAGTAGATGTTAAAGTTGTTTTGTCAAAAGAAAAATTCCTTTTTAATACCGATCTTAAAGCTCATTTGGGGCGTGACGTTTACATTCATGCTCATGGTCAGGCAGAAGATGCTTATGTCAGTTTTACGGCAGCTCTTGATAATCTGACAAAAAGATTACGTCGACATAAAAAACGTATTGTTGATCATAATCGTAAACATGACACGAATAAATCAATAGAAATGGCTCCACAGTATATTATGAATGGATCTATTTTTAATAGTGAAGAAGAAGACACGACAGGTGTTGAGCTTGCGCCTGCTATTATTGCTGAAACAAGTACAAAAGTTCCTACTTTATCAGTAGGAGATGCTGTCATGCGGATGGATTTACTCGCAGAAAATGCCTTTCTTTTCAGGAATACGCAAAATGATCGTCTTAATTTTGTTTATCGCCGTACAGATGGGAATATAGGCTGGCTTGATCCCAAATAATTCGTAAGATTAGACATCGTTTCTAAGGGGCTCTTTAATAAATAAAGGGTCCTTTTTTCTGCTTCTTTACTTATATCAATCTTTTTATCTTTAGTCTATGGTTCAAAAGAGAAGCTTTTACCTCGGAGCTTAGGGCAATGTTTTAAGGGGTCATTGAAAGTCCAATTGCCGGGAGAATTTGGAAATCTAAGGAGGCAAGCACTTATTTGTCTGGTTCTTGATGGTTGACGTGACTCTCCCTTCTCAAAGTATTGACCCGGGATCTCCTGAAGATAGGGATAGGGGGATTTACCTCCCCTTCAATTTCAGTGTGATAAAGGTAATTGTTTACTTTTATATAGGTTAGATTGAATATATCTACAATACAGAATATAAAGAAATATATTATTAATAATTCGTCAAAGGTTATTTTATTTTAATGTAAAGTATTTTTTACTAAATTCTGTTGTAATAAACTCAGGTTAACAAAAAAAGAAATTTGTTTTGTCTGAAAAATCTCTTCATTCTTCTCATGAGCACGGAAAGTCTCAAAAGAGAAGACCAAAAAATATTTTAGAATCCCAAGAAACCTTTCGAGAGTTTATCGAAAGACTATACGCACGAAACCTCGGTGATTTAGGGTAGGGGACACTTTCTTGACTTTTATCAGGCCGAAAGCTATAAAGAGCCTTAAGTTATTGTATTATAAATCTTAAAAAGCAAGGTCTCTGTATGAGTAAAGTAATTCTATTCGTCTTTACAGCTTTGTTGATGTGTTCTCCAGTTTTGGATGCTTCTTCAGCTGATAAAGATGAATTGAACAATTATGATGGTCTAGCATCAAATGCTTATCAAGTAAGGCTTGTAACTGATATAGCTAAAAACAAGATAGCAAGACAAGTTTGTGAAAAAATTTCTGACGCGGATTCGCAAGCTTTCATCCGGAAAGTTCTGCAAGAAGGATTCTCCAATCATCGAATGAAACTTGTAACCGATATAGCCAAAAATAAAGATCAAGAAATCTTTATGGCAGAATTTCTTAGGAAGGTTCTATAAATAAACTCTTTAAAGAAAACTTAAATCCTATTGTCATAATCATTGTAAAATAACACTTTTTATGCGCTGGAAAAGTAGTAAAAACTATTCCTTATGATAGGGATGTCCTGCATTTATTTGTTGAGCCCGATAAAGTTGTTCCATCAGCATAACTCTGACCATCATATGGGGCCATGTCATTTTACCCAGACTTAGAAGAAGATGTGCTTTCTTTCGCACCTGATCCGAGTGTCCTTCAGCACCACCAATGAGAAAAACAAAAGTTGAATACCCATGATTCGCCTGTGAGGTAAGAAGCTTTGCAAAATTTGGACTTGATAATTCTTTGCCATGCTCATCAAGCGCAATGATATAAGCATTTTCAGGTATTTTTTGAAAAAGTAAGTCGGCTTCTGCTTTTTTTAAAGCCTCACCAGATAATTTCTTTTTAAGATCATACTCTTCAATATGACAACCTCTTATTAAACGTTTGTCATAAATATCTATTAGTGATTTTAGTGCAGATGATTTCAACTTTCCAATGGCGTTAATCTGAAATTTCATAGCTGTATTGAGCCTAAAAGAAGTGGATAAAAAGCTTTTCATTATAAAGGTGTCTTGAAAAATGTCAGTCTTATTATGGAAATGATAAAAAAATATTCTTTAAAGGTCGCAAACCCTGGAGATAATTCCTATATTGAGGGTGTATTTTATTATTTAAAAGTATTTTTAGATTGAATTGAACAGGTGAAAATGTATTTATAAATCGTGCATATAATAGGGTATCTTGCTATAAGCCTATGGAAAAAGATCTTGTGAAAAGGAAGAGGAATTCAGTGAAAAAAATACGTAAAGCTATTTTTCCTGTTGCCGGACTGGGGACACGTTTTCTCCCTGCGACAAAGGCAATGCCAAAGGAAATGTTGCCCATTGTTGATAAGCCCTTGATTCAATATGCTGTTGAAGAAGCTGTTGCTGCTGGTATTGAAGAATTCATATTTGTTACAGGGCGCGGGAAATCAGCTATTGAAGATCACTTTGATCACTCTTATGAGCTGGAATCGCTTTTAGGCCAGAGAGGAAAAGCAAAGGAGCTGGAAGCCCTTACCGAAGCAACAATCATGAAACCAGGCAGCATATCCTATACACGCCAACAAGAACCTTTGGGGCTGGGGCATGCGGTATGGTGTGCGCGTCATTATATCCAGAATGAACCATTTGCCGTTCTTTTGGCAGATGACTTTATTTTTGGTGAGCCGTCCTGTCTTAGGGAAATGGTCGATGCCTATCATACAAACCCCGGAAACCTGGTTGCTGCTATGGATGTTCCTGAAGAACATGTCCATC
The DNA here is from genome assembly GCA_002337525.1 of Alphaproteobacteria bacterium UBA1908. Taxonomy (GTDB): domain Bacteria; phylum Pseudomonadota; class Alphaproteobacteria; order Caedimonadales; family UBA1908; genus UBA1908. Next base: position 18,411 of record DDGG01000017.1, on the reverse strand, counting down.
GATATGGTATTTTAAAAACATCAGATCATTCTGATGCAATTGTTGTGAAAGCAGAAGGAGTCGTTGAAAAACCATCTTCCAGTGAAGCTCCGTCCCATACGGCTGTTATTGGTCGTTATATCTTGCAACCAGAGATTTTCTCATATCTGGACCAGCAAACAAAAGGGGCGGGAGGTGAAATTCAGTTGACGGACTCAATTGCGTCAATGCTCGATACGACTCCTCTGTATGGGGTTCGTTTTCAGGGAACACGATATGATTGTGGATCTAAAGCCGGATTCCTGGCGGCTAATTTGGCGGTTGGACTTACACGTTCAGATATTTACAAGGATCTTGCGACTGTTGCTGAAAATTTATTAGAGCAAAGCAAGTCATATAAAAAAGTTTCCTGATTAAAAAAGGAAGTAGAGCCCTTATGATCTGATATCAGGAGTCTGAAAAAGATAAAAAAGGCTCGATAAAAGTTGAAAATAAGTGTAAAAGAAGCACAGAACATATAAGTCTGAAGAGCGTGAAAATACTCTGGATATTTTCACCGTTCTTGCAGCATTATTTTTAGCCAAAATGTGATTTGGCTCAAGGCCGTTCGAGGGCACTATAAGGAGAATCATATGTTAAAAGTCACAATGATTGGAACAGGATATGTGGGCCTGGTTTCGGGAACTTGTTTCGCTGAGTTCGGTGTGGATGTGACGTGTGTTGATAAAGATGCCACAAAAATTGAAGATCTAAAGAAAGGTATTATTCCTATCTACGAGCCTGGCCTTGACAAACTTGTTCAGGAAAATACGCAAAAGGGACGATTGCATTTTACAACTGATTTAAAAGAGTCTGTTCGTGGTGCAGATGTTGTTTTTATTGCGGTTGGAACGCCAACACGCCGAGGCGATGGCCATGCGGACCTTTCTTATGTTTATGGGGCGGCTGAAGAAATTGCTGATGCCCTTGAAGGTTATACTGTTGTTACAACAAAGTCGACTGTACCTGTTGGAACAGGCCGCAAGGTTGAATCTATTATTCGACATCGTAACCCTGAGGCTGATTTCAGTATGGTTTCTAATCCTGAATTCCTGAGAGAGGGATCCGCCATTCATGATTTTATGCGCCCCGATCGGGTTGTTATTGGAACAGAAAGCCAACAGGCCGCTGATATAATGCGTCAACTTTATCGCCCTTTATATCTTCTTGAAACCCCAATGGTTTTTACAAGTTTGGAAACATCCGAGCTGATTAAATATGCAGCTAATGGCTTTTTGGCAACAAAAATTGCCTTTATTAATGAACTTGCTGATATTTGTGAAAAATGTGGGGCAGATGTTCAGGATGTTGCCACAGGAATGGGATTAGATGGACGTATCGGGAAAAAATTTCTGCATGCTGGACCTGGCTATGGAGGTTCCTGTTTCCCAAAAGATACCCTTGCCTTAGCGCGGACAGCTGCGGAACTTGAAGCGCCAACTTCTATTATTGAAGCCGTAGTCAGTAGTAACCAGGTTCGTAAGGAAAATATGGCTTCCAAGGTCATTAAAGCTTGTAAAGAAGATCTAAAGAATAAAAAAATTGCCGTTCTGGGGGTGACTTTTAAACCAAATACGGATGATATGCGAGATAGCCCAAGTCTTGACATTATTCCTGCTCTTCAAAAAGCAGGGGCTGATATTCATGTCTTTGACCCTCAGGGAGAAAAAGAAGGAAAAGAGTTATTACCTGGTGTTTCCTGGTGTACTAATGCCTATGATGCTATTTCTGAATCAGATATAACTGTTATTATTACGGAATGGAATGAATTTCGAGCGCTGGATCTTGAAAGAGTTAAGCAATTAATGAAAAAGCCGGTTGTTGTTGATTTTCGCAATATCTATTTGCCTGATGAAATGGAGAAGCTTGGTTTTTATTATGTATCAGTGGGGCGTACGCCTGTTAATCCAGATACCAAAAATCGTGTTTTACCTTTTAAAAGAGCAGGATAATATCGTTGACTGTTATTTCCAGAAAAGCATTTCGCGAATATGATGTGCGGGGTATTGTTGGGCATGAAATAACACCGGAACTGGCGTATCTGATTGGACGTGCCTTTGGTGCGGAAGTACGTTCTGTGCAAGGAAAGTCAATTTGTGTGGGACGTGATGGTCGTCTGTCATCACCAGAACTTTCTAAAAATCTTATCCAGGGGCTTCTAGAGTCAGGTTTAAATATTTATGAACTGGAAGTCGGGCCAACACCTATGACCTATTTCGCAGCTCATACACTTGAACTGGATGCCGCGATTATGGTGACTGGCTCTCATAACCCGGGCAACCATAATGGCTTTAAAATGGTCTTAAAAGGGAACTCTTTTTGGGGCCAGCGTGTTCAAGACCTTCTAAGACGCATTGAGTCAAAAGATTTTATTAATGGACAAGGCACTCACCAGCATTATTCGATAGTTAAAGCCTATACAGATTATCTGGTAGACAGTTTTATGTCTTATTACCGGGATCAACCACCCCTAAAAGTTGCCTGGGATCCTGGCAACGGCGCTGCTGCCGATGTCGTTTCTGATATTGTTCAGCGCCTACCAGGCCAGCATTATGTTTTAAATGGGACGATTGATGGTCACTTTCCTTCGCATCACCCGGATCCCACAGTTTCTAAAAATCTTGTTCAATTGCAAGAGATTATTTTAAAAGAAAAGTGTGATTTGGGTGTTGCCTTCGATGGTGATGGTGATCGTCTTGGTGTCGTTGATGGAGAAGGCACAATCTTGTGGGGAGATGAATTTTTGGTTCTTCTTGCTGAAGAGGTCCTGAAAAATCACCCAGGTGCGACAATTATTGCTGATGTAAAGGCAAGTCAGTCTTTTTTCGAGGCTGTTCATCAAATGGGTGGTAATCCTTTGATGTGGAAAACCGGGCATTCTCTTATTAAAACAAAGATGAAAGAAACGAAGGCTCCTTTAGCTGGCGAGATGAGCGGCCATATCTTCTACTCTGATCGCTATTTTGGCTTTGATGACGGAATTTATGCCGCCTTAAGGCTAATAGGAATTTGTGGGTCCCTGCAGAGTAGCCTGGCAGAATGGAATCGCAGCCGACCAGAACGTGTTAATACCCCGGAAATTCGAATTTCCTGTGAAAACCACGATAAATTTGAAATTGTCTCTAATATTACCGAGGTTCTTAAAAGTAAGGGAGTTACCATCGATTTGACAGATGGTGTTCGTGTTGTGAATGAAAAAGGATGGTGGCTTCTGCGAGCCTCCAACACTCAGGATGTGCTGGTTGTTCGTGCTGAATCCACGTCAAGAAATGACCTGAAAATATTAGTTCACAATGTTCAAGAGTGTTTGAAACCGTATGGAATTGAAGTCAATGACGCTGCCTAAAAAACCAAAAATTCTAGTAATTCAGCCTCGCCCGGGCATAGGCGATATGATTTGGCATTTACCATATACACGTGCATTGGCACGACGCGCGGCATCGGGTTCTGTTACTGTTTTAACAAAATCCAATGCCAATGCCAGATCCTGGCTTTCTCACGAACCCTCAATTGATCACTTTATTTATTTGGATAGACGCTTAATGCCGTTGATGGGACTTAAATTACGGAAAGAAAAATTTGACGAAGCCTGGGTTTTTCACGAAAGTTTTAGTTACGCTCTTGTACCTTTCTTAGCAGGGATTCCCAGGCGTTTTGGCCCCGGGCTTGCCAGGGATCAACGCTTGTTATTAACAAATAGGCCTTTACCGGATGAAACGCGTGAATTACGTCACATTGAACAAATGAATGAGATGATGTCGCGTGAGAATTATGATATTCGGACAGATGATCAAAGGCTTATTCTTGAAAAAGAGGCCCTTAAATATTGTGATGACCATTTCTTATGCTACCCAACGCCCTGGGTAACTTATGGAGTAGGGGCGTCTGATGAGACAAAGACCTGGCCTTTAACATACTTCCAGGTTCTCTCAAAAGGCCTGGCAGCACGGGGAGCAAAAACTTTTTTCATCTGTGGGTCAAAATCCGAGAAAGATAAAGTTATGCAGGTTACAAATTCTCTCAGATCCATGGGACTTGGGGCTGTTCCTGTCTATGATTTATCTCTTCCTCGTGTTTTTGCTCTTTTATCAAAGGCTTCTCTTTTTATTGGCAATGATTCCAGCTTATTGAATGCATCTGCTTGTCTTGGTATTCCAAGTCTTGGTCTTTTTGGGGCAACGGCTCCCTTAACGTATTCTCCCTATATGCACCAGATTTTACCTCCGGAAGGGATTTTTGGAAAAGAAGGGATGCAGGCTATTTCTCCTGAACAAGTACTCTCATATGTTGACCAGAAAGATTTATTGGCATCTAAGGTTATGAAAAAAGAAGGTACGAATTTTTAAAAAACGAAAGAGTCGACCATAAGCAAAAAAGAAAGGCTTACTGTGGCTAAAAATACAAAACGCTGTTTAGTTATCCAACCCTTGCCAGGTATTGGAGATGCTTTGTGGCATTTGCGTGCTTTTAAAGCTCTTGCTCGTCAATCTCCAACTGGAAAAATAACTCTTCTTGCAAAACCCCAATCTCAGGTTGACAAGCTTTTATCGCATGAACCGTGGATAGAAGAGATTTTATGGCTTGATTCCAAAAAGCATTATGGCAGCATGGGGGGAATAATGTTGGGACACTTTTTGCGAAAGAAAAACTTTGGGGAGGTCTGGATTCTACACCATAGCCCACGTTATTATATTGCGGCCAGTTTTGCGGGCATCAGAAAACGTTATGGATATGGTTTTGGATGGCTTAAAGGGATGCTAACGTCCTCTAATACTCTTGACAAAAAGTATCGCTTTCTTCATCCAATAGCACGTTTTGAAACTTTTTTTAAAAAATGCCGCCTTCCTTTGAAAGACGAAGATCGATTTTTGACACCAAGAGTGGAAGCTCTTAAAAAAATTCGTGAACTTCTTCATAAAATGCCCCATCCCTGGACCGTTTTTGGTTTTGGGGCAACAAATCCTCAGCGCATTTGGTCTGCCGAACGTTTTGCAGACCTTGCTGTCGCCCTTCAACGAAAAAAGCCACAAACGATTTTTTTATGTGGAGCTAAATCAGAGGAGCAGAAGGGAAAAGAAATTCTTGCCTTAATTCAGGAAAAAGGGGGAACTGCTGAACTTGCAACCGATTACGATTTAGGATTAACATGCGCTTTTTTATCTGAGGCAGATTATTTTATAGGAAATGATAGCGGTCTTTTAAATCTTGCCGGGGCTCTTGGAAAAAAAGCGATTGGTCTCTTTGGAAATCTGGGCGTTCTAGAGTACAATCAAAATGTCTTTGGTAAAGTTCTTGAAAAAGAAAGAGATCGTAAGACGGGTGGTATGAACTCTATTAACGTAAAGGATGTTATCGATGCGCTCAAGGCTTAAAAGACCTGTTTCAAAAATCCTTTCTTATCAATCATATGATGCAAAAACTGACCTGATTCAAGTTTCAGTTGCTCCTGTATATCTTGACAAGGAATCATCCCCCGAGAAGTCTGAATATATGTGGCTGTATCATGTGATGATTGATAACCATCGCGACGAATCAATTAAGATTGTTGGGACTTATTGGCAACTAACAGATTGTTATGGCCGGAGCGAGGAAATACGTGGTTTTAGTATTGGAGGAGAACAGCCAACGATCCAATCAGGCCAAGACTATCATTATGTGAATGCTATTTCGCTTACAACTCCTTCGGGAATTATGTCCGGAGTATATCATGTGACAGATAAATCAGATAACGCCTACGAAGTACGGATTCCAACAGTATCTTTGGACAGTCCGTTTCTTAATAAAACGCTTCATTAGAGTTTGCTATACATTGCTATTAAGAAAGATCCTGTCATATATTTTGTTTTCTATTCCCCGGGACCGTTTTTCTTTTTAAGAATATGATTAAAGAACTTTTTTATTTAAATATTATAATTTGTTTTATTGAAGCTTTTAGGAACAAATATCGCGGGTATTTTTTTCAAGGGTTTCGGTAAGTTGCTTTAAAAAAGCATCTTTATCAAGTCCTGGTTGAATAGGCGGTAAAATACGATAAATAACCTTTCCAGGCTTTTTAAGAAAACTTCTGCGTCCCCATACAGCACCGGTATTTAAAGCGACTGGATAGACAGGAAAACCTGTTTCCTGGTAAATAACTCCAATTCCTGGACGAATTTGTGTAGGTTTTTCAAGGGGGTTCCGGCTACCTTCAGGAAAAATAAAGAGAGGGCGTCCGGCTTGAAGAAATTTTTTGGCACCTTTTATAAGCTGAGGTAATGTTCGCTTTCCTTTTGATCGATCGATTGGAATAACACCTGCTTTTAGAATAACTTGACCAAAAACAGGGATATAAGTGAGTTCCTTCTTTAAAATAATAGCACTATTAAACGCAAGAACCTGGATCATGGATGTTTCGAGGGCAGACTGATGCTTGCAAGCAAAAATGGCAGCTTCTCCTTGCCAATTTTCCTGACCCTGAATTTCGTAAGTGACACCACAAATACCTCTTAGCAAGAAATGTGTCCCAATCCCCCAGAAATAGGCAGCATAAATGGCAAGTTTTTGACCAAAAACAAAACTTAATGTTGCCATTAAAACGCACAAAGCTGTCCATGGGAAAAAGAAAAAATTAAAAAGAAAAGATCTAAGATAAAGTAACATTTATTTTATAAGCCCCAGAGTTAAAGCGCAGATTCTCAGAAAGGCGCGGCACAACGCGAGTATATACTTGTTGTACTCGCTGATAACCAGTGTGACAAGCGTCAGATTTTGAAACCATTCATTTTCTTTGAAAGCATCTGGTCTGACGGGGTAGGGAATAACGTCAATATTTTTCAAACGTTGATGAAATTCAAGAAGGGAACGACGCATGTGATAATGAGCCGTGACCAGGAAAAAAGAATGGGCTGATTCCTGCTGGAGCCAACGGCGGGCTTCATAAGCATTCTCAATTGTTGATTTTGCCTGATAGCCAAAATCAATAGGAAGTGATTTTGTCACGGGAAGATCTTTCTTGCGAACTTTTTTATTGACTCCAGAGAGCAATAATTTTTCTCCCAAATCATTTTTAAGAAGAGAAACACCAACTTTTAGACGATCTGCGCCTCCTGTTAAGACAACAATGGCATTAGCTTTTCTTGGTCGGGGAGGAGTAAAAGTTTCCATATCATAAATAAAAACAGCAAGCCCTGCACTCCAGAAGAGTGTCGCGCGTAATAAGAGGCGATAAGAGAAAAAAATAATACGCATCATAAACGACCAGAATTCTCTAAGGGAGTTGTTAATAAAAAGTCTATTGCCGAGGGTAGGTTTTTGTGGACGATTAAAGAGCAATCATTTGATTTGATAGTATCATAAGTTAATTTTCCCTTGCCAGTTAAGACAAGTATTTTGTGGCATCCTGCCGCAGTGGCAGCTTCAAGATCGCGATCGGCATCCCCAATCATAACCGTGTTCCGAGGTATCGTATTAAAATCCTGCATGGCTTCCAGTATCATACCAGGGGCAGGCTTCCGACGATTGTTGGGGAGGATTTTTGTATCTGTACAAACATATATTTTATCAATATAGGCGTTATCTTTTTTAAGAAGCTGTTGCATTTTTTGATGGATGCTTTCAAGGCCTTCAGCAGATAAATCTCCTCTCCCGACACAAGCCTGGTTTGTAACAACAGCGACCTTTATTTTTGCCTTGTTTAAACAAGCTATGGAGCGACCTACACCAGGCAAAAGTTGAAAATCATCCAGCGAAGTCACTGAATTTGGTAAATCTTTATTAATGACGCCATCACGATCCAGTAAAACAAGCAAAACAAAGGCCTTTCATTGAGGAAACTGCGATAAAAGGGAGAAGAAAGTACCCCTTTGGCTCTGCTGGAAAGAATGGATATTCATCTTGCCTCGGCACTGTTACTAAGCATAAATGAAAATGACCCTCGTGCTCCAATATATGTAAGCAAAGTCAAGAAACAAGGTGTTGCAACTAAAGTTATTAAAATCATTTCATGATTTTTAAAAAGGCTACTCCCCATTAAGATCAGGAAAGTCCCAAGGGCCAGGGCAGCTCCCCACAAGCTTCCCTTAATTGCCAGTGATGTTGCATAAGCATGAAAACGTTTGGCGATAAAATGATTTGTTGCCCCTATAAGACGAAGGATATCGACTGTACGTTGATGCAGGCAAAGCCCGGTGTAGGTTGTAAAGACAATCATTGAGATTGAAACAAGACTTATAAAAGTCGCAAGAGTTAAAGCAGCGATGAGTATCGTCCAGGCCACTGTTATTAAATCTTTTTTCCAGGGGTAAAGAGAATAAACTTTAACACCATGTAGAGAACGTGAAATATAGGTATTTAAGTCGTCAGCATTAAGTATTTTTCCTCTTTTTGGATAAACATCAACAAGCAAAGGTCTTTCAAAAAGAGGATCTCTCTTACTTTTTTCCCAAGGCATAACAAAGCTCTCTAAAAGACTTGTGTTTAGAGTTTCGATTCGACCAACTTTTGAATAGGACTTTAAAATTAGAAAGAGTTTTTCTTGACGTTTATGCTTCTTTTTTTTCACTTCCAAAGCATCAAAGCCCTGATGATGAGAGGTTATTTCAACTGTGACAGCTTGTTCCAGGCTGGACTGGAAGCGACCAATCGCGTCATTCAAATATGTTGATATACCTAACGACATAATAACAAGGTAGCACATAAGGGCGACAGTCCAGGCTACAATACGATTTTGACCAAGGGCCTTAAAGGGGATTTCCTGAATTCTAGTCATTAATTACAGCCTTTAAATCGGGAACAGCATCGATAAAACGAAGGAGACCATTTTCCAGGTGAAGTTGTGGATGAGGAAAACTTGTTAAAAGATCATGATTATGAGTTGCAAATAAAATAGTCGTACCTTGTTTGTTAAGTTCTTCAAATAAATAAAGAAGCTTCATGGCGTTGGCATGATCCAGATTCCCTGTTGGTTCATCTGCAATTAAAAGTTTGGGGCGGTTAATGATGGCGCGTGCAATAACTGCGCGCTGACGTTGTCCACCGGAAAGTTCTTTAGGAAAAGACTCCATTTGAAGCCCTAGTCCAATCCATTCTAATATCGTTGTCGCAACCTTACGTGCTTTTGACCATGTTTGCCCAACAAGACGAAGAGGAATTGCAACATTATCCAGGACAGATAAATGATCCAATAGAAGAAAGTCCTGAAAGACAACACCGATATTTTGGCGAAGACTAGCAATCTGATCCTCGTTCAGGCGTTTTAAATCCTGACCTAAAACAGAGATTTTTCCTGCATAATCGAGACGATCTGCGTACATTAGACGAATCAGGGAACTTTTACCTGCGCCACTGGGACCTGTTAAGTAATGGAAACTCCCTGGTTTTAAGCTAAAAGAGACATTGTGAAAAATAATATTTGTGCCATCGTACGAAAAGCTCACCTGGCGAAAATCAACGAGGGACAAGAAAAGACTCCATTTTCAATATTTTTTCACAACATTACAAACTATGATCAGGTTAACAAAATTAAAGAAATCTAAAAAGACAAAAAAATTTATGAGCCTTCTTTTCTGCTCTTTCCTAAAAAGAGACTTGATACGATGTATTCTTGCAAAAAACCTTAATTAATCGTACAAAGTGTCATGGGATTATGTCACGCGTGGGTATTATGATTGTAAATTGCGAAGCTTGCCAGAAACGTTACCTTGTTGATGAAATAGTTTTAGGGGCATCGGGACGTACCTTGAAGTGCGCTGCCTGTGGCCATAGATGGCATCAAACCATGCCACGAAATGAACAGGGCCTGGTTGACTCTTTAGCTGCGGAAAAATCAGCGCCTCCGCTATCACATAAAAAACCTTTGAAGAGCTGGTTTTCGTTTGTTTTAATGACGTTATTGCTTTTTATTATCGTTCTGGGAGGAGGTTATTTTGCTCGGTACCAGGTTGTTGCAACCTGGCCCCAAAGTGAAAAAGTTTATGAGCTTGCAGGCCTGGATTTAAGTACTTTAAAATCCTCGAACCTTATCTTAAAAAATGTTTCCCCTTTAAATATATCTCAAGAGGGCATAAGCCAGGTCATTGTTGTGCGAGGAGATGTTGTGAATCAATCTGAAAAAGTGGAAAATGTGAAGTCTCTGAGAATTAAAGTTGAAGGCGATTGTTCCGAGGCCCCAATGATGAATCGATTAATGACTAAAACCAGGAATCTCTTTAGTAAGACGAAACATGCCTGTGTTGTTTCATCCTGGCAGCATAAATTAAGTCAAAGTCGTTTATTGCCTGGAGACCGTATCACTTTTGAAACAAAGCCACATTCTCTCCCTCTTTCATCTAATAAAGTGCTCATTGATTTTTAAGGAAACAAAATGACTGATATTAACTTTTACTTTAATTCTGATTCAAATCAGGAAGAAGACGTTTCCCTGGATCGAGTTAAGAACCTTTTTAAGTCCGACATGCAGGAACATTTGGAAGTTGCGGCGAAAACTCTTGAAACTCTTGAAACTCCTTTTTATCGTCTTTTGGATATTTGTCTGAAATCTGTAAGACAAGGAGGTAAAATTCTATTTTTTGGTAATGGGGGTAGTGCAGCAGATGCACAGCACCTTGCCACAGAGTTAACTGTTCGTTTTTCAAAAAGCAGGCCCGCTATTCCTGCTCTGGCCCTCACAACAGATTCGTCGGCACTGACGGCAATTGCTAATGATTTTTCGTTTGAAGATCTTTTTTCACGACAGATTGAGGCTTTGGGTCGTCCAGGAGATATTGCACTGGGGATCAGCACATCTGCTCAGAGTCCAAATATTCTAAAAGCTCTAAAAGTTGCTTCAGAAAAAGGTTTAACACCTGTCGGTTTTGCAGGGAAAGAGGGAGGAAAAATGATCGGACTTGCAGATCCCTTACTTATTGTCCCCTCGCAGACAACAGCCCGTATTCAGGAAATGCACATTACTTTAGGACAAATGTTATGTGCTGGTCTGGAACAGGGGTTGGGTCTTGTTTAAAAAAGCCTGGCATAAAATATCTCTTCCTCCTATATAAGGAGTGAAGGGTAAAAATAAGATAACAGAGATTTATTCAAAAATGACGAATGTGACTCTTTTTCAAACTATTCTTGAAAACTTTTCCAACGCACGACTTTTATGCATAGGTGACGTGATGGTTGACCACTTTATCTATGGCCAGGTGAATCGGGTTTCTCCCGAAGCGCCAGTTCCCATTTTACGTTCAATGCGTCAAAGTACTGTTCTTGGAGGTGCCGGAAACGTTGCCAGAAACCTGTCGAGTTTGTCAGCAATCTGTTATTTCTGCGGTGTCGTCGGTGAAGATGAAGATGCCAGTGAGGCCCAATCCCTCTTCGATGATCTTGAGGGAGTTAAAGCATATCTCATTTGTGAAAAAGGCCGCAAAACAACAGTTAAAACGCGGTATGTTTGCGAAGGACAACAACTTTTAAGGGTTGATGATGAAGATTCTTATGAAATTAACAAGAAGACAGAACGCGATATTTTGGCACAGGCCAAAAGCTTGATACAGTCTGTTGATGTGGTTATTGTCTCGGACTATGGAAAAGGTCTTTTTACAAATGACCTTCTTTCCTCGATCATGAACGAAGCTAAAAAGCATAACAAACCTGTAGTTGTTGACCCCAAGAGAAGAGATTTTTCTGTGTATGCTGGTGCTTCTCTTATGACACCAAACGCAAAGGAGCTTCAAGAATCAAGTTCTTTTAAAATAACGACGGATGAAGATGTTGAGAAAGCCACCAGCCTAATTCTGAAAGAATGTGAAATTAAGGCTGTTCTCGCAACTCGTGGCGACAAGGGGATGACACTTAACGAGCAAGGAGATATACACCATATCCCGACACAGGCCTTGGAAATTTATGACGTTTCGGGGGCAGGGGACACTGTTGTTGCAACATTATCTGCGGCCCTGGCTGTGGATGCCTCTATGGAGGCTGCCGCAAAAATTGCAAATACAGCGGCGGGACTTGTTGTTGCGAAAGCAGGGACAGCAACTGTCACAACAGATGAAATTCATAAAGCATTAACGGCCTCTGTTGAACAGGCCAATACGGATAAAACAATGAGCTGGTCAGAAGCTCAGGCCCAAACCATAGAGTGGCATCGTCGCGGACTTAAAGTTGGATTTGCCAATGGGTGCTATGATTTATTGCACCCAGGCCATATTTCTTTGCTTAATCAGGCGAAAAAATCATGTGACCGTCTTATTGTAGCTTTAAACTCGGATGATTCTGTTCGGCGTCTTAAAGGTCCAACACGTCCCCTTCAGAATGAGTCATCTCGTACAAAAGTTATGGCAGCTCTTTCAGATGTCGATCTTGTCGTTATTTTCGATCAGGAGACACCTCTGGAATTAATACAACACTTGCGTCCAGATGTCTTGATCAAAGGGGCCGATTATAAAGTTGAAGATGTTGTAGGCGCCAAAGAAGTCTTCTCCTGGGGAGGGGATGTTGTTTTGGCTGAACTGGAAGAAGGACATAGCACGACGAATACTATTTCACGTGTTGCCTGAAAACATTCAATGATAAAAGTGGTGAGATTTATTTCCCCTATCTTTTGAAAAAGGGGGCACAGGTCTCTTTGAGTAAATAATCTGTTTTAAGAGCAGTCAGATAATTTTGTAACCTGGCCAGAAAAATATGAAAATCCTTCTAACTCTCTTAAAGCTTGCATTTCCTTATCGCAAAAAACTTTCTTGAGAGATTCTAAATGTGTTTCAGAAACTGTTAAAGACCCAACAATATTAATAAACTGTATCTCAGGATCTTTATTTTGCTTTAAACGATTATACAGGCAGCTTGTATGATCGCTCTCTCTTGAAACAGGTAAACGTTTTCCACAGACTGATGATTCATCATCTGTGTACCCCTCAAAAATGGCACCCCAGGCCTTCTCAAAAAAAACTTTTAAAGAGTCGTCAAGAATAGGGCGGAACATATCCCTAAAAGTTTGGAAAGATTGATATTGATCTCTGGTTTGAGTAGCTGTTGAGGTTCCAACTTTTGTAAACACATGTTCAAACTCATCGCTTGCAAAAGAGGCAGAACCACTCAGAAACAGAAGAAATACAAAGCAACTGTAATTACTTTTCATCAAAAATCTCATACCATTAGGAGCATAACTGTATTTTCACATAGCACTTTAAGTCTTTTTAAAACAAGACATTTTATTATTATGGCTTCAGAGGGTCTCTCGAAATTCTTTTTACTAATATCTAAAACTTTAGATTTTTTGTTAATAATTAAGCATACAAGTCTATTTTTTTGATTGATATTTTTAAGGTTAGGGAATGATCATCGATAAAGAAGACTTAATAATTTTTATTATCGATATTAGATTTTTTTAATGTCAAAAATGGAATTCGACGCATAGGAATTTTCTTTTAATATCAATAGATTAACTTCCAGAAAAAAGAAAAAACTTTCCTGTTTCAAAAGAAGGTTATATAAAAAACCTATATAAACTGCCAAAATTATATGACAATTGTTTTGACAGAGCAGATTAACAATTAAGGAAAAAAAAGTTTTTTATTTACTAAAAATTAATCTTTCATTAGTTAAAAAAATATGCTTTACTGACATCATCTATTCATATCGGGGGAGGATAGAATGTTAAAAAAGTTAATAAAAAAAGATGTTTATGAACATCAGGGTGACAGGAAAGACATTTTGCAAAATGAAGGTGTGATTTTTGCAAAGATGTTTGGGGCTATTATTTTTTTGTGTCTATTATATTTACCACTTCTCCAAATAGGGGCTGTTGGTGATCGTCTGGAATTTATTTTTCTAACACCCTAAATACTCTTGCTAAAGGAGTTTTAAGGATATTTTTTTCTTAAGCTGCATATTTTGTTATGCAGCTTTTTCTGTGTCTGTTAGTTTTATTTTATGATTTCAACCTCAAAAAGTGTCAAATGTAGACGTGAAAATCCCATATCTTGATAGACTAGTATCACTTGGAGAATCTGATCATATTATCTCGTTCTCCCGGCTTGGAATCGCGCCAGTGAATATTTTAGGAGTTACAATCCCCGAAATACGAAAACTTGCAAAAAGTATTGGGCAAGATTATAGGGCGGCACTTTTATTATTTGATACCAATATTCGAGATGCACAGATTTTAGCAGCCCTTATTTGTGATCCAGAGTTAGTAGATTTATCTCAAATGAAAAATTGGGCAACAAAATCGACAAGTTGGGATGTTGTTGATGCTGTATGTATGAATTTATTCTGGCAGGTAAGGGACCTTGATAAATTTATTATCTATTCATATCAATCAGATAAAGAACTTGTGAAAAGGTACGCCCCGGTTTTAATGGCCTGCCAGCTTCGATATAAACCTGATATGACTCAAGACCAAATCACAAGGATTTTAAACCAGACCACTCCTTATTTAACTGATGGCAGGAATTATATAAAGAAGGCGCATAGTTGGGTTTATCGTGAATTATGGAAACGACATAAAGTTTTCCAACGTGATGTAGAAAAATTTATAATTGAAAACTATGACTCAGGTAATCCAGTCCTGAGATGGATTGCTCGTGATATAGCTCGAAAAATAAAAACATTGAAAAAAATATCAAAATGTGTTTTTTAGTAGCCTATCTCAATAAAAAATTATTTAATTTTGATTGAGATCTGCATGTTTTTAGATTTGGAGCTTCTAAATGATTTATAAGAAAATAATACCCAGCCTTTTTTCTATTTTAGTATTATCAGGATGTGTTTCCAATAATATTAAAAGTTTTAAAGTTGACACTAGTATTGATTATGAAATTAAAAATAAAAATATTAAACCCATCTATCTTCTTCCCATCAAACCAAGTGAAGATGATCCAAACAGCATTTTGTGCCGCATGGCAGGGGAAATATATTTACCAAAAAAAATGACTTATTCTCAATATTTAAATGATGCCTTTCAAAAAACACTTTCAGCTCTAAAGATACGTTCTGACTCTGCCCGATTAGCATCTCATGTAATGGAGATTGAACTAACGGAAGTCTCTTTTAGCTCACTTCAGGGCGAGTGGTATATTAATGCTTTTGTGCGTGTTGATAATAATTCACCTATTGAAATTAAAAGCTTAACAGAATTTGGAACATCTTATTATGCGGTTCAGGCTTGTCGAAATACAGCTGAATCATTTGATGAAGCAGCAGCGAATTTTATTTCACAAATTCTAAATCATTCCAAAATTGCTGAAATGATTTCTCAATAAAAAAAATTTTTAGCTCACTGGATTAGGGTCTATGGTAACGCAGATCCTAATTTAGATAATTAATAGATAAGTATAAAGTGATTAAATTTTCCATAATATATATTATGCAACTTTTTATTTATACTCCTAAAGAGACATTAAAGAAGCTTTTATGTCTGACTTTTTAGATCAAAAAGCGCCCTGTTGTGCTTCAGGCTACATCCAGGTAAATGGCAAAACCGACGGAGCCTTTATTCTTAAAACAGATACCCCTTCTCCGTCTCTGCCAGAAGAAGAATTCTTCTTTGGATATTGTATTACCGGTTTTGAAAACACCGCCCTCTATCAATTCATCTTTCACTTTAAAAATCAGGGCACCTTGCAAACACTGTTGAGGACAGATAGTCCCCTTGTTAATTCAGTTCTCTATACCATGATTGAAAATCAGGCCTATTATTTTATTCTTGTGAATCCTGATCACTCAGTCACTGCCTTTAAATCAAACCTGACAGGAGAGACTCTTTCAACCTTTACAAAGAACTTTAACGATTTTAGGAATACGCCCTATTCCTAAGCGCTTTTAAAGGCCCATCAACGCGGGGGCAAAGTTGCCATTATCGCGGATAGAGCACAAAGAGCCTACAAACATTCACAAATTCCTTTTCTGAGTTTCGAAGATGTTCCAGTTTATATCGATTTACCACCAGCCTTGATCATACCTGGCAGTGCTGTATGAATCAACTCTATGAGAGTTTAGAATTAGCGCACTGCACCCTATCAAACCACAACCAAAAGAAGAATAGAAAATATAGGGACTTGCACAACAGAATAAAGAGCTTGCAACATTCCATATAGAATTTAAATTACAAAAAATCCCCATTTTATGAACTCCCGCTGAATCATATTCTTCACATCCCAAACCACATGTTGCGGTTCGTCCACAACAACAAGGCATATATGGCACAATATCAATGGGATTCTGGAGATGCCTAATATTTGTTTTTCCAAACACACGTTCAAATTCTCTAGCTCCTTCTGCATTGAAAAGCTTTGGAGAGCCTGCCGTTATAACTTTAAAATCTGTTGTTGGGCCAATAAGCTTTTGATTATAATACATTTTGGCGTCAAATGCAGCGAGTTGTGCAACAGCCCCTCCCAGACTATGCCCCACAAAAATTACTTCACTAGGCAAAACTATTGAAGAAAAAAAGCTTGCAAGCCACCTCGGAAAGCTTTCCTCATAACCTGCACGTTGGGCAATACGAAGCATCTCAGCATGATTGAGTCCGTTATAAACATCGAGAAAACCCTTATGAGTTTGGCCCACAGCAGAATTTCCACTAGAAAATTCTATAGATTTAAAGCAAGCCCATGGATTAGTGCATACCCATTCTGTTAACGTATCCGTTCCTTTAAACGAAAAAACGATAGAAGATTTGTTGCGACGATATACAGAACCAAAGTGACTTCCTTTGTATAGAATTTGTGTGAGTGTACCATTTATTCTTTGACTATAGTGATTAAGCTCTTCTCCTAGATTCGGAGGAGCATTTTCAATTACTTCTCTAAGATTTCTATAAGCCTCTGACTCATTAGGTCTTTCATAAGCTTTTTTCATAAAACTAATTGCCATTTGAAGATCGTCAAAGACTTCTTCAGTCGCCAAGATTTTTTCAGGGAACAGGAAAGCAGAAAGTAGTAAAAACACAAGAGATATTTTCTTCATATTTACTCCCCTGAAATATATTTAACGTTAATTTAATTAAAAGGATAGAGACTTTCATATATATTTGTCAATAGGTCATAATAGATTGACAGTGAGATAAATCAAGATAACTATGGTTCCTTATTCCTCTGCTTCAAAAGCTTATAGACGGTTGATCTTCCGATCTTCATGTCTTGAGAAATCTTCGTGGCCCCTACTCCTCGGTCTTTCAAGTCATAAAGTCTCTGGCGGTCAATACTTCTTTTAGTAAGAACTATAAGCCTTTATAAATACTTTTTTTCAAAAGTGAATTTATCCTTCTTTATTTTGGCGTTCAAGCTCCTCTATTCTTAACGATTTAAGTTCATTTGCTTTTTTATGAGTGCTTATAAAAAGCCTGTTCTGCTGCCTTTACAAAGACTTTTGTGAAAAATCTGCTTAACTTGGAACAGAAATTGATTCTCAGAAAGGAATCACAAATGCTTTCTCTCTTGCAGAAAAGGACAATAAAAGATCCCAGGAATTTCTAGAAAGCATGAGAGAAAGTTCTGGGGAAAGTCTAGAAGAAGCTTTTCCGCATATGAAAGGTGAAGATTTTGATTTTTTAAGAGAAAAAATTGTTTGGAAAGCTGAAGACTAATGGACTTCAGACGAAGATGAGTAAGGAAAAAGGTTTTGTATTGATTTAAAAGATAAAGATCCGGAAGAGTAAATATGTTAGAAGAATATGACTTCTCTAATGAAAAGTGTCACCAGTCTTTATAAAGATTTTTGAAGGTTTAGACCCCATTTAATAATTTCTTTTGAAATTTAAAGATCAGCCTATATTAAATATAAATAATTATGACTCATTTTAAAAAAGAGAGCTTTTTCTTGACTATTAGGATTTATTTTTATTACATAGTATATTGATCTTTACAAGGAAAAAATCATTATGAAGTTGAAAAAAATCTCTGTCTTTTTTGGGATTATTGCTTTGTTATGCTCTATAGGTTTGGCTAAAGCTTCATGGATGAAACTTCTTGCTACTGAACTTTTGGAAAGCCAAGCCCCTCGTAGAGCCTTAAGCACAATTGCACGAACTCAAGGGTTTAAACCGTCAAACTTGCATTTTGAACTCAATCCGGAAGAAGTTGTAAATATTGTTTTACCTCAGGAAGTGGAATTTCTTGATTCAACAGGAGAGGTTTACAGGCCCCTTGGATCACTTAATCAGAGTACAGGTTCAAGCTTTAAAGTTGAAACTTCAGAAGAACCAGAAATACAGAGAGTTGATGACTCTTTATTTGTAGATCTAGAAAAAAAGTAGGAGTGAATACCTAAGTTGTACCAAGGTTTTACAGGACTAACGGATCAGAGAAACAATTCGATTGTTAGTAGTCCTTTTAGTTATTTCCATGTATTGGATTCTTTTTTGATAAAAAATGTAAGGTATACGATCCTGCGGTATATCCCTAGTCAGTGCATGGATTAGTTATTTCTTCTTTT
>DDGG01000022.1:75077-126237 GCA_002337525.1 Alphaproteobacteria bacterium UBA1908 | reverse complement strand
ACCTGGTATCTTTCACGAAAGCGATGAACAAGAAGAATACATGAGCAGCAGAGTACAAGAAGCCTCAGATGATATAAAACAGCCCGTGAAATTAAAAGACCTTGTTCAGGAACAATGTCCGGAATATTTTAATGGTAAAGATATGTTAGATGTTCATCGCTCCCTTACGAATGAGCTGAAAAGAATTGGTAGATTTGATGGAGTAACACCTAAACCTCTAGATCCTAGTAAGACACGCGAGGAAGTTGAAGAATATGTCAGAGCAAATTGTTATAAGACCATAGCAGAGTTTTGTCAAAAAAATGGGGTTAATGAGTCTATTACTAACCAACTTGTCACTGCAGCAAAAAACCTCTTAGACCAGTCAGAGTTAATCGACGAAATTAACGAAGAGGGGTGGGGATTCTCCAAAGAGCTCGAGTTCAACAGAGATGCAGTTGAAGATCTTAACAGTGCAATTGGACGTTGGAGGCGTGCAGAGATAGACTTACTACGTCAAAAGATTACTGTAGACCCTGCTATTTTTCTAGAAAGATTGATGGTCCCTCTTTATAATATCGATCTTCTTATTGATTCATTGAATTCTGAACTATAGTGTTAAATTAATCTATTTTAATAGGGAGAACTTATGCCATCAAAAACTTTTTTGTTGCTGCTTTTTATTTTAGTTATAGGTGGAAACAAAATTTCCGCCTCCAAACCTTGTAATTTCCTAGCTAAATTTGGAGAGAAAACTTCTCGAAGAAGTAACATCCCTTTAGGCGAATTTTCTTTGAATGATCTTTTTCTAAGGGTGATTACTCAGGGAGAATCCAGATACCTTTTACCTGCAACCTCGTGTAGACACTCTTTCCTGAATACGCGCTGGACAACTAACTGTGATCTGGAATGGCTTCCCCAACAGCTTGCAAATGCCCCGGAGCACAATCTAAAAGAGCGATTGAATAATTCTCCCCTTAGACATTTCCACGCAAAACTTGCAGAGTCTATTAATAGAAATATAAAAAAAGCTGGGTGGACAGTCTCTGGAAGTATTGAGTGTACAGGTTTTAAACCCAATTAAGAAGCCCAATTAAGAAAAGTTAAATTTTACAAACGCACCCTTAAAACAGCAGAAAATAGTGGAGGATTTTCGAAAGGACATCTATTGTACCTCTCTGGAAGAACCCTCTTTTCTCGTGTCGTTGCAACGATGTATGCACAAGACAAATCTGGAGGATATCACAGATGGTTTCTGCCTATTGAGCAAGCCCTTTTGTGTGAAACCCTGGGGGAATATCGACAAACAACAGCTTTATTGAAGGAGTGGACAGTTTACTCGCGTGTAGGATTAAGTGTTATTCCAGAAGGTACCGAAGTAGGTTTTTTCATGGGTGTCATTGCGCCCAAGTCTTTCCCGGAAATTAATCCCAACGTTTTGTGGCAAGACGAAGTTTTTCAGGGATGTATTTCTGACAAGGTTTTACAAATTCCCCACATTTCAGAGGATGGCGCTATGTGGGATACATTAACTTCTTTAGATCAGTACGCCCAAAGATATTCAGAGCATACAAATAAGCCTGACCATTTAGACACAGGCCGGAGAGTTTTTGAAGCTGTTCCGGGTGGGGCAGTACAATTTTTATTGGCGTATGCTGACCCTCCTCAAAATAGCGATGATGAAGATAACAGGGATCATTTTGTAAGAGTTTATGAGCTTCCCTCTTTGACAGTATCTCACGAAGGAAAACAGAAACCTATCCCTGATTATCCTCCAAAAGCGCGAAAACCAGGAAAAAATGATAAGATTAAGCATCAATGGAAATGGCAACGAAGAAGTGCTTGGCATTTAACACCGGACAGCCACTTACTTGATCCGGAATATGACCAGTATAATATTGGTTTACTGGATGCTTTACGCAAGGCCGAAATGATAGGGGATGAGGATTACAAGGGAATTCGTGACACGATTCGTCTCGTTAAAGGAACAAACAAAGAATTTGAAGAAGGGGCTGAGCTTTGCTCTCGTTAATACTTTCAATAATTTTAAGAGATGCTGAAGGATTCAACCCTCACCCATTTATATATTGCAACATATAAAAAGAAGGAAGAGATTTTTTTCTTTTCCCTCTTCCGAGTTGAAATTCAAACGCTGCAGAATATAGCGCGGGATAGAATTCCGAGTTTTTCTATTCTCTTCTTTATCAACAAAACAAACATTGTCTTTATTCTATTTACACTCAAAAGCTCCGCCCTTTTTTATTCATATAATTGATTCCATTTTTGCAACGTTGTGTTTAAAGAGTTGCAATCGTATTTTCCAGAATCAATGTTATCTCAATTGTACGAGGCAAGAGCCTTCATCAAAAATGATAAAACTGGAGAAAAATAAAATGAAAACATCTTTTAAAATTTTGGCAGCTGTTGTTGTAGCCCTTTCAATCACGTCTTCTTTACAAGCGCGCATGGAAGTTGATGAAGACAGGGGACTCTCTTATGCCCACAGTGTTAGCTTTAATAAATCCAGCCTGGATGATCCGGGACAGCAAAAAACAAAAAAGGCTTCAACTCAACAACCTTCTGAAACGATACAAAAAAAAGAGACATCGAAAAAACTTGCTCTTGGTATAGCTACAACTTTTATCTCGGATTTCACACCTGAGAGTATTAAAAATACTTTTAATATAGCTGTAACAAAAACAAACAATGAACTTGTAGAGCGGCAGAACTCAGGCAAGAAAAACTCCTCTACCCGGAAATTTTTCACTGGATTCAAGCATGGTTTTCTGGAAACAACAAAACTTGCCGCAAAAGCCGGGGTTAAAGTGATCAAAGAGCATGGTCTTGATATTGCCAGATTTTGTATCACTGCCGCTCTTATGGCCTAGAATAACTTTCAAAAAAGAAACTCATCATCCGGAAAGTCCGTAAAAACGGACTTTCTTTTGTTGAGATTTTTTATAAGTCGACTCTCTTTGTAATTTTTTCAAGAAACTTTAATTCCTGCCAAATCAGAAAATGCCCTCTCCCCCTTTGAGTATTAAATGACAAGTAACAGCCAACAAGATGAAATAGTCACGTGCTCTTAAGGACAAAGTAAAATACAAAATATTTGCGAAAAAAATAACAGTTAACTATAAAAGATATATTTTTGAGAAACTTTTGAAGTTCATTTTTTTAAGGGCCTGATCAATGATTTCTTTCGCAAGCTCAAAGTCAACAACATAGCAATAAAACCGCGTAAACTCGCTGCCTGAATTATTTTCATCAAAGCAACCAAGCCCATAACGCTTTAATATTTCTTTTAGTAGAAACTCTAACTGATACCTTGCTGCCTGATAATCTAAAGGCGCCCCTTTCTTTTCAACTTCGTATTCAATAACCAATATCTGGTAATCTTTTCGAATCAGTTTGGAATATCCCTGATCAAGAACAAACTTAATTTGTTTATTAATTTTTTCTTGATGATAACCCCCTGATCCTGACTTGAGAAACCTCTTTGTTCCTTCTTGCCCAACACGCCCAAAATGGATCATTGAACTTGTGGTATCGATATCTTCTATTTCCCAATAATATTGATGCCCTCTGGATTTTTTATAAAATCGGAACACCCGATTTCTCCCTGTAAAATTTTATATAAACACCTTAATGTATCCAAAAAGACACATTTTGTCAATAAAATTTAAGGCGATATCCTCTTAGAAATTCATTAGATCCAAAAATTATAAATGATGACTATCTCTAATAAATTCAACAACTTAATAAGGATACTCTGACCTCTTCTTTAGGAAAATGAAAAAAAATCTAATTTACTCTATCATACAAAAAAGTATAGAAAAGAATGATTTGAAAGAGTATTAAGCTCTATCAATATTGGAGAGAGTTTAATAAAAATCTGAATTATCTTAATTTAAGGTGCTGCATGGCGATATATAGAATTACTTTTATGCTGTTTTTGATATTAAAAAGAGCAGGCTTGATATAATTTTGAATAGATGTTTCACTATTTCTATATACAATCCAATAAATGTTTAATATAGTTTTTATATGAATCAAAGCTGTTTTAATACTTTTCCCAAAGTTCAAACAACTTGTTCTATTATTGCCACTCCAATATTTAATTAAAAATTCATCTACAAAGTAAAAATTAGTTTGAAGTGCATAACGCAAAACAAACTCATAGTCTTCAGATATGCCTACTTGGGTGGATTCTGAAAAACCGCCATGTTTTTTTATTAAAGAAGTTTTGATGAAAACTGAAGAAATTGGTACGTTGCTTGTAAATAACAAAGATTGAAATGAAGCGGGCCCAGCGTCACGATCAACAGACCATTCTCTATTCTCGTCAAATCTTAGCATTTTTGTATAACAAAATCCAAAATCATTATTCTCTTCCATAATATCGACTTGTTTTTGTATCTTTTCAGGACTCCATAAATCATCATCATCACAAAAGGCAATATATTTACCTGTTGAATTACGAATGCCATGATTTCTAGGTGACGCTGGGCCTCCAGAATTTTCTTGCTCGTAATATTCTATTCTTGAATCCTGCAGATATTCAACAATCTTTTTATTGCCACTATCAAATCCATTTGAAACAACAATAATTTGTAGGTTTTTATAAGTTTGTTGTAGAATTGATTGAAGGGTTCTTTTAAGAAAATCTGGACGATTATGTGTTGGAACTACGACAGATACTAAAGGTGATTTCTTCATTGTATCTCCCATGAATAAGGTATACTTGGATCATTGATTTCTTTTGTGCTAGTTTCTGATGGGCGATGTGGTAGAGTTGTACAATTGACAACCATAGCAGGTTTATTATTTAAAGACTTAAAGCCGTACCATATGCTATTTGGTATCGTTAACAGGTAGTAATCAAAGTCTCCCATGTCGTATTCACTTAACCTACCATAAGTTAAACTATCACTTCTATCATCATACAACACAAGTTTTATAGATCCAACAGGTACAGCAAAATTCATAGTTAGCTTTTTATGCAACTTCCATGCTTTAGTAGCTCCAGAACAGATCCATGAAAAGTAAACTTCTCCAAATTCTCTAAAATGTGGATCATCGCAGCGTAGCATATGCATAACTTTCCCGCGATCATCTTCAAACTGTTTGAGAGGTGTTTTGATAACTCCTGAAATCATAATCTTACCAATACTCAAAATTTCCAAACTGACGTTATACTAATTCTATTCATAAGATAATTCCTTTTGCGTACAAATCTTATGGTAACAAGCAGAGTAAATTTTTGCACCAAACAATAATTGAAGAGACTAGTCTATTTGATTATCTAAATCAATTAAATCTATTTAATACCACCCTGTTTGATAAAAAGTGAATTTCCATATTATACCTTATAAGTATTTACAGTATTGATCACGTGTTCTATCTCATTTCCAGATAAATCAGGATACATAGGGAGTGTTACAATTTCTTTTGATATTTTGTTTGTTACGCTTAAATGACCAGTACGACATTCTTTGAAAAATGAGAACTGATGGCCTGGTTGCCAATGTATTCCTGTATCAACACCATTTTCTCTACAGTGTGCAATGAAGTTAGATCGATTTTTATTAACCCTCACGACAAAAATAAAGGGGAAGATCCCTGAATTTATCTCTGGGGGTAATATAATATGTTCATTTTTAATATTCTCTAGATAACGAGCGTATATCATTTGTCGTTTTGTACGCATATCATCTAACTTATTAAGCTGCTGAATACCTATTGCAGCATGTAAATTAGCTAAATGATACCGAAATCCTATATCTTCTACATCATAAGTAAACGAGCGATCATTTGAATATAATTTCTCTTGGGCCTGCATTTGACCAAGTTGCCGCATATGGCGTAATTTACTTGCGCTAGAAGCATCAGATACAATAATTGCCCCACCATCGATGCACGTAATATTTTTGACGGGATCAAAACTAAACACACAAATATCTGATTGTGAACCAACCATATCGCCCTGTGAGTTTTTGGAAGCAAAAGAGTGACAAGCATCATATAAAACAGGGATATTATATTTTTGTGCCACACTCATAACAGCACTATAATCATGTAACGCTGAGCCATAATCCAGAGAAATAATAGCTTTCGTTTTTTCACTTATAAGACCATCAATTGTTTCCGGGTTAATCGTAAGGTTTTCTTCCTTAATGTCGCAAAAAACAGGGTTACCTCCCAAATATCGAATACAGTGAAAATCAGCAATATTGTTAAAAGATGGTGTAATAACCTCATCTCCAGGCTTAATATCCAACAAAAGGAGCCCTAAGTGCACTGCAGATGTTCCTGTATTCACAGCAATAACTCTATCAGAAGGTACCTTGATCAAAGAGGCAATTTTTTCTTCAAAATCTTTGACATAACTGCCTGGACCCAGCCAACCAAGTTCCAGCGCTTCCCGGGATGCTAGTATTTCTTCCTCACTTAAACAAGGTTTGAAAACAGGTATTTTATTTAGCATTAGAAAAGTCCATAAAACTTTTGATTTGAGCTTCAGTTGTCCTCGACGCGTCTTCACCCATCAAAACTTTTTTGTACCAATCGCCCGTTTGAGAAACAGCATCATAAAACTGATAGGATGGAGACCATCCAAGTAAAGTTTGCGCCTTATCAATAGATAAATGGAGCAATGTTGACTCATATGGCTGATTTTTAGACTGATCAGTTTCTATTTTAGCCTTATCAAAATCACTCCAATTTTCAACCAACGTTTCAGTTAGCTGTAAAACAGTTTTAATGGACTGGTTTGTGGGCCCAAAGTTCCAGGCCTCACCGTTATACGCATGAGGATTTTCATAAAGATGCTTGCCCAATGTTATATATCCATTTAATGGATCTAAAACATGCTGCCATGGACGTGTCGCGTGAGGATGTCTTAGTATAATACTTTCATTTTTTTCCAAGGCCTTAATAATATCTGGAACGATACGATTCTCTGAGTAATCGCCACCACCTATAACATTTCCTGCTCTCGTTGAGCCGCAAGCAAAACTCTTTCTATCCTTGAAGTAAGATAAATAATAGCTTTTAAAAACGTGTTCAGCACTGGCTTTTGACGCACTATAAGGATCAGCACCCCCCAACGGGTCTATTTCTCGGTAACCCCATACCCACTCACTATTCCAATAGCATTTATCAGAAGTAATATAAACAAGGCTTCTAACAGAATCACACTTGCGAATAGCTTCTAAAAGGTTCAAGGACCCAATAACATTTGTTTCAAATGTTAAATGCGGCTCATCGTAAGATCTGCGGACCAAGGCTTGAGCTGCAAGATGGAACACCATGTCTGGCTTAATATCGTTAACATATTCTGAAATCTCATTTTTATCCCTGATATCGTAAATATGCGATTTGACAAGATCATCTAAACATAATTTCCGAAAAAGTGAATCAGTTTCAGACTCAAGTGCATACCCATAGACATCGGCACCCAGTAAATATAACCAATAAGAAAGCCAAGATCCCTTGAAACCCGTGTGGCCTGTTATAAGGATTTTTTTACCTTTATAAAATTCAAATAGTTTTTGCTTCATCATGACCAAACTTTCCAGGGGGCTCTTCCATCGTTCCATAGAGAATTAAGGAGTTTATATTCGCGAGATGTGTCCATAGGGTGCCAAAAACCCTCATGCTTATATACCATAAGCTGACCATCTTTTGTAATATTCTCAATAGGTTCTCTCTCAAAAATAAGGTCTTCGTCTGGCGAGAGATAATCAAAAACTCCCCTAGAACAAATAAAAAAACCTCCTGAAATCCAACCTTCAGTGGCTTGAGGCTTCTCATTAAAGCCAATCACTTGATCATTATCAATTTCAAGTTCACCAAATCTACCAGGAGGATGCACACCTGTAACTGTCATCAACTTGCCATGTGACTTATGAAACCTTATTAACTCATCAATATTAACGTCTGAAACTCCATCTCCGTAAGTAAGAGCAAAAAAGTCATCGTTTTCTAAATACTTTTTAATCTTAAATACTCTGGCTCCTGTATACGAATTCAAGCCAGTTTCAGCAAAAATAATTTCCCATTTCTCAGGATTATTTTGTCCAAAAAGTTGGGTTTCCTGAGTTTTCAAATCCAACAAAAAATCTTGTTTAAGATTATTATAGTTCAAAAAATAGTTTTTTATCGTATGACTTTTGTAGCCTAAACAAAGAACAAAATCATTATAATTATAAGCAGAATACAACTTCATAATATGCCATAAAATAGGATAGCTACCTATGGTAATCATTGGTTTTGGAATATCGTCTGCAACATCACGAATACGTGTTCCAAATCCTCCCGCAAGGATAACTGTTTTCATAATATGTATTTCTCCTAACTATTTTTCTTTATACCATACAATGAGAGGTTTTAGATTGGGACAAAAGCCTTTCTTGAAAAAATTAATACTAGATGTTTTTTTATCTTTTACAGTTGTATCGTAATAACCTAATAAAAAAGATGGATTGTTTGTATTTGATAAATTTCTGGATACGGCATCGTATAATATGTAATGAGATAGCCCATATTTAAACAACTCTCGCTCATGGACACCCACAGCATAAAAAATCATATTTAAGTGCCGCAAAGCAAGTATTCCAGTGACTAAATCCCCATCTTTATAACCTAGTGAAAGTTCTCCATACCCTCTAGAAATCATATCGTATTGTATATCCCATGACTCCAGACTACGCGTTACCTTATTAGAAACTTTTCTATGAAAAGATCTAAAGCTATCGAAAGCCTGTTTGTCTAAATTTTTTTCATTAACGTAACTTATAGATATGTTTTTTCTACCCCAATTGATAAGACTTTTATATGACTTTCGAATAGAAGAATGGTAAAGGTCTAAATCATATTCCCTGGATGAAACCGACATGTCAAAAATCAACCTAGAGGAATATCCCTGGGCCAACAACATGTTATCAATTTTCGATAAGTTTCCATTTTGCAAATAATTTGAGATATGGATAAAATTTATGTGCTCAGCACAAAAAATA
Organism: Alphaproteobacteria bacterium UBA1908; assembly: GCA_002337525.1. Taxonomy (GTDB): domain Bacteria; phylum Pseudomonadota; class Alphaproteobacteria; order Caedimonadales; family UBA1908; genus UBA1908. The sequence goes on along the minus strand of DDGG01000022.1, from coordinate 117,238 downwards.
GAATCTATGTGTTTTAGGGCAGTTTTCATTGAATCTTGATGTGAATTTTCACGAACAAAAATCCGTGCCCCAGATTCATCTAACGTAAGTTTATCATTTATTCTATAAATCAAGAACAGCACTATCGAAGAAAAATCATCTGAAAATACGCAAAATGATAAATCTTCAAAATCGGAGTTATACTCACTATAATATTTAGAATTCAGCAATAAACTAGATACACTGATACCAAACATAAATTCCATTATAGAAATCAGTTCTTCATTATTAATTTCTATTAATCTTTCTAACTGCATAATGTGCTTTCTAAGATACCTTATATACGACAGCCTGCCACACTACAGACTTTTCCACTGGCATACCAAAAAAGCTGTTAGTAGAAGATAATTCATTTTCAATATCGAAAAATGACTCACTTTTATTTTCAAACCCACACTTTTGTGCAATTTTATTCCAATCACTTAGAGTGCGTTTATATCCCCATTTAACGCCTGAATGTTTGGTTCGCCTCAAGGTCCAATAGATATTTAGAAAAAAATCATGCACATTGAAAGAGTTGTCGTAAAGTATAAATATTCCTCCCTTTCGTAAAATATTACGTACTGACAAGAATAACTTCACAAGCAATGAATCATCAAAAAAATAAGAAGACGAAAAAGAAACAACACAATCAAAGCTGTTTGGTTCAATATCCTCTAGATTTTGATCTATAATTGAAAATTCTTTTATACCGCTATCCCAGTTCTTATTACTTTTCTTCAAGTAATCTAAAGACTCAAGCTGACATTCTTGTAGGTGCAGATCATAACCGGACAAACGCAAGAAATTTTCTAGTATAGCCGTTCCTGCTCCAACAGATAAAATTTTGCTGACATTATATTGTTGAATAACGTCAATAACCCATTTAGAAAGCATTTTTTTACGTCGGATAAAAACCTCATCAATATCAAAGAAATTTCTCTCTTTCAAAGCGGAATAAGCACTTGAATACACTTCTGGTCCAGCGATTTCATCAAGTGGATGATCAATTTTCTCACAAACTTTAATCAAATCGATCCCATGAAATGTTGTTTGATAAAATGGCATTTTCATAAATAAGATCTTTCATTCAAAGAGTTAATTTTTTTTGTGCATCCATATATTATTTTTCCTACATCTGACGATTTTTCTGAGGCCTCTTCAACAACTGATTCAAAGTCCAGGTTATGTTTTTTCAGCTGCTTCTTCACAAAATCCCTTACAAGAAGGGGAATTCCTGAAGCAACGTTGTATATTTCACCGGTTTTACCCTTTTCAGAAACTAGCTTTAGCATTTTTATAGCATCGCTTACATGTATGAAGTCATATATATCTATAAGAGGTCTAAGTTTAATTTTCTCACTCTTACCACTTAAAATTCCATGTATCTTTTTACTAAGAAGACCAGGCAGGAGGTTTTCATTAACGTTAGAACCATATAAATTAAATAAACGTGCATAAACTACATCAACCTCCTCTTGCTTATAGAGAGAAGGTAAAAGAGATTGCATTGCTTTTGTACTACCATAGACACTTGTAGGCAAAAGTGGGTGTTCTTCTTTTAGCGGTTGTTTTAAACGATTAAAACCATACTCAGCAGCAGATCCTATTAAAACAACTCTTGATGATAATTTTTGCCTGGATAAAAAGTTAAGCAATTTCCGGGGAAAGTCGACATTTACTTTAAATGAAGTCTCAGTGTTGTTTTCAAAACACGCTCGAAAGTTAAAAATATAGCTTGGCTTTCTTTGTAAAATAAGGTCGAAGAAAGCCTCTCTCTCAGAAAAATTTATTTGAATATTTTCGACATTTTCTTGCTTGATCTTTTTTTGGGAGACTGAAATGATTTTATATTCAGAAGATAACTCTTGTACAAAGTGCTGGCCCAAAAAACCGGACGCACCAGTTAAAACTACCGTTTTTTTACACATTCAGCATCTCGTAAATTTTTTGATAGTTTTTGTTAACATCGTCATAGTCCTCATGACGTCCAATATCTCTCCAAAAACCATTATAAGGATAAATTAAAACACCGCTTTTACGTTGTAGAGAATCATACATTAAATTATCAAAACCATAGAATTTATTTGGGGTCAAAGCATCTATAGTTTTTTTATTGAGGCAATAGACACCCATACTAACATCATAAGAAATACTTGGCTTTTCTCTGAATCTATTTATTTTTTTATTTTCATCGTACTCAATGATGCCAAAATCCAAGCATACTTCTCTCTTCTTTACCGAGACAGTAACAGAAGATTTATTTTCCTGGTGATAATCCATAAACTCTGCGTAGTTCATGTCTGTTAGTATATCCCCATTCATCACTAGAAAATCCTGAGGCAAGTCATTAATAAGCGTTAATGGTCCAATAGTGCTTAGTTCTTTTGTCTCTTCGGAATAATCAATGAAAACATTATACCTCTCACCATTTCCAAAAAAAGATTTGATCAAATGTGACAAGTGGTTAACTGTAATTGTAATATGAGTAAACCCCGAATTTGCTAATTGTTTAATGATAATCTCAAGAATTGTATATTTGTCACCTATGGGAACTAATGGCTTAGGAATAAAATGGGTATAAGGTAAAAGTCTTCTTCCCTTACCACCGGCTAAAATAACAGCTCTCATAAAGATACTAAGCTCCTATATGTTATAAAGATTGTGTTTGTAATGGTTTTGATTTTTCTTAAACCATTCGATTGTTTTTTCCAAACCACGTCTTATATCATATCTTGGCTCCCAATTTGTCATTAATTTTATCTTTCTGTTGCATCCAAGCAATCTAAAAACTTCCGAATTTGAAGGTCTTAGACGCGAAGGATCCTGGATAACCGATGCTTGAGGATTAATCAGCTCAATTAAAAGGCTTGTTAAATCTGCCATTGATATTTCCAAACCAGTAGCAATATTTATTTCTTCACCAATAGATTTTGCAGATTCTGCAATACATATAAATCCATCTACAATATCTTCTACGTAATTAAAATCCCTGGTAGGAGATAAATCTCCTAAAAGGATTTTTTCTTCTCCAGCCAAAAGTTGTGAAATTATAGATGGGATGATGGCACGTGCCGATTGTCTTGGCCCATATGTATTAAATGGCCTAACAATTGTCACAGGCATATCAAATGAGCAGAAAAAAGATTTTGCAAGGCTATCTGCTGCAATCTTCGTCGCACTGTATGGAGATTGAGGCTTTTTAGGATGTTTTTCGTCTATAGGCACGTAATCCGCAGTCCCATAAACCTCGGAAGTTGAAGTTATAAGCGTCTTTTCAACACTATTATTCAAAGCAGCATTTAATACATTCAAAGTCCCTTTAATATTAGTATCGACATAAGATTCAGGAGCCTTATAAGAAAAGGGAATCGCAATTAATGCAGCCAAATGAAAGACAATATCAATATTTTTAAAGGCGTGGTTTACAAAAGACTGATCCCGCACATCACCAGAAATTATCTTAGTATTAGACTTTATCTGTGGTGAGACATATTCCAGCCAACCATGATTATTAAAAGAGTTATAAAGTGTTAGGGCCGTTAAACTAGAGCACCTATCAACAAGACTTTCAACCAGATGACTTCCAATAAAACCATCAGCCCCAGTGATCAAAACGTTTTTATTTTTTAAATTCATTGATTATCCTCGCTACACTTTGATTCTTCGAGAAGAAGGCTAGACAAAATATTACTAAAAAATTCCTCTATATTTTTCTTAAAGCAAAGTGGAGAAATCAATTTACGGTATTTATCTATAGAGTTTTTTGCCATAAGATCTATTTTGAAAGGACAAGACAAAAGTTTTTCTAGAGCTTTTTCACATTCCTCAACTGACTTAGGAGAAATCAATAGTCCATCCTTACCATTTGTAATTACTTCAGGAATTCCACCAACCCGGGTGGCTATAATTGCCTTACCACAACTCATAGCCTCAAGCAAAGCATATGGTAACCCTTCAATAAATGATGGTAGCACAAAAATATCAAAATCTTTCAAAGCGCTGGCGCTGTTTCCATAATAATATCCTTTAATAGCTACTTTTTCAGACAATCCATCTTTTTTCACCCTTTCCTGCAACTCCTCAAGCGCGGATCCTGTACCAATAAATATCAAATTAATATTTGATATTTTTTTTACCAGGTTTACAAAGGAATCATAAAGAACAAAAACACCTTTTTCTATTTCTATTCTTGAAAAAAATCCAATGTTCAATGAATTTGTTTTTTTCTTGCGAAGAATATCTTGCTCTTGAACTGTATTATATATGACTTTTATTTTATTTCTTGGGGCCTTTCGTTTAATAACAAGATCTTCCTTTATCGCCCTGCAATTGACCAAGATATGTTTGCAGCAAGCCCAAATCATTTTATCTAAAAAGGCCCCGTAAATACTTTTACGTTTTTGGGGAAGGCTGACAATACTTAATATAACAGGAGTTTTTAAAAGGTAACCAGCAATAGCAAACGATAAAGTTGCCAAAGATGCAGGATATCCCCCATTGAATGCACATATAGTGTCTGGTTTTTTTTTGTATATTTGAAATAGGAAGATAGGTACATTTATATAAAGAAATAAGGGCTCCAGAATCTGGCATATCTTCATTAAAAGACGACAAAAAAAAGTTTTTTGAAAACGAGTTTTTCCTAAAAATACAGCTATTCTGTTATAACTAAAAAAGGGTATTTCAATCATTCTAATATCTTTTTGGACATCATTGCTATCTTCACAAAAAAACATCTGATCATTTGTGGCTAAAATAATTTCAGAATATGCATCAGGAAGCGCATTCAAACAATCAAGTGTGTACCGCGTTCCACCTCCTGTACAATACATTTCGCAAAAAGCCATAAATCTCATTATGCTGACTTCCTGTAAATTGATAAGATGTATGAGCTAAATAAGGGGCTGTTTAAATGATCACAAAACTTGAACTTCCTAATTTTTTTGATCACCTGCAGTGAAATATTAATGGTGAATTGCAGCTTATTGGGCGCACTCTGATCCCCTATAAACATTACAGGCTCAAAAGACCCCAAATAATCAATAAACTCAGGATTAAGATTAAATTTATCCGCTATATGATTAAAATACTCCTTTTTCATAATCTCTGTGTTATGATAATCAAGGACATTTTTATTCAGGACTTTTTGAATCACCCCATTAAGATTGCTAAAATTTGGGACCCCCAATACTAGCAAACCTCCTGGTTTTAGCCAATGTAAATGCCTCTCAATAACATTATCTACATTGTCAAAATGCTCAATAAATCCTAATGATATGACAATGTCATGAATAGGGTGAGGTTCAACTTCAAAAAAATCACTCTTTATGATTCCCTTAGAAGGCAAATTCAAGGATTCTAGGTTGCGGACAGTTGCAGAGTGAGCTTGTTCCAGGTACTCTACACCACATGGGTTTAACAAATGTTTACGAGATAGATATGCCAACCATTTACCAGGAGCGCAGCCTACCTCAAATATAGAAGCATTCTTTTTATCAGCTAAATATCTTGCCAAAAAATAATCTACTTTCCTGGTCAAGCATCGCTCAAATGGAAGAGTCAAATCTACTTGGCAAGGCAGACTAATCTCGCTCCAGTAGGAGTCCCAAAACTCTTTGCTCGTAAGGTTTGACATTTTCAATCACTCTCCATATCATATATTTGTTGAATCTTCTTTAAAAGATTAGAGTTATTTAACACATCTTTACATAAATTTTCCGAAACAAAATGACTCAAAAATTTATTGATACACTCCTGTCTTTTTGAATTTCTCCACCATTTTTCCAAGCCAGTTGAAACTGCTAATTGCACAGTATCAGCAGCATCCTTGTAGCAGTAGTGCAATATTTTTAAATTAAATAAGTCATTAAAATACTTTTCAGAACTTTGATTTATACAATACATCTTCTGTGACCAGCATAAAATTGTAGGTTTATTTCTCGCTAGACTCTCCAGAAAAGTTGTAGATAAATTATCGAAAATTGCTAACTTGGCAATAGAAAGAGATGTCGAAAAATCTGGCTCAGAATCTATTTTAATTTCTGGATGAATTTTCTTGATGGCTTTTGTTAGGTTCCAAACACGATCATTATTATATGGTCGATATACAAAGTCTTCAAAGCCTTTTTTTTGTAGTTCATTTATAAAAGCAATCTGATTTTTGATATACAAGCCACTTCTTTCAGTAACGCATGGAAATTCTATTAAAAATTTACATGGAGAGGTTGAAACAAACAAAATATTTTTCTCATTAATTTCATTATCGCCATTACTGGCACAAAATTTTTCAGAAAAATATACATCAGAATTTTCTTGTTTTCTTTCCGTTTCACCTAAAGTGAAATAAAAATCTGTAATTTTCTTCTCATGATTAAAGGCAAAGTGTTCTTTAATAATTTGATAATTTCCACCATGCTGAAACCCTACTAATTTTACTCCGCGTTCAACAGCCCCTGCAGAAAAATACTTAAAAGGTTCGTCAAAGTACCACCCTATTGAACTACAAATTATCTCCATAGGGTATTTTTGTTGCTGTTCTTCAGCGCAAGAGTTATAAAATTCATGGTGTTCAAGGAAGGATAATGGTAACTCACCAACAAAGAATTCTATAAATAACCCAAGAAAATTATCGCTCTCGTACTTACTATGCTTCTTCATTAGAGTATGTAACTCTCTTCTTAGTCTATCTTCTTTTCTACTTGATAATTTTTTCTTAGGAATAGGAGAGAAAATATTATTATAAGGCATAAAGGTCTTGTTCTTAAGCCTATCAAATAAAGAAATATTAAAGTTTAATTTATGAGAAATAATATGTGGTTTTTTAAACTGCCCTATAAATATTTTTGTTAATTCATCAATGACATAACCTTTGCATTTTTTAAGTATATTTACCGCATTAGTGTGTGGTTCATGTATTGAAAAATCTGATTGATCATTGCTGGAAGGAAAATAATAGCTATTTTCTACATTTAAATTTCTTGTAATATAGCTAATAATTTTTGCATTATAATTTTCGCTTTCTTTAGAAGAGACAACAAAATCGTAAGTGCTTATAAATACTTTATCATAATTAGCAAAAGGAAATTTGATATTTGGAAATTGCTTATATATAACCTGGACACGCCAATATCTATCATAAAAAACATTTAACATCCAGTACAGGGTTGGCCCTAGCAAAATACGATAAAAACGTATGGATCTTTTATTAAATTTTTCATTAAATGAGTCACAAATATTTTGCAGCAGTAACTCATAATAGTCATTAATTTTAGAAATAACATCAAGACCTGTTTCAAGTGTCCAAGGTGATGGAGCTATTGAGAAGCCATCCTCCAACAAGTTTATTGCAGACCCATAGCTACCACTATCAAATAATAATGGTTCAGATTGTTCCGGCCAGCAACCGCTATTTAAAGATAGAGCAAGATGAATGCCATTGACTCTTTTCTTTTGAGAAGAAGAGGAGTAAGAGCTCATATCGCATACCTTTATTAAATAATATTAAAAATACAAGAATATTAAACTTCTTGATAACAAAGAGAGGGGGAAAGCCAACTTCTGATTATTTCTTTTGACACTCAATCACGCACCATGAAAAAGTCTCTTCTCTAGATCTATAAGTTCTACTTATTAACTCGCTATACGTTACATTAAAGCCTGATTTTTCAAGCAAACTTATATACTCCTCCGGATAGAGAAAACGAAAACTGTAAGGCTGACAGTAAAAAGGAGAGCTCTTTCTATATATACCGTTTAAAGTATTTTGATCAATGAGTTTTGACGGGAGATGTTCTTGGAAGGCATCAGAGCATTTTGATGGAAAATAACTAAAGAATGTTCCACCACGCTTTAAAATTCTATATACTTCTGATATAAACTGCTCACCTTGGTTCGTATCCAGACAATTTGAGGAAAAGACATCAACACAAATAGAAAAATAGTTATGATCAAAGCTTGTCTGCTTCATATCAGTTCTGAAAAGCTTGGCTCCTACCCCATAACTTTCTAACGTTTTCTTACATAAAGATAAAGCTTCTCCTGAAAAATCAACCCCATACGTATCAAAACCTTCATGGGCCAGCATCCATAGATTCGCACCACTTCCACAACCCATTTCGACTGCTTTAAGCTCTTGTTTTTGTAGATGAGATAAATCTCCAAACCTCCTGCCTATAAAACGACACAATTCTTCATTTGGATATTTGCGCTGTGCTGTTATTCCCTTATCACAATAAGATTGTTCATAAAAATTTTTACTTTTTGATATGCTCGTCATAACCTATCCACTATATAACTCTAATTTTTCATTTGAACTATCATTTTTATTTATTGCCTTTTTCTGTATATCTATTGTTTGGTTATACTCATGATATTTATCTGCAATAGCATCAATCAAAGAATCCGTTAACAAACAAGTTATCTTGCCCCCAAAAAAACTGTTAACATTCTTGACACTTTCTGGTGTAACAACTTTTGCTTCTACGATAAAGACGTTAAAATCAATAAACTCAGAATTATCATCAATAATTTTCATATTTTTCAGATCACCAAATAATTTAGAAATATTTGGGTTAGAGGAGCGTAAATCGTATGAGTCAGCATCAACAGCTAAAGAAAGCACCTGTATATCAGAGCTAAAATCGCACATCCTATTTTGATTTTTAATAATATGAGTTATGTCTGATATATATTTAATTTTCTTCTTGTTATTAGTAAGATTCGTAGTTCCTGCTTTGCACTGACTGCTAAGCTGAACTTTGGTGAAATTAATTTTTTTGTTTATATTTTTTGCGATAATCGTCACTTGAGCAGAATTTAGTTTATTTATTGATATTTTTGCCTCGGATATATAACGCTGATTAAAACAGATATCTAGATAATCAATATCACTGGATTGAGTTGTAATAACTTTTCTACACTCAATAACGCCATTTCCAAGCGTTAGAAATATTCTATCATCCTCAAATCTTATTTTTGTACATGAATCATGGAAGAATGTTATTTTTTCAAATATCTTCAGTCCCAAAATAGAGCTTAGCAACTCATGACATCCACCTTCAAGATAACCTACGCGATTTATAATGAAATCTTTAAATTCATTTTTAAGAATATTAAATAATTCAATTATTTTAGAACTTGAAAAACTTAAATTCTTAAAATTAGAAAAGAAAAAATGTCGCAAAAGGTAGAGATTCTTATAAACTTTTTTTTCATGAACGTCAAAATTCAAAATAGACGATTTATAAATTTTCATTCCTAATTTTTCCAGAAATTTAAATCCATTTTTATGACCAAAAAAAATGTGAGGCCCAATCTCAATATTTTCATAACCAAACATTGAACAAAATTTCCAGTTTCCACCAATACGACCTCTTTCAATAATACAAGTATTTTTTCCTCTTGATTGCCAATAGGCTGCTTCAAGTAAGGCTGCTGGACTTGAACCAATTACAACAACATCAAAAAAGTTCATTCTTATTTATTCCTGTTCTGTTGGATGCTATATGCTTGCTCAAGGTATAACCAATCATCCATTGTATCCACATCTATCCCTTTTAAGTTATCGATAACGTAAGGGATATAATGAAGACGCTTGGCTTCCGATAAAATTTGGTTTCTCGTGAAAAAGGCAAAGGTTCCCGTATCGTAATAAGCTGTCTTAAAACCATGAGAACTTTTCACGAAAAAGTCAGGATTAACAGGATATACAGATGTTTTATCGTTAGACATTTGTAGCGCCCACTCTATAGGGGCTTGGTACTTTGAAACCGCGAGCAAAGGTAATGATTTATCCGAATGATTAAAAATATTCCATGCTTCTTTTAGGTCAGCAGAGCTAATTAAAGGCGCTGTTGCACTCAATAGACAAACAATGTCGTAACATTCTCCGATTTCATCAAACTTATTCATCACTTCTTGCAGAACATCCTGAATAGTAGCTGTGTCACCAGCCATTTCAGTGCTCCTGAAAAAGTCAGGCTTAAAGCCAAGAGCTTCACAGATATCTGCAATTTCCAAATCTTCGGTTGATACATGAATTTTATCAAAAATACCTGACTCTCTACAAGTGTGCAGGCTATATTCAATAATAGGCTTACCCCTTAAGAGTTTTATGTTTTTACGAGGAATTCTTTTGGATCCACCACGCGCAGGTATAATAGCTATAGTCCTCATGCTACCCCTTCCATTATAAAGTTTTTTAATTTTTCTTGAGGTATAGAAAAAAAAGCGTCTAAGCAGGATAAGTTTTTTATATGATTTCCATACAGTTGTTCATATTCTGGTTCGTTGTAATAGTGATAAACAATATCAATATTTTTAAAATAATAAGAGTTTTCCAAATAGCTCATTGATCCAGGAGGTGAAATATATTGCTTTGCACCAAAATAAGTGCAAATATTTGATAATAAATCATCTTTTGTTCCAGAGCATTCCAGCTGACTTGCCAGATAAAATTTGTTTTTTATACCTGCGTATGCACACAGTTTTTCTATAATATAAATATTAAATTCAGAGATTTTCTCATTAGCTATAGATCCTGCCTCGAATATAGTTTTTTCAAGAAAAGGATAGAACGAATTGTATTCTTTTGCTTTTTTATAGCTATGTTTAATGGTGGATAGATGTTTTTTTATTGTTTCAGAAAGATCTTGACAGGTAACCTCGCTAATTTTTTGATGGAATTTTTTCTTGGAAAAAACTGGTATAGTCAACCATAATTCGCCCTGCGCGTTTTTAATACGATTACGCTGTTGCCAGCTTCTTTTATCAAATTGCACATTATCTAGAAACACAAAATGGGTTACTCTATTGATCATTGCCAAGTATCCAAGCCATGGGATATAAGTAGGCTGCATGATTGCAATAGTATCAGACATCAGCAACCGCCAAGCCTATACCCGAACGACCGTAATCATTCCCATTGTAAAACATAAGCAATTTATTTTTATGTTGGATAACGGCCCCATAACACACCATGTCTGAATCAAAATCTGCCCCGTCACCAGATGATGTCACCCCCCCTAAATGATCTTTTCTGTTCCATGTAATACCATCATCCGAAATAGCATAACCAATTCTATACGCGTCTCCCTTATAAGAAAACCACATGTGGTATTTATTATTCATGAAAATCACCCATGGCCTTGCAAGAGCCACTTCAGTTTCATCTTGAAAATCAATGCATACTTTTCCTTCACGAATCCAGTTAAAGCCGTCATGAGAAAAAGCTACTTGAATATTGTACTTTGGTAAATCTTTATGGAGCCAACCACACCCCGCAACATAATACATGAAATATTTATACTCATTATTACTATCATAATTTTTAATCACAAATGGTGCCGTGTTAATATATGGATTAACCGCATTTCTCTCTAATATTGGAGCTTGAGACACTCTTTCTAATTGGTTTTCACCAACAAACTTTCCGAGACCTCCAAAAAGGTCCATTCTTGTTGTGCCGCCAGGCTTAAAACCTATGTAATACATAAATTCTCCTGCATCTGTTTTCAGAATGCAAGATGGAAGAACGCCATTATCATCAAAGGTTCCAAGTGCCCCAGGAGAAAGCAGCAAATTTGTTGATACTTTTTCTATCTTCTGCGATTCCAAGTTGAAGTAGAAAACGCCAATGTGAGACTGATTCCTCTCATTTCTACTTCCAAAATATATCTTAATGTTCTCGTCACTACATCTTTGCAATGTAGGCAACATAGCATGAGATACCATCCATGCTGTTTCTCCTTTGGGTGTAAAAATACAGCCAAGTTTTTTCCACATAATGCCACGCATTAAAAATCTCCGAAATATTTCTTTTTAATCTTGGTAGCTAAAGGAGTTTCATTGTCTATGATTGTTGTTTTTTCGGGTAAGATAACATCTCCATTTTTACAATCTTTCGTGATATTAACCCCCATACCGACAAAACACGCTTCCCCAATATTCGTAAAGTCTTTTATTGCGGCATTTACCCCTATAAAGGTTCGTTCTCCTATAGAGCAATGCCCTGAAACAACCGCATGCGAGGCGATATATACATGATCCGCAATATGCGTGCCATGGCCAATATGATTGCCAGACCATAGTACGACGTTGTTACCTATTTTTACATCAGGTTGAATGGTCTGATCTTCTAATATAAAACAGTTATCACCTATATCATGACTCCAAATACTCGATTTCGATGAAATATACGAAGGTGTCTCATAACCCATTTCTTTGATGTACAAAAATTTCTCTTTTCTATTTCTGTTAAGATTTTTATAAGAAAGAGCTATATGCACAGCAAATTTTTTTGATGAAAAATGACTGAGTTTAGATAAAGGGACACAAGGAAGGCCTAAGAGCTCTTTTTTATCAAAATATTCATCATCACACACAAAACCAGCAACATCCCATAGACTATCACGATCAAAGTAAAAGTGAGCGAGTCTACCAATTTCACCTGTTCCAAAAATAAGAAGTTTTTTACTCATTGAAGGTTAAATCCTCATAAACTATTGGTGTATGTTTTTGAATGGTGTTACGAGCTATAGCCCCCATAACTGTTTTATAGTCACGAGATGGAATCCCTTCTGGCGAGCGAACAGCTATAATATTATCCATATTAAGCGTTTCCCCAGACTGAATATCGCATTTTGCATAATAGTATCTTTTAAAGATAGGGGATTTTTTCTCACACTCTTTATAACCAAAAGATGGCTCTCCTATACTTTGATATGCAGATTTTGTTGATATGCATAGTTGTTCCAACTCATCTGGCTCTAAAGAAAAGCTACTGTCGCTTCCACCATCATTGCGCTTTAATGTTACATGCTTCTCAATAAAACAAGCCCCCAAGGATACTGCAACAATAGGAGCGACTATTCCCAAACTGTGGTCAGAAAGTCCAACTAAACATTTAAAGTGTTTTTTTATAGCCTGAACATTTGCTATGCAAGATTCTGTCAGTGGTGCGGGATAAGCACTGATACAATGCAACAGTATATAGTTTTCGCATCCATTCTTCTCCAAAAAGTTAACCACTAATGCAATTTCTTCCAAGCTGGCTGTTCCTGTTGAAAGAATAATAGGTTTACCCGTTTTTATAATCTCCGCCACTAACGGTAAATGAGTAAGTTCATTCGAGGCAACCTTATAGGCAGGAACATCAAATGTCTCTAAAAATTCAACATCTTTCTCTGAAAATGGTGAACTAAAAAGCGTGATACCAAGATTTTTAGCAAAGGCAAAGAGCTCTTCATGCCACTCATAGGGCAGACATGTTTTTGTATATAATTCATAAAGTGTTTGACCCGCCCAAATACCCTGATTAATTAAAAATTCCTTTCGATTAGAAGGTAAAGTTATTGAGTCAGGTTTAAAAGTTTGCAATTTAACGGCATTGGCGCCACTTCTTTTAGAAAGCTCGATAATTTTCTTTGCACGATTAATATCGCCATTATGATTACCCGAAAGCTCTGCAACAATGTACGGTGAATATCCTTCGCCTATAGAGGTTCCATCAATTTTAATATGCTTCATCTTAATTAATCACCTCAAAAATTTTACTGACAATATTATCGGCACCCTTTAAATTAAAACAAAATTCCCTACCTTTTTCACTCATCTTAAATCGTGCCTCTTGATCTTCTAACAGGTTCTTGAATTCTGTTCTAAAATCATCGCCAATACTATTGGGCGAAAGTAAGTAAGCAATTCCTAGATCCCTAAAGATAAGACTATTATCATACCCACTTTCATCAAATGGAATAATGATAAAAGGAATACCACTTGCGGCTAGTTCATAACGTGTTTGACCTGTGTTAGTGATCACAATATCTGCCCAATCAAAAAGGTCTTTTATGTGACTTGGATTATGGACTATGTCTAAATCTAAATACTGACAATATGACTCAAGGAGTTGTTTATCTTTAGAACCAACTAATGGACCTACCACCACTTTATATGAGCACTCTATAGACTCATTAGATAGATGTGATAAAAGCTGTTGATTTTGCTTCCATATATCAGAACCACCAAAGGTAATAAGGACATGCTTTGCCTTAGGAATAATCTGTTTTTCTTGAAGAATTTTATCAATATCGATGAGAACATACTCCAAACCACCCACATGATTTTTTGTTTTTGCTTCCTGGAATTGCAGATAGGGCGTAAATAAACCATCAATATACGGGTATAAATACTCTGGACACGAATCAGAGCCAAGTCCTTCAATTAAAAAAAGTTTACTTTTAGTCTTTGACGACAGTTCTCTTATGTATAGTGCCAGATCTTTGTGAGATGAATTCTCTTTATTAAGAAGATCAAGCACAAAAACCATATTTTCATCTTGATATTCCTCCAGTTCTTCTGAAAAATTACAAGTTATGGTTTGATCATGACACAATGAAACTCTATCTGGCACATGCCCTTGTAATCTGACTACAAAAGAAGTACTGACACCTCGCCTTTCAAAAGCTTTTTTTATTAAATTACATCGAACATAATGCCCCATACCCGCATTCTGCCCAATATCACAACGAATAATAATGTTATACTTACTATCCATTATGCTTTCCTAAATATGGGTTCTATTACCTTTGATTCTATTTTATCTAGAAGGTCTCCAGACTTTATGGACTGTGAAAATCTTGACATTGCCATATCAAGAGCCTTTAGAGAAAAAGTCAGCTCATTCTCACTGTGCGAGACACAAGGCACATGTGAGCAAAAGTATAACAAATTCTCTTTAATACACTCTTGCATAAAATATGTCTTCATTTCCTCTACAGACAAGCTTCTTTGAGGCAAAAATGTTAAAATAGATCGACTACTATACCCCTTAACATCCATATATGATTCCAGACGATAAGCTTTTATAAGCTCTCGAATACCTTGACAAAGCCTATCAGAATAGAACTTTATTTTTGCAAGGCCATTTTCATCCTGCAAAACATCAATGGTTTTACAGCAAGCAGCAATGGAAGCAACTTCACCACCAAAGGTACCAGAAACAAAAAGGTGTGTTTCAAATAGTTTCATGATCTCCCTGCGGCCTACCAGAGCCGAAATAGGCATACCATTTCCCATAGCTTTTCCAAAGCATGACATATCAGGAATTACGCCACATATAGATTGATATCCACCCATGTGAAAGCGAAACCCTGTTACAATTTCGTCAAAGATAAGGATAATACCTTCTTTTGTACAAATCTCGCGGACCTCTTCCAAAAACCCTTCTTCAGGTTTCTCAACCCCAACAGGTTCCATGATAACGGCAGAGATTTTGTTTGGAAATGACTGAATTAAAGATCTTAAGGAATCAATATTATTATATTGGAATTGATGGGATAGCTCTTTGTTAAAGTCAGGGATCCCAAATGATCTCGATGTCGTAGCCACATACCAGTCATGCCAACCATGGTAGCCACAGAAAATAATATGGTCTCTGCCTGTAAAAGCTCTAGCAGCCCGAATTGCAGCGGTTGTAGCATCACTCCCATTTTTGAATAACTTCACCATTTCAGCTGACGGAATTAAATGGACTAACTTTTCCGACAATTCTATTTCAAGAGGGTGCATCTGACTAAAAATCACACCAGAATCAATATATTTTTTTATTTCCCGATTAACTTGCTCGTTACCATAACCAAGAATCACAGCCCCCAAAGCCATTAAATGGTCAAGATACTTATTTCCATCCACATCCCATACCCATGCTCCCAGGCCTTTCTCAATAAAGTTAGGCGAAGCTCCTGTAGGCCACTGGCTTGGTCCTTTTGAAAAAGTTTGCGTTGCAGATGGGATAAAAGTATACGCTTTTTTCAAATATTCTTGTGATTTTTTAAATTTCTCAAACATAAGTCACCAGTTCCTCGGGTCTACCAAAGGATGATTAGAGGCATGAAGGTCAAGAACAGTACCCTTAAGCTCTCCAGAAGCAGATCTACAGATTTCATCTAAATCAGAAGTACTCGATACCCCTAGAACCCATTTGTTGACCCATTCGTTTTGACAAGCCCATGCACACAAACCGCTTAAAACAGACGGGTAAGAGCCAAGATTTTTTCTTAATGTTTCAATAGTTTCTTTCAAAGGAGACAATGCACCAGGAAGCTCACTACTCAGAAGAACCCCTTGCAAAAACAAAGATCGTGCCTGAATCTCAATGTTATTTTCATACACATATTGTTTAAATTTCCTATGATTAAAAATTTGATTTAAGGGATTCAGCGGTATCTGAATAACATCCGGCTTGCAAACCAGGGTGGCGAATTGATTTACTTCATCCTCATCGTATACTGAAATTCCCACACGACGAATAATGTTTTCTTCTTTCAAGCGATTAAAAAAATCTCGCACACTCTTTTGTTTTACTTTTTGTATATTTTGTGGATCATGCACCATAAGTACATCTATTTTGTACCTAGAAAGGCTTTTTAGGTTTTCATATACACTTTTTAAATCGTCTTTCAAACTAAATTTTGTGTTAATTGTGAAGCGCTTAGGAACATTACTCAAGAAGTTGTGAAACATATCACCGTATCCAAAAGCAGTATCAAGTGTAAGGATTCCTGACTGAAAAGCTTGTTCTAGAATTTTTTTAACTTCTTCTCTATCGAGAACCTTAGAAGACAGGACTCCATATTGTTGAGTAAAATTCGCTGTTCCTAAAATTATTCTATTTAACATGTTTCAAAACTTCTTGAATGACTTTTTCTTGCATTGCCTTGGAGAGTCCCACAAATAAAGGGATTGAAAGACAACGTTTATAGTAAGACTCACATCCTGGAAGTTCATTAGATCCGTATAGGTCTTTGTAATAGGGTTGTTTATAAACAGGAATATAATGCACTTGAGTCCTTATACCCCGGGAACTAAGAAGTTGCATAAAAATTTCTCGAGGTATTTCTATATGCTTAAAGTCAATTAGGATAACATAGAGGTGCCATACCGGGTCACAAGAAGGCAGCTTACAAATAGGGGTCAAGTATTCTAGTTTTGAAAAAGCTTGATCATAAAAAGAGACCGATTCTTCTCGACTTTTTTTAAAAGAGGCTAACTTCTTTAACTGAGATATGCCTAGAGCACAGTGAATATCGCTCGCACGAAAATTATATCCCAAATGCTGCATTTCATAGTACCAAGGCTTATTCTTGTTTTCAGATGCAATTTTTTCTTTGTCTCTCTCCATTGCGTGATTTCTAAATAAAGAAAGCTTATTTTTCAGATCAAGTGAATTGGTTGTAACAGCACCTCCTTCACCCATGGCAATATTTTTTACAGGATGAAAAGAAAAAGTTGTTAGATCCGAAAAGGCATTGGAACCGATAGGGTACATATCACCTTTTTTGGATATGTAATTAGATCCTATGGCATGAGCGGCATCTTCAATAAGAAATATTCCCTGTTTTTTAGCTATGGCATGCATAGATTCCAAGTCTTCACATTGACCCGCCATATGAACATTTATAATAGCCTTAATATTTTTCTCTTTGTTCTCTAGAATAGCTTTTTCTAATGTTTCAGGAGTCATAAGCCCTGTAGCAGGGTCAACATCGGCAAAGACAACATCTGCACCAACATATTGAGCCGCATTAGCAGAAGCCAGGAACGTAATCCCCGGGACAATTACAGAGTCTCCAGAACCAATGCCTAACGCCATCATACAAAGATGCAAAGCTGCCGTTCCACTAGAGCACGATACAGTATAACGACTAGACACAGTCTGTGATAAAGTATCCTCAAATGCCCTTACCGCTTCCCCGCAGGTGAGCATCTCACTTTTTAAAACAGCAACAACGGCATCGATATCATCTTTTTCAATTTTATGACGACCATAAGGAATCATTATGACACCAACATTTCCTGGAGATCAGAAGAAGACAGCCATTCCATATTTGTTTCACTCGAATAAACAAAACGATCCTCTAGCTCTTTAAATGAACAATCACTTTTCCACTGCTTTATGAAACTTGGTAATATAACGTATCGATCTTCTAACTCGATTGTATTTAATGACTCATCTGATGTCAGCATCCATTCATGCAACTTTTCACCAGGTCGAATGCCTATACTGTGTGTTTCAAGATTTGATTGGAGCGCTTTAGCCAAATCTACAATCTTCATACTAGGAATTTTAGGAACAAAAACTTCCCCCCCATTCATAAGGGCTAAATTAGACAATACAAAGTCAACACCTTGATTCAGTGTTATCCAAAATCGTGTCATTTCTTTATCTGTAATTGGTAGCGATTGTGAGCCGTCCTTGATTAATTTTTGAAAGAAAGGCACAACACTGCCCCTTGACCCCACAACATTACCATATCTTACAACAGAGAAAATTGTAGGATCATCTCCTCTAATATTGTTAGCTGCAACAAAAATCTTATCTGCAGCTAATTTACTTGCACCATAAAGGTTAATAGGGCTCACAGCCTTATCTGTTGATAAGGCAATAACTTTCTCGACTCCACACTTAAGAGAAGCTCTTACTAGATTTTCTGCACCAATAACATTAGTATGAATACACTCGAAAGGATTATATTCAGCAATTGGTACATGCTTTAAAGCTGCAGCATGAATAACAATATCAACACCTCTCAAAGCCATCTCTAAACGGTTAGAGTCTCTAATATCACCTATAAAGAAGCGAATAAAAGGATAGTCAACTGGAGAGAATAAGCTTTGCATTTCAAACTGCTTAAGCTCGTCCCTAGAAAATATAATTAATTTTTTTGGCTCATATTGCTCAACGACTCGCTGTACAAATTGTTTACCAAAAGATCCCGTTCCACCAGTAATCAGTATGGTTTTTCCATTAAGTTCTGGTCGTTTAATCAAGAAATTCTTAAGCATTTGTTAGCACCTGTGGTTTATTGATTTAAGACCCTTGGTCTTGTGTGAAGTTTCTATTATTCCGCCATTAACACTAATAACTCGATCGCAACTTTTCAGTGTTGTAAGTCTATGAGCAATCATAATGACAGTACGATCTTTGCTTACAGTATTAATAGTCTTCATTAGTCGAGATTCTGTTTCATTGTCAAGGGCCGAAGTTGCTTCATCAAAAATCAATACTTCAGGATTCTGATATAGGGCCCTGGCAATCGCAATGCGCTGACGTTCACCGCCTGATAAGCGAATCCCACGCTCTCCAACAATGGTTTTGCTGCCATTGTGCAATGAATCTATCAATTTTTTAAGTTGCGCCGCATCAATTGCTTGATTCAATTTGCCCTGATCAATCTCTTTCTCACCAAAAGCAATATTAGCTTCAATTGTATCATCCACCAAATAGAGAGCTTGTGGTACATAGCCAATTTTTTGATGCCACTGAATCGAGTTAACAGGGTATTTATCATCTATTAAAATACTTCCTGTGGTTGGCCGCAATAATCCTAATAATAAATCAATTAAAGTCGATTTCCCGGATCCTGTTTCACCGACAACACCTATACATTCACCTTTGTTAATTGTCAGGTTAATGTCAGAGAGAGCATTCTTATCCGTATTAAGATATTCAAAGTTTACATCTCTAAGTACTATAGACTGCTCAAACTTAAAGTTTGGAACATCCAGATAATGTTGATTTGATGCCACGGTTGTGTATTCCTTATGGACACGGTCAATAGAGGGAATAGCCGCTTTAAATGTATTTAGTTGATTAATAATACGATTTAATCCGGGCATCAATCGAAATCCAGCATATAAATAACCACTTAGAAGCCCTATCATCTGCATTGGGCTTTCATGTTCCATACATAAATAGGAAATGGTCAAAACAAAAAGCCCAACAAAAAGAATTTCAATTCCCATGCGTGGAAGCGCATTTGTTGCTGTTTGAATAGCTTGCACTTTTGAGCGCTGCTTTGAGTGCACCTGGTAAGCCTCAACAAAAGATTTTTTTTTGCCAAGTAAAACAATTTCTTTAAAGGCGTGAAAGAATTGCATCAAGTTTTTATTGGTGTGAATTCCAGTTTGCTGTAACTTTTGCCCCCAATAATAGAATTGGGGCAACAAAAACCTGGAAATAAGAATGCTTAAAATCATTCCAACCGCAAAAATAATAAGGGCCAGCATGGGATTCATATAGACAATCATTCCAACCAAAAAAATGAAAATAATACCCTCTGATAAAACACTGGCAAAGGAGACCATCCCATTTGAAAAAGCTTGCTCTGTATCACCTCCAACAACCTGCAAACCAAAGGAAGAGTTGCGCGTCAAATAAAATCCGTAATCAGCCTCGGCATAACGATGCAGCAATTTATTCTTAAACTCGTAACACATATTTTGAATAGAGAAATTTTGGAAAAAAACTTCTACTGCAGCAACTAAATTTTTTATAAGGTAAATAATACCAACAGTAATAGCTACATAAAAAACAATTTCACCTGAAGATAGGCTCTTTGTAATCCCAGCTTTTTGAAGATAGTTCTGTCCCATAGAAGGATCATTAAGAACCTGGGCAAAGACAACAATAACCGATGCCGTCACAACTTCCAGCAAGGATACAACCAGAGCAAACCCAATGATACCAAGCCACCTTATTTTTTCCTCACGCGTTAATAAACCACGTAATTTTTGAATAGCTGACAAGATAGACGGGGTTGTTGCTTTTTCTTGTTTCACCATAGCGACCACAGTCCGGGCACAATCCCGACGACGTTAAAGAGTTTTACACATCTAGCATCAGCAAAGCTAATGAAGACACCCACATGAAAACGGCTTTGAAAAATCTTCACGCCGTTTTGTCTTTAGAAGCCTTACAAGCTTCTTCTTCAATAAACATATCCTTATCTGAGTCTGTTGCCGTTTTCCGAACAAATGAGTCAGACAAGTTCACTCTTTTGCGATTAATACACAACGTCGCAATGCTAAGCAATTTTTCTTCTTCAATAAAATCTTTTAAGGTATCAAAGGTGCCCTGGGGATCGGCCAAATCAGTCACTAATACAGCCTCAAAACCCTTAAGCTTTTCGATATAGTCATCCTTTTGTTCAATCAGTTCCAGGTTCACTGAAAATCCATTAGAAGCCAGTATTGCAATCCTGGCCACATCACCAGAACCAACGATCGCAATTCTTTGAATACCTTGTTTTTGGCAGTTTAAAAACAAGTCTTCTAACTGAACTCGTGTGTCCCTAAAAAATGTCATAGCACGGTGTAAATAACCTGAAACCATTTTACTTTTTTCGGCAAAACCCTTGGGCGTGACAAAATAAGCCCAGCGTCTGGGAGCAACTTGTCTGGACCTGACAAAGCCTTTATGGACACAACTTTTTATATAGCTGACGACCATCCCCAGAGAGATACCCATCTCTGCGGCTAAGTCTCTTTGTGTTTTTTCAGGGTTATCGGCAAGGGTTGTCAGAAGTTTTACAACAACTTCACGATCTGCATTCTGCCTGGCTTCCTCAAAAACGGCCATAGAATTTCGCCTTGTCATATAGATATTTTAATTGTACATGCGCTGAACCATACTCGTTTTGATTTTAAAATGTCAAGCATTTTGAAAGAACAGGAAATTAACCGCACATCTATTCTTTTTTTAGGTATAATTCAATTGAATGTTTTGGGAACATTATGCTCTCTTCATCAGTCAATGAGGACTGATGAGTTTATGGATAAATGTCAAAATGGATAAACTTAAAACAATAGAAATAGCCCCTTATAATACAAACTGGCCTCTCCAATATGAATATGAAGCTCAAAAAATAAAAAAGGCTCTTAAGAAGACCCTGGTTAATATTCACCATGTTGGATCAACATCTGTTCCTGAACTGGACGCAAAACCAATAATTGATATTATCGCCGAAGTTAGAACCCTCAATTTTGAACACAATGCCTTGCTAAACTTAGGCTATGATTATAGAGGGAGCTTTAATATCCCCCTCAAAAAGACCTTCACTGCAAGAAAACCTGACGTAAGAATTAATCTGCATATAGTGGAACAGGATAATCCTGAGATAGAATTAAATCTCCTTTTCAGAGATTATCTAAGAAAGAACAAAACAGCTAAGGATGAATATGAGTCTTTAAAATATCAGTTAATAAAAAAAGAGACTTCCCATCAGAAAAACAATACTTTTTTTAGAGGTTATACTTTAGGCAAATATGAACTGATTCAAAAAATCCTAAAAAAAACAGGATTCAAGAAATTAAGATTTGTTTTTTGCTCTCACTATGCTGAATGGGAAGCCGCTAAAAGCTATCGTCATAAATATTTCTTTCAACCCAATAACATTGATGACCCCTACACCTGGACATTTAACCATAAAGATCATAAGCATTTTATTTTATATAAAGGTTCTACAATTCTGGGTTACGCACATATACAATTATGGCCTAATTATAGTGCGGCTCTGCGCATTATTGTTATTGACAAGACAATGCGACGTCAGGGCTTAGGCACAGAGTTCATGTTTTTAATCGAAAAGTGGCTAAAACGACAAGGTTACAAAAGCATCCACTCTGAAAGCCCGCCATCCGCCTTAAATTTTTATAAAAGTCTCGGATATACTCCAATGCCATTCAATGATCCAGATCACTATGAAGGCAGCCCTCAAGATATTACTATGGGGAAAATTTTTAAGACCTCTCCTTTAAAAACAGAATAAACCTAAAGTCTTCCAGAAGAGTTCCCTTTAGATAAAAACTAGGAGAGATAGGCTTTTTCTATCGTACCATTTTGCAAAAAATTAGATTGTAGATATTCAAATGATTGCAGTCGCTCATCATATCCATCATCAGATAGAAAGATTTGATCGCAATATTCACCAATATCCTGGATGATACGCTCAAGACGGTAATAACAAATAGCCTCATGGTTTATCTCTGTTTCACCGTACCCCTTATAAAAAAGAGATTTCTCTACCAAAGGTGTATAGCCACTATCCCAAATACCAGCACCTATAAACATCAGATCCCGTTCTTTCGGAGCCAAAATGAGAGTATCCCAGTCAATTAGGTACAAACCATCATTGCCATCAACAAGTAAGTTCCACCCATGAATATCCGCGTGACACAATACGTATTCAAAAGATTGATTTTGTAGAATAAGCCTAAGTTCTCTAGTGCGCTTGATCAGGCTAAAGATAAGATCACTTTTGGACTGCAGGAATAAAACCACTTTTTTAGCAACACTATCATCAAATATTTCATTTTGAATACGCTCAAGAAATGATGTCACCGTATCACACCATTTCGAAGAAAATGTTTCTTTGGGCACATGATTTATTATAGACTTTGGGGTATCAACAGTATGAAGTTCCCTAATAACAGTACCGAATTGCTGCCAATGATGATCCGATAGGCTAGCCTCTACACCACTGCGGCCATCAACATAAGGGTATAAAATAACTTTAAAAGTATTTAAATTTGTCCAGTATTTCCCGTATTTAGTTTCAAATGGCGAGATTACATTCTTTAATCCAATCTTGTTTAAGTATCTTGGCATAGTCACACTGGCTTCACAAAAACCTTTGCTTCTAAGCTTTAGAAAGTAATCTGTTTTATCTGTAGCAGTAACACGATAGACGGCGGTATTAAAATCAGCACCAAGTGGCAGAAAAGAAATTGCTGCAACATCTACCCCATAGGCATCGTATAAGCATGCGATGATTTTTTCATCTTTAAGATCAGGTCTCGTCAACATCTTTTGTCACCGTTAATTTCTATAAAATTACAATCAAGTCTTTTTCCTGTTTTTGAAAATATCATGTATTTAGCTTATGAGAGATGCCAGCAATATTGAAATGTATTGTACAAATGGAAACCTCTAAAAGCCATAGATACTGGCACTAAAGATATATTTCACACTGCAGAAAATTCAGCCAGAACTTTTCGAGAATTAAAAACTGGCGGGGATGCAGCAATGGCGGAGGGGATGGGATTCGAACCCACGATACGGCTTAAAACCGTATAACGGTTTAGCAAACCGCCGCCTTCAGCCACTCGGCCACCCCTCCAAAGAAGTACTGATATTTACACTTATTCTGAGGCCTCTGTCAACGCCTGAAAACCACTTGATTCAAAAAGAGAATCCAAAGAAAGCAGAAAACCTCTTTTGATCTGAAAACACCCCCTGTCACGAGACTCTCGATTAAAATTATTGGTGAAAAGGATTTTCAAAAGAAGCCGTCTCCCCCAGAGCCTCTTCAATTCGCAAAAGCTCATTATACTTGGCAACACGCTCTCCGCGGCTGGGCGCTCCTGTTTTAATTTGTCCTGCGTTCACCGCCACCGCAAGATCCGAAATCGTTGTATCTTCACTTTCACCAGAGCGATGAGAAATCACGCATTTAAAACCTGCCTTATGAGCTTTATCAATCGTTTCCAATGTCTCTGTGACAGTTCCGATCTGATTGGGTTTAATTAAAATAGCATTCGCCAGTTTTTGGTCTATTCCTTTTTCAAGACGCTTTTTATTTGTCACAAACAAGTCATCTCCCACAATTTGAATTTTATCCCCAAGAGTTTCTTGAAGAAGGCGCCACCCCTCAAAATCATCTTCAGCCATCCCATCTTCAAGAGACACAATAGGATAAGAGTCAACCAAAGAAGCATAATAATGAACGAGCTTTTCTGCAGAGAAACAAATGCCCTCTCCTTTTAAATGGTAGGTCCCCTCCCTGTAAAATTCACTCGCAGCCGCATCAAGCGCAATAGAAACATCTTCTCCGGGTTTCAAACCACATTTTTCAACAGCCCGCATTATTAAATCCAGCGCAGCCGTCGTCTGCGACAGGTTTGGGGCAAAACCACCTTCGTCCCCTACCCCACAGGACAATGACTTTTCTCGAAGCGTTTCTTGCAACGCATGGAAAACCTCAACCCCCCAAAAGAGAGCCTCGGAAAATGTTTTAGCCCCCACAGGCACAATCATAAATTCCTGAATATCAATGGCATTATCAGCATGAGCCCCCCCATTAAGGATATTTATCAGGGGCATAGGCAAACGACAAGCATTGACACCCCCCAGATAAGTATATAGAGGCATCCCCAATTCTGTGGCAGAAGCCTTTGCCAAGGCAAGGCTAACTCCTAACAGGGCATTCGCACCAAGACGAGACTTGTTTGGCGTACCATCAAGAAGACACATCGCCTGGTCAAGACGTCGTTGATCCAAAGAATCCCGCCCCATCAGCAAATCTGCAAGATCAAGAGTCACATGACGCACAGCTGTCTGGACACCTTTCCCTTTCAAACGCTGATCCTCATCTCGTAACTCCACGGCCTCATGCCGCCCTGTGGAAGCTCCAGAAGGGACTGCAGCTCGGGCTATGACGCCACTTTCAAGGGAAACCTCAACTTCAATTGTAGGATTGCCTCTCGAGTCAAGTATTTCACGAGCATGAAGGTCTGTCAGGGCACTCATCATAGTCTCCTAATGTCTTTTTCCAAAGTCTCGTTCATCAAAGACCGCTAAACCATACAAATATATTTAAGAAATACATAATCCCGGGATAAAATTCATCGTTTATCAGGATGCCCCCAATTTCAGGAAAACGACTGCTTTGCAAGACTATCAAAAGCTTTTAAGCGACGCACCAAATCCGGAACCTCTTTTAAGGGAATCATGTTAGGGCCATCACTTGGGGCACGGTCTGGATCTTCATGAACTTCCATAAAAATACCAGCAACCCCGACAGCAGCTGCAGCCCGGGCCAAAACAGGTGCAAATTCTCGCTGACCACCACTCGTCTCTCCAGCACCTCCCGGCTGCTGTACCGAATGTGTGGCATCAAAAATAACAGGACAACCCGTTTGAGCCATAACAGGGAGTCCTCTCATATCTGTGACCAAAGTATTATACCCGAACGACGCTCCCCGCTCACAAAGCATAACCTTGGCATTGCCAAAATCACGAACTTTCTGAGCCACGTTTTTCATGTCCCAGGGGGCCAAAAATTGTCCTTTTTTAACATTCAGAGGCTTTCCCGTTTTTGCTGCTGCCTCTAATAAATCCGTCTGGCGACACAGGAAAGCAGGGATCTGAAGAAGATCAACAACTTCTCCTGCTGCCGTACACTGATCCGGGCTATGAACATCCGTTACAATAGGCAGTCCAGTTTCCTGTTTAACACGGCCCAAAATATCCAGGCCTTCCTTCAATCCCACTCCACGATAGGATTTTCCACTTGTTCGATTGGCCTTATCGAAAGAGCTTTTGTAAACAAGACCAACCCCCAAAGAATCTGATACCTCCTTTAAAGCAGAAGCAACTTCATGGGCATGAGCATAACTTTCAATAGCGCAAGGCCCCATCAAAAAAGAAAGAGGACTCGTATTTGAAAAAGTGACCTGATGTGTTGAAGAATCACCTACAACAACCTTGATAGCCTGGGTCATATGCCCGCCTTTCTTGTTTCAATCACCCCTTCATGATCTGCTGTTTCTATAGCAGCCCTGATGAAGGCTTGAAACAGAGGATGGGGGCTAAAAGGTTTGGATTTAAGTTCCGGATGGCCCTGGGTCGCAACAAACCAGGGGTGTTTCGCCAGTTCAATCATTTCGGGTAAAAGTCCATCAGGAGAAACACCCGAAATGACAAGTCCCTTCTCAGCAAAAGCATCTTTGTAAGAAATATCCACTTCATATCGGTGACGATGGCGTTCTTCAATCACTTCCTGACCATAAGCTTCATAGGACTTAGTGCCCGGAATCAACTGACATTGATAAGCGCCCAAGCGCATTGTTCCCCCAAAATCACTTTCCTCAGAACGACGCTCTAATGACCCATCACTGCGGTTCCATTCTGTTAAAAGGCCCACAATATTTGTACCACCCTTTTCAAACTCTGAAGATGTTGCTGTTGGCATTGCCATCACATGACGAGCAAACTCAATAACAGCAAGTTGCATACCCAGACAAATACCAAGATAGGGAGTTTTACTTTCTCGGGCAAACTGAATGGCCGCAATTTTCCCTGAAGATCCTCGTTCACCATGCCCACCCGGTATCAAAATACCTTGATATTGGCTCAAAAGATCAGCAACCTTTCCTTGAGGAAGGGCTCTTCCCTCGTCTTCAAGGTCCTGGGCATCAATCCAGTCAATTTTCACCTGACAATCATGAGGGAACCCTCCATGCACAAGAGCCTCTGCCAGAGATTTATAGGCATCTTTTAATCCAGTATATTTGCCAACAACGGCGATGGAAACAGATTTCCCGGGGTGGCGCAGACCGGAAACAATTGTTTCCCACCTTGTAAGATCCGGTGTTCCATCTGTCTTAAGCCCAAAATGTTTGAGTACCTGAACATCAAGACCCGCTTTTGAATAACTCAAAGGAACCTGATAAATTGTATCAACATCACGAGCTTCGATCACACAAGAAACAGGCACATTACAATATAGGGCAAGCTTCTCACGCGCCCCCTCTGGCAAAGGGTGTTCACTGCGACACATCAGGATATCAGGTTGAATACCCATGCGCTGTAATTCCTTAACAGAATGCTGAGCAGGTTTGGTCTTAAGTTCACCTGCGCTAGCAATAAAAGGAACAAGGGTCAAATGCAGGAAAAGAGTTTTCCCTGCACCGCGGCCATGAGCAAATTGACGAATAGATTCAATAAAAGGTAATCCCTCTATATCCCCGATTGTTCCCCCAATCTCAGCAATCATAAAATCGACATCATCCTCGATATCGTTTTGAATAAAGTCCTGAATAGCGTCGGTGATATGCGGCACAACCATAACGGTTGCTCCTAAATAGTCTCCTTTTCGCTCCCGTGCGATAACTTTAGAGTAAACTTGCCCTGTTGAAACAGCATCAGAAGATCTTGTAGAAACCCCCGTAAAACGCTCATAATGTCCTAGGTCCAAATCTGTTTCTGCTCCGTCATCGGTCACAAAAACTTCTCCATGTTGGTAAGGACTCATTGTCCCCGGATCAACATTTATATAAGGCTCAAACTTACGAAGACGAACTTTATAGCCTCTCGCTTGAAGAATAGCCCCTAGAGAAGCAGCCGCAAGCCCCTTGCCAAGCGAAGAAGAAACACCACCCGTCACAAAAATATATCGTGTCATTATCTTTGCATCATATCCAATGTTAAAGCCTCAAAATTCTTTTCAAAAATTCGATAAACCCTTTAATTCTAAGCTTTCTTTTTTGCTTGAGACGACGTTGATTTTGCCTCGTTTTTTGATGTCTCTTTAGGAGATCTTTTCTTTTTACTTGCCGCCGGAACTGTTGAAGAAGATGTTTCTGTTTTCCCAATAACAGCAGGATCAATCGAACCTTCATCAGCCTTAACAGGCTCTTTTTTAACAGATTCAGTTTGAGTTGGCACAACATCTTCCAAAATTGACGACTGGGTAGCCCCCCCCTTAAAAGCAATCGCGAGCCCAAGCGTTGTCATAAAAAAGAGCGTCGCCAAAATACCTGTTGTGCGTGTTAGAAGGTTTGCTGTTCCACGGGCAGACATAAAACCACCCATACCGCCTCCGCCACTGCTGCCGCCCATACCAAGAGCGCCTCCTTCACTTTTTTGGAATAAAACCAGTGCAATCATACAGACAGCAAGAATAATATGGACAACCAAAAGAGCGTTTATCATAACAACTAAAACCTAATAAATACAGAAAATGACTGAACGCAGTGTAATCATACTTGCCAAAAATTACCAGAAAAATCCTCACATTTTTTTCATCACCGAAAAGCCCTCTTCAAACACCTGTTGTGAATTCACTCTGGACAAAGCAAACCAGGTTTGATACTTAAAAATCTATATATTTCTGATTGGGGGATAGTTTAGCGGTAGAACTCTCGGCTCTGGACCGAGCAACTCAGGTTCGAATCCTGGTCCCCCAGCCATCTTAAAGGCCTCTAAAATCAGGATA
Organism: Alphaproteobacteria bacterium UBA1908; assembly: GCA_002337525.1. Classification (GTDB taxonomy): domain Bacteria; phylum Pseudomonadota; class Alphaproteobacteria; order Caedimonadales; family UBA1908; genus UBA1908. The sequence continues at coordinate 88,385 of DDGG01000022.1, read as the reverse complement.
TTTCCGGGGAATAGAAACCCTACAGGTATATAAGGCAGCGTTTGTGGTTATCTCTACTCAATTTCTTGTTGATCTCTTCATCTCAGGAACTGCCTGCTTTCTCGCCAGTTTTTTTGCATGTTTGATTATGCGACGTGTCGGCCTTCATGATGTTCCCGGTAATCGATCCTCCCATTTGATTCCCACACCTCGTGGTGGAGGCATTGGTATTTTTTCAGGTGTCCTGCTCGGTGCTTTTTTCTTTGCCTCTTTTGACGGTGTTGCCTTTTTAGGCCCCTACTTGATCTGGATTATTTTTGCCATCTGCACTTTTCTAATGGCTGCTCTTGGCTTGCTTGATGACTTCAAAGCGTTACGTGCCTCAACACGTCTTTCAATACAGTTTCTTATTGCTGCCGCCTTTACAGGATTCGGTGTCAGTCTGCAAACTCTGACTATTCCCTTTTTTGGAGATATTAATCTTGGCGCCTGGGGCCCTCTTTTAACCGTCATGTGGATTGTTGGTTTCACAAATGTCTTTAATTTTATTGACGGGCTTAACGGTCTTTCAATAGGACAAACCGTCATTGCATGCTTTTTTCTGACTCTTGTTGCCTGGCACCATCAGAACATTCCTGTTTTTGATTTATCGTTTATATTTTGTACAGCAGGGTTGGGATTCTTGGTCTTGAATTTTCCCCGGGGCCTTATCTTTCTTGGAGACAATGGCAGTTACTTTGTTGGCTTCTTCTGGGCCGGCCTTGCTTTAATCAGCTCGATTATAGGGGTTTCTGAAATCTCGTTTTGGACTTTCCCCCTTCTTTTTTTTATGGCCATTATGGATATTTCCATTACTTTGACCCACCGCTTGATAAAAAGGCGCAACATCTTTGAGCCGCACCGCGAATATCATATGCAACTTTTGCACCGCAGCGGATGGTCTCATTCAAAAGTATCCCTTCTTTACTGGGGATTTTCTATCCTGCAAGGTATTCTCGTTCTGCTAATGCAAAAAACTCCCGTTTATCAACACCTCTACTTTTATCTCCCTATGATTGGTCTTGCTGCTTTCTTCTTCCCCTGGGTTCGGCGTCATGCTCGTCAGGCCCAGGTGGCTTTTTAAATGTCTACCCTTTTAAAACTTCAAAATATTTTTCTGTCTCTTGAGGGAACACATATTTTAAAAAATATTTCGCTAGAGGTAGAACGAAAAACATTTGTGACACTTATTGGCCCTAATGGGTCAGGCAAAACAACACTTCTCAGGGTTTGTCTTGGGCTTCTTACTCCCACTAAGGGGACTTTAACAAAAGTACCAGACCTGAAAATTGGTTACATGCCACAGCGTCTTCATCTGGATAAAACCCTCCCCTTGACTGTTGAAACCTTTTTACGCCTTGCCTCCCCACGCCAAAAAACTCAAGAAACTCTCGAACGCGTCGGGGCAAAAAGTCTTCTAAAAAGCCAGGTCCAAAGCCTTTCCGGTGGAGAACTTCAACGAGTTCTTCTTGCCCGGGCACTTCTCAGGAAACCTGACTTTCTTGTGCTTGACGAGCCCCTTCAAGGGGTTGATGTTGGAGGCCAGGCCGAGTTGTATCAGCTGATTGATAATTACCGCAAAGAAATGAACTGTGCTGTTTTATTAGTATCTCATGATCTTTATTTCGTCCATAAGTCCAGCGATCATGTCATTTGCCTGAATCAACATATCTGCTGCTCGGGTCACCCGGAAGATGTCCAAAAAAATCCTGCGTACAGGACTCTTTTTGGCAAACCTCTACCTGATAATATCGCCCCTTATACCCATCATCATGATCATTCTCATGACCATGCCCCTGATCAAAACTTGTTGACAACTCAAAGTAAGAACATAAAAGAGAAAGATCTGACATGAGCGATTCTTTACTGTTATTTCCTTTTCTGGCAGGTTTACTTTTCACTCTCTCAGCAGCTCCTCTTGGGTGTTTTATGGTATGGCGACGCCTTTCTTTTTCAGGGGATATGATTGCTCATGCGTCTTTGACAGGTGTTGTCCTTGCACTTGTTCTAGAACTCCCCCCTTTAACAGGTATTCTTTTAATTGCTCTTTTAATGTCTTTCTTTTTGATACGGCACTCAACGCAAAATATGCTATCGCGTGATACTTATCTGGCCCTTTTATCTCATGCGACTCTTGGAATTGGTTTATTTGCCCTTAGTTACTTTCCTGGCGCTTCTACTCTTATAGCAAGAACACTTCTCGGCGATATTCTGGCAACAGAAGCAGCTGATTTAATAAAGCTTGGTTTTCTATCCACGAGTGTTATTTTTTTTACAGGCCTATTCTGGCGTCCTCTTCTATCCATAACACTTCACGAAGATCTGGCTGCTGTTGAAGGTATAAGAATAGGAATTTTAAACTTCTTTTTTATGGTCCTTTTGTCATTAACCATTGCTTTGTCAACTCAGTATTTAGGCGTTCTTTTGGTAACAGCTCTCCTGATTCTTCCGGCTTCATCTTCCAGATATTTGTCAAACACCCCTTTTCAAATGGTTATTATCGCTTTTTTAATTGGTGTCCTGGGCCTTATTTTGGGCTTTTGGACTTCAAGCTATTTTGATACTGCCACTGCCCCCAGCCTGGTTGCCAGCCATGTTCTTATATTTATTATTGTCTTGCTTGTTCATCCCCTGAAACAGCATTTCCTCCCTTAACGTTTTGTTAATAAAAAGACTTTCATGTGAATAGAATGAACAAACAAAACGCCTTTCTCTATTAGTTTTCTTAATGCAGGGCTTTATTTCTTTTTAAAAAGGTGTTACTAAAATCTGATTAATATATTTGCCTTCAAGGCAAAAAAGAGGTTTTTCAATGAAATTTAACTTATGGCCAGTTTTATTACTCACATTATGCATAAAGAATGTTAACGCTAGTAAAATTGAAAATATTGTCCTGGATCCAAAGGCGCCTTTTGAACAATCTGAAAAATACTTTGCAAACAGATCTTTATCTTTTTCACCTCCTTCTGATGGGAACCTTTATGAAATTCTGATTGAAAATTCCCGGGATGAAAGAGGAGAGCCTTCTTTTAAAATCTCGCTTGATACAGTGGACACGGAAGGATTTGCAAAACGCCTTGCAGATAAAAAAGCCACTCAAAAGGATCAATCCTCGCAAGACATAAAGGAAGGCTCTCTTCATTATCGTCGAACGAATCTAGCTCTCTTTGATGCTGATGGCACCGGTACATGCTCTCTTATCTTTGGAGGTGAAACTAACCTTATTGATATCCTGGTACATCCTAAATCCAAGGCTCAAGGTTCTGCTGAAAAACTATCTCTGGAATTTGATAAGGGCAAATTATTTATAAAGCTTACGCCCCTGGATCCCAAAAAACCCTTCTGGTTCAGTTGCAGGGGAACCTTAGAAACAACTGATATAACATTAGCGGATCCTCATCTTGAACAAAATGTTGACGAAAAATATAAAGCCCGGGAACCAGGATGCTCGTTAAAAAGTTTACTCTTTAGGGGCAAACCTTTCAGAATCATTGGTGCCGGACTTGAAATTTGTTGTGCTGCAGATTAACGAGAATAATCTTTTGATTTAAAATGACTTTAGAGGAGGCATTATTACCTTCTTTTAAATCTCATCATTCTTTAACCAAGTACAGCATAACGACGCAGACAAAGTGACTATCCTTTAACGTTTTGTTAATAAAAAGATTTTTTATATATTTAGTTTATTTTATATAAAAAGCCTTGGTCATTAATATTTTTATTTCTTTCTATAGAGAAGCATGCTAAACGGGCAAAAATATATTTGACTAATTGGCATTAAAAAGGTCTTTTGTATGCGGATATTATTAAGTTTCTTATTATTAATACCTATATTTTGGCAATCTCTTACTGCAAGTCCAGTCCAGGAAATCACCCTTAACACCGGCAGTTCTTTTGAAAAGCCTATCAGATACTTTAAAAATAGAACCCTTCGATTTTCACCCCCTGCTGACGGAAATCTTTATCAAATAGAGATCAAACAAACTCGATCTGCTTCAGGGAATACAAACTATAATTTCTCACTTCATCAGTTATCAGATGATCACATGGATGAACGTCTTAGTGATGAAGTTGCAAAGTCGCAAAGGCTTTCTTCAGGGAAATCTGGAACAATTCATTTTTGTCGAAAAAACCTTTCTCTTTCAGGTGATGCTGAAACATGCCATCTTCATGCGACTTCTATCAATTTTGAAGATATCCTGATACAGAAAAAACCTTCTGGAACATCTTTTGCTGAAAGTGAAACCAAAAATTTATCGTTTAACTTTAACGAGACACTCCTACGATTAAAGCTTGTTCCGGTAAATTCAGAAAATCCCTATTGGATCAGCGGAAAAGCACAACCCGAAGATACTGTTATCACATATAAACAAGTGACCCGCATGGGGGGGCACCGCACAAGTCCACTCATCACTGAAACCCTTAAAACTCTTTCATTCAGGAGGCCTTTTAACATTATTGGTGCCAGCATTGAAATTTGTTGTGTAACAGATCTACCAGCTTGATCCGGAAATTCTAAACCACTTCAATAGGAGCGACACCACCATAATCAATATTAATTGTTTGGCCTGCCGGAATATTAGTTGTAAGGGTTGCTATATCAACAAAATTCTCACCATTGGCCGTTCCGTCAACATCAACTGAAACTGTGACCGACCCGCCAGTATTTTCTGCGCGAACCCAAAAATCAAGATTCCCCCCTTGATAATCAAGAACATCAGATAGGTCTATAACATCCTGAGACGTGTTAAAGTCTGTAATCGTATCAACGCCGCTTCCAACATCCTCTCCTAAAAAGACAACATAGTCATCACCAGATCCAAGACTGATTCTGTCACTACCAAGACCACCCGCAACATAGTCATCGCCTGTGCCCCCAAAAATAGTATCATTGTCACGGCCACCAAAAATGATGTCATCACCTGCATTCCCGCTGATTCTATCCTCACCGGATGACCCTAACAAAGTATCATGTCCCGTTGATCTGTTGGCCCCGTTGATTATATCATCGCCTTCTCCCCCATCGATTACAACTAAATTTCCTGATGCTGTAAGTGTATCATTCCCGCTATTACCAAGAATACCTATATCTAGTGACGTCCCGTAGTTATTGTCATTATTATTACGGGATGTATATGAATTAACAACATTGATATAGGCTGAAATATCATTAAAGGGATCACCTTCATTAGAAGGCCCCATAATATTACTGACAACACCATCTGTATCCGTCACAGAAACTTCAAGATCCCTTTCTCCTGGACGGTAAACATAGGGGAAAGACCCCCCCGGTGCACGAGGATAAGGGTGCTGTACTGTTGCAGATCTGAAAATACGCAAACTGGACAAAACACTTTCATACACATCAATGTCCGCGGTCCCAAAAATAGAGACACTTCGTGTTCCAAGGCCATTAATGAAAAGACCTGTCCCCGCAATGGACCCTGAAGAAAAACTTCCTGAAACATCGTATCCTGTAATACCAATGCTTTCATTATCCGGATGCGGCGTGTCCGCAATACGGAAAGTGGCACTTCGAAGCTGAGTGCTATCAACATCCTTAATTTCGAAACGAAAGTTACCGCCATGAAACAATTCCTGGGTTGTTTTCTGTCCCAAATCAACCCGAAAGACATAATCATCAAAAGTAGTATTAGATGATGTTGCACTTGTATTTTGCTCAAAACCAATTAAATAATCACCATCCGAATGACGCGCTCCCCCTTTTGAATGAGCTTCTCCGTCCGGGTTCAAAGATAAATTACCCAACCCCTGATAGGCTTCTGTATGATAGATACCACTGGCAGAAGTGTTAATCTGAAAAGCACCCGCAGGATTACCTGTTGGCACATACCAAAGAGAAGGTGCCGCATCAAATATAGTCGCCGAGGCCCCCCCCGGGTTTGTTCCAAAAAACAGCTCTCCATTGGCTAAGTCGATATAGTTGGCACCCGCAGGATTATCAAAGTTATTCTGATTAAATCCATCGTTGACCATAAAGAAACCAATACGATCTCCCTCATTCAAAGCCCCGAGACTGGCGGTTGTCCCCCCGGCCAACGATCCACCATCAAGGTTATCCCATATGATTTCAGGATTTTGAATTTCACCTGTTACGCCATCAATCTTATACCAACCCAGAGATCCTGCTTCTGCTGAATTTTCTGATATAAACTCAACGGAAACATTCCGAGATTCCTGCATAATGATTTCAGCCGTTTCCAGACTAAGCGTTTGAACACCAGCCCGTGTTCCTCTCTCAACGCTATTATCAGGACGGAAATCATCAAAGAAAATGGCGACGGCATCTGTAAAACCAAAACTTTCGTTATCCCCAAGAGAAATACGAGGTGCATCATTCACGGGAGATATATTAAAGGCCACTGTCCCGTTAACCGGTGGATTTACCCCGTCGCTGACTGAGTAAACAAAATTTCCTCCAGTCCCTGTTGCATTCAAAGCAGCATCATATTGAAGATTTTGAAGTTCTGAAAGGGTTAGCGTCTGTCCCACTGTGACCTCTGTCCCATTGGCAAGAGTCACCTCACCCTTCACAGGATCAGGAAGACTGACAACCGTTATTGTCAAGGCATCCCCATCAGGATCAGTAGGAGCTGCTAGAGAAATATCATTATTCTGGCTATCCTCCACCACATTAACAGCTCGACTGGGTGCAGTTGGAGGATCATTGGCAACAGCACTGACCGTTACAGTAGCCGTTGCGATGTTGCCTGAAGGAGTACCATCTGAATCAACCGCCCGATACGTGAAACTGTCCGTCCCTGTAAAGCCGTTATTGGGCGTATAAACGGCTTCTCCCAAAGCATTAATCACTACTGACCCATTATTGGGACCCGACACAAGAGTGGGAGTTCCCGTAGGAACACCATCCTCGGCATCTGTATCATTGGCCTGAAGATCAATGTTCACAGCGTTATTAAGGGTTGTATTCGCCGTGTCATTCACGGCAACAGGAGCATCATTCACAGGTGCCACCGTAATTGTGACTGTTGCAGGTGCCGAATTAAGAGAGCCGTCATTCGCCCGATATGTAAAGCTGTCTGTCCCTGTGAAATTGGCATTCGGAGTATACGTAAAAGATCCGTTGGCATTCAGCGTTAAAGATCCATTGCTCACATTACCAACAAGACTTGCGGTTATAGCATCCAGATCAGGATCACTGTCATTACCTAAAATACCTAAGCCCCCCACAACAAGCGGAGTATCCTCGTTAACCGTATAAGTATCATTCACCGCTTGAGGGACTCTGTTGGCGGGGAGAACAGTTAACGAGACTGTTGACGTATTAGAAATTAAAGTGCCATCTGATAAGCGGTACGTAAAGGTCTCAACCCCAAGATACCCGGGAGCAGGTGTATAAGAAAAACTACCATCCGGGTTCAGTGTTAAAGTTCCTCCACCCGCATAATTCACAAGCTCAGATCGAACCCCCGCATAATTCGCTAATGTAGACCGGGAACCATTTGCATACGCCACCTGGTCATTAGAATGAATACCATTAAGAGCCGATATCGTAATACCCTGTTCAAATCTTGTCGTATAAGAATCATTAATTGACTCTAATTGTATCGCAACAGGAGCAGCAATAGGTCCACCCCCAAAAACTCTATTTGACTGAAGTGAGTCAACTTCCTGAGAAGCTGATGTGTCTGTTTCTTCCTCGCTGCGAGAACGGCCTGTTACAAAGGAAATATTATCAAAATTAAAAACACCAAGAGGATCAAAATTTTGTCGCGTCCCAAGTTGAGAGGAAAGTTCATTGGGGGATAAAGGCGCAAAGTCAGAACCTACCCCAGTTGGTGACTGAGTAGAAAATGTTACGGAATAGTCATAATGAGCTTTATATGAAGTTTCCCTCCCGGATAAGCCCTGGAGAGACTCCGAGCCTTGTCGAATTTCAGAAATATTATTACCAGGGCTCTCTGTCAAAGAAAAAGGAATGTCGAAAATATTAATTTGATTTAATTCTGATAAAAGATTCTGATCACTTATAAGAATATTCTCCTGAATTTGGAAGGGGCGAGACTCTCGATCCCAAATGCCTCCAAAAGGAAAATCTGAAACTTTTTCTGATCGAATCAAAAGAGGTTGAGCTTGTTTTGTTTGTAACCCCGTAAAATAATTCAACACACCTTCCCCCCAGTAATAACACCTGTTAATACTAAGTATAAAAGAACAAGTTGAATATTCAGTTAATGAAATACAAAAATATACCTTAAAGTTAAGATAAATTAAAAATCTTATTTTTAATTCTAAACTTCGTCATTATTCGCAGCAGGAGAAATACCCCTCTTTTGAGTTGCCTCTAAAAAGGCATCTCGAATCTGATCACATAAAGCGGGAACCGAAAGCGCGTGCGCCATCGCTGCCATCATCAGAATATGGTCAGGAACATATTCTGTCGTGATTTCAGGAATAATAAGATCTACTGTATCATCTTCTTTCAAGATAAGAGCCGCGTCCTGCTCTCCAATACAGATTATTTTGGTTTCTTCAGGTGATATTGTCATTTTATTCCTTTAAAAAGTTATGCGCTACGCTGCATTCACGGGTAATGGCCGAGCTTCTTCATCCAGATTTAAAAGAGCCATCAGTTCACGCCACTCCCTCGGGCTTATTCCCATTTCTTTACGGGACACAGACTCTCCCCGAATCAAGGCCTGAACAACTTTTAATCCATCAGATGATAAAGACGCAGAGTTCATACGGTGCTTACAAAAGGCATCATAAGTAAAAGGAACCCAGCGTTTCAGGATATCCAGCATCGCCTCTGCATAAACGCGAATTTCATACTGTGCATGAGAATCTGCGCGAAGGCTGATAAAGTGCATAAAGTTATGCAAATCAATTTTCCAATACCACTCTGTATAAAAATTTGTTGGAATATTAATGCGTGCCAACTCCCGAGCAATACCTGTTTTTGCAGGGTCCAGGACATCCCCTTCTTCCGTACAGTTCATCATCTCTTCATAATGACGATAGGTCTGTAAAGAATCTTCTCGTAGAATATTAAGGACTTCATGCGCTTCTTTTGCATTCAGAACCCCTGCCCGCCCTTGGTGATTCTGTGCCGATTGAGGGGCCAAATTCTCTATCTCTGGAATGTAAAATTCCTTGCCTAAAATCGAGTAACGAGCCGAATATTCATTAACATTAGCTGTACGATGGCGGATCCACTGACGCGCAACAAAAATTGGAAGTTTGACGTGAAGCTTGATTTCACACATCTCAAAAGGGGTTGAGTGGCGATGACGCAACAGGTAATTAATCAATCCTTTGTCTTCGGAAGTTTTTTTAGTCCCCTTCCCATAGGAAACCCGTGCTGCCTGAACAATAGCATTATCATCCCCCATATAATCCACGACCCGTACAAAGCCATGATCCAGAACCGGAATAGGGTCGAACAAAAGATCTTCCAAACTTTCAACACTGGGCCTAAACGTTTGAAAAGTTTCCTGTTTGCTTTCTAAAAGCTCTTGTTTTTGGGCATCCGACAGGGCCATTGGAAATTCCTTAAGCTAGTTTAAAAGTTCTAAGGTTTTTATAGCCCATCCCCAACAAGCTTGAAAGGGGCGATCTTAAAAAAATATTCTCTGACTTATCACTTTTCCTGAAAAGAAAACTTGGTTAGGAACGAATAAATTAAAAAAATGACCTCACCATCTTTAACACAAATCAAAGAATACCTTTCTGCCTAAGTGCAGCAAGTGTTATCTCTTTTCTCTTGGAAAGACCCTGCGGGCCATCGATTAGGATATTTGTAACAAAAAAATAAACGCTATTATTTTGTGTCTTGATATAACCAACATACCATCCATGACCTTTCCAATTTTTTGTCGCCGCTCCTGATTTTGAATATAATCGATACTCAGAAGACTCTTCTTCAAGCATAATGTCTTCTAAAATATTATAAGTTCTATCAGATATCGGGAGTTCTTTGCGAAATATTCTTTTCAAGAAATCTATTTGTTCAAAGGGAGATATTCTTAGGTCCCCCCCTCCTTCTAACCAAAAAGTAGTTACATCATTGCCTACAAGATGATTGCCGTAATCAAGTCGGTTTAAATACTCCAGATAGTTTTCGGAGCCTATTTTTCTGGCAAGAGCTTGATAAAACCAAACACAGGAATGCTTAAAAGCAGACTTTAAGTTATGATCACGGTTCCAAACTTCTAAACAACGTTCCTGTCCATCCCAGGCCATACTTTCAAACTGGTCCTCGACAGTACCCATTTCTAAAGCAATAATTGAATTAGCAATTTTAAAAGTTGACGCTGGTGTTAACCTTTCCCGGGCTCTTTGTTGATTATGGACATAAGTAAAGGTACCGTCTAACGAAGAAATAATTATTGTTCCCTTTGTCCCATTCTCTAACATAATTTTTTCAAATTCAGGATCATTAGAAAAATCTTGAGATGAGAAAAGCCCTGTTGAAAAAAAAGGGAACACAATTAGGCATAAAAATTTTCCGGTTAAACTAAAGTATTTCAAAATCTTTTTCCTTAGATAGTTTGGCGAAGGGAGATGAAAAAATGAAGCCACCAAAGCCGCGGACGAAGAGGATTCCTCTTGCGGCCTGCGTAAGCAGGTGGGCGCCATATGCCAAAACCCACGAGTCAAGGCAGGGACAGCTCCCTAAGGAAAAGTATTGGCCCCAGGGAATTCTTGTACTCACGTACTTAGCAGCCTCATTTTCTATCTTACCCGCTTTACACGTTAAGGGCAATAAAAATGACGATCTGGCCTGTTTAAAAAATCCTGGAAATTGACATAAAGGCTTGTTTTTTATCGTTATTGCCTTATGAGTCTGTTTTCTCTAGACTTTGTGAGAAATTGTTTGAAGAGAATATTTTTTATGATCAGAAACACAGTTTACAGGATCGTATTTTTAGCAAGCCTAAACATTATTTCACATCCCTGCCAGGCCAGCGATTCATTGGTTGGCACACATAGCGACGATGTGCTTCGACAAGCGCGCCACCTTGCCAGAAACTTTATAATCCCCAAACTGGAATCCTGTGTTTATGAAGAAGCGACCCAAAAATTTCCTGACCCTTCCCAGTGGCAAGAAAAAACAATTTACTTTTCTAACTCAAAAGGCAATATTCAGTTTCATCTATGCCACTCCATTAAAGTGCCGGATTTAAATAAAAATATCATTCGATCTCTCAAAGGAGAGAAAGTCTCTTTTCTAGGGTATGAGGATGCTTTTGAAGGCCTTAAAGAATTGTTACAACAAGAGGGATTCTTTTTGGAAGAAGGTGATTGCCTTAAACGAGTTAAAGATGAATGAAAAGGGATCTAGCCCCCTTTCTTTCATCTCGTATGCTCGCAATAATTATTTAAAGAATAAACTTTGATACATCGACATTTTTAGCGAGTTCAGAAACATTACTGCGAACCAATTCTGCATCAATGGTTAAAGTCTCGCCCTGACGCTCGCTTGCAGAAAAACTGATTTCTTCCAAAAGTTTTTCCAAAACTGTTTGAAGGCGCCTTGCCCCAATATTTTCAACATTTTGATTAATTTCAACTGCAACAGCAGCAATTTCTTCGATACTATCATCAGAAAATGTCAGGATAAAACCCTCGGTTTCCATTAAAGCCTGATATTGCCGGATCAAACTAAATTCTGTTTCCGTCAAAATACGCTTAAAATCCTCTTTTGACAGCGCTCTCAACTCCACACGATTTGGAAGTCGCCCCTGCAATTCCGGTAACAAATCAGATGGCTTAGCCACATGGAATGCCCCGGATGCAATGAATAAAATATGGTCGGTCTTGACGGCACCATGCTTGGTTACCACTGTGGTTCCTTCAATTAAAGGCAATAAATCTCTTTGAACCCCTTCACGGCTTACGTCCCCACCCTTGCGCCCATCGCTTGCACAGATTTTGTCAATCTCATCCAGAAAAACAATACCGTTTTGTTCAACATCCTTGATCGCAGTTTGGACAACTTTTTCTTGATCAATCAGCTTATCGCTTTCTTCTGTCATCAAAATTTTATAAGAATCTGATACGGGCAGACGACGTTTCTTTGTGTTCGACCCCAGGGCTTTACCAAACATATCCCCCAGATTGAGCATACCCATTTGAGCCCCGGGCATACCCGGCACATCAATGGTGGGCATCTGGAATCCACTCTGGTCCATAACATCAATTTCTATTTCTTTGTCTGCCAGGTCACCAGCACGCAACTTCTCTCTAAATTTTTCCCGGGTTTCCTCACTCGCATTACTTCCAACAAGAGCATCCAGGACCCGGTTTTCTGCATTGACTTCGGCTTTAGCACGTACTTCTGCACGGTGACGCTCTTTTGCGCCTGTAATCGCCGTTTCCAAAAGGTCCCGTACAATTTGCTCGACATCACGTCCCACATACCCCACTTCAGTAAACTTGGTAGCTTCTACCTTTAAAAAAGGAGCATTAGATAATTTGGCCAGACGTCGAGCAATTTCTGTTTTTCCAACACCTGTTGGACCAATCATCAAAATATTTTTAGGAAGAATTTCATCCCTTAGATCTTCTGATAACTGGAGACGACGCCAGCGATTTCTGAGCGCAATCGCAACAGAACGCTTGGCTTGGCTTTGACCAATGATAAAACGATCCAGTTCAGAAACAATTTCTCGTGGTGTAAAGGAAGTCATGTTGTAAGGCTTTCAATTGTAAAGTTAGAATTTGTGTAGATACAAAGATCAGCAGCGACAGTCATCGATTTTTTGGCAACCTGTAAAGCATCCACACTATCGATATCAATAAGAGCACGTGCCGCTGATAAGGCATAGGACCCACCGGACCCTATGCCAATTAAACCATCTTCAGGTTCTAAAACATCTCCATTACCTGTCACAATTAAGGAGACAGAAGAATCGACAACAGCAATCATGGCTTCAAGGCGCCGCAAGTATTTATCTGTCCGCCAATCCTTTGCCAATTCAACGCAAGCTCGTGTCAACTGCGTTGGATATTGCTCCAGCTTTGACTCCAGGCGTTCAAACAAAGTAAAGGCATCAGCAGTCGCTCCTGCAAATCCAGCAAGAACTTTTCCATCGCACAGGGAACGCACTTTACGGGCATTTGCTTTTACTGTTACAGCTCCCAAAGTCACCTGACCATCCCCGGCAATCACGACTTGGTTGCCTTTCCTGACAGATAAAATTGTTGTTCCTCGCCACGAAGGCATCCCGGAAGAAGGGTGTCTTTCACTCATCAAGTCTTGACTCCATTGCTTATTTGACTCACACAATAAACATCTTCACCCCT
>DDGG01000022.1:50734-74925 GCA_002337525.1 Alphaproteobacteria bacterium UBA1908 | reverse complement strand
CATCTTCACCCCTTTTGTCAGCTGTAAAGGAGAGAAATTTATATGTCTTATGATTCTAATAACATTTTTGCCAGGATTTTGCGCCAGGAAATTCCCTGCAAAAAAATCCATGAAAATAATTTTGGCCTGGCCTTTCATGATATTAACCCCAAGGCCCCTATTCATGCCCTTGTCATTCCAAGAGGCGCTTATACATCAAGCCTTGATTTTCATGAGAAGGCTTCCACAGAAGAAATTACAGGCTTCTATCGCTTTGTGTCAGACGTCGTAAGGCTTTTGGATTTACCTGAAAAAGGATACCGTCTTCTTTCTAATCACGGTACAGCAGCAGGACAGGAAGTTCCTCACTACCATGTCCATATTTTTGGGGGAAAGCCCCTTGGCCCCATGTTGAAGGAATCATAGATCATGACCTGGACTCTTATGCCTCATCGGGGGCTTCTTTCCTTGAAGGGGCCTGATCGAAAAACATTTCTTCAAGGACTTATTACCAATGATATAAGCAAACTATCTTCTACCCTTTCCCTGTACACTGCTTTTTTATCTCCGCAGGGAAAGTTTCTTCATGATCTTTTTATTACAGAGAAGGATGATATTTTATACTTGGAAGGTGAACGAGAACGCCTGCCAGACCTCCTGAAACGCTTAACTCTTTTTAAACTAAGAGCAGACGTGACCCTCTCACTTGAAGAAAACCTCCAGGTTCTTGCTTCTTTTTCTCAAGAAGATCCCGCTTCAGGTTTTATGTTTTTTTCAGATCCACGCCCTGCAAGCCTGCAGAATCGTGCATATTGTGACGCAGAAAATATCCCCAAAAACCTGGATTCTTTTGAACTCTATAATCAAAAGCGTTTACAATTGGGGCTCCCGGAAGGAAGTTGGGACATGACACCTGACAAAGCCATTCCCCTTGAATGTGGTCTGGATGATCTTGGGGCCATTGACTGGAAAAAAGGGTGTTACATGGGACAGGAACTCACAGCCCGTACAAAGCATCGTGGACTGATAAGAAAACGTTTCCTGCCCTGCAAAGCTCCCTTTTTACTCTCAAATCAACATGAAACCCTATTACAGGGAGATAAAAAAGTTGGAACTCTTTTATCATTCTCTGGCCCTTATGGTCTGGTTCGCTTGCGATTAGAAGCACTTGAAAATAAAACGCCAATCATGCTTGACAATCAACCTGTCACCCTCACCATACCGGAATGGATGAAAGGCATTCAACAAAGTTTATGATGTCATCAAAGAAGAAACAAAGGCTTGAAGCCCAAAAACAAAGGCAAGACTTTGTCGAAAGTTTGACACAACAAGAAAGGGAAATCCTTGCCCGGGAACTCTCTGATTCTTTTTGCAAGGCTTTTCCACCATCACCGGAAATACGCCTTGCCGCCTACTGGTCCCTTCCTTATGAAGCCGATACAAGACCTCTCCTCACCAGATTACTTGCTCAAAAGGGATCCGTATTTCTGCCCTGCACACGCAAGAATGCCCCTCTGACATTTCGCAAGTGGGATCTTGATGCCCCCCTCATAAAAGGTCCCTTTCATGTCATGGAGCCAGAGTCCTCATTTCCTGAAGAATCAAGTTTTACCCATATTTTAGTTCCTCTTCTTGCCTTTGATTTGTCAGGAAATCGTTTGGGGTATGGTCAGGGACATTACGACAGAACACTTACCTCGCTTCGCTCTTTAAAACGCCCCTTTCCTGAAAAACCTCTTTTCATCGGGTTTGCATTTGAAGTACAAAAAGTTGACACTATTGTCACAGATCCGCATGATCAGGTTCTTGACGCTATTGTGACTGAAAAAACTTTTTACAACATAAACTTAAAGTAAGGATTATCAAGTGAAAGTACTCTATTGTGGTGACGTTGTCGGACGATCCGGTCGAGAAGTCTTAAAAGAGCGACTGCCAACCCTCATTGAAGAAACAAAACCTGACTGGGTTCTCGTAAATGGTGAAAATGCAGCTGCTGGCTTTGGGATTACCAAAACAATCTGTAAGGATTTTTTTGACCTGGGCGTTGATGCTATTACGACGGGCAATCACGCCTTTGATCAACGCGCTATTTTGTCCTATTTTTCTGAACAAAAAAAACTGATCCGCCCTCTCAACTATCCTGCCGGAACACCGGGTAGTGGGCTTTGTGTACTAGAAAAGCCCAGTTATTCAGGACGATTAATAGTTGTTCAAGTCATGGGACGACTCTATATGGATCCTCTAGATGATCCGTTTGCCTCTTTGGAAAAAGTTTTGGAGCAATATAGCCTTAAAGATCCATCTATTAACGGTATTTTTGTAGACATTCATGCAGAAACGACAAGTGAAAAAATGGCCTTGGCCCAAGCTTTTGATGGTCGCGTAAGTGCTGTTATAGGAACGCATACCCACATCCCGACAGCAGATCATCAAATTTTACGAAAAGGAACGGCGTTTCAATCAGATGTTGGAATGTGTGGAGATTATGATTCTGTCATTGGCATGGAAAAAGAAGCCCCCATTGAACGCTTTACCAAAAAGTTTTCCCGACAACGTTTAACGCCCGCTTCCGGCGAGGCAACCTTGTGTGCGATCTGGATAGAAATTGACAAAACAACCGGTCATGCGGTCCGAATTGATCCTATACGCCTTGGGGGATGTCTTTCAAAAGCGTATCCTTTCTAGGGGACATTTTCAGGTTTAAAAAAAGCGACAACACAATTTTTAGCTCAATAAAATTGCCTACTATGAATAAAAAATTTTAGGCAACAAGTCCCCTGCCAACCTCCTTTTTATCCTTAAAATGAAAGCATTAGCTCAAAAATAAGAAAAACTAATAAAGACAATGCAATTAATTAATTTTTTGCAAGGAAAATATTGCCTTAGCATAAAATTATAAACAGGGTTAACGGGGGCACAAAAATGTTCAAATATTTAGTAACTTATTTCAATAAAAATATCTCTTATCAACCATCATCAAAAGATCTACCACCACATTTGCGAACAAACGAGTTTGACATCGCAGATGCTTTTATTTGTTCTTTGGAAATTGATGAAGATAATTGTCATCCCGACCTGGAACATTAAAGAATAAATATTTGACGCATACCAGGTGTAGAGCAATAAACAGAAAAAATATGGGTTGTTAGGATAATATTGAGTCGGAGTACTGCTGCTAAAATATCAAGAAGAATATTATAAAAAACTCGAAACAGAATGCAAGGTAAGGCATTGCACAACATCTGCTGGAGGATAAGGGGTGCCATTGCCTGGATCTTGCCGACAGATGAAAAGTTTTACAATGAAGTGTTTCATTTAAACCTGGTTTAAAAAAAATTTAGATTTATTTCTCATCAGGGACAGGTAGTTTTTTAAATCTTGAATCAATACCATAAGCTAAACTAATATTCATAGCACTGGCGATTTGAAAATCTATAAGCTAAGACCGCAACGTTAGGTTAACCATCACAAAATGACACGCATTTAATTATATAAATGAAACTAACGCATAAAAAAAGAGAGCCCAAGGGCTCTCTCAGCAATTTTATAGCAATATATGTGGCTGGCTTAAAAGCCCATACCACCCATACCGCCCATGCCACCCATAGCTCCCATATCAGGTGCTGCAGGAGCAGATTCTTTTTGTGGAATTTCAGCAACCATTACTTCTGTTGTGATCAAGAGACCCGCAACAGAGGCCGCATCCTGAAGAGCTGTCCGCACAACTTTTGTTGGGTCAATAATGCCTGATTTAAACATATCAACAAACTTGTGGTTTTGCGCATCATACCCAAGGGCATTATCGCTGTTTTCAAAAAGCTTTCCGGCAATTACAGAACCGTCGTCACCTGCATTTGCAGCAATCTGACGAACAGGCGCTTGAAGCGCGCGACGGACGATTTCAATACCAACACGTTGTTCATCATTATCATAAGATACTTTATCAAGAATCTTGGAGGCATAAAGAAGAGCCGATCCCCCTCCAACAACAACGCCTTCTTCAACGGCAGCCCGCGTCGCATTCATCGCATCTTCAACACGGTCTTTACGCTCTTTCACTTCAACCTCTGTTGATCCACCAACATGAATCACAGCAACACCACCAGAAAGTTTTGCAAGACGTTCCTGAAGTTTTTCACGATCATAATCAGAAGAAGTCTCTTCGATTTGTGCCCGGATTTGATTGCAACGCGCCTCAATAGAAGCTGTATCACCGGCACCGCTAACCACGGTTGTATTTTCTTTTGAAATCACAACTTTTTTAGCCGTTCCAAGCATATCAATGTTCACATTTTCAAGCTTGATACCGATATCTTCAGATATCATTTGAGAATTTGTCAATATTGCAATGTCTTCCAACATGGCTTTACGACGATCACCAAAACCTGGTGCTTTTACAGCAGCGACTTTCAAACCACCACGAAGTTTGTTCACAACCAGTGTTGCCAGAGCTTCGCCTTCAACATCTTCTGCGATGATTAACAAGGGACGACCTGCCTGAACGACTTGTTCAAGAACAGGTAGCATAGCTTGAAGACCTGTTAATTTCTTTTCATGAATCAAAATGAAAGGATTTTCAAGTTCAGCAATCATTTTCTCGGAGTTTGTCACGAAATAAGGTGAAAGGTACCCACGATCGAACTCCATTCCTTCAACAACATCCAGCTCGGTTGCAAAAGATTTTGCTTCTTCAACAGTGATAACACCTTCTTTTCCAACGCGGTCCATGGCCTCGGAAATGATATTTCCAATTTCTTTTTCACCGTTTGCCGAAATTGTCGCGACTTGCGCCACTTCTTCACTTGTTGAAACTTTTTTTGATGAATTTTTCAGGTGTTCAACAACTGCTGAGACAGCACTGTCAACACCACGCTTTAAATCCATAGGGTTCATACCCGCCGCAACAGATTTTGCACCTTCGCGAACAATGGCTTGTGCCAAAACAGTTGCTGTTGTTGTTCCGTCACCGGCAATATCATTTGTTTTGCTGGCAACTTCACGCACCATTTGTGCACCCATGTTTTCAAACTTGTCTTCAAGTTCAATATCCTTCGCAACGGAGACACCATCTTTTGTAATGCGAGGGGCACCAAAGCTTTTTGAAAGAACAACATTACGACCTTTTGGACCGAGGGTAACTTTCACAGCGTTAGCCAGTGTATCCACACCACGCAGCATGCGTGTTCTGGCTTCTGTTGAAAACTTTACTTCTTTTGCAGACATTAAAAATACTCCTTAATATATAAAACGAGAAATCGTTTAGGCCGCGTCAACAATTCCGAAAATATCGGATTCTTTCATTATAAGAAGGTCTTCACCTTCAACCTTGACTTCTGTGCCTGACCACTTGCCAAAAATAACGCGGTCACCGGATTTCACATCTAAAGGGGTCACAGCTCCTGACTCATCACGATTTCCGGCACCAACCGCCAAAACTTCACCTTCAATTGGCTTTTCCTGCGCAGAATCGGGGATGATAATCCCTCCACTTGTTCTGGATTCCTGCTCAAGGCGTTTTACGAGGACTCGATCGTGTAAAGGTCTAAATTTCATGATCATTCTCCATTATTTTGATCAACCAAAGAATGCTCTCTGTAATGACGAGCCTTTTTTATTAGCACTCGTAATCGAGAGTGCTAAATATGTAGCGAATTTGTGCATCAGCGTCAAGAAAAATCCCCATAAATTAATTTTTTACGTTCTATCACAAAAACTTATTTTTACCCATTTTTGTTTTTAATTGAGATATATACGCCACCTTGCCCTTGATTTTCGAAAAGAATCATGGGATAAGATTCTCACTTTTCAGGAGATTTTTTTCTTATGCTGCATCGGTCTTTATTGATTTTATTTATGGCATCCTTCATTTCTTCCGGTTTTGCATCACGTACACGCCCGTTTGAGCAAGATGAGCAAGAAGAAATATCCACATCTCGCTCAAAAATGATTTCTTCAACAACCGTTGAGATCACAGAAAAGATGACAAATGCTTTATATGCAATTATCAAAAAACACACTTGGCAGTCCTCATCCGCGTCTGAATTTATCAAAATGATTGATCTAAAAGCAGTAGACGATTTTCCTGACAGATCATACATTCCTATAATCACTTATGGTTTTTCAAGACTAACAAAAAATCAGGTCTTTGCCCTAACAGATCTTTCTGTTTATTCCAAAATCAACAGAACATGTTGTTATTTTTCAGTTTTTTACACAAAAGAGGGCATAGTTACAGAAGTTTTCGAACCTGAAAACATGGCGTTCAAACATAAAGTTATGCGCGTAGACAATAAACTATTTGATATATTAATAGCCCCTGTAGCCTTCTCCATGTTGCAAAAGTGCCTTAACAAAAAGACCTGAACTTTTTGTTTTTCAGAAAGTATATTACAATAAAAAGTCAGGTGTGACGTGATTCATGCCCTTCGCTTCAAAATATAAATTGAATATGGAAAACAATTCGATTACATATTTACTTTAAGTTATTCATTTTTAAAAGGATAAGGTTTTTGTCTCTTAAAATTGGTCCCTATACTCTGGATAGCAATGTTTTGCTTGCTCCCTGCTCTGGCGTCACGGACATGCCTTTTCGTCGAACAGTCAAACGCATTGGGGCAGGTCTTGTTGTATCTGAAATGATTGCCTCCCAAGCTATGATTCGGGATAGTCGCCGCACCCTGAAAATGATCACAAAGTGTGTGGAAGAACGTCCAGCTACAGTACAACTGGCGGGATGCGAAGCACATGTCATGGCAGAAGCAGCCAAGCTGAATGAAGACATGGGAGCCGACATCATCGACATTAATATGGGGTGCCCTGCTAAAAAGGTTGTTAATGGATATGCCGGGTCTGCTCTAATGAAAGACGAAAAACTGGCTGCCAGCATTATTGAGGCTGTTGTCAAAGCCGTTAAACTTCCCGTCACCCTGAAAATGAGGACAGGGTGGAATGATGAAAATCGTAATGCCCCAAAGCTTGCTAAAATAGCTGAAGACCTGGGCATTCAAATGGTTACTGTCCATGGCCGGACACGCTGTCAAATGTATCGGGGAAAGTCAGACTGGCCTTTTATTGCTGAAGTCAAAAAAGCTGTTGCCATTCCGGTCATTGGCAATGGCGATGTTGTCACTGTAGATGATGCCAAAAAACTTCTTGATGTTTCCGGGGCAGATGGTGTTATGATTGGTCGTGGAAGTTATGGCAGGCCCTGGTTCCTCCACCAGGTGGAAACCTTTCTTAAAACAGGCACACGTCTTAAAGACCCTGACCTTCAGGAGCGCAAGAAAATTGCTTTGGCGCATTTTCTGGATATGGTTGACCATCACGGTGAATACCAGGGTGTAAGACATGCCCGTAAACATTTAGCATGGTACAGCAAAGGATTAAAAGGCTCCGCTGACTTTCGGGTAGGACTTAATAAGCTCGAAACTGCAGAAGAGGTTGCAGAATCTTTAATAGCCTTCTATGATCAAGCTATTGAACAATCAACGCAAGATATGTGACGCAAAAATGGTAGAGAATAAATTAAAAAATATCCTGAGCGCTACGAGCCTTTCTTCTCTCGTTGAGGGAAAAGTAAAGCATTATCTAGAGTCCTTGGGAACTGACTTTGGCGGGGATTTATATGCCCGCGTTATTCAGGAAGTAGAACGCCCCCTGATTGACTTAGCCTTGAAAGTCTGCGAGGGGAATAAAGTTCGGACCGCAGCTCTGCTTGGTATTAGCAGAAATACATTAAAACGTAAGATGGGAGACTTGGGGCTTGCTTCCTGATTTTATGAACAGGGTTTTCCTTTCCCAGATATTTTTATTACCCCGTTTCAGCCATCTACTCGAAGGGCAACCACTTTTTTTATCGGGCGATGAGACCTGATGCGCCCTTCTTCCAAAATTTATTCTTTCTATGAGCGTGCCGCCAGATGGCTCTCTCACCCCGATTACAGCCGGCGCATTTCCTATACACTTTTGGTTTTAGCTGTTTTGGCAGGAGTGGCAACTTACCTCATTTTTGTCAAATCTGATGAACTGGGTCTGGGCTCACGCAATGTTATTATTCTTCTTAATATTGACCTGATTCTTTTGCTGGCATTTACAATGCTGGTCACAGCTCGCCTGGTCCGTCTCTGGGTTGAACGCAGAAAAGGTCGTGCAGGATCAAAGCTTCATGTTAATCTGGTTCTGTTATTAAGCCTGTTAACAGTGACTCCTTCTATTGTTGTCACAATATTATCTGGTATTTTTTTTAATGTTGGTGTTAATGGCTGGTTCAGTGACCGTGTCCAAACGGCTCTGAAGGAATCCACAGCGGTTGCTGAGGCCTACCTCCTGGAGCATCAGAAAGTCATTGCCGAAAGTGTCTCAAGCATGGCTCAGATTTTGGGCCATGACCTGGATCAACTTTCCCAAAACAATGCTTTATTTAATCATGCCCTTGATGTCCATACTGAAATGAGAAGTCTTAGCGAAGCTGTCATTTTTAATCGCAATCAGATCCTGGCACGTTCAAAACTGAGCTTTTCTTTGCAGTTCGAACCTATTTCTGAGGAAATACTGAGCCA
Organism: Alphaproteobacteria bacterium UBA1908; assembly: GCA_002337525.1. Classification (GTDB taxonomy): domain Bacteria; phylum Pseudomonadota; class Alphaproteobacteria; order Caedimonadales; family UBA1908; genus UBA1908. The sequence continues at coordinate 66,388 of DDGG01000022.1, read as the reverse complement.
GGCATCGCGTAGTGTTGTCATTCTTTCATCATCATCAGGTGACAGAGTCAGAGCCCTGATCCAGATTCCCGATAAAAATGCCTACCTTTTGGTGGGACGTTTTATTGATCCAAAAGTGTCTTTGAGAATTACCCGGGTCCGGGAAGCGGTTGGTGAATATGATGCCCTTGAATCCAAGCTTGAAAAGTTGGGAGTGATCTTCTTGCAAATCTTCCTGATTACCTGCCTGCTTTTATTGCTCGTGGCTGTTTGGATTGGCTTGAGTTTTGCCACACGCCTTGCCCGTCCAATTCGATCGCTGATCGAAGCTGCCCAGAAAGTAGCTGAAGGGCACTGGACCGTTAAAGTTGATGAGCCGGCAGGCGATGACGAACTTGGTATTTTATCACGCACTTTTAATGATATGACGTCCCAGATCCAGGAACAAAAACAGGACCTTATTACGGCAAATGCTCAATTAGATAATCGCCGTCAGTTCATTGAAAATGTGTTAGCAGGAGTCAGTGCGGGCGTCATTAGCCTGTCTCCAAAAGGCAAGGTAAAGCTCTTTAATAGATCAGCAGAAGTCATACTGGGGCTTGATAATGAACTACGTTCGGGACAGATGATAAAAAAAATCCACCCTGAATTTCACGATCTTCTTTTATCCTTCACGAAACAAAATGAAACAAGTCTGCAATCCCAGTTGACATTTGATTTCAATGATATCCACCGCACTCTTTTAGTCCGCCTGGTACGAGGGGGGGCCAAAGATTATATTCTAACCTTTGATGATATTACGAGCTTGGTCAATGCCCAAAGAAGTGCGGCCTGGTCTGATGTTGCAAGACGCATTGCACATGAGATTAAAAATCCGCTTACCCCTATTCAGCTTTCAGCAGAGCGTCTTAAGCGTAAATACCTTGATCAAATTAGCGAAAACAGAGAAAGCTTTGAAACCTGTATTGCCACAATCATACGCCAGGTAGAACATATTGGACGACTTGTCAGTGAATTTTCTTCTTTTGCCAGAATGCCTGCCCCGAAAATAAAAGAAGAAGACCTCATTCGCCTTGCAAAGGAAGCTGTTTTTCTTCAAAAGGAAACCCATCCCGAAATTCACTTTGAGTTTGATTGCCCCTACAAGCGGTTGACCTTTTTCTGCGATACCTCTCAAATGGGTCAGGTTTTTACAAACTTATTGCTTAATGCAGCCGAAGCATTAATTCCGGAACAAAATAAAAAAAAATCAGGTGTTGTAAAAATGTCTTTTACATGTTTAGAAGATACTTTTAAGATTGTTATTGAAGATAATGGTCCAGGCTTTCCCGAAGATCGGGAAAGTCTTATGGAACCTTATGTAACAAACAAAAGCAAAGGAACAGGCCTTGGGCTTGCCATTGTTAAAAAAATTGTAGAAGACCACGGTGGTACCCTGGGTCTTGGAGATGCGGAAAATGGAGGAGGGCGTGTGCAGCTTGTGTTCCCCAAAAATCTCGTCAAAAATCTTCAGGTAATACCATCAAATGGAGACAAGTAAAAATGGCCGTTGATATCCTCGTTGTTGATGATGAGCATGACATTTGTCAATTAATTGGTGAAACACTCGAAGATGAGGGCTATCGTGTTAGAACAGCGCATGATGGACCTTCCGCGATTGAAGAAGCACGTCGCCGGTGCCCGGATCTTGTCGTCCTTGACATCTGGCTTGGTGACAGCCGATTTGATGGCATACGGGTTCTGGAAATGATCCTTCAACTACATCCCGGGGTACCTGTCATTATGATGAGTGGACATGGCACAATTGAAACTGCGGTTGAGACTATCCGTAAGGGCGCCTATGATTTTGTTGAAAAACCCTTTAAAATGGACCGTCTTCTTGTTGCCATAAAGCGAGCACAAGAAGCCTCTTCTTTAAGACAGGAAAATGAAGAACTTAGAAATCGTTCGGACTTTGACCAGGAAGATTTCAGAGAAAGCGTTATCCCCGGAACTTTACAAACAACCATAAAGCGACTCGCTAGCTCACAAGGACGTTTGATGTTAAGCGGTGAAGCAGGAAGTGGAAAAAATTATATTGCCCGAATGATTCACGGCCTCTCGAACCGGTCTCGTGGCAGATTTGTGCGTGTTAATTGCTCTCTCATCACAGAATCGACCTTTGAGAAAGAAATTTTTGGAGCAGAGTCTGAAGATTCTATTACCGTTGGAGCTCTGGAAAACGCCCATAATGGCACACTTTTTCTGGATCAAGTTGATTGTCTGGACAAACATTGCCAGAAAATTTTGTTAAAAGCTCTCCAGGAAAAATCCTTTAAACGTGTTGCCGGAAAATCTTCTATTACATTTGATGTACGCCTTATCTCATCAGTAACAAGTCATATTGAAGAAAGTGCCAAAGCAGATTTGTTTCTTAAAGACTTGCTTTTTCATCTTTGTGTGACCCTTCTTAAAGTCCCTTCTTTAAAAGAGCGGCTCGACGAAATGGCAATGCTTGTAGAAGCTTTTTCTCGCCTTTCTGCAAAGAATCATTCGTCGCCCCTGAAAACCTTTTCAAAAGATTCATGGATTGCCCTGAAGGCTTACTCCTGGCCCGGAAATTTAAAACAATTAAAGAATGTTATTGACTGGCTTTACGTGATGAAAAAAACAGAAACACATATAACTCCTGAACACCTTCCTGTAGAGATAACAAATGAAATGCCCTCTCTTTCAATCAATACGGATCAAATGACACATCTTATTTCTTTACCCTTAAAAGAAGCGCGTACAGAATTTGAGCGTGACTACTTAAAAGCACAGGTTACACGCTTTTCTGGCAACATTTCCTCAACAGCGAATTTTGTTGGCATGGAAAGATCCGCTTTGCACCGAAAATTAAAAAGTCTTAAAATTAGCAGAGCTTCATAAACCATGCTCTACACTACTTTAGATCATCATCCAACTTATTTATCTTCAGGTTGGAAAGTGTAAACATCAGGGATATATTGCATGAAAATCATTATTTGTGGAGCAGGTCGTGTTGGTTTTAACCTGGCAAAGTACCTTTCTCAACATAACAATGATGTGACAATTATTGATAGCAGTCCCAAACTGATTTCTCACATCAATGATCGCCTTGAAGTTCGTGCTATTTGCGGTCATGCTTCTGATCCTGTTGTCCTTAAAAAAGCAGGGGCAGACGAAACAAATATGATCATCGCGGTGACATATTCTGATGAAATCAATATGGTGACATGTGAAGTGGCTAATGCTTTATTTGGTATTGAAACAAAAATTGCCCGTGTAAGAAATCGCTCTTACCTGGATCCACGGTGGGCAAAATTATTCACACCTAATCATATTAATCTTGATTACATCATTTCCCCTGAACATGAAGTAGCAACAGCAATCAGCCGCAGTTTAACTGTCCCTGGAGCTCTTGATGTGATTCCCTTATCAGATGGAAAAGTCAAACTTGCGGCCGTCAGGTGCACAAAAACCACCCCTGTCATCAATACACCGATTAGCCATTTCACAAACCTGTTCCCTGATCTGGAAATAAGCGTTTTAGGCTTAACCAGAGGTGAAAAACAATGGATTCCATCACCCAGAGAAACAATTCTTGAAGGGGACAAACTTTATTTTGCGACGGCTGCCGAAAACCTGACAAAATCAATGGTTGCTTTTGGTTACGAAGAATCAAAAGGAGGAAGGCTTTTAATTTTGGGGGGTGGTAATGTTGGACAACGCCTTGCAGAAGAAATTGAAAAGAATCATCCCGATAAAAGGGCCCTTATGATTGAAAAAAATTCTGATCGGGCGGCTGATAATGCTGAACTGCTTTCAAATACAATTGTTTTATGTGGAGACGCTCTTGATCGGGAAGTTCTTTCTGAGGCCGGTGTTCAATCAGCTGATACTGTCATTGCTGTCACGGCTGATGACCGCGTTAATACCCTTTCTTCACTTTTAGCAAAAAGCTTGGGCGCAAAACGGGTTTTATCATTAATTAACAGCGGCTCTTTTGAGCCTCTTGTGAGCTCCCTGGGAGTTGATGCCATTATTAATCCTCGCAAAGTTACAGTTTCCAAAATCCTCCAGTTTATCAACCGTCAACGCCTCCACTCTGTACATTCTTTAGGGAGCGAATTTGGGGAAGTAATGGAAATGGAAGCCTCTGACACATCAGGTCTTATTGGTTTTTCTGCCAGCGATATTGATAAAGAAAATGCCGTAATGCTTGTAGCTATTGTACGTGAAGGCGCCGTCCATATTCCTCGTGAATCAACAATCATACAAATAGGAGATCGAGTTGTCTTGATGGTCTCCAGAAAAGCACGGCACCAGGTTGAAAAAACATACTCAAGCCGTCTTTAGTATGAATAGTGACTGGACATATCTCTAAAACACCTTTTTATAATTTCATACATCGCCAGCCCGCTTGCGTTCTCTATTTCCATACATGGTAAAGTAAAGAGGCTTTCTAAAAGCTTCTCCCCGGGAAATAGAGGAACACTAAGCTTGTCTAAGACGATGGTGTGGGTGTCTTTAAGTAAGATTCACCCTCCAGAATAGGCCCTATATCTGCAAGGTTGGAAATCACGATATTCTGGCGATCATAAGGATGCTGGATACTGTGTTTATCAAAGTATTTTTTGATCACGCGATTGTACTCTCGCTGCAAGGCAAGTTGTTTACCAGGTGCAACAAGGATAGAGGCTCTGATTAAGTATCCCTGACTATCCAGCTTTTGTATACCATCAAAAAGAAGCTCTCCATCAATAAAGACCCCAAAGTTAGGATCTTTTCGAACTTCTGCATCGGCTTCCCGAAGAATTTGACACATATCATCATAATCATATTCATATGCGATTAAAATATCAAACAGACACCGTGAATATTCCTTGCTGGTGTTTGTAATAACAGTAATAGCACTGTAAGGAATTGAGTGAAAATACCCTCTTGCATCCCGCAAATTAACTGTGCGTAAAGTTGTCTTTTCGACTTTACCTATATGCCCGTTGATTTCAACAATATCTCCAATACTGAGGGTGTTTTCAGCCAAAATAAAAGTACCTGTGATGAGATCCTGGGCTAATTTTTGTCCTCCAAGACCCACAGCAATTCCAAGAGAGGCAAAAACAGCAATAATAGGGGTAATATTAAAATCTAGTTCGGAGAAAATCATCATTGTGACAACCACAACTGTTAATGTTTTCAAAATGATCCGAATGATGGGAACAAGGGTGGCAATACGCTGTTTATCCTCTGCATTCGAGCGTTTTTTAAGAAAAGGCTCAAAAACACCGATCATAAGGTACTCAATTGTTTCCCAAAAAAGAACACCCAGGAAAATAATCAGCAAAATGCTAAGAGCCGTTACAATATAAAGGGATGTCTTCTCTCCATCGAGCAACCCCTGGAGGAAATTAATATCCCAAATAGCTCCAATAAAAAGAAGCATGACAGCCAAGGATAGCATAATGGCAACGGTCGATAAAAAATCAGAGTAAAATTTCTTTCGAGATTTAAGGCCCGGAATACTATGAATCAGGGCGCTAGAAACTTTATCCATCCAGTTGGGAATAAAGAAAATCAAAAGATACATTCCAGTCATAATTGTTGTCATTTCAATAAAGTCCCACAAAAGAGTGCGATATTCAGACAAAGGTGACAGCAGAAAAGCAACAGCCAGAAGAGTTAAATAACCCGAAGCAATAATATGCCAACGATGCCAGAAATGTCGAATCAGGACCTCACTCCAATGCTCAGCCTTGCCAAAACGGGCAACATGTTTTTCAACCCAGTTTAGAGCGTAATGACGACTTCTTAGAACAAAACGAACGCTCGCGATATAAAGGAAGAAAAGACAGAATTTTACAACAAACGTCATCATGGCGGCATTTGTTTCCAGAACCAGCATTGAATCAATCAAGGCGCCTATTCCCAGAACAACAAGGAAAAGGTAACGAAATTGTTGGTCTGCCTGTTTTGCAACACTATTTGCCAAAGATAGAACACGTAAAGGAGGATTCTTGGGGTTAAAGAGAACATTTGATGTACGGGCACCGACCTTGTAAAGAGCTGCTGCTAACATCAGAAGCAAAATAATTTCCCGTGTCAGGGGTGTCGGCGCAAAATAAATCAGGGCAAGAGCGGAAAAAGAAACAAAAATAAGAATGGGGAGAACACTCAAACACCCCCTGATCCAAAAGATTTCTCTTTTTGTAAGATGCCCCTCCTCTACACGCCTTGTAAGACGAGACTCAAAAGGACGCATCATAAGATAAAAGAGCCCTTCCCCCACAAGTCCCGAAAAGACAACCCCCAAAATGGTTCCAATGGCTTTTAAAACGCTTTCTCGTACTTCTGGATTACGAAGACTTGTTGCATATTTGATAACCTGGCTTTCGATGTCTTTAACAAACTTGAAAAGAGACGTTGAGAACTGATTCACAAACTTTATCAGATATGGCGTGGGTTTACTGGCTTTATTATCTTCACCAGGCTCTTTTACTGACTCTACAGAGGGCTGATTTGACAACCCTTTTGATACCTTTTTCTCAAGATTTTCCACCAAATGTCGCAGCTTAACTATTTCATCAGAGGCAGAATTTGCCTGCGTCGAAACACAAGCCACCTGGCTTATCAAACAAAAAACCATAAGAATGAAAAATCGAGATATCACACCCACTGTTCCTTTTATTTTCTCAATTTAGAAGGATACCTACAAATTGAACGTTGCTTTAGCTGTCATAATAGAGGACTACACAGCACAATGGAAGTGCGAAAGCGCGCAAAGGGCAGCTGTTTCTGCTCTCAGAATATTTTGTCCCAAATCAACGAAGGATAAGGTCCGAGATTTTTCAAAAGTGTCAAATTCCTTCCGGGAAAAACCACCCTCTGGTCCTATGATTAAAAGAGGATTTGTCACCCCCCGGGCAAAGTCAGTGGTCAGAGTCAGACCCGAACGTCGCTCGTCACAAACAATTAGAGAAGCTTGCCTGGAAGAACCCCTCTCAATAAATTCCCTTAATTTGCAAGGAGAGTGAAAAACAGGGACTGTAAGACGTTCTGATTGTTCACTTGCTTCAATAGCTACTGCTTGAAGGCGTTCCACCGAAGGTAGTTTTTGCTGAGTCTGATCTGTGATAACAGGAAAGAAATCTGTCACCCCCAATTCAGTCGCTTTTTCTATCAGGAAAGACAAACGCTGGGATCGAAGAGGCGAAAAAGCCAAACCTAGAAATTTATTTTCAACAAAATCATAAAGTTTTTCCAGAAAAGTAAGTTTTCCGCCCTTACGGTGAATCTCGGAAATTTGAGCGTGCCATTCTCCTTTTTGATTGGCAAAGACCCTTAAAGAATCTCCCGGCTTTAATCTCATAACGTTTCCCAAATAATGAGCCTGTTCTTTTGTTAAAGAAAAAGCAATCGCTTCATCAAAGGGTTCCTTTAAATAAAGACGTATGAGTTTTCGTGGCATGGAGTCCTCGTTTAAAAAAATCCGGCTTCAGAAAAATAACTTTTCTTTATCGCCCATTTCCAAAGTCAGTTTTAAGGTTTATAGAAGAATACACAAGGGTATTTTAAAATAAAAATCATTTGAGAACCCCATAAAAGTCTCGACTAAAAATCATATAATGCCTAGGATATCTTTTTAATTTATAAATGGATCCACAGGATTTTATCACATGACAACTGATATTCATTTTCAATCCTGGCTTTTAAGAAAATCACCTCTCTGGCTCGAACCTTACTTAAGGTTAATGAGGCTGGACCGTCCTGTCGGCATTACTCTGATTGCCTTGCCTGCCCTGTGGGGGCTTGTTGCCACAGATGCGTCCCTACCTCCTTTCTCTCTTTTCCTTATTTTTATGGCAGGCGCCTTTTTAATGCGGAGTGCCGGTTGTGTTATTAATGACTTAATTGACCATAACCTTGACCAACAGGTCACACGAACAAAGCAACGTCCTCTTGCATCAAAAGAACTTTCTTCCCTTCAAGGATGGGGGTGCATGGGAGTACTTTTGGGACTTGCTCTTATTTTGTTGTTGCACCTCAATTTTGAAACTCAGCTTCTTGGTGTCATTGCCGTTGTTCTTACTTCTTTTTACCCTTTTATGAAACGCTTCACCTATTGGCCCCAGGCCTTTTTAGGGCTTGCCATGAATTGGGGGATTTTAATGGCAGAAACAGCTTTAAAGGGAACAATTAGTCTCAAAGGGATTCTTCTCTTCCTGGTGGGCATCGCCTGGACACTTTTTTATGACACTCTTTATGCCCACCAGGATAAAGAGGATGATTTAAAAATAGGCCTCAAATCTTCGGCTCTTAAGCTAGGTCATCATACCAAACCTTTTTTGGCGGGTATCATCATCCTGCAAAGTCTTTGCTTGATAACTTACTATCTAGCCGCCTACTCCCTTTCCTGGCGCTTTATTATTTTTTCTGTTCTGGCGCTTTCAAGTCTTCTCTACAGCCTTTGGAAAACTAATATTGAAAGTCCTGATTCTTGCTTGAAAGCCTTTAAACAAAGCCAGTTTTTTGGGTGGTTTCTGTTAATTGCATTGGTATAAACCTGTTTCTACCAGCAATAAAAGTCTTTTACTTTCAGGAAAATTCCGATATGAAGACGAAGCGATTATGGAATTTCTTATAAAAAGGCACTCCTGTGAATATTCTTGATCTTTTTACCCAAAATCTTCTTTCTCCTCCTCTTTTATTTTTTATTCTGGGAATTATCGGAGGTGTTTTAAAATCCGACCTTGATGTTCCTGAACAAATTGGCCGATATTTTGCGATCTACCTAATGATGGCTATTGGTTTTAAAGGAGGCGTTGCAATTTCTGAAACGCCTGAAATCAATAGACAGGTCATCATAACAGTTCTTGCAGGTCTTGCCACAGGATTTACGCAACCTTTCCTGGGGTATAGTCTTCTAAGGTGGACAACAAAGATTGACCGCCCCACAGCCGCTGCTGTTTCTGCTCATTATGGTTCAATCAGCATGGTCACATTTGTCACCGCTGCCGGCTTTTTAGAAGCAAATCATATTATCTATGCTGGCTATATCGTCGCTATTTTAGCCATGATGGAAGCACCTGCCATTTTAACAGGTCTTTTCATTGCTCATCGCGCAGAACCAAAAACAATTCAATCAACAGAAAAAGCAACACCTCGATTATCACGAGAAATCTTCACAAACGGAGCCATTCTTTTATTAACAGGATCTTTTATCGTTGGAGCCCTTACCGGCGCAAAAGGTCTTGCAAAAATGTCTGGATTCCTGGTTGATCCATTTCAGGGAGTTTTATCTTTCTTCCTTCTGGATATGGGGCTTGTGGTCTCCCGTCAACTGCATCATTTGAAAGAGTTCAACCTCAGGCTTTGCCTTTTTGGTATTTATATGCCCCTTTTTGGGGCTACTGTCGGTCTGGGACTTAGCTATTTTATTGGCCTTGATCTGGGAACGGGTCTTTTATTCACGGTTCTTATTGCAAGCGCCTCTTACATTGCTGTTTCTGCGGCTATGCGACTGGCGCTACCTCAAGCCAAAGCGGCAATCTATATCCCCATGTCACTTGCCATCACATTTCCGTTTAACATTTCTATTGGTATTCCCCTTTATTTTTCATTGGCAAAGTACTTGCTTGAATAAAGAAGTTTGGTCAACTAATGTGCCTTAAAAGAGCTGGCAACCCATCTTGTTCTCCCAGAGCCGTTTTCACCATGGAAGCAAGGGCTTTAAGGCTATAGGGCTTTGGCAGAAAGAGAATGGAATCTTCCTTTAATTTGGTACGGAATGTTTCTTCCGCATAGCCTGAAATAAAAACAACTTTAAGATCGGGAAAAAGTTCGTGAGCACGCTGGACCAATGTTGGGCCATCCATAATCGGCATTACAACATCTGTGACCAGTAAATCGACTGTTTTATGACCGGATTCCCACAAAGTCGTTAAATAAGATAAAGCCTCTTCACCAGTTGTCGCCTCAACAACTGTATACCCCTTATCTCGCAAAGCACGAGCAGAAAAAAGCCGGACAGCATCTTCATCTTCAACCAACAGGATTGTGCCACTGCCCGTTAAATCTTTGGCCGTTTGTACATCAAGATTGGTCGCATCTCCTTCAGGAAATTCTGATTTTTCCCCCTGAAAAACAGGCAGATATATATGAAATGTCGCCCCTTTATCCGGTGTTGAATCAACCGTCAAATATCCCCCTGTTTGATTAATAATACCCTGAACCGTTGAAAGACCCAGTCCTGTTCCTGACCCCACTTCTTTTGTTGAAAAAAAAGGATCAAAAATTTTATCAATATAATCAGGATGAATGCCCTGGCCATTATCAGAAACATCAATACGAACATAATGTCCCGTTTTAATAACATCATGGGGTGTCTGAAGATCATTATCAAAATGGTGTAAAGAAGTCTGAATCACGATTTCACCTTCACCATCAAGAGCATCACGAGCATTGACCACAAGGTTAATAATTACCTGTTCAAACTGGCCTTTATCAACCTGAACAGGTCCAAGCTCCCGACCATGAATAATTGAAAGACGGATTGATGACCCAATCAAGCGTTGAAGCAACATAGAAACATCTTCAAGAACATCCGTAATATCCATAACCCTTGGCTGAAGAGTTTGCTGACGTGAAAAAGCAAGAAGCTGGCGAACAAGATTGGCTGCACGGTTAGCATTTTGCTTGATTTGCATGACATCTGTGAAAGACTGATCACTTGGTGCATGACGCAGTAACAACAAATCACAAAAACCGATCATCGCCGTTAAAAGATTATTAAAGTCATGGGCTACCCCCCCGGCCAATTGTCCTAAAGCCTGTGTTTTCTGGGATTTTAGAACTCGTGACTGGATTTCCTTTCTTTCTCTGTTATCAAAAATTTGAAGAAAGAGACCTTTTTCTTTTTTACTGGTATTTTTCAAGGAGGGATATTCAAATGGAGCCGCATAAACAATGGCTTCTCCCCCATCCTGGAAAGTAAATTCCTGATAATCCCGTTCAGAACTATTTTTTTTATCTCGGCTGTTTTCTAATAACTTTTCAACAAGCTCCTGATCTTTTGCCGCAACAAGCTCTAAAAAAGGGTGACCACAAAGGCCTGAAGAGGGATTCTTAAAAAAGTTTAGAAACTGTCGATTGACATCTCGTATAACTCCATTCTTATCAAGTAAGACATCCCCTGCAGGTGCTGCATTAAAAAGATCAACTAAATCTATCGATTTCAAGAAACCAGCTTCTTCAAAATTTTGTTGGAAAAAGCGTTGACGGAAATCATCCATACTTAAAAAGCGCCACAAGAAGAGACCATCTTGAGAAAGAGGCAAGACCGAAATAAAAATATCCTCATGATTATTATCCGGCGTTTGAAAAGTTCCAACCGAAGAAAAGGAATCCTTCCCTTCAAGTCCCTTTTCAACATCTTCCAGAAAACCTTTTCTATGACCCTGATAACAAAGTTTTTCCAATAAATGATTAAATCCATCTTGTTGTATCAAGGGAAAGAGAGATCTAAAAAGCGTATTTGCGAAAACAACATTTTTATGACGATCCGTCACAAGGCATGGAAATATAGATAACATTCCCGACATTGATTCCTGCGCTCTTGAAAGAGCTTTTTCAATACGCGAAACCATATACAGACTCGTTGCCAGAATTATCCCGGAAAAAAGAATAAAACCCGTACAATACAAAAGGGTTATTTTTTGGAAATCATGATAAATGCCAACCCCAATAAAAATAAGGCAACAGAAAGCATAAAAAAATGTAAACGCCAGAAGTGTCTTAAATCGAATAGGAATCTTTTTTTGATTTAGAGCCTTTTCCCACACGCGCGCAGGGATTATAGGAGCAGAAAGAGAAACCATTAAAATTATGCCTGTACCATTGAATGACAACAGAATATAATACAAAATCTTAACAGTCTCTTAAGGCTTTGTAAAAATCTCGTAATAATTTAGGATAAATTGTGTCAAAAAGGCTTTTTAAAAAATTGATTCTCCTTACAGGAGCAACAGGCGGTCTTGGTCAAGAACTTGCAAAACGGTTTGCAAAAGAAGGGGCAGATCTTGTTCTGGTTGACCTTGATGCAAGCAAACTGGAAAAACTGGATGATACCCTCCAGGACTTTGATATTTCAGTCACTCTTGTCCCCCTGGATCTTAGGAAATTCGGCGCTTTTCAAGAACTCGCCTCAGCAGTACAACAACGTTTTGGATGTCTTGATGCTCTTATTGGGAATGCTGCTATTCTAGGAGACCTGGGTCCCCTCACCCATCAAACCTTTGACCTTTGGCAAGAAGTCATGGATGTCAATTTAACAGCCAATTGGCACCTTCTAAAATCTTTTGAACCACTTTTAAAAGCCTCTGAAGCCGGGCGGGCTCTTTTTGTAACAGCAGCGCAAGCATCTGTGGACAAAGCCTACTGGGGACCTTATTCTGTTAGTAAAGCAGCTCTTGAGAAAATGGTTAGAGTCTACGCCCAGGAAACTCAAAAAACCTCTTTAAAAGTTAATTTAATTGATCCAGGTGATCTACAGACCCCCTTATATGCTCAAGCTATGCCTGGAATTGAAGCTTCTACTGTGACATCTCCTGAAAAGATAACGGATCTATTCGTTAACCTTATTAGACCAGAATGCACAATATCCGGAAAGCTTTTCCAGGCCCAGGAAAAGAAACAACCTGAAGCCGCATAAAAGGTATTACCTGGATGTTTCTGCGTAAGGGTTTTTACCTTTTCGTACCAGTAAACGGATAGGAATACCAGGGAGGTTAAAGTCTTCCCTTAAAGATGTTGTCAAATAACGAAGATAGGAGTCTGGCAGATCTTTTGGCTTTGACACAAAAAGAGCAATTGTGGGAGGCCGGCTTTTTATTTGAGTCGCATATTTGATGCGAATACGTGTTGAACCAACTAAAGGCAGGGGATGACGCGCTGTTGTTTCTTCTAGCCAACGGTTTAATTCAGCTGTTGGAATACGTGCATTCCAGTGCTCTTCCATTTCAAAAACAGCCTTCATCAAACGATCAAGATTCTTCCTCTTCAAGGCAGAAATGGGAACAATGGGAACGCCTTTCACCTGGGAAAGACTTTTTCCAACTTTATATTTTATTTCTTCAAAATCCTCTTTTTCAGATCGATCCCATTTATTAACAGCGATAATAAGAGCACGCCCTTCTTCCAGAATTTTCCCTGCTAATAGCAGGTCTTGCTTGTCAATTGGTGATAAAGCATCTACAACCAAAATACAAACTTGGGAAAAACGAACCGCTTGAAGAGCCTCTCGCACAGAAAGTTGCTCCAGCTTATCTGTTACTCGACTACGACGGCGCACACCTGCTGTATCAACAAGTTTGAGAGGGCGCCCTTCATAAGACCAATCAACACGAATAGCATCACGAGTCACGCCAGGCATATCCCCAACAATAAGACGGTCTGTTCCCAAAAGCTTATTAATCAAAGTTGATTTTCCAGCATTAGGTCGCCCGAAAATAGCAATTTGTAAAGGTGAGTTTTCTTCCGAAGTATTTTCTTCCAGAGCTTCTCGGGGGAGATCAATGTTTTCCTGACTAAAAGTTTTCTGGAGACTCTCAAATAAAATTTCAAGCCCTAAACCATGAAGGCCTGAAAAAGGAATAACGATATCAGACAGTCCCAAACTTTGAGCGTCGACCACTGCCTCTGTCGCTTTGCTTTCGCTTTTATTAACGAGAATAATGACAGGTTTACACGACAATCGGATTTGATGGGCAAGATCTTCATCACTGGCTAGAATACCATCGCGAGCATCCAGAATAAATAGCAATACATCACTGTTGGCCATAATTTCTGCAGTACGTTGATTAATCTGTTCTTTTAAATCCTTGGACTCAAACCCATCCAGTCCCGGTGTATCAATAACATCACAAGGTATTCCCTGAAGATCTGCTCGACCTTCTCGCCAATCCCGTGTCACACCGGGCCTGTCCTCGACAATGGCAAGCTTCTTACCACACAGACGATTAAAAAGCGTTGATTTCCCTACATTAGGTCGTCCAATAATGGCAACACGAGGATATCTCATGACAGAACTTTCTTTGATTAGAATTTCTTATATCTATTTCTTTTACTTTAAGAAGGAAGAGAATTTTATACAAAGGTCTCTTCCTCTCGATAAAGCACTTAACGAAAAGCGATTAAATCAGCCTCTTGACTTAAAACAATAGCTGTTTGATCGGCGAAAATAGGCGAAAGAGCAACTGAATGCTCCATATCAACTACTTTTTCAATCTCACCACCCTGGACAGAACAAAAGATCATCTTACCGTTTGATCCTGTGAGAACAAGTGACCGCCCCGCAAGAACGGGACCAGCCCATAATATTTTTTCATCTTTTTCATCAAAGTTCTTATGACGGGGCAACACCTTAACCCAAACCACTTTTCCTGTTTCCTGCTCAAGACACACCAATTCGTTGTCATTCGTCAGCATAAACAGAAAGCCATTGGAAACGGCAGGACTTCTGATTCCCCCTAAATCACGGGACCAGGCAGTTTGACCAGACCTTAGATCAATCGCACTCATGCGACCTCCATGGCTAATAATATAAACAAGCCCTTTATCGATAATAGGACGTGCCTTAATATGGGCGAGAGCAGAAACTGAATCCAGAGCACTCATCATATTCAGGCTTTCAGACCAGAGAGGATACCCGTTTTCTGCATGAAGAGCGTAAATTTCACCGGATGTATAGGCTACAACAACGACATCACCTTGCACTGCAGGGCTTGCGCCTCCTAAAAGACCTGCGGATTCGACAATACCCGTATGTGTCCAAAGACGCTTTCCTGTTGTCGCTTCAAAGGCATCAAGCTGATTAGAAATGGTCGCCACATAAACCCGACCCTTACTGATTGTTGGTGAAGAACGAACAGGTGCTGCCAGTTTTTCACGCCATAAAAGGTGACCATCCCTGGCATTCAGGCACACAAGCTCTGCAGCAGGTGTCGTCACAAAAAGGTGCCCCGAGTCCCAGGCGACACCACCGGCAAAGGGCTGTGTAAACACATCTTCTTCTATAGTTTTCTGCTCCCATACGCGTTCACCTGTTTTAAGAGATGTCGCTGTCACAAGACCTTCTGCATCAGCAACAAAAACAAGACCTTCTGCAACAATGGGCCCATTCAATAAACGATTTGACCCCGTCCCTCCTTCGCCAATACGCTGACTCCAGACTTTTTCAAGTGTTTCGGACAGGGCAACAGGGGCAGACGCGTGATCTGCTTCACCGCTTGCCATAGGCCAGTTCTTGCGATTCTCTGCCGCCGCAAGCGTTACAGATGTCGCGGGAATTGTTGATGTTGCCCGTAAATCGTAGCTATTGAGAAAAATGGATTCCCGATCTCCTGCAAGAGGTGTTTTTTCTTTTGAAAAAAAAGAGCTACAACCACTTAAAAGAGCTCCGGATAGAATAAGTCCCAAGTAGAATGAACGATGCATCACGCTTTTGCCTTTTAAAAATAAACTTCTAATGACTCAGTCCTAGGCGATTTAGAACATGAAATCAAGAAAACTAACTGAAAAGATAAATTATCCTTTACCACAGGCAAGACTTTCGATAAAGTTTCATCGATTTGGGCGCCCTTAGCTCAGCTGGATAGAGCATCGGCCTTCTAAGCCGAG
>DDGG01000022.1:0-50597 GCA_002337525.1 Alphaproteobacteria bacterium UBA1908 | reverse complement strand
GAGCATCGGCCTTCTAAGCCGAGTGTCGCAGGTTCGAATCCTGCAGGGCGCGCCACTTTCTTTTTCTCGCTTCCTGATATTTTTGCATTGGTGCCGTCATTCTTTCTTCTCCAGAAAAATCAGTTTATTTCAACAACTAAAAATCATTGTTCTGCTAAAAAAATCTACAAAACACTTTGTTAATAGAGATAAAAGTAAAGACGGGCGTTACTTTAATCCTTGTGGACTATAACAAGCTTCCTTTTTGATAGAAGAAGGTGTTGAAAAAGAAGACTACCCCCTGCCATGATCACAAGGCTATTGATCAAAATAGAGACTATCATTGTTGAATCCTCCTATTTTAAAAACTCATTCTATCATAAAAGCAAAACCTGTCAAAAAGGTTTACAAAAAGGAAAAATTTAAGGTTTTAGTTGGTCCCTATTGCTTGAAGCCATTTGAACAGCCTCCAACGGATCATCAAGTACGTCCAAAGAGAAGAAGCACTCAATGATAACCCTATGCATCAGGATACAGAACATATGGGCAAAGTTCTATAGACCCTGGACCCGTCACTCGACCAAGTCTCGCTCTGGCTGATAAGGAAATATGAGCTAATAACAAAGAAGATAATTCCAAAGCGACTGATTCTTTTCAACCTGTGGATGACAGGGAAATAAAAGTGCCCTACTGGATAAAGACGTCTTTCATCACCATTTTGAACTTTCCACAACCAAAAGGTAACAATCCATTTGCTAAAACAAAAGGGAGACACTGATTCAAAATGAAAATTAGTGTTTTCGTTCAACAATAAAATGCGCGGCCTGTTGAAAGAGGTGTGCCTTATCTCCAAAAATATCAAGAGATTTAAGGGCTTTCTGAATAAGGCGGTCGCATTCATCAGAAGCTTCATCTACCCCTAGAAGAGAGACAAAAGTAGATTTCTGCGTGTCATGCCCACCATCCTTACCCGTTAAATGAGGCATATTTTTATGATCTAGTAAATCATCACGAATTTGAAAAGCTAGCCCCAGACAACGGCCATAGGTCGACAAAGCCTCTCTTTCCTCCCTGGATGCTTCTACAAGGTCACAAGCCATTAAAAGAGCGGCCTCTATCAACGCACCTGTTTTCAAGGCCTGCATATGAGTGATTTCCTCCAGGGAAAAAGCGTTTTTCTCGCCCATAAGATCCAGATATTGCCCTGCCATCATACCTTCTGCGCCTGAGGCACGCATCAATCTGCCAATCAACATCACCTGAATTTTAGGGATAAAAGAGGCCCGCGCCAGGACTTCAGTCGCAAGAGTAAAAAGAGCATTACCAGCAAGAAGAGCGGTTGCTTCATCGAATTTAATATGAGATGTTGCAATCCCTCGGCGCAACTTAGCATTATCCATTGAAGGGAGATCATCATGAATAAGAGAGTAGCAATGCACCAGTTCCAATGCTCCCGCAACCGGCAATGCCGAAACATCATTTCCTCCCAATGTCCGGACAGCCTGAAGAAACAGAAAAGGCCGCAAACGCTTTCCCCCTGACAATGCCCCATAAAAGAGAGCACCCAAAAACCGTGGAGGAGATTTAAGAGAGGATAGAATATCTTTTAAAAATTCTTCAACAGCTTTTTGGTCTACAGCAAGCTGATTCTGAAAGGCAGAAGGAAACTTATCAGGTATCTTCTTCCGGGCAGAGGTTCTTTTATAGGTCATGAGGCTCCAGAGATGTTTCTCCTGATGCAGACTGCACAATCTTTTCTACTTTCAAACGTGCACTGGCCAAAAGTTCCTCACACCGAGATTTCAGGGCAGCCCCTCTCTCATAAGATGTAATCGCCTCTTCAAGGGGTTGCCGCCCTTCCTCAAGGCGACGAACAACAATTTCAAGTTCCTTTAAGGCGTCCTCAAAAGACAACTCGGCAACAGGAATCAAAGAAGATTCGGGTACAGTCACGTCAGGGCTCCTACTCATCATTACTTTCCAGTTCTACCAAACTGAAACTAGCCTGTGAAGCAGAAAAAATGATGGTCTCTCTTTTATCTGGCGTTTCCACTTGCTGTTTGAAGAGCTTTTTCAACAAGACCAAACGTCAACAGTTGAGGTAATTTGAGCCCTTCTGGAGCAGCAGGTCCATAAACGATATAAAAGGGGATCGCGTACTCATTATAACTTTGAAGAAATTGTGTGATTTTGGGATTAGGTGACGTCCAATCCCCCTTCATTAAAATAATATGATTTTTTTTAAAAAGGTCTTCTGCCCGTATCGTATTCAAAACAGCCGCCTCATTAACTTTGCATGTCAAACACCAATCAGCAGTAATGTCAACAAAAACAGTTTTTCCTTGTTTTACAAAAGATTCTATTTGAGTAACATTAAGAGGTTTCCAATCCCCTTCACTTTGACGCTGGACAACCTCTCCAGAAGATAAAACACCAAGGGACAAAGTTCCCCCAAGCAAGAGTATCCAGCTTAAACTTCTAAGGTATTTTAAAGAGCTTATTTTCAAAAAGATTAAAAGAAAACTATAAAGCGCGATAACAATGACAAGGCTTTTCAGAGAAAGGCCATATTGCGCGAACAAAATGCTTAAAACCCAAATAAAGGTTGCAAATACGAAAAAACCAAGAACACTTCTTAATGTCTCCATCCAGGCACCAGGTCTTGGCAAAAGACGTGCAAGCCTAGGCCAGGCTGCGACAAGTATATAGGGCAAAGCCAATCCAATACCCATAATCAGAAAAATAGAAATAATCTCAACAGGGCCGCGTGACAAAGAGAAACTGATGGCTGTCCCCAAAAAAGGTGCCGTACAGGGTGTCGCAAGGAGAGTCACGAAAGCCCCCATTAAAAAGGGCTCGTATTTTTTTGAAAGCCCCCCCAAAGGTGATGAAATACGTGACATAACAAGGGGCATTTTCACGTCAAAGAAACCCCACAAGTTTGCTGTAAAAAGAAGCAAGATAAAGCTAATACCAATCAGAAAAGCTGGCTGCTGAAACTGCATTCCCCACCCTACCTGTAACCCAATGGTTTTTATAAAAATAGCAAGGCACGCAAAAATCAAGAAAGAAGTCAGAATCCCCAAAATAGTCAACACAAATTCTTTTCTAATATGTTGAATATCCTCTTTAGGAGATTTCATAATAGAAAAGAATTTTAGAGATAAGACAGGCAGAACACAGGGCATGAAATTAAGAATAAAGCCCCCAAGTAATGCAGACCCTATGATCATCAAAAGAGTTTCCAGAGTAAGACCTGCCTTTTTCAAAGAAACAGTTTCTGATTTGAAATCATCTCCATCCGCTATTGTTACCTGAAATGTTGTCATGGCAAATGGCACATTGGCTTTTTCTTTTTTGAGTTCATTCTTAAAAAGATAAAATTCAACCCGGGCTTTTTTTCTATCACTAGAAAAATAAACACTGGGAGGATCTATATAGAATTTATATGGGCCTTCTAAAAAAAAACGCGGCTTTGTGAATCCTTTTTGATGAGTGGCAGTCAGACTTATTTTATCATATCCTGATGCTGACTGATCTATTGTGAAGCCCAGCATAATACCGAGAAAAGGTGACGGAGTAAACTCCGGCACTGATTTCAGTAGACCTAACCGGGATTCAATCCCTTGTTTGGACCCTAAAAAGTCTCCATCAACAACAAGAGAAAGGGCATTTTCTTCCGGGATACATTTTGAATCACTACAAACTAAATAATTAGCTTTCAAGGATAATGTCGTTTTTTGAGAAGAATCTTTCAAGCGTATCTTAACGGGCAGAACAACTTGATCCCTGTAACCAACAGACGCAATCCCTGAATAATGAAACCAGACAGGTGCGGGCCAAAAAACTTCGACAGAATCAAGGTTTTTCGATCCAGACCAATCAAGACGAACAGGAAACCCAACAGGCCCAGGGCTACGCCAATAAGTATGCCATCCTTTTTGCAAATCAAACTGGATTCCTATAAACAATGAATTAGAGTCAGGGCTTTTTTCATCAACTGTTACGAAAGAAACCATTGCTTTCTTTGAGGCAGAGGCCTCACTTGTGAAAAAACAGATTAGACAACAAAAAAGCAGGCAAAGAGAACGCATAGCTCAATCTCTCAAAAAAACATACCCTAATTATAGAGGAAAAATGCTTATTTTTGATGAAGAATATTAACTCTGACGCCGGAAACTCTAAAAAAGGGTTTATTCTTCCTTATGTTTCTTACGATACTCGCGTCGCCCCGTAAAACGCGTCCAATATGGGATACTTCTTAAATATAAGGCAGATAGAATAAGGACTGTCCCTACAACTGCCAAATCATAGAAACCGAAACCAGACGCAAGCCCAATTGCCGAAACTGTCCATAACGTTGCTGCGGTTGTAAGCCCTTTCACACTGCCTTTTTCTTTAATAATAAGACCAATACCAATGAAACCAATACCTGAAACAACTTGAGCTGCTATACGTGAAGGGTCTGCTGGAAAGGACATGCGTAAAGAAATAATAGCAAATAAGCAGGACCCCAGAGCGATCGAAGAAAATGTCCGGACACCGGCTTCATGGCCATAATGCTCACGCTGCCACCCAATCAATCCCCCCAGAATTGTTGATATAAAAAGACGCGTTGCGGTTGTCAGAAAATGACCATCAAGAAAACTGATAAAGTCTGTCATGAAAAAATATAATCACCCTTGTGGTAAGAACTTTCTGCATACTACCATTATAAAAGCATTCCAGAAACCTTAATGGCAGAAAGAGACACAAAGACTCTCTGACATATTGTGACAAAAAAATCTAAAGGTCCCTGCGTTTTTCAACACCCCCTGGTGGCTCTCGAAACGCAGGAACCACGGTCAACCAGGCCCTTACTTCTTGGGAGTTTGCTCAATAAGCTTTTTTGTTTCTTCTGTCGAGTCTTGTTCAATATTGACACGCCTTGGTTTCATCGCTTCCGGGATTTCACGCTCCAGCTTAATACGGAGAATACCATCTTTTAAAGACGCACGACCTACCTTAATGAAATCAGCCAGTTGGAAATGGCGTTCGAACGCCCGACCGGCAATCCCCCGGTACAAGTACTCAATATTTTCTTCCTCTGGTCGGGCCCGTCCCGAAATTGTCAGAGTGTTATCCTGAATCACAATATTCAGGTCTTCTTCTCGAAAGCCAGCAACAGCCATTGTCAAACGATATGTCTGTTCATTTAGACGTTCAATATTATAAGGTGGATACCCCCCGCCCGTACTTTCATCAGTTCGCAAAGCAGAATCAACAAGTTGCGACAGGCGATCAAATCCAATACTGGAACGGAATAAGGGTGTTAAGTCGAATGTTCTCATAAGTCATATCCTCCATAGGGTTGAGCAATATGGTTTAGCCATAGCCCCCAACACAGGGCACTTCAACACGGAAACCTTTAAAAGCATTTCCATAAAAAGATTCTATCAAAATAGTGGAAAAAATGCAAGCAAGGATACATATAAGAAAAAAAGAAGTTAGATGTTATAAAAAAGAGAAAAAAATGAAACATTCAATTATATTCATATCAAAATTACATGAAGAGGCCTTAATCCTAAAAAGTAAAACTTATTACCATTCCCAAAAACAACCTTTTCAAAAAACATTTCCCCTTAAGTCTATATATTGCCTTGAAACAGAGCGTGTCTTAAGCCGCCTAAAACAGGTGATCTCCTGGACCAGAGCACAAAAAGCTTTCACCCGGGGACACCTTACTCCCCTGGAAGCCTCCGCAGAAGAATGCGGCTTCCTGGGAAGTCCCGCCGGTTTCAAAAACCCCAGGCCTGAAAATATGAAGACCCTACCACTATTTTTAAGACAGCTTCTTGAAGAGAGCCTGATACTTTATCATCGCGTTGCCCACCTGGAAGACAGAAAGCACCATGATAATAAGATAAAGAACATTGCCCTCCATAGAACAAAAAAAGGACTTAAAAAGCAAATAAGAGTTACGATATAAGACCTTTCTCTTTTTTATATATTTTTTTATGATAGAGTAAATTGAATAAGAAAAAAGAAGGGATCTCGTATGAAAAAAATAATATTAGCTCTTTTGATGACATGTGCCTCAAGTTCATCTTTTGCCGAAGGCCCAACTTTTTCAGCAGCAGATGATGCGCGCCATCAAAAAGAGTGCCAGGAAGTTATTGAAAGCAAAAAAGGGCATATTGACGCTCTTATTAAAAGTCGTGAAGATAATCTTCTTAACAAGGCAAAGTCTTTCTTCACTGAACATCATGTTACCTGGTCTCAACCAAACGATGTTCTGGCGGCCCTTAAAGCCGAAAAACATTATGACGTTGCAAATGTTGAAAAACTCTACAAACAATTTGTTGCCTTTGGTCAGGGAGATACAGGAAGCAAGGATAAATGTACAAACCTGGCAAAACTCGTTGAGGCCGACTATAAAGCCCTGTTCGATAAGCTTGATAAGGAAATAGATGCCTTTCTGTTTGATTTTCTTAAGTGCCCTCAAAAGTTATCCAAAGAAAATATTACCGCCTTAACCCCGGTTCAAAATGGCACAGAGAATCGAGCAAGCTTTGTCATTGATAACCCTTATGTGAAAAAAAATGTTACTTTTTATGTTGATCCCCAAAATTCAGGATCCAAGTTTCCTGCAAAAAGGGTCATCTCAAAAGGAACAGCCACAAGCTCTAATGCCCTTGTTACAAAAAAGGTAAGGACGGAAGGAAACAAAACCTATTGCCCTTACGCATGGAAAGGGTCTCTTGGCATCAACCATGAAACTATCATTTATTATCGAAATGATATTAATTAGCCCTGGTTGTGAATAAAAAGGTTTCTTTTTTGTGGTTTCCACAATATTGCGCAGAGATCTTTGACTGGATCCCTACGGGTGGCTTTGCCACCCTCTGGATCGTCACGTCGACCTGCGGTCTCCTCACGATGACAGGGAATAAACGTGCCTCTTTTGGATGATGCCCTCATCCCGTCATTCAGAAGGAGCACACCCTACACCAGACCAAGCACATCTCACTTCGTCATTCAGACCGAGCGAAGCGAGGGAAGAATCCAGAGCACTCCTCTGCATATAAAATTTAAATTTTGGGGCCTTCATTCAGCTCTGTTTAAAAACACAAAAATATTTTGGCAACAAAGTTGATCCTGGTGGGGAAGAGAATAAAAAAAATACTAAAGAAGCAAAAAGTAACCTCTTGCTTCTTTATTCTTTGAGGGTTTTTGAAAAGAATTCTAGTCGTTTTTAAGGCCAAAGCCCTTGTAACGTGATGCAAACTTAGAAAGCTGTCCGCCTGAATCCATAAGACGGTGAACACCCGTCCAGGCAGGGTGAGATTTTGTATCAACGTCTAACTGAAGAGACTGTCCTTCCTTACCATAAGAAGATTTTGTCTCAAAAGTTGTACCATCTGTCATAACGACTTTAATTGAGTGATAGTCCGGGTGAATGTCTTTTTTCATCTTAAAAAACTTTATAAAGATATTAATATAAACGCACTTATATAAGATCTGATCGGGAAACGCAAGTCATACTCAAAACAATTCTTGATTTTTTGCCCTATGAAGAGGTATGTACAAGGAGTTCATTTCTTTTATAGCCCTGCGGAGAGATCCTGTTGAGAAGTCCCTTTTTCAAAATTGCCGCTTTTTTTATTGCGTTTCTTTTATCTGCAAGCTCTTTTTGTTATGCAAAAAAAATTATTCTTGTCACACAGATTGTTGAACATCCTGCCTTAAATGCTGTTCGCAAGGGTGTCTATGATATTTTAAAAGACAAGGAATCAAGACAAGATATAGACCTCCAGATTATTTATGAAAATGCCCAGGGAAGTATTCCCCTCGCCGTTCAGATTGCCCAAAAATTTTCCTCACAAGACGCGGATGCAATTGTGGCTATCTCAACACCATCAGCTCAAACACTCAAAGCTGCTTTACGCGGGAAAACGCCTCTGGTCTTTGCCGCCCTTACAGATCCAGTTGCCGCTAAACTTCTCCTAAATAAAGATCATCCAGGTAATAATATAACGGGGGTCACAGATTTACCCCCTTTTGACAAACAAATGACTTTTATCAAGCGTATTGTTCCCGGCCTTCAAAAACTTGGTGTCCTTTATAACCCGGGAGAAGCCAACGCAGTTGCGTCTGTTGATTTTTTAAAAGAAGCACTGGCCCCTTACAAAATAGAAATTGTTCCCGCTGCTGTGAATCGATCTGCTGATGTCGGGCAATCAACAAAACGTCTTCTTAAAGATGTTGATGCCATTTATATTCCTAATGATAATACCGTTGTTTCAGGCCTTGATGCCGCCGTGCGTATCTGTCATGAAAGAAAAATGCCTTTATTTGCAGCAGACATTATGTTGGTAGAACGTGGACTTGTTGGCATGATCGGCTTTGACTATTATGCTATTGGTCGACAAACGGGCAATGTCGTATGGCGCATCCTTAAGGGTGAAAAGGCCGGGGACATTTCAATTGAAAATCCGAGAGAGCTCAAACTTGTCCTGAACCCCTCTGCGGCACGAAAAATGGGGGTTCAAATAGAGAACTCTCTTTTAAAAGAAGCGGATACTCTTATTCCAGCAAAATAAAAAGGGACTGCTTTTTCATGAGACTCTTTTATTTTTCTGGGAGAACCTTCTCTTTTTTGGTAAACAATGAAGGGATAATAAAATCAAATTCAAAAAATCAAGAGGCATAGAACCCTTGCGTATACTACAGGTTATGGCTGGTGCAGAACATGGCGGTGCAGAAGCTTTTTTCTATCGCCTTGTTCCGGCCCTTTCAAAAGCAGGCCTTTCCCAACACGTTATTCTACGCCCTCATAAAAAAGCTCTCGCCCTTTTTAAGCAACATCAAATTCCTGTCACAACAGCCCCCTTTCGTCGTTCTTTTGATTTTAAAACCCCCCGTCTGATCCATCAGACGGCCAAGTCCTTTCAACCCGGTATCGTTATGACATGGATGAGTCGTGCCAGCCATCTTTGTCCCAAAGGGCCTTACCTTTCTGTCGCACGACTAGGGGGATACTATGATCTCAAATACTATCAAAAAGCCGATGTACTTATTGGAAATACAAAAGATATTCAGAATTACTTTTTAAAAGAAGGATGGCCTGCCGATAAAACAGCTTATCTCCCTAATTTTGTTGACCCTCCAACATCTTGCTCCCCCCTTTCAAAAGCAACCTTCAAAACACCGGAGTCTGCCCCTGTTATTCTAGCATTGGGGCGTCTTCACGATGACAAAGCATTTGATGTTCTTATCAAAGCGCTAACCCAAACCCCCGATGCTTTTTTATGGATAGGAGGCACAGGACCTCGTGAAGATTTCCTGAAAACTCTTGCCAGAAACCAGGGCGTTTCAGATCGCGTACGCTTTTTGGGATGGCAGGAAGATATTAGTCCTTTTTACAAGGCATGTGATATTTATTGTTGTCCCTCACGCATTGAACCTCTTGGTAATGTAGTCATTGAAGGATGGGCACACCAAAAACCTGTTGTGGCTGCAAGAAGTGCCGGCCCCGAGGGACTCATTTCCCATGGTAACGACGGTCTTCTGGCGCCTGTAGAAGATTACCGGACTTTGGCACATCACCTGAATACTCTTTTGAACTCTGAATCCTTACGAAATCAAATCGCCCAAAGAGGGTATCAAACCTTTAAAGAGAATTTTACCGAAGAACGTATAATCGCCCAATACAAGATCTTTTTTAAGACACTTTTGTCTCAACAAAACGGAGTTAAAGCATGTGTGGAATAGCAGGCCTTCTTCTGCCTGACGGGCAAGTCCCTTCTCAAAACGTTTTGGAATCTTTTAAAACAGCCTTACATCATCGAGGTCCGGACGATGCCGGAGAGGTTTTGTTTCATTCTGCAGCCCTTGTCCACACGCGCCTTTCCATTATAGATGTTCGAGGAGGGCATCAACCTTTAACAAGTCCGTCAGGGGCTCACCTTGTGGTCAATGGCGAAATTTACAACTATATTGAGTTACGCCAAAAGTATCAGGACTACCCCTTTACCTGCCAATCGGATGCTGAAGCTATCCTCCCTTTATACCATGAAAAGGGAGAAGAAACCTTTACAGAAGACCTGAGGGGTATGTATGCATTCTGCCTTTATGATGCAACAAGAAATCGGGCGCTTCTAAGCCGTGACCGCTTTGGCATCAAACCTCTTTATTATATGTCATTGGCAGAGGGAGGTGTTGCTTTTGCTTCCGAGGCATCTGCGCTCCTGTCATCAGGCCTAACCCCAAGAATCATCAACCCTGCTGCACGGGCAGAAGCCTTGCAAATGGGTTTTACAATTAATGATAAAACTGTCACAGGTTTTATTAAAAGAGTTTTACCTGGAGAAACTCTTGTTATTGAGAAGGGAAAAATTGTCGCTCGCTATAAACAAGCTCCCCCTCTCTATAAACCGAAAAAAACAACAGAGAAAATGTATTTGGACTCTTTGGAGGCGACCCTGCGTGACAGTGTACGGGTTCATTTACGCTCTGATGTTCCTTATGGTCTCTTTTTGTCGGGAGGCCTGGATTCAGCGACTCTTTTAAAATTAATGACAGAAGAATCGGATCAGCCTGTTAAAACCTATACAATTGGCTTTTCAGGAACTGGGGTTCATGACGAGAGAGATCAAGCCAAACGTTTATCTGATCATTTCCAAAGCGATCATACAGAGTTAGACTTCAGTGAAAAAGACTTTTGGCAGCTTCTTCCTTTTGTCGCTCAAACAGCGGATGACCTTAACTTTGATCAGGCCATGCTGCCCACCTATAAGCTAGCCTCAGTTGCCGCAAAAGACCTAAAAGTTGTTCTATCTGGCGAGGGAGGAGATGAACTTTTCGCAGGATATCGTCGTTACCAAAAAGCCTTACGCCCCTGGTTTATGGGACCTTATACGCCTCGCAAAAAAGGGTTTTTTGATAGACTGAAAAAACAAACTTTCCCGCATCTTTCTGGATGGCGGCATGATTTTGGACAATTAGAAAATCTGACCTCTCAAAAATCACTGTCAAAGCTTCGTTATCAATTGTCACTTGATCAAGCCTCCTGGTTGCCCAATGATTTATTATTAAAGCTTGATCGGTGTTTAATGGCACATAGTTTAGAGGGCCGTACGCCCTTTCTGGACCCGATCGTCCAGGACTTTACGGCGTCCTTACCGGATCATTTTCTTGTCAGAAAACAGTATGGTAAATGGATTATGCGACGATGGCTTGCCAAGTCTCTCCCGGAAAGCCAGCCTTTTGAAAAGAAAAAAGGGTTTAGAGTCCCCGTTGGTGAATGGATTTCGGCTCGGGGACCACGTCTTGCGAGCCTTGTCGCACGTCAAGACGGGATTGAGGAAATCATGCCTTATGAACAAGTTAAAGCAATCTTCCTGGGAACCGATGACCGTACTCTTTTTGCTGCCTGGCAACTTCTTTTCTACGCAGTTTGGCATCAAATTCATATTAATGGAAAAGAACCAGTCCCCGATACCCTTTCCATGCTTGCCAAGTGCTAATGAAAGAAATGAGTAACAACACAAAAAACATGATTAACCCCCAGGCCCTTCACTATCTTCGTACTCTTTTTGCGAAAGAGGACACTCTTGTCAAAGAGGCCCGGGAACGATCCGTAAATGAAGACTTCCCCATCGGGGTCCCTCCAGAGGTGGGAAAAACGCTTCATCTTCTTATCGCCCTGACCAATCCACAGAAAATCATTGAAATTGGGACACACGCCGGTTGTTCAATGATATGGATGGCACGTGCCCTTTCAAAGGAAGCTCATCTTTATACTATTGAGCGGTCTCCTGATCGACTTCCTCTGGCAAAAAAAACTTTATCTGAATTTGACCGTCAGGATCAAATTACATTATGCGAAGGATTCGCCCGGGATGTTTTGCCTACTTTGGAAGATAAAGGGCCCTTTGATCTTATTTTTATTGATGCAGATAAACCAGGTTATCTAAACTATTTGGACTGGGCCGAGAAGAATATCCGAAAGGGGGGACTTATTATTGCAGATGATACCTTTTTATTTGGTGCTGTTTATCAGAAGAATCTGCCATCCCGTGTCCGCCCATCAACTTGTCATATTATGAAAACCTTTAACCAGCGCCTGGCAAATCCGGAAAAGTACCTTTCTATCATGCTCCCTTCGGAACATGGCCTGCTCGTTGCCCAAAAGCTCTTCTAAACGGTTATCTGCAATAATTTCAAAAAATGAAGTTGACCAATTCATAACAGTTCTGCTTCCAAAATCAGGATTTATCTCTTTCAACAGAATGAACAAACGAAGACGCGCGCATAGCCCCCATAATATTATAAAGCTGTTCTGTATCTTTAACTTCCAAATCAATCAGAATATCAAAATAGTCCTCAGAACGGGTTGTAAAACGCATATTAGCAATATTGGCCTTATTCCCACTGACAATACTTGTTAATGTTGCAAGGGCCCCCTGCTGGTTGGCCAGAATAATTTTAAGCCTGCCAAGGTGCTGGCGCTTACCCTCTTCAGGAATATCCCAGGAGACATCAATCCATCGTTCTGGTTCATCCAAAAAGTTATTCAAATTATCACAGTCAAACGTATGGATTGTCACCCCACGTCCGGTCATCACGATACCAACAATTTTGTCTCCTGGTAGGGGGTGGCAACATCCCGCGTAATGAACGGCCATTCCTGGAATGAGACCTTTAATTGAAACAGTTGCATCAAACCCTTTTGACGAAGGTTTTGCTTCAACAGAGATGTCTTCAGGTTTTTTTAGAGATTGCTTATGATCAGGAGCAACAAGACGAATGATTTCTTGCGGAGTGCGCTGCCCCTCACCCACCAAAGCATATAAATCATCTGACTGTTTGAGATTAAACTTTTCAAGAACTGGCGAAAGCATTTTCTCACTAAAATCAATATGTTCTGAATGAAAAGCCTTGTGAACAATAGAACGCCCCAAATTAACATATTGAGCCCGCTGTTGAATACGCACAAAGCGGCGAATATTTGCTCTGGCTTTTCCTGTAACAACAAAACGATCCCAGGTAGGGGACGGTGTTTGGGAATTAGAAGTCAGAATTTCAACCTGATCACCATTTGTAAGCTGAGTTCTTAAAGGCACCATACTGCCATTAACCCGGGCCCCCACGCATCGATTTCCAACCTCAGAGTGAATTGCATAGGCAAAATCAACCGGCGTTGCCCCGGAAGGCATAGAAATCAAATCTCCGTTTGGGGTAAACGCAAAAACCTGATCCTGAAACATCTCGAGCTTTGTATGTTCGAGAAATTCCTCAGGATTAGAAGCATGCTCAAGAATTTCCAAAAGACTTCGAAGCCATCGATATTCTCCCCCTGCCTTTTGAGCACTGCTACCTGTCTGCTTGTATTGCCAGTGTGCCGCAACACCAAATTCAGCAACCTGATGCATATCATATGTCCGGATCTGAATTTCGACACGCTTGTTTTCCGGACCGATAACTGTTGTATGAAGAGATTGATACCCGTTCGGTTTAGGCGTACTGATATAATCTTTAAAGCATCCTGATAGAACATGATATTCGCTGTGCAGTGTCCCTAGAACCTGGTAACAATCCCCAACACTTGGGACAAGAACACGAAAGGCCATAATATCGGCAAGCTGCTCAATTGAAATATTTTGACGCCTCATTTTGCGCCAAATCGAGTAAGGGCGTTTGATACGACCAAATATTTCAAGATCCTGGCTCTCCTTTTTCAAAAGGGATTTCAAAGATTTCACGATTCGCTCAACAAGCTTTTTACCTCCTTCTTGTTCAAGAAACTGCAATCGGTTTAAAATTGATTCTCGCGCATCAGGGTGAGTTACATGAAAGGCCAGGTCTTCAAGTTCGTCTTTAAAGTGATGCATTCCAATACGTTCTGCAAGGGGAGCATAAATCTCCAGAGTCTCCCCTGCAATACGAAGGCGCTTTTCTTTTGACTTCACAAAATGGAGAGTTCTCATATTGTGAAGCCGATCTGCCAACTTAACCAAGAGAACCCGGATATCGTTTGACATCGCCAAAACAAGTTTGCGGAAATTCTCGGCCTGTTTCGTATCTGTAGATTGAAGCTCAATTTGAGTTAGTTTCGTAACACCATCAACAAGGGTGGCAATTTCTTCCCCAAAAAGCACAGAGATTTCTTTAAGAGTTGCCTCTGTATCTTCAACAGTATCATGTAAAAGAGCAGTAATAATGGTTGCCGTATCAAGGCGCATTTCGCAAAGGATACCGGCAACCTCAAGAGGATGGGAAAAATAAGGATCACCAGACGCACGTTTTTGTGTTCCATGCGCCTTCATCGCGAAGACATAAGCCCGATTTAAGGCGTCTTCATCGACTTTGGGATCATAAGATCGAACTTTTTCAACAAGTTCAAATTGGCGTATCATCGCCGACCATCACACTCCAGGCAGACAAATGAAAGTCTGCTTTTAAGTTATTCTGATTCTATTATAACAGGTTGTGCATCAGATGTGGATGGTGTTTCGCTATTCTTTTCTTCTTTTTCAGGAGGGGCAGAGTCAGGAATCCAGCCTGCTTCCAAAGAGCGAGAATTTTGTGTCAAACTTCCCTCGAGTTCCTTTTCAAGCAAGTCTTCAAGCTCTTCTTCATTCTCTTCCATCGGAGAGAACTGACGGTAGGAGGCAATAAGAGCTTCCTTCAGTTCATCAAGGTTCAGAGTTTCTTCAGCAATTTCCCTTAACGCAACAACGGGGTTTTTATCATTGTCACGCTCTACTGTCAGGGGAGCCCCGGCAGTAATTTGACGTGTGCGTTTTGCCGCAAGAACAACAAGTTCAAACCGGCTGGGAACTTTTTCAATACAATCTTCAACAGTAACGCGAGCCATAGTAACGCCTTTCTAGATTTTAAAGTAGAAGCAAATTAACCCTGGCGCGCTTTAAAACGAGGATTTGTTTTGTTAATCACATAAACACGACCACGACGACGA
Organism: Alphaproteobacteria bacterium UBA1908; assembly: GCA_002337525.1. Taxonomy (GTDB): domain Bacteria; phylum Pseudomonadota; class Alphaproteobacteria; order Caedimonadales; family UBA1908; genus UBA1908. The sequence continues at coordinate 35,656 of DDGG01000022.1, read as the reverse complement.
ATGATACGGCAAGCTTTGTGACGATTTTTCATTGTTTTCAATGAATTAACAATTTTCATAACACTCTCATATATTGGAATTGATAAAACCTTACCCCTCTTCTATCGCCTTCTGATATGTCTGTCAAGAAAAGCGTTTAAAGTAGAGACAAAAAAAGGAGGGCTTCCCGCCCCCCCCAAAAAAAATTATTATGCCAACTTATTTTAATCCAAAAGCACTCAAAACGCTTTGCGCAGTCCGACTGGTGAATAAGTCAGACTTTGGAGCAGGCTTTTTCTGGCCATTCGGTGTGTAGTAACAGTGTGTTGGGTGCAATGTATTATTGCCACTAGGATTATACTGGAACTTCCACTGAGTATGCGTCATATTTGGATTAAGCTCATCAGATCGCGTCATCTCCGAGGCGAACAAAATAACTTCTGTCGTATCGGCCCCTCTGTAATGACTTGCATAGGGAAAAACAAGAGCCGGAGTCACTTCATTAAAGACAGGGTAAGCAGGATTCATTTTGACAGACTCAGGCGCCATTCCCGAATGCTCCAGGGCCCACTTAACAGAGTCAACAACATTTCCTCTTGGGTTTGAAGCCCCTCCAAAGTTCTCGTCAATGAAACTAAAAAGCTTATCAGGCAAACCTGAATCATTCGTGCCCCCCTTTGAAGAGACTTCCTTGCCTGTGGAAAGATCAAATTCTCTTCCTTCCGGCTTTGAAGGCTTATCAAGTGATGAATCGTCTCCACTCTCCGGGCTTTTTTCTGTTTCTGACGCGCCAGAAAGTTCTGCTTCCAAAGCCTCTGCCTCTTTAAGAAGAGCCGCTTTTTTCGCTTCTTTCTCAGCACGGCGCTTTTCTTCCTTTTGGGCTTTTAGATTTGCAACTTTTCTTTCCAGCGCAGCAATGTCTTCATCGCTATCGTAACCCGCTGTCACACCAGTCGGTGTTTTAGAATCCTCGTCCATTGCAGATGCCTGAACAAGGCTAAAAGAGCTAACGCCCGCCAAAAGAGCAAAAAGAAGTGTTTTTTTCAACATACAGAACCCCGATCAAAAAACATAAAATATTAACAGATTATTAATATAACACCCCCCTTTAAAAAATCAATTTATTTTATTTACTGTTTGGTCATAAATAAGGGTTGTCCTTGCCCTGGGTATTTAACTCATTTCACCTTCCCTCTTCTCCTTTTTACGAAAATATGCGATTCTTAACGATAAAGAGTCATTATAATGCGTGGCGCCATTGTCAGTTTATTGAAGGCACCACAGTTATAAAAAAATTCTATCGGCATCCTGGGAGGTATTAGGTGGAAAAACTGGACCCATTCTTTGACTACTACCAAAGAGAACTCACTTATCTGCGGCGCTCGGGAAGTCACTTCGCACAACAGTATCCCAAAATAGCCAAACGTTTGGATGTTGGACCGTCTGACTCCAGCGATCCTCACGTCGAACGCCTTCTGGAATCCTTTGCTTACTTAACTGCCCGTTTGCAAAGAGATATTGATGATCAGTTCCCTCGCTTTACCGAGGCTCTTCTAGGTGTCTTGTACCCACAATTTGTCAACCCCGTCCCCCCTTTTGCCATTGCTCGTTTTGAGACATCCCCTCACAAGGGGAAACTAACAAGTGCAGTTACAATCCCCAAGGGAACAAAACTTTTTTCTCGGGCAGAAACAAGCGAAGTGTGTCATTTCCAAACAGGATGGGCCTTTGATTTTGTCCCTGCCAGCTTGACTCACGCAGATGTTTTATCAACAAATACTCTTGAGGGAGCCCGTCAATTTCTTAACTCGTCAAGGTCTTTACAATTAAAACTTGCATCCAATTCAGGAACCTTTCAGGACATGAACCTGAAAACACTTCGGGTTCATATTGCAGGCAACAAGCTTATGAAAAATACTCTTTACGAGGCTATTTTTTCCCAGAATATGCAGGTTGTTCTTGTCCCGAGGGATGGACCCCAAAAAGGAAATCCTGTTGTTCTGGGGCCTGATGCCCTTAAACAGGTTGGCTTTGAAGAGGAAGAAGCTGTTTTGCCGTACCCCGCTCAATCGCATCCGGGATACCGGCTTTTAATGGAGTACTTTTATTACCCTGAAAAGTTCTTTTTCTTTGACATTGAAAGCAAAAAGCTGGGTATAGACGCCAAAGAGATAGATATTTATCTTTCTTTAAGTGATCAGGTAACGATTAACCCCACTGATGTAAGTCACTCCAACTTCTTACTGGGATGCGTTCCCGTTATTAACCTTTTCCATAAAATTACAGAGCCCATTCGCCTTGATCACCGGTCTGTTGAATACCGCCTGATTGCCGATCAACGCCTTGAAAAACACACTGAAATCCATTCTATTTTAAGCGTGTCTGCCGCCATTGACGGCAGCGAGACCGTAGAACGTTTCATGCCGTATTTCAGCTATAATCATCAGATGAGCGAACGAGGACATAAATCTTTTTGGCATGCACGACGCCTTGCCTCAAAGAAACCGGATATCCCGGGAACAGACCTTCATCTTTCTTTTGTAGATTTTGACTTTAATCCTGTCAAACCTGTCACCCATACTTTGTTTGCGCGCACACTCTGTACCAATCGAGCTTTGGCACGCGAGCTTTCAGCCGGCACAACCCTGTTTGCAGAAGAAAGTATTCCCGCCTCAAAACTGTATATACTGGACAGGCCCACACGCCAGGTTTATCCCCCCCGGGACGGACAGGTTCAGTGGCGCCTGATCTCCCAGCTTGCCTTAAACCACCTTGCGCTTACGGGTGGCGAAGAAGGATTGTGCGCTTTGAAAGAAATCATTCGTCTTTATGCAAATCTGGACAGAGAGCGTCTTATCCCTGAACTGGATGCGCTGACAAAAATGGAAACAACACGTGTCACGCGACGTTTCGGTCAGGACGCCTGGAGAGGGTTTTCCGAGGGGACGCAAGTCTCCCTCACATTCGATTTGGAGAAATATCATGATTTGGGGGCCTTTGTCTTTTCATCGGTCCTGAATCATTTTTTCTCACTTTTTACAGCAGTCAATACTTTTACAGAGCTTGAAATTTACAATGCAAATTATAAGGATGTTTGGAAACGATGGGATCCCCAGTCCGGCAACAAAGTCCTCCTGTAATTGAGGACCTTTTTGAACAAAGCTATCATTACGAGTTTCATCAGGCGATCAAGCTTTTAGAAACTTCCTTTGATAATGTTTACCCCCTTGGAACGCAATCTAAACCGGAACAGGAAGTTGTTTCCATTAAGTCCAGGGTAAAGCACTCCTATCCCTCCAGTGATTTATATAGCCTGAAAAGACCGGAGGAAAGTCCTGGCGCATCCAGGGATTCTCTTGCCTGCGAGCTTCAAGTCAATTTTCTGGGAATTGCGGGATCAAATGGTCCTTTGCCTATGCCTTATTCAGAACATTTGATGGATAGAGCACGTCAAGGGGATACTGCCTTCCAGGATTTTCTGGACATTTTCAATCACCGACTTCTATCGCTTCTTCATCGCATTCGCAAGAAATATTGGGTGGGACTGGAAACAACTTCACCCGATAAAACGGCTTTTGCTGAAACTCTCTTTTCTTTTATTGGTCTTTCTGATGCAACACTGCGTCATCGGCTTGCTGTTCCTGATCGTGGGCTCTTGTACTATTCGGGGCTATTATGGCAGGCCCCCAAGTCAGCAAAGGGGCTGGAAACATTCCTGGGAGATTATTTTAATATCCCGATAGAGGTCAAACAGTTTCAGGGAAGATGGATTAAAATCGATTCTGACCACCAAACCAGAATTGGTGCCCGGGGGCACCACCATGTTTTGGGTAAAACTGCCTCTTTGGGGGATCGATGCTGGGATTCTCAAACTCGTATCCTGATCTGTATCGGGCCTTTAAAAGACAGCCAGTTTCACGGCTTTTTACCCACAGGAAAAGCTTTTAAAAGTCTCTGTGCTCTCTCCCACTTTTACCTGGGCATCCACAATGATATTAAAATTAATCTTGTGATGGATCAAAAGGATGTTGAAAAAGCAGCTTTGGGCAAAAAGACTCGGCTTGGGTGGACTTCCTGGCTGAAAGAAACCCCCTTTACCCACGATGACCACCAGGTGATTTTGTCAACACACACTGAAAAGCTTTTTTAAAACAAAATCACAGAACTTCTTTTGTTAAAGCAGAAGTCTATTTCAGACTCTCGACAAGAAATCAAGACCTAATACAAAAAACTTGACTAATTTGAAAAATTGTTCTCTAGATAGAAGTAAGCTATAAAATAGTTGCCTTGTGGAGAAATTAAATAAAGTTATAAAAAAATTCCTAATCCTGTTAATGATCCTCGGCTTTGCAGGAAATACGGCTTCTGCAAACGGTTTCTCCGAGGGAGATGAGTGGTTATGCGAGTATAATGGAACGCATTGGGGTCCGACTCATCCTTACGTACCCTGCGAAAACGAATCAGCAGACTGGTCGTCTGCTCATACGTTAACCGTGGTGGCCTTCATTATGCCTGTTATCTACATGCTGTTGAATCGATTACTCGATTATCAAGCCTATAACGGGGGTTGGAATGCTCTTAGAAATGACGCTGTTGATGGTGTGACAACTGCCGTAGAAACGGCTTTGGGAGCTGGTGCGGTTAGGGCTGCTATTGAAAATCATGGTCACAGGCTCGCAGAACTTCAAGATGAGGTTGTGCATCTTCGAGCAGATTTAGATGCAATTGTAACAGACTAGAGTATAGATATGAAGGGGAGTAGGCCCATGAAAAAAACACTTATCCTGGCAGCCCTTCTTATGATGGCGGTGCAAAGTGGTTTTGCCGTTTTTCCAGAGAATGAGGAAAATCAGGTACGGCGCAGACACGCAGGAACAAAAGTTTATTCTTCTGTACCAACAGAATCTCTAAAAGTAGTAGAAGCCAAACCATTAAAGACATTACAAAATAAACAGGAAGAAAAGTTATTTTCACCGTTGGGAAAAGGATGGACTTATTTCAAATCAGGTGATTATCGTAATGCTTCATTACTACTATCCGGTTCGCCATCTGACCCAAAGGTCCAATACCTTTTCGGAAGAATGTACGAAGAAGGATTTGGAGTAGGAACACCTAAGGACCTCAGAGAAGCTGCCATTAGAAAATACATAATGGCACTTATAAACAAACGATCAGACATTCTGTTACAAAAAAAAGCTGAAGCAGGCCTTAAAAGAATGATTGAAGCCGCAGAAATGGCTTTAGACCAGGAAAAATAGCCTTTTTTCACGCCATAAAAAGTCAATAGGCTAACCCAAAAAGGATTTTTTTAAGTTCCTTGTTTTTTATTGATTAATCTATTTCTTGGCGTAGCATTTAATAGGATTACATCACATTTCCCGGAATTCATCCTTAAAGAAAAAATAATTCCAGGAAAGCCTCTCTTAAGAAACTGAATTTTTAAAACTATATTCTTGTTGTTTAGGACAGGCTCGTTTACACTTTCATAATAAAGAGAACCTTTGAAAATCGGACGCAATAATCATTTGATATCGACCGCAAGATTAAAAGGCCCTCAATAATTTTGATAAGTCTAAAACTATGAATGTAGGAAAAAACATGGCTCTTAAAGAAGTTTCTGATGCAACATTTAAAGCAGATGTTGCTGATCAATCCGGTCTTGTTCTGGTTGATTTCTGGGCACCCTGGTGCGGCCCTTGTCAAGCAGTAGCACCTGTTCTGGAACAAATTGCCGAAGAAGAAAGCAACACGGTTTCAATTTGTAAAGTCAACATTGACGATAACCCGGAAACACCAACAACATTTGGAGTCCGCAGTATCCCAACTCTTGTTCTATTTAAAGATGGGCAACCCGTTGCGACACAGGTTGGTGCTTTACCAAAAGCAGCTCTGGTTGACTGGATTCATAAAAACGCAAGCTAACATTAGCGGGAAGAGTTCACTTCCGGCCTTATGTGAACTCTTCCTTAATCATTTAAAGTTTAAAAGGTCTGTAGAAAAGAAAAAATTTTCAAAAAGCTTAAAAAATAAAAAGAACAGTCTTCTGAAAAAAACAAAAGACTGTGCTCTCGAACACAAGGGGAATGACCGTGGCTTCAGGCTTACAAAAAGCACCAACATCTTCAACTGATTTCATGGAACCGGCAGCGGTTGCAAAGGGCCTTCTGGAACTGGGCGAAAATTTCCAGAAAGTTGCCATGATGTGCGCCAACGATGTGGGGGGGCTCACTCCCAAAACAAAACACCCCTCTTTCATTGACCCCTGGACAATTGGACGAGCCTTTTTTAAAGCTGGTCAAAAGCTCTCCGAAGACCCCTCTTCTGCTCTTGAAGCAACCCGAACCTATTATCAGGATTATATTAACTTATGCCAAACAACGTATCGCCAGCTAACACAAACCGAATCGGTTCAGGGAGAAAAAGAAACGATTACACCCTCAAAAGGTGACCGTCGATTTAAAGACGAATCCTGGATCACAAATCCCTCTTTCAGTTTTATTAAACAGTCTTATTTATTATGGGATCGGTGGATTAAAGATATAAGCACAAATATTAAAGGACTTGACCCTAAAACAGCCCACAAGGTTGAATTTTATGCACGACAATTCTCGAATTCACTCTCTCCCAATAACTATCTCTGGGCCAATCCCCAGGCACTAAAACGGACCCTGGAAACAAATGGTGTCAATCTTCTTCAGGGTATTTCAAACTTTTTAAAAGATCTGGAACATGGACAAGGCAATCTAAAAATTAGTATGGTTGAGAAAAAAGCCTTTTCTGTTGGCAAGAATATTGCGACAACACCCGGAAAAGTTGTTTTTCAAAACGAACTTGTTCAGGTTATCCAGTATGTCCCCACCACAAAACAGGTTTATGAGATTCCCGTTTTATTAGTCCCCCCTTGTATCAACAAATTTTATGTTTTTGATTTAAGAGCTGATAATTCTTTTGTACGCTGGCTTTTGGACAAGGGATTCTCAGTTTTTATTGTTTCCTGGGTAAATCCAAAAAATGAACATCTGTCCCATAAAACATTTGATGATTACGTGACAGAAGGCATTGGAGCCTCTGTTGAGGCTGTTTCAAAGATTACAAAACAAGCCAAAATTAATACTCTTGGATTTTGTATCGGAGGCAATTTCCTGGCCAGTTATGCAGGTTACAAAGCCCGCGACAAAAATAATCCTTTAAATTCAACAACGTATCTTGCCACCCTTTTTGATTTTAGAGATGCAGGGGACTTGCAGGTTTTCATTGATGAAGAACAACTGACACAAATGGAAAAAGCCATTAAAAGCAGAGGTTTTTTTGACGGAGATGTCTTGGGTCGTACCTTTAACCTGCTAAGATCTAACGACTTGATTTGGTCTTTTGTCATTAATAATTATTTGATGGGCAAAGACCCCATGGCATTTGATTTACTGTACTGGAATTCAGATTCCACCAATCTACCGGCAGCAATGTATTTGTACTATATCCGAAAAATGTTTCTGGAAAATCGCCTTTTAAAGCCGGGAGGACTTTCGATTAAAGGAAAATCCATTGATCTTTCAAAAGTTAAATCCCCCACCTTTATCTTAAACACGCGTGAGGACCACATTGCTCCCTGGCGATGTGGATTTGCCGGAGCACAAACTTTTGGTGGCCCCACACGCTTTGTCCTTGGAGGATCGGGGCATGTTGCCGGCATTTTCAACCACCCCAAAGCCAATAAATACTGTTTCTGGACAGGTGATGTCACCAAGAAAAATGCGGATGATTGGATTAACACAGCCTCCCAAACTACCGGGTCTTGGTGGGATGAATGGGCAACGTGGTTATCAACCTTAAGTGGTAAAAAAGTTCCGGCTTCTAAACCAGGGTCAAAAGAATTCCCACCTTTAGAAGATGCCCCCGGTAGTTTTGTGAAGTAACTTGAAGAAAGTGTCTCAAAGGTTAGCAGAATAAGTGCATATCTGAAAGCGAGAAGCTTTTTAGCGGTAGCAGTGAACAGGGAAAATAATGAATGACCTTCTTCTCACGATTTAACCGAATCATTGCTATAACATATGGTGTTATTTTTGCCTGCGCTATTTTACTTTTTGCCTTTAACTATAAAGAAAACCTGGCTGCCAGAAAGGATTCTTTACGCCTTCGTTTGATTGAACAAACTCAAGCACTAGACTATCTATTACGTATCCGCCATGATGCAATTAATGCGCTTCGGACTCAGGCAGAGGATTTCTTAAGATCCCCCGTTAAATCTCCTGTTTTAAAAGATTTTCACTTCAAAAACTCTCCCAAAGAAGACTTTTTCTATCTTGAAAAACCATCTTTAAGAATCAACATTATTGGCAATATCACTGGTATCGGGAACTACGAAAATCTATCTGATGAAGCGTGGGAAGAGATACATATGTCCTATTTATTGAACCCCTTGATGCGTGTCATTAAACAAAATATTAAAACCGCTTTATCGCTGCGTTACACATCCAAGCGTGGCTTTCAAAATTTTTTCCCCTGGCGCAGCCCTTTAGAAAATCGTTTCACAAGGAATATCTTTAAAAAAGAATTTTTTAAAGGTGCGTTGCCTCTTCAAAATCCCGAGCGTAAAATTTTTTGGACAGACGCATACCTTTCTTCAATTACAGATGAACTTGTACAAACATGTGCGGCTCCCATCTACCATAAAGGCCGTTTTCTGGGCGTTGTCTCCCTTGATTTTACACTGGCAGCGGTAGACTACTTTATTGATGGCATTGATTATCAGATTGGACGACTTCTTGTCGTTAATGATCGAGGAACGATTGTATCCGATACAGATGATGAGAATGAAGTCGCTCGTTTGACACCCGCACACGATGTTTTTCCTCCAAACCTTCAATTGGAAAAAGTCCTGGCCCTTGAGGAATATACTCTCACACAGCAAGGAGAGTTCTGGGTTTACAGAGCCCGCACCGACTTTGCACCCTGGAACGTTATTTTTTACGTTGAAGCTTCTCAACTTGCGTGGACATCTTTTAGGACAGTCGCACCCAGCGTTCTTATTGTCCTGATTTTTGGAAGTTTCTTCCTTTTTTTTACAAACAAGTTGATTTCTCGAGAATTTATTTCACCGGCCCAGAAACTGGTCAAGCATATAGCCTCTCAGGGGCGTCTCGATGAAAAAAAATATCAGGAGATTCAAGAACCCTGGCGCGCCTGGTTTAAAGCTGTTTCTGAAGTCTTTAGCCAGAATCGAAAATTAGTTAAAAAAATGGAAGAGCACATTATTAACCTTGATGAAAAAGTGAAATCCAGAACACAGGAGTTATCAGATAAAAACAAGGCCTTACGAACTACTTTAGTAGATCTGAAAAATGCACAAAAACAAATCATTGTCCAGGAAAAGCTTGCAGGACTAGGGGCAATTACGGCAGGCATTGCTCATGAAATTAAAAACCCTCTTCACTTTATTGTGAATTTTTCTCAAGTTTCTAAAGAGTTTGCCCAGGAACTTGAAGAGAGTTACCAAAAGATTATTCAAGCCAAAGCAACAGCCTCTGACTTTAAAGACGTTGCTGAAACTCTTGATTTGCTAAGCCAGAACATGGAAAAGATTGATGAACATGCCCAACGTGCAGATGCCATTGTGCGTAGCATGTTGCTTCATGCAAAAGGCGGAACAGACGCACAGGTTTTAACTGATATTAATCAGCTGCTACGTCAAAATGTTGTTCTTGCCACAAGCGGTTTCAAACAAAAGGGACTGTTAATTGATATTCAGGAAGACTTTGCCTCCCCTGCCCCCAAAAGTATTATTTTTCCCCAATCAGTTGGGCGCGTCTTTTTAAATATTATTCATAATGCGTGTGACGCTCTTTATAAAAAACGCCAGGTTAACGGATCCGACTTTAAACCGGTTTTAATTTTAAAAACAAGAGACTATAAAGATACTATTGAAATACGTTTAAGAGATAATGGCCCGGGCATTAGCCCCGAGCTTCGCAAAAAAATCTTCGACCCCTTTTTCTCGACAAAGCCGGCAGGCAGTGGAACAGGCCTTGGCCTTTCCTTGAGTATGGACATTATTATTAACCAGCATCTTGGCACATTGACACTGGAAAGTGATGTTGGCCATTTCACAGAATTTATTATACGCTTACCCAAAAAATTGGAGATGCCTTCAAATGTCGTCGGACAAACTTTTCAATCTTAGAAAAATACTAAAAGAACAAAATCTTGATGCCTATTTAATTCCCTATACAGACCTCCATCAAAATGAGTATCTCCCGGACAGTGCCAAACGTCTAACCTGGCTCACTGGCTTTGAGGGGTCTGCGGGCCTCGCCATTGTCACAGAAAATAAGGCTGCCATTTTTGTGGATGGACGATATACGCTCCAGGTTCGCCAGCAAGTCGATACAACTTTATTTGAAATCAAAAACCTGACAAAGGCAGATCGCATTAAATGGCTTAATGACAATCTTCATTCAGGTAGTAGAATTGGTTTTGACCCCTGGCTCTACACAAAAAATGACTATGATTCTTTGATGGCTGATTTTGTCACAAAAAAGTTCACCCTCGTTTCTGTATCAGAAAACTTAATAGATATATTATGGTCAGACCGCCCTGTTGATCCAGTATCTCCCCTTACACTTTATCCCGAGTGCTATGCAGGAAAATCTTTGCAAGAAAAAGTTCACACTTTGATTAAGAAACTGCAACAACACTCTTTAGATTACTGTCTTATAAACCAACTTGACTCTTTATGCTGGCTTTTAAATATTCGGGGCAGTGATATCGCTTTTTCTCCTCTTGCTTTATGTTTGGGTTTGATTGATGCCTCTGGCACTATTAATATTTTTATTGATCTTTCTAAAGTAACCCCTGACATCGAACGTGCCTTATCACCTCAGGTTTGTTTTCATCCATATACAAGCTTCGAATCTTTCCTGACAAAATTGGCTCGGGACAAAAAAACCTGTTTAATTGATCCCGATACGGCTCCTCAAAGATGCAGTGATATTTTTAAACGCCATGAAGGGAGACCTTTTTATGCCCCTGACCCCTGTCAGTGGTTAAAAGCTTGCAAAACAGAAGTTGAAATTCAGGGTGCTGAAGAAGCACATTTAAAAGATGGTATTGCCTTAACACAATTTCTTTTCTGGCTAGACCAGTCTTTTTCTCGGCAAGAAATAACAGAGCTCTCGGCAGCAGAAAAGCTTCTTTCTTTCCGTAAAAAGCAAAAGAACTTTAAGGGGCCGAGTTTTGAAACGATTTCAGGAAGCGGCCCTAATGGTGCAATTGTGCATTATCGCGTCACTCCAAAAACAAATCGGATTTTGAGTAAAGGAGACCTTTACCTTGTTGATTCAGGAGGACAATATCTGGAAGGTACAACAGATGTGACACGCACAATTGCGCTTGGTCAAACCCCTTCCGAAAAGCAGAAACAAGCTTTCACAAGAGTTTTAAAAGGGCATATTGCCCTCGCGATGGCCTCATTCCCTGAAGGAACCTGCGGTTATCAACTTGATGCTCTTGCGCGTCAATATCTCTGGCACGCAGGAATGGACTATGCCCATGGCACAGGGCATGGTGTGGGAACTTACCTTAATGTGCACGAAGGACCACAGAATATTTCCATGGCTCCAAAGCGTGTTCCCCTTGTTACTGGCATGATTTTATCAAACGAACCCGGATATTATCAAGCTGGTGAATTTGGTATCAGAATAGAAAACCTTGTTGTCGTTGACAAAAAATATAAATCCAACAAAAAAGAAGCCTCATTCTTACAGTTCAGAACCTTGACCCTGGCCCCAATAGACCTGACTTTAATTGAGAGTTCCTTATTAACAGAGCCTGAGAAAGAATGGCTTCACACCTATCATCAACGTGTTTATGAAAACCTTAATCCCTATCTTGATGCTAAAACTTCCCTCTGGTTAGAAAAGAAAACAAGGCCATTATAGAGGACAATTTCAACGCACATCACTTGCAGGAAGATGATACCCGTTTTTACAATGTCACCATTTCATAAGATTTCGGAGAAGCAAAAATTTTTCTTAATAAACGGTTGTTCAACTCATGTCCCCCATTATGAGAGATATACCCCCCAAGGAAAGGAGCACCGGCCAGAGCAAGATCCCCAACCGCATCTAAAATCTTGTGGCGCACAAACTCATCCGGGAAACGGAGACCTTCTGTGTTTAAGACAGCTCCTTCTTTAATCACGATCGCATTTTCAAGGGAGGCCCCCTTGGCAAGACCAATAGCCTGAAGCTTTTGTGCGTCTTCAAAAAAACCAAAAGTTCGCGCTGGAGCTATGTTTTTTTCAAAAGAGGAAGAAGACCAATTCCATGATCTTTCCTGAGGCTTCATTCCTTCTCGCCCTCCAAAGAAATCGATTGAAAAATGATAGTTTAAATGGTCTGAAGGCTCTAAACGAACAAAACGAGTTTCCTCTTTAATTTCAATAGGGGACAAAACTTTAAGGTAGGAGCGCACTGATTCTTGATCTGACAACCCAACGTTTTTAATTGCTCTGATAAAATCAATAGAGCTTCCATCCAGGATTGGAATTTCGGGTCCATTGACCTGAATAAGGGCATTATCTATTTCCAGGGCGACCAAAGCCGCCAAAAGGTGTTCGACTGTCCCGATTGAAACGCCTTTATCATTTGTTAATTGAGTACACATACGTGTATCAGAAACAAGATCCCATTGCCCCCTGATCAGGGGATAATGGGCAAGGTCAGTCCTTTGAAAGACAAAGCCGGTATCTGGTTCACCAGGACAAATCGTCATAGAAAAACGTTCTCCTGAGTGAACCCCAATACCATCAATTTCGACTGCATGACTGACTGTTCTTTGAATTTTTCTGTTATTAAGCATGATGATAGATTCTAAAATAATATAAAAATGAATAACTTAGATTAGGATAGCAAATTCTTTTTTACAACAATATTCATTAAAAATTAATGTTTTGGATTTAACATAAACTTGTAAATTTTTTTTTAGGAGATTGAAATGCAAAGGAAAGTTATCACATTATTAAGTGCGTCTGCCCTCGCCATGACTGTAGGGGCAACACATGTTCAGGCAGGTTTTTTATCCGGGCTCAAAAATGCCGCCAAAAGTGTCGAGCATAAAGTTGAAGATGCCGCTAAAAGCGTTGAACATAAAGTTGAAGATATTGCCAAGAAGCTGAAAGGTGGCGCAAAAAAAGCCTTTGAAAAAGCTAAAAAAGTAGGTGACAAGTTTGTTATTGATGCCAAACATGTTAAAGACTTTGTTAAAGAAAATGCCAAGAAATACGGACCTACAGCAGCTGACAAATTTATTTCTGTTGCCAAAACAATGGGGAAGGATGGAGCCAAGTTTGCTGAATGGGCTGTTAAGCATAGAAGTGTTGTAGAAGAAGCCCTTATGCCAGCTCTTGAAGCGGGAAAAGTTGCCCTTCCTGTCGTTGGATTTGCGGCTGGCGAAATTCCTGTTGCAGGATCTGTTTTATCTACAATCATTGAAACAGCAGGACCTAAAGCGTTGGATGTCACAAAATTTGCTATTGAATCTGATTTAAAAGCGCAAAGTGGACAGAAAACTGAAATTGAAGGTTACACTGAATAAAAAACAGAAAATGAATGCCCTTCTTCCCCCCTATTGGAAGAAGGGTTTTTTTATCCTAAAATATTGTCCGGAGTCTTTTACGATCTGATTTTACATTGAAAAAAGTTGGATTAAAAAGACAAAAAATCTAAGAACAACGCTTATCCCGGATGCTTTTTTCTTTTAAACGCGTACCAAAAGAGCCAGGCTGACGTTAGGCTTGCGAGGAATAAAAAAGAATTGAGCCCTAAAAGAGAATTTTCTTCAAAATAACTTGCCGCAGCCCCACCAGAAGCACTCCCCAGCATCCTGAGGCAAACTGTCAGGGAAGCAGCAAGGCTGATAGAGTCAAAACGCCCAATACCTGTTGCCAGACTCGTTGACATCGAGAAAGAATAGCCGGCAATAAAAGGAAGAAAGGCCAACGTTAAAGTTAGAGGGGTTACAAGATCAAGAATCAAAAGAGAAAATTCTGCAATAACACCACAAAAAAGAAAATAAATACCTGTTTGGATAAGGTTCTGACTTCCGACTTTTAAAACAATTTTCTGGGCAACCCATGAAGAGAAAAGGTGCGTTAAAACCATAGGTATAAGATAGTAACTATAATTCTCAAGAGGCACCTGATAGGTTTCCATTAAAATAAAAGGAAGGCTTGAGCGATAACACCAAATGCCGCCAAGGATCAAAGGCTGAAGTAACAAAAGAGACAACCCTTCCTTATTTTTAAAAAGGCTCCTGTAATTTACTAAAACGGATGAAAAGCATATTTTTTCAACTGTTCCATGTAATAGTTTTTTCCGGCTGTCTTTCTCAAGATCAGAGAACATATCCAGAGATAAAAAAATAAAGACAAGTCCAAGCAATCCACTTGCGGCAAAACAAGACTTCCAACCTATCAGTAACGTTAGATAGCCCCCTATCCACTGGGCCAGGAAAGGCCCCGTAATAAAAATCATACCTGTTTGTGCCAGAACTTTGGACGCATGATCTCCTGGATAATAACTCCGAATTAATGACAGTATAGAAACCCCAACCATTCCAGCTCCAACTCCTTGTATGGCTCTCCCCAGAAAGAGAAAAGTAATAGTGTGACTGAACATACAGAAAGTGGAACCCAGAACAATAATGAAGAAACCTGCCCTAAAAAGAGTTAGCTCTCCAAAACGGTCCGCCAAAATACCAGCACAAAATCCCATAAGAGCAAAGGCCCCGAAATAAGCCGTTACAGCACTTTGAATCATATCACCTGACACTCCTAAATATAGGGCCATCTGGGGTGTGGCAGGGAGGTAAAAGTCTGTCAGTGTTGAGACAATAAAAGTCGCCAGTACCCATAAAGACTGGAGAGGCAAACGCAACCTAAAAGCCTGCATACTCAGGTTAGGCCTTGCATGCTTGTTGGTAAAAGGAGATCGCCTGCTTAAAATCAACAGTTTCTGCAAGACAAAGCTCTGCTTTTTGACAGAAATAATATTGGTCTTCTCCATAAGACTGTTGATATTTCTCCAGCAAAGCCCTTGCATCTCCCCAAAGTTCACTTTTCTGGGCAAGTCGAATCAAATCCTGTAAAGCGCCCAGGGCATTTTCATTTTCTTCCTTAAGGTATTGCTCATAGAGGAGTTTGAGCAGTTGATAATGTTCCAGAGGAACTTTTTTACCTTTTAATTCACACAACTTTATAAATAATTCCTTATCATAGGACTCTTCTAACAATTTCGTTAAAAGCTTCCTGGCCTTTCTGTCCTTGCCTTCTTCTAGCAAATGCGGCAAATACCGTTTCAAAGTGTAAGGTGTTGGCTGTATTTCATAGGCCTGTTCAGCTGCTTCAAACGCGCCATGCCTATCTTTTTCCTGGCGCAATTCAGCCTCTCTTGCAAGGTAGGCCGAAACTTGTAACTCACTCACTTCTTTTCGATCTGCTAAACGATTTCGAATTAAAGGTTTCAAGGCATCAAGAGCAAATTCATACTTGCCATGAGCAAGCGCACTTTCATATAAAGCAATCTGAAGACGTCGCGACGGTGTCGCAACTTCCGATAATTTTTGAGCCACACGCCATCGTTGACTTTTGGCATTTTGTGCTTCTGCTACTCTTAAAAGCCCCATCAAACCGCTCACCTGTCCTCGCTTTGTTTGAGCCAACTCGTAAAAATATTGTTCTGCAAGAGCATAGTTTTTTTGAAGGAGTGTCGCCTCTCCTTTTAAGTAAAGGGAAAGTTCTTTTTCTTTTAAAAGAATATCGACTTGTTCTGCCTCTTTTTCGAACCGCTCGGCATCTGATAATGCCAAAGCCTCCAAAGCCCCATAAAGAGCCTCAAAGCCTTTTTTGCGGTGGTAGCGGACATAACGATCACCAAGGCGAAAAGGTATTTTCAAGAACCAGAAAACGAAAGATAAAGAAAACCATAAAATGGCAATAAAAACTGTTAAAGAAATGATGAATGTAGAGAATGCCAGCTCAATCTCATACCCCATCCAGTCAATAACCATATGTCCCGGATGACGCAATAACCACATAAAGCCGATAACAAGAAGAGCGACCTCAATCAAAAGAAGGAGAATACGTTTCATTGGTCTCCCTCACTTTCTTGCATCATTTTCTCCCAGTTTTCTTCCAGAAAAAGAGGTGAATAAAGATGTTGACGAATCGATAACAAAGCCTGACTACTCTCCAGATAAGCCTGTGTATGTTCATAAAGTGCCTGAACTTTTCGGGAAGGCTTTCTGATAGATTTCAAGAGGATTGCAGCTTCTTGAAAGTCACTCCTGTGGAAAAGGGTCTGTGCTCTTTTAAGACGCTCCAGAACTGATTCTCCATTTTCATCCAGATTCCCCTTATGGCGAACACGAATCAGTCCCTTTAACTGCCTTAAAATATCATCAAACATGTTCCTGGTTTTCGATACAACCCCATTGTCTTCATAAACCCCCTCTACATTAATGAGTAGTGCAATTTCTTTCAAAAGAGATTCACGGGAAGGAACGCCCAAATCTCCATAGGAAGCAAGGATCTGAAAATGTTTTGACTCAAATTCCGGTCCCACAATACCCTTTAATGTTTGCAAAGTTTCCTGATAAACGTGACCTGATTTAAGTGCCGTTTCCAAAATATCATACAGAACAAAGACTTTAAGAAAGCGTGTCATTTTTTGATGCATAGCCGTATAAAGGCTCTGCGCTTTCTTAAGATCCTCACGCGCTTTCTCGAGATGATCAAGTTGACTCTCGAAACCTGTTGATATTCCATCCTCTCTACTATTATCTTGATTTGACGCACCCAGACGGGACACCCTTTGCTCAAGGACATCAAAACGTTCAGAAAGACGATTGTGTTCGTTCTGAATCTTCCCGATCTGCTCTAAAAAAGAAGAGGTCCCTTCCTGGAAAGAATCTGGTATTTTTGCTTCAAGGGTATTAATTTTGGAGGCCAAGCTTGCCACATCTTCCGAATTAGCAATACCAACAACACTTTTTGACTCCGGGAAAAGCCTTGGAAACCAGGCTGTCCAGGTGCTAACAATAACAACAAGCGTTGCGCATGTCATCCATAGCAGAACAGAAGAAAAACTATCTTTTCTCTTAAGGTCACTCAGGGTCGAATCGACCTCTTTTTCAGATTTTTCTTCTGTTTCAAATGATAAATCACTACAGGACTTGTCCTGCTCCAATTTTTGATCTTCAGCTTTTTTCTGCTCTTCTTTTGATTCTCCCTGCTTATTTGAATCACTCATTTTTGAGGTCTCCCCTTTTTCAGATGATACTGTGTCTTTAGAGTTTTTTATTTTTTGTGACTTGTTTTTTTTCATTGCATCCCTCTTGCACATAATTTTTGGATAAGATCATCAGAAGAAGGTGATACCAGCTCCATACTAAACCAGTTTAAATCCTTCAGGTTCTCTAAAACAATCTCACTTACTCCATGCGCTCTCAAGACAGACATCGCCGTCTCTAAATGGTATTTCCGTATAAGAGTAACAAATATTTGGGCAGTGCGAGCAGAAAAAAAAATAACATCTGTAAGGTTTCTTTCGACAAGAGCCTGTAAAACGCCAGGCGCCAAGACTGCAGCAGGTTCTGCAACATACGAAACAAGACGTTTTGACTTTATGCCTCTCTCTTCTAAAGAAAGACTTAAATCTTTTGTGATGTCTTTTCCACTCAGGTAAACAATAAAATCTTTCTCGGAAAAGGCATGTGACTTTAATATTTCTGACAGGCTCTCTGCCGAGTTTTGAGCCACATAGACTTTTCGAAACCCCGCCTCAAGGCAAGCCTTGCGAGTTGCATCCCCTACTACAAAAACAGGAAGTGTCTTGTCAGGACTAAAATACTTTAAGGCTAAAAGACCGTGACGGCTGGTTAGAATAAAACCGGTAATCTCCGGAAAACCATCTAAAGAAGTCTCCAGGTCTTCAGGAGAAAATGTCACAATTTCAAGAAGGGGATTAATCAATGACTGAATCCCACGGTCTTCCAGTTTTTTTTGCAAAACCAGTGACTCATCCACTGGACGCGTTAATAAAACACATGAAGGTCTTTTTTCTAGGACAAGAACCATTCTCTTGCTTCCTTGCCAAGAACCTCGGCTTCTTTCATAAGGTCAGAGTAAGATCCCCGGAGTTGTTTCTTCATAAGGCGCCTTCCGTCTTCTGAAGAAACGAATGTACGCAGGAAAAAACGATTTTTATCCTCTTCAATAGCAAGGGCCCCAACAGGTGTATGACAATCACCCTCAAGAAAGGACAGAAAACAACGTTCGATACCCAAACACTGTTCCGTTTGCACATCGGAAAGAGGCGATAGCAATGGCGTTAAATCTTCACGAGACGTCAAACACTCAACACCTATGGCTCCCTGACCTGCAGCCGGAAGCATGATTTCAGGGTCAAGGACCTGGGTTACTTCTTGTTCTAAAAAAACTCTTTTCAACCCCGCCAGCGCCAGGAAAGTAACATCAACCTCCCCCTTTTTTAATTTCTTAAGGCGAGTGTGAATATTACCCCGAAAAAGAACTATGTCGGCTTTTGGCTGATACGCCAAAACCTGAGCCGCTCGACGAGGAGAGCAGGTTCCAACGCGCACACCTGGTACTAAAGATTCAAGAGTCGGGTAAAGAGAAGATAAAAAAGCATCTCGCGGATCCGAACGTTTTAAAATAGCCGCAATACGAAGACCCACAGGACGTCTTGTTTCCACATCCTTCATAGAATGTACCGCCATATCAATGTGTCCTTGCAACAGGGAACGTTCTATTTCTTTAGTAAAGAGAGCCTTTCCTCCAATATCCGCTAAACGTTTATCCTGAAAACGATCTCCAGATGTATTAATTACTACAAGCTGGCTCTCGGTACCTCCCTCTAACAGCTTCTTTTGAACATGTTCAGCTTGTGCCAAAGCTAATAAACTGCCTCGTGTGCCAATTTTAACTACTCTTTTCATATATCTTTCGCTATATAACTTGACAGGACCGCGTTAAAAGGTCCCTTTATAATAGGTTTGCTCCCTAATGAATAAAGACACTTTTTTAAAAGAAATGCTATAACATAATGCATTCTATATGAAATTTGGTTAAAACTCACGATGAGAATTTTAGGTATCGAAACGAGTTGTGATGAAACAGCAGCTGCTGTTGTTTCTGAAGACAAAAAAATCCTGTCAAATGTTTTGTATTCACAAATACGAGAACATAAGGCTTTTTCCGGTGTTGTTCCGGAGGTCGCTGCACGAGCTCATCTCGATTGTCTCGACCCTATCATATCTGAAGCCATGTCACAGGCAGATCTCTCTTTTACCGATTTAGACGGTATCGCCGTTACTTGTGGCCCGGGTTTGATTGGAGGCGTTATGGTTGGTGTCATGGCTGCCAAGACCCTTGCCGCTTATCATGACCTTCCTTTTTTAGCGATCAATCATCTTGCCGCTCATGCCTTGACGCCCCGCCTTACAGACTCTATTGAGTTCCCTTACTTGGTGCTTCTAGTCTCAGGGGGACATACCCAGCTTCTCATCGCTAACTCTCCTGTATCTTTTGAACTGTTAGGGTCAACTCTTGATGATGCTGTCGGAGAGGCTTTTGATAAAACTGCCCGCCTTTTGGAACTTCCCTATCCTGGTGGTCCTGCTATTGAAAAAATGGCTCAAACGGGGAATCCTCTTGCCTATTCCTTGCCGCGTCCTCTCCTGACAAAAAAAAATCCTGACCTTAAATATACTTTTTCACTTTCCGGCCTTAAAACAGCCATGCGAAAACAAATTGAGGAAGCCTCTCCTCTAACACCGGATAAGAAAGCTGATCTTGCCGCCTCTTTCCAAAAATGCTTAAGTGATATTTTGGCGTCACGCCTTGAAAATGCTTTGGTGTTATGCGCCGAAGAAAATATTCATCTGCAAGGTGTTGTCCTTGCAGGTGGGGTTGCCGCCAATCAGGAAATTCGAACGAGCTTACATGATGTAACAAAATTATTTAGTACAATTTTAGTTGCACCGCCGGTAAAATTGTGTACAGATAATGCCGCAATGGTAGCATGGGCCGGCATTGAAAAAATGAAGAGAGGTCTTACAGATGCCCTCGATTTTATGCCACGCCCCCGATGGCCTTTACAGGAGTTGAAAAGTTAACAATGACATCTGTCAGTATTGTCGGTGCAGGCGCTTGGGGAACAGCCCTGGCTCTTGCTATAAACAAAGCAGGACCAAAAGTTACGCTGGTAGCACAAGATGCACAGGAAGCCTCGGACCTTCAAAAAGATCGGGAGTGTTTCCGACTTCCCGGCATTAAAATCCCCAAAGAAATCGATATTGCACACAGCCTCCAGGAAGCAGGACGTGCAGATATTATTTTAATGGCCGTACCGGCTCAGGTTATGCGTGAAGTCACTGAAAAACTGGCTTCTTTTCTGGAAGGTGATAAGTATATCGTCTTATGCTCGAAGGGAATAGAGCTAAACTCAGGCCTTCTTATGAGTGAGATTGTAGAAGAAACTCTTGAAGGCCATTCTATCTCTGTTCTTTCAGGGCCTACGTTTGCCAAAGATGTCGCAGCTGATAAGCCGTGTGCCGCTTCTTTAGCCAATACAGAGTTATCAACAGCTCGTTGGCTTGCAAGCTCTCTGGGTAGCCCCCACTTCCGACTTTATCCTACAAATGATCTGGTTGGTGTTGAACTAACAGGGGCTCTCAAGAATGTCATTGCGATTGCTGCCGGTATTGCTACAGCCAGGGGATATGGTGAAAGTGCCCGTGCCGGTCTTGTAACGAGAGGCGTTGCTGAAATGGTCCGCCTCGGTGACGCAATGGGGGCACAACAGGAAACATTTCTGGGGCTCTCGGGTCTTGGAGACCTTGTTTTGTGCTGTACCTCTGATTCATCCCGTAATATGACCCTTGGGCTTAAAGTTGGTCAAGGCACGACTCTGGAAGATAAAACTTTGTTAACTGAAGGAGCCTATACATCACAAGCTGTTATCACACTGGCAGAAGAACTTGACGTCGACCTTCCTATCTGCACCTGTGTTCATCGCATTTTACATGAAGGTGCCAATATTGAAGACGAAGTTAAACAGCTTTTATCACGCCCCATGAAGAGTGAATAGAAAAAGTGAGGTCTTATGGCATATTGGCTTTTTAAATCAGAACCCTCTTGCTGGTCCTGGGACAAGCAAGTCAGTGAACAGACAACCGCCTGGGATGGTGTTCGCAACTATCAAGCAGCCAATAATATGAAAGCAATGAAAATTGGTGATCTTGGCTTCTTCTATCATTCTGTCTCAGAAAAAAGAATTATGGGTATTGTCCGAATCATCAAGGAATATTATCCAGATCACACAGACGCCTCTGGTCGTTTCGGGATGGTTGATGTCGAGGCAGTTAAACCGGTTACAACCCCCATCAGTCTTGCTGAAATCAAGACTGATCCGCGCTTTTCTGATCTTGCCCTTATTAAACAATCACGTCTCTCCGTTTTACCCGTTTCCAAAGATCATTGGAATCTTTTATGTTATCTAACAGGAACATCCCTCTAATGACGTTACCTTCTCCGATTCACCTTTTTCTGAAGGGTATGTTCTTCTTATTACCAGTTGTTGGAACTGCTATTCCTTATGGTCTTCCTCTCTGGCTATGCTCAACAGCTTTTATTGCCGTTGGTCTTTGCATCTTCTTTCGTGACCATCAAAAACTAAGCCTTCCAGCTCCTCTTCTCCTGGCTGCCATTGTGATTCTTTTTTTATGGATGGGGATCTCAACTTTTTGGGCGCCTTCTTTTTGGGGATCTCTTAAACTTTTCACAAGCCTTATAACTCTTGCTGTTGCGGGAACTTTTTTATTTTCCTTACTGCAATCATTTGAAATAAAAACGCTCTGGTCTTTTCTACCCCCTCTGCTTTGGGGACTTGTTGTGGCGCTCATTTTCCTGCTCCTTGATATTATTTTCAAAGGAAGCCTCCGATATGCTCTAAAAACAGGAACTATAAGTGTTATTGGTAAGTACAATAATCTTATTCCCTATAATCAGGGAGCAACTTTTCTGGCCATTATGCTCTGGCCTGTATCTGGTCTTGTTTATCGTTTCAAAAGAATTTTTGCTATTCTGCTTTTGACTAGTATCCCTCTTCTTCTTGCGCAACTTGACTGTCACGCTGCAATTGTGTCTATCGGGGTTGGGGCTTTTACCTTTGCAGGCGTTTATCTTTTTCGAAGACCCGCTCTCCTGGCAGGGGCTGCCCTTGTTTTTTTAACAATGACCGCAAGCCCGCATCTTGTGATCACTTTTCTGGATCCCCTTAAAATTGAAGAAGCTTTACCTGAAAAAGCCAAGGCAAGTTATAGTCACCGTCTCTGGATATGGCGCTACGTAGCTCATCGCTCTTTTGAACGCCCCTTAAAAGGGTGGGGTCTTGATGCCTCACGAGATAAAGGGTTCAAACAAAGTATGCTCTGGCATTCTGAAAAATTCTGCCTTGATGAGGGACTAAAGGGGGATTCTGATAACTGTGCTAATGAATCCCTCCCTCTTCACCCCCATAATATGGCTCTACAGTTATGGCTGGAACTTGGCGTTATTGGCAGTATACTGGCCGGTATTCTTCTTGCCCTTTTTCCTGCTTTACTTGCTTATTTGCCTGTATCTCGTTTTGCAAAGTCTCTTTCTGCAGCAACTTATGCCAGCAGCCTTCTCATCGGATTTGTCGCTTACGGCGTTTGGCAGAACTGGTGGGTCTCTACACTGCTGATCAATCTAGCCTTAATAGGATGCTTACTGAAAGTAGAATTCCAGCCCTCAGAGGAATAAACTCCGTCTTCTTACTCTGAGAAGCCTGCTACCTTAATACCCCCACCCCCCAGTGCTTATTGCCCAAGTTACTTTGGGACATTTATTATCAGAAATTCCACAAGGGCAAACCGTTAAGTTTTTCATGAAATCGTTGTTCACGGTCTTTGATATTTCTAATACAATATCAAACACAGAAGAGTCAGGTGACAAGAGACAAAATTAAAATTTAAAAATCGTGAAAACGTAAGTTTGCACATCCTAATCTTTATGCACTCTATAGAAATCTTCATATTTGTGCGACACTCTCCACCAGATATTTATGAGGAAAGATTAAATATGCTTGGACAGATTCTTAAAGTGGTGGTGGTTTTAGTAATTTCAGGCATCGCTTTTTTGTTTTTTGGAAATAGAAACCAGTCTGAATTTTCTGTGAGTATTATTCAAACAGGCCAACCTCTTAGATATAAGATTAACCATATGGCTTTTAAAGACATGAAAGTCCTGGCAGATAAAAAATTCTACTACAGCTATACTCATAATGATATCGCACAAAGTGCAGCCGAGGCAAAAGAACTTGCGGAAAATGCCTTAAAGGATTCTCCTGACACTATCATAGCCATAGGGCAATATGCAGCAGAAGCTATGATTTCTGTTAATAATAAACGCATTCCCATTATTTATATAACGCAAAAAGATACTATCATTGATGCTGATGACCATACAATTGGCATCCTAATCTGCCATAAAAATGTGGACCAGGATATTCTAACAAGCCGTACAATTGCAATACTAGAAAAACTTGCCAGGGGAGAGGCCCCAAAAGAACTCAAAACCAAATGTTTGAGAAACACCTTCCTGAATTTTGCCTGGTAGTAGTGATTGTTTTCTATGAGATGCCTTAACTGGGAAGATTACAGGGGTTCATAATGCAGGAAGACTTTATATATCAAATCCTTTTATTCCTCTTGAGATGAATGTTTTACATCAAATTGTTTTTGACATATAAGTAATTATTGATACCTTTAATTATATAACAGTTTAAAAAAGAGTGAATGCGGCTATGAAGGAACTGGTTTATCTTTCTAACCTGATTGGACTTTTAGTACTGACAGAAGGCAATGCTTCTTCTTTAAAAGATGAAGAATCTGGAGGGACTTTTCAACAAAAACCAACACCAGACGAAACGAGGCATTCCTATATACCAGAACCCATGAAATTTGATTACCTTGATAAAAATAGGGGAGTAGCTGTTTTTCAAAGAAAAGAAAACTCTGCTGTAACGTCAGGGCCTGTGCCTTATTATAGGTCATGACATAACCGCTCTCTAAAATCCCCTTCTTAAAACTTAAAGGACTGACTTTTTCCGGCACAAAACCAACTACTCGCCCCTCCCCAAGACGAACCCGCACTTCCTGACCTTCAGGGGTCTCCACCATCCCTAAAAAGGTTCCCTGACTTCCGTTACGAACCCCTATCGGGGCGGACAATTCTTTCACACACGCCTCTCTCAGCTCTTGCGGGGCTTTAAGAAGTTTTGAAAGCTCCCACGCCGCCTGACGAGCAACAGGCGACTTCCGGGTCATCAGGGCTTTTTGAAGAGGTTTCACCTCTCCCTCTCTCAACGCTCTTCTAACAAGACGGGCACGTTCAGAAGGAGAACAGGAGTTCAAAGCTCCTTGAATCCGCGTGGCACGTTCATAAAGATCCTGAACCCTGACAGCTTCTTCAGAAGGATTTTCCTGCTCCCAGGAAGGAATTGTTCGAAACACAGTACCGTCATAACTATTACTCGTAAAACGAATCTGCTGACCTTCATAAAACGTCTGCTCGGCCGCTTCCGCAAAAGAGGCGGACTGAGACTGTTTCAAGCTCCCAAGCAACGCCTTGAAATTGTCTCGCTGCTCCAAAGAAATAAAGTCGGGAAGCCGGGCCTCCAGGTCTTTAAAGGTAAGACGGTTTTCCCGGATCTCCTTCATCAGGGGCGCAGCCTTTAACGGACTTAAAACAGAGGTAACCTTCTTCTCCAGAGCTTTATAGGAAGCCGTAACCTCTTCTTCAAGAGGCGTAAATCTTTGAGAAACTACATGTCCGGGTCCAAGAGAGCCGTCCTGTCGCAAGGTTTTGATAATCCCGGTTTCAATCTGGTCGACACTGGTATGACGATACGCAAAAATCCCGGTCTTCCTGACTTTATCCGGATCAAGTTTCCCTGAATCATCCCCGACATACTCGCGCCAGGAGGCCACCAGGGCCGCCACTGTCGAGGCCTGATCAGGGCTTATCTGGATATCGCCTCTTTCTTCATACTTTTGAAAGCCTTCCCAGAGATCATGACGCGCCAGACAAAGACTCGCCTCTCGTTGCCAGTCGACCTTTTGACGCCGGATATTCTCCAGGGATACCGACGACACTCTTTCCATAACCTTGCGGCCCAGATCTCCGCTCGTAAACGTCAGGATTTGACGCGAATCTCCCACCAGAATGACTTTAGCACCCGCCTGTTCTGCCCGTTCCAGAACAGAGCGTAAAGCAGAGCTCGGTGACATAAAAACCTCGTCAATCACCATCACGTCTTTATCCGTGAGATCATAGGACGTTAAAAATGAGGCCGTTGTTTGAAGAGCGTCATATCGTTCGGGAGACAATAGATCCCCGGAAGCTTTCCGGGGTTGTTTTCTCCCAAAACCCTTTTGAGCTTTCACAGCTTCCTTGTGACGTGCCAGTTTTTCCCAGATCTCGTCAAGCTTTTGCCAGCGCTTGAGATAAAGATCCAGTGTCGCAGAGGATATCCCCGTATCGGCTTCCAGAAACTCCGTTGTACGGCCCTGGAAACTGCTTCCCAGCACCCGGTACCCGGCCCCTTCATAAGCTCCCCTAACGCCCGAAAGAACAGAGGTTTTCCCGGTTCCCGCGCGGCCTTGTAGAAGGACAAGACCCGCCTCTCCTGTCAGGGCTTGAAGGGCCGCATTTTGTTCCTCGCTGAATGCATACCCCTTTCGGGTTTCAAGATAAAGACGGGCCTCCTCCCGAAGAATCTCCCTGACCTGAAAGCCCCGTCGGTCACGCAAAGACTCAATCGCCTGCGTCGAGCGTTTTTCCAGCTCTCGTAAACGCTCTGTTGTATAAACTTCCTCTCCCTGAAGAGTTTGTCCCACCCGCTCAAAAGACCCACTGGCAACAAGAGAATCCGTAAAGGAGGTGATCAATGACAAACGTTCTTGCGGCGTGACCGGAGAAGCATTCGCAGGTGTTAAAATCTTTAAAACATCGGACTTCTTTTCCTTAAAAAGAGTTTGTGAGGCCCCAAGCGTCATTTCCTGCTTGATTTCAGCAACACTTGTGCGTTCCTTCAGCCCTCTTGGCAACACCCGGTAAAGATGTTCTGCAAAAGCCTGCTCTGATGTTTGCTGAAGACCGGAACGATCTTCCTCGTTTAAAAGAGGTTTAAGGACGGCGTTTTGACCCAGCTTTTCAAAAAGAGCCCGGTTTTTGGAAGGTCCTTCCTTTAAAAATCCCTCCATGCGCTGCTTTAAAAGAGTCCACAGCTGATCATCTCCCTTCACACGACGGAAAAGCTCGGCATTAATGTCGGATTTTGTGACCACAGGATTTCGGGAGGATAAAACCTTCAACACTTCTTCCGGCTTTTCAAATAAAAGACGCGTATTCTCCTGTCGAATTTCTTCATTTTCCTGAATAAGGCGGGACTCATTTTTAAGAACCTTCCGGGCAAACCAACCCTCATGGCGGGTCGGAATGAGCTCAATCCCCTGGTCCTTAAAAGAACGGGCATCAATGTGAACATCCAGCCCATTCTCCTGAGCCAGCGTGTTCACGACCGAGGCCCATAAAGCGCGACGGTTTTTAAGCTCCAAACGGGAATTAAACTCACGGTTTTTGAGAGAAGAAAAGGTCTCCCCTTCAAGGGATCTTGTCGTCAATAACACATGAACATGAGGATTATGGGATTCTCAATGAATGCCATAAGTCGCACACATGTTTTTAGAGAGGGCAATTTGCTCCAGGTATCGCTTCACCGCTTCTTCATTTTGAGTGCGACTAAACTCGAGGGGTAGCGCAATAATGAGTTGATGAGCCGTTACTGCCGAGGACTTATAAGCTTCCCGTGCTCGTAACGAGCGCTCATTTTTATCTTCATCATGAGGATGTCCTTTAAAACGGTCTTCAGCAATTTCATCCTCAAAAGCCTCCACCCGGTTCCACAGGGTTTGCACTTCTTTGGCCCATTCTGGTGCCCCTTCCGGGGCCAGAGTTTTAAACGTAACGTCATGACCTTCACTCTCATAAAAGAAGAGAAAGCCGGTACGATCATCAACAATATCTTCCTTGGTAATATACGCAACTGCCGCGCAGGCACTGCGTCCTTGGGAACGTGAAAGAGAGCTTTCCCTGTAGTGATAAAGGGCCATTTAGAAGCCCCTTAAAGCTCTAAAAGACACCCCTTCCTTTAGGGGAAAGAACTCTAATCGTTTTTGAACAGAAAAAAGAGGATTTAGAGAGGAAAACCTGAAAAAAGAAAGAGGTTTTTGTAAATAATAAAGCATTGAACTCTCCTTTCTTTTCTCTCAAAAAGCAAAAAGGGTTGCAAATCTTTTTAAAACCCTCTGCCGGCCGCAGGCCAAGCACGGCTCAATTTACGATAGTAAATTATTGAAAAAATCGCTTTCAAGCAAAAACAAATTGAACAGAAAATGCACGCGCTCAAAGAAAAAAGAGCAGAAGAAATCTCCGGGATTCTTGGCAAAATAGACCTCAAAGAGTGTGACACCTATACGATTATTGGAGCCCTCCTGGCAGCACTTGAGTCCAGGGACCCTCAAGAAAAAGAGGTCCGGCAAAAAGCCGGTAAGAAATTTTGCCGCACGATACGACCTCAAAAATCTCGTTCAAAACAGGCTTCTTCAGCGCCTAAGGCAACAGCTCAATACCCAGGAAATCGAACCCGGGTAAGATTTACAGCTGGATCTTGAAAAACGAGAGGCAACAGAAATACTCTTAGGCATTCTTGTTGACGCGGCAGAAAAACTTCAACATACCCCGGAGTTGAAAAAATCCTGGAAAACCCTGGGCCAAACCTGCTTTGCAAAAGACATGCTTTAGAGACATTAAAGGGGCTTCTAAAAGGGGCAAAAGAATATGATTTCCTATGATTTGAGAGCAACAAATCCAGAAAAAACGTGTTCCGGTTTTATAAATTATGCGCCGGGAAAGATCTTTTTGGGCACTGGTCCGTCACCGCAAATTATGGGCGGCAAGGCACCAAAGGCCAGCTTAAAAGCTGGCACTATAACACTCTCGAAGAAGCTCAAAAACATATTGAGGCCTCTCTTAAAAAACGGGCCTCAGCCCAAAAAAGAATTGGGGTTAACTATGTCATGAAAGAACACTCTACAACGCTCTCCTAAGCGGCAAGAGGCACAGAATTATCAACCCAAAAAGATTTAAGAGCTCCTACAAGATCCTCAATCATTTCAAACGTATGGTTACAGGTCGGGGTTAATCTAATTCTTTCTTGTCCGACAGGAACTGTTGGATAAACAATTGGTTGAATATAAATTTTATGCTCTTGAAGAAGGTAATCGGTCAGTTGTTTACACTTTATCGCATTCCCCACCACAACAGGAATAATATGGCCGCCGCCGTCTAAAAAAGAAATATGTTCTTCCTGAAGTTTTGCTTTTAAATAACGAACATTTTTGTGAAGGACATCACGTTCCCGCGAAGATGTCATCATATGAGTGAGACTTGCATATGACCCTTCTGCCATACAGGGAAGCATAGAAGTTGTAAAAATAAAACCAGGCGCAAAAGTACGTACAAAATCGACAAGTTCTTCTGAACCCGCTATATAGCCACCCATCACACCGACAGTCTTGCCAAATCCTGATTGGATAATATCAATCTCACCAGAAACTCCCAATTCTTCAGCAATCCCGGCTCCTGTTGGTCCGTAGGCACCCACAGCATGAACTTCATCCAGATAAGTTAACGCCTTATACTTTTTGGCTAAAGCACAAATCTCTTTGAGAGGTGCTACCTGGCCACTCATGGAATAAATGGATTCAAATACTATAATCTTGGGCTTGTTAATGTCACATTTTTTAAGACAAAACTCTAAATGATCAACGTCACAATGATTAAAAATATACTTTTCTTGTTTACTTTTGGTAATCCCTTGAATAATAGACGCATGGTTTTCCTGGTCCGAGAAAAAAGTGAACCCTAACTGACTTCCGAGGGTTGAAATAACAGCTTCGTTTGCAATATATCCCGTTGAAAACAAAAGAGCCGACGGTTTATGGTGGAGTTTGGCCAAAAGTCTTTCAAGTTTAATGTGACTAATGTCTGTACCGGATATACTTCTTGAGCCTCCTGAACCTGCTCCATGCAACTTGATAGAATCTCTCATGGCTTTTAAAACATCTGGGTGTTGAGACATTCCACAATAGTCATTATTACACCAAATAAGAATTTTTTCTGTGCCCTGGCCTGTATGTTGAAAAGCATAGGGTAACTCCCCTACAAACTTTTCCAGGTGAAGAAGATAACGGTAATTGCCATTTTTTTTATAATCATTGAGCCTTGAGATAAAATAGCTTGAATAATCCATATCTTTACCCACCCCGTAAATATAAGTTTATTATGTAATTATATAGATTATATATTACCTATATGGACAAAATGCAATTTTTTTCTTTTTGTTTATTTTTTAGCAATGATTTCAAGATAATGGTCTATTAAAATAAGTTTAGAATTGCCCATTGGGACTCTTTTTATGTACTCTGAAAGAAGGTCTTCTATAAAAGATTCTGCCTTCTCCAGAGAAATATGATCCCGTAAAAAATGATAATGAGGTAAGTGACTTTTAACTTGCTTTCCAAGTGTTGCTAAATTCTCGATCTCATCACGATCTTCAACATCTACAACAGAAATAATCTCAAATCCTGTGTTTTCAAGAAGAGTTTTATAATCACTTACGCTAAATCTGTATAAAGGATCCACAAAATCTTTAAAAGCTACTTGATATTCTTTATGCAAAACAAATTCATTAGCAATCTCGTAGATAGGATCTTCTCCATCAGAACACAGACGGAAGTAAAGTTTTCCACCAGGTTTTAAAGCCTTATAAACGCCTTTTAAAACATCTTCCTGCTCTTTAACCCAATGCAATGCTGTAAAAGAGATAACAAGGTCAAAAGAAGCTTCATGGACTTCATAAAAAGATTTATCTTGAGCTGGAACACAGAAGAATTTCAAATTTTCGTGATTTCTATAGCAGGTACTGCCTTGATGTATCATTGTTGAAGATTGATCAATACCTGTAACAAAGCCTTTTGGAACCTGTTTGGAAAGCTTTGAGGTGATTTTTCCATCACCGCACCCAATATCTAGAATATTTTCAGTTCCCTTAAAAATATATTGATTAAAAAAGAAGCGATTCGCCCACCCTTCCTGAAGAAGTGCGTTTTGTGTGTAGTCATCCCCGGACCAATGTTCATATCGATTCATTATTATTTTATATCCTGATTTTATTGATTGTTAATTCTTTTAAAAGTAGAATAATTGCAATAACAAAAGACGGTTAAGGCTCTATGAGAGAAATAAAACTATTTTCATTCTTAAGAACTTTGTTCTCTTTTTTTCTTTTAAAAATGTCTCAAAGGGCATTATTTATGAAAAAAATCAACCTCAAGACCCTTCTTCTAACCTTAAAGCTATTTGTAATAACTCTGCTTTTAAATAGTCCCTCTCTTCTTATTGCGAAAGAGTCATCAAGAAGTCAATCCCGAATTATAAAACGTACAAACGATGAAGTTTCAAAAACCTCTATAACCTATGATAATTTAGATAAAATAAAGAAGACAACGCCAGAAACATTCAAAACTGGGGTGTTTATTTCCAATATTCACGATATTAAACATGCTGACCAAGAGTTTAAAGCTATTTTTTGGATATGGTTCCTCCACTCTAACAAATTTGAAAATCCCCTTGAACTCTTTGAAATTAAAAATAGCAAAAGTTTTCATTTTTTTAATGATGATCATATTCCTCTCTCTGACGGAAGAATTTTATCTATTGCTAAAGTAGAGGCCACTATTTCCAAAAATTGGCAACTTAGTAACTATCCTTTTGATGCAGATAAGCTCGAAATACGCATAGAAGTTTCCGGGTATGGTGGTGATACAATTCAATATATACCAGATTGTGAAGATAGCGTTCTAGATACAGAGAATCTCAAAGAATCATTAAGTGGGTGGTACGTGGAAAAATTTGACCTTCATCATGTTTTCAAAACTTACCCAACAAACTTTGGAAACCCAGAAGCGAGTTATGATAATTTTTCAAGAGTTATCCCTACAATTTATGTCAAGCGTGAATGGTTTCCAGAATTTATTAAATATTTTACAATACTCTATCTTTCTATATTTTTTACAAGTATGGCAATTATTGTTCGACGAAAAAATACTGAATCAAAAGTGAATTTAATAGCTATTTCTATTGCAAGCATCATAGTTAGCCGATTTATCGTCTCTGCAACCCTTCCACCCTCTACTGGAATCTCTCTTTATAGTACTATAGAGTACTACACCTTTCTATTTATTGTTGTCACAACATTTGTAATGCTCGCGCCTGATTTTTTTGATAGGTTGTCATTTATGCTGACAAAAAAATTTAGAGAAATATATCTCGCTTCTTCACTTTGCATTTATCTTGTTATAAACATTGTTTTTATCTCAATAGCTTACTACGAATACATACATGTATTTGATGATATTAAGCTTGTTTGTTACGATGATTTTAAAAAACCTATCCTGACAGATGAAATCAAAAATATTATCAAAAAGAAAACACACTAAAAATTTTTGAGGAAAAAGCTTCCACTACTTTATTCTTTTGAAGGATTCCCTTCAAAACGATTTTTCTCTTTAGCGAAGACAGAATCAGAAACATGACTTTTCGTCACCAGGTTTTTATTTTCTTGAAGAAGATCTCTAATCTCTAACAAAACCTTTAGAATTTCCTCATGTCGTTCTTTATCAAGATCTACACTAGGATTTCCAGGACCGGCTTTTAATGACGAAAAAGAGGCAATAGAGAAAAAAAACAGGCTCATAATAATTGTTTTTTTCATAAAAGTACTCCTTATTAAGTGATGTTTGTCTATAAAAAACCCCTTCTCATGTCATAGGAAACAGGGGCTAAAAGAATTCCAAAATGAGAATAACTCTAAAAACTTTATATAGGTTATATTCATCTAAAGTAGTGTACATAATAAGAAAATAAATCTAAAGAGGAGTTAAAATCACAAGAAAAAACTTAATATTACCAAGAGATCGTCCTTCTGAAGAAAAGACGGGGAAGTTTTTATTGAATAACAAAGATACATTCTGCAAAAAGAATCCCCGACAAAAGCCAAACTTACTTTTGAGCCACAATTTCAAGATAATGATCGATTAAAATAATCTTATTATTAACTTTTGGAATTCTTTTTTCATACTCTGAAACAATATCCTTAACAAAGTTTTCCGCAACATCAGTTGAAATATGATCCCGTAAAAAATGATAGTGAGGTAAATAACTTTTAATCTGTTTTGCAAGATCCTCAACGTTATTAATTTCATCCCGGTCTTCAACATCTATAACAGAAATAACATTAAAACCCGTATCATAAAGAAGTCTTTTATAATCCGAGACACTAAAACGATTTAAGGGATCAACAAATTCGGTAAAATTATTTTGATAGTTCTTATGGAAAGCAAGGTCATTCGCAATTTCATAAACGGGATCCTCGCCGTCCGAACAAAGGCGGAAGTAAATTTTTCCCTGTGGTTTTAACGCAGTATACACTCCCTTCAAAACAGCTTTTTGTTCCTTGACCCAATGAAGAGCTGTAAAAGAAGTAACAAGATCAAAGGTGCCTCTATGTTTTTCATAAAAAGATTTATCTTGAGCTAATTTTTGAATAAATAATAGGTTTGGTATAGAGGAATATGAAGCAGATCCTTTTTGGATCATTGTGGAAGATTGATCAATGCCTGTTACATGACCTTGAGGCGCAAACCTTGCTAATTTTGAAGTGATCTTTCCGTCACCACATCCAATGTCTAAAATACGTTCAGTTCCTTTGAAAGTATAGCGATTGAAAAAGAAGCCTGCGGCCCAGCTCTCTTGAAGAAGAGCATTCCGAGCATAATCATCACCCAGCCAATGCTTATATTCACGAGGTTTAGAAGAGTTACTTAAAGGAGTGGAACTCCATGCTTCCGGGAAAATATTGACAAGAGCTAAAAGAGTCACAATGCAGGAGAGGATTTTTTTATAGAACATACTATTTCCCTGTAATTATAAATTATAGTCCTGACATACATGACTAAGTACCGTATTGTCAAACCTTGATAGTATTAAACTCCGTCCCGATAGAATTTAACAAGTGCGGCAAGAATGCCGGATTAAGGTGACAAACTCAAGAATATTTGAGATTACAAGAAACGTCGGTTTCTCTCAAAGTTTTCCTCTGAGAATAAAAGATTTTTTAAGAAAGAAAAATCAACTTTCTTCTCTAAAAAAGAACCTTAATGAGTTTTTGTAAGATGGGTGATTTCTTGCTGGATGATGTCTTGAAGCTTTTGAGTGGAAACTTCTCTTCCTTGCAAAAAGTGATAGAGAGCAAAAAACGCTTTTGCCCTACAGGTTTGGGGCTCTATTCTCCAATCAGAAAGAAGAAGGTGCGGTGTCATACTCCCCTCTTCCAAAAAAGAAATCCGAGGATCCTCTATGGTTTCAAAGCGCCTTAAATACCAAAGGGCTTTATTGAGATCAAGCACGGCATTTTTTTACGACCAGCTCTGGCGAGATATTTAAAAGCACACGCCAGGTAATGGTGATGAATAAGTCCCCACGCTTCCATCACCTCACAGGGTTCAATGCGGCGATCCTCAACATAATGATGGAGCCTTTCAATAGGGGATTCTTCTTTGATAAGCTCAGTGTACATAATCAAATCCTTTGCCGTAAAAACCGGAGAGTTCCCGCCGACGAAGATCTTCTCTTGGTAAAAACTTCCTGGCTAACGCATGGGCTTCTTCCAGAAAATAAAGCGCCTGATCAAAATCCTGATACTGCAAAGCTTCATAAGCTCTTGTGAGAAATTGGTCATGAGATTTACAGAGAGAAACAAGATCAGTTTCATGGATAAAGATAGCCATAAGAGTTCCTTTGAATTGTTGTTTAAGATCTTTATTAGTATAAGAAAAAACGAGAAACAATCAAGACAAAATATTGATATTCTTCATTATTTTTATTACTTGATCCCATACTTTATTTAAGAAGTGTTTTATTTCTTCTTGGAGATCTTTCTAGCGACCTTGAGGTCTTTTTTAGACTTTTTGAGTAAACTCAGGAAGAAATTTCTGTTTATATTGATATGCCTGTCGCGATCTCGCATAACAAGATCATAATTATAGATGAAAGAATTGTTGTAACCGGGTCGTTCAATTTTACAGTGGCCGCTCAAAAAAGGAATGCAGAAAATTTACTTCTTAAAAAAAAGACTCTTAAATAGAGGATTAAAATTTACAGGAGAAACTATGAGTATTCCCGGCCCAAATTATATAGAATCAAGAAATAACACATCCCCACGAAAAACCTATTTAAGTGCATATTGTGATACATACTCTATTTTATTAGAGCACTACCTAAAAAATAAAAATCATGGCTACTATGATTTATATCCTTTAACATATATACTTTTTCACATTACTGAACTGATAGTTAAATATGCTCAGTATTCTTTAAAAAAAAATAGTAAATTATCTCATCAAATACAGAAAATTTGGGAGACAGTTAAAAATGAGTTACCTAAATATAAATTCTGCATACACGAAGAAGAAATAGAACTTATTGACCAGCTTGTTAAAAAATTTTCCAAAATAGAATCGTCACATACTTTATTTAAATATTCTTCTTCCAGAATAAACTCTATTGAAAAAATAGCTTTAATAGACCCTATTAAAGCTGATCTTCTGATATCTAAAACAAACATCACTAAGATTAAAGAATTATGTAATAAATTCGAGTTAATTTATGAATTTATTACGGATACAAATCAATACATATTAAATATTAAAAACTATAATAACCTCTCTAGAAAATCTCCTGAGGAACTTACCAAAATACCTGAATTAGATGCCGTCATATTAAAGCAATATTATAAAAAAGAGCTTCCAGAAGGGAAATTACATCCAAATTATATATCTACTGAGAAATTATTCAAAATATATAACACACTAAAAAATTATAATATTACGTCTCCAAAGAATTTTTACTCTAAAGAAAATCTTTTCAATGACTTAAAAAAATTTCCAAATCTCTCTTTTTTGCAAAGAACCTTATCAAAATTATCAAGTTCAGAAATAAAAGATATTTGCGATCTTTATCATCTTGGAATAGGAAATATAACTTTGGTAAATTACATAAAAATAAAAAATGAGGCTCATTCCCAAACCTTTATGATACAAGAAAGAATAGAGAATTTAGAGTATCTTGAATCAAAATCTCATTTAAAAGAAAAAATATATGAGACACTTAAATTTTTTATATTAATATAAGTTTTAATAGTACAAGAACTCATTTGACTTTACAGATCCAAAATTGTTTGAAAATGATCGATAGACCCTCTTTTTATAAATCATATTTATATGATATAGTGAGCTATTGAAGAAAGGTCTATAACTCATGAAATGGAATTGGCAACAAGAAGAATGGCCTGATTTTGACTATGATCAAAGCATTTTGGCAGATCTTGAAAAGTGC
>DDGG01000014.1:15453-76132 GCA_002337525.1 Alphaproteobacteria bacterium UBA1908 | reverse complement strand
AGCGAGGGAAGAATCTCATTACCTCTGGTGCGCATAGAACAGTCCATTTAGATCCCGACGGGGGGTGTTGCCCCCCTCTGGATGACGGGAAATGAAGGGGGCCCTCTGGAGGACAGCTTTACGGGCGGGTTTTCTTTGTCCCAATCCATCTGATGAAAATCCATAATATGATCAGGATGAGAGCCGAAGTCACAGCCATCGTATAAAAGAAATCCTGATAGGCGAGCCAGGATTTTGCGGGAGTTGTATTAATTAATCTGACCGAAGAAATTTTGGCAAGATAAGTTCCAAATAACTGAGAAAGAGCCATCCCGAAAACAACAAATCCCATGACAATGGCGGTGAGATGTTCCGGTGTGCGTCTGGAACAAAAAGTAAGCACATTAGGATAAATGAAAATATCAGCAGCAGCCAGAACGACTAAGCCAAGGGCAAAAGGCAGCACCGATATCAGATAATTTTCATGAAAATAAGCACATAAAATATAAAGATAGGCATAGGCCAATACGATCATTCCAAATCCTGACAGGATTTTTCCTGTATCTGTCATTTGTCGTTTGCCAAAGGCTTTCCATAAGAAAGGTGTCAAAGATCCTAAAACAATAATGGTCAGGGGATCTATTGATTGAATGAAGGTTACGGGAACTTTAGTGTTTAAGAATAGGGGGTCCACATTACGTTTCATGAAAAGTGTAAAAACTGTTTCTCCATGGCTGATCAGGGCGCCAGATAAGGCCACTGCCATAATACCGACAAGAATAAGAAGCATGTTCTTTTTTTCATCTTCTGTACAAGAACGATAGTGTTTCCAGAACACAAGTCCATAAATCAGGGATAATCCCAACAAAATATCCAGAGATTCTTCGCCATAGTAAATAACACGTCCCAGAATAGCAGAGAGGATCAGAGCTCCTGAAACAAGGCAAACAAGGGTTCCGAGTTGATATTTAAAGGGGATGGCAGGAAGATTGGGCGTATGTTGCTTTTTTTGAGCATAAAACAGGATCCCCAGTCCAATAATCACCCCCATACAAGCGAGAGCAAAGCCATAAAGCCATCCCATGGATAGGCCCAGGCTACCACAAATGAGGGGGGCCAAAAACGATCCCGCATTTTGATAGACATAAAAGAGAGTATAGGCGGATCCTTTTTGTGGGTCCTCTTTTGTATAAAGACTCCCGATCAGGGCGTTCATATTGGGTTTATAGAGGCCAGAGCCCGTTGCAATAAGGCCCAGTCCCATAAAAAAAGCCGTGGTATTGTTGGGAATCAAAAGACCAATATAACCAAGGAGCATACAAAACAGACCACTCCAAAGTGCGCCCGAGAGACCAATGAACCTATCGGAAACATAGCCGCCTATCAAAGGGGTGACGTAGGTCAAGGTGCCGTATACTCCGAAAATAGCGTAGGATTTACAGTCTGTGAAATCGAGCTTTGTAACCAAATATAAAAGAAGGAGGGAACGGATACCATAGTAGCTGAAACGCTCAAAAAAATGGACGCTGGAATAGAGGTGCAGCAACAGGGGATGTCTATTAGCGGCCATATTTTTTCAATGCCGCTGCCATATCAGGATGAAGAGGGGTTCTTTCACCCTTGCCAATTCCCACAAATAGAAGAGGCGCTTTGGTCTCGTCCTGGATCTGTAGATATTCCATTAAGTCATCATCCCTGAAATATCCAGAGATCCAGGTTTCATGTGATAATGACGTTGCCCATAGTTGCAACATTTGGGAGAGATGGCCTGCGTCCAGGAAAATTTCACGATACGCACGAGAATGCAGATATTTTTCCCATACTTTTGTTAAGTCGGAGACAAGAAATACACCAAAAGCAAGACCTTCCAGATAAAATTGGTCCGCCATAAGGGGTATCAGGGTTTGATAGTCGGCTTTTGAGTGGATAAAAGTCAAGGCATGATCAATGGCATCATACAAATAAAGTCCCGGCTTAATACCCTCGATCGCAAAAACGACCACAAAGGCTTGAATAGAATGAACCCCGCCTGCAGAGGGGCTGGTTTTGCGGTTGCCAACAAGATGAACGGATTCACTAATACCTTCCCAACCGGAATGACAATTGCCAAACGTATAGTATAGCATTGTGCTAAAATCCTTTTCCGAAAGGCTTTTACCCGAAAAATATCGGGACGTAAAACGCTTTTTAACAGTCTCGACAAAGGAGAGAGTTTGAGGGTTTTTCTCAACCTTTGATAACTGAAAGGTGGCTGATTTTTTAGGGGGAGAGCCTTTCGATTTTCGTTCGGCATAGCCTTTTGAAAAGCCAATAAAGTCGGTGATCATTTCCTCTTTTGTTCTTTTTTGAAAAAGTTCGGGAATGTTCTGGGTCCCCTTATGAAACATGTGAGATAATTTATCCCACCCCCATTGAGTATCCTGATAGGGGGTTGTGCTGATGATGTTGTTTTCCAGCAAATCTTTCAGTAAGGGATGGTCTTTTGGAATGGATTTGTCCCGGGCTATTTCTATTAAAAGCTCAATCAGGTCTTTTTGAATCTCGAATTGCTCATGATCCCTGTAATTCCAGAGACAAAAAGAATTCTTTTCAAAAAGAAAAAATAAATCTGGATTAATATAGTAGGGTTTTGTCCTTGACGTATTGATCAATGAAGGCCCTCCATGATTGACTGTTTACAAGAAAATTATAGGTAAGGTTGGTCGCAAAAGAAATCATAATCTTTAAGAAGATTACTTTTTAAAGGGCATTTTCTAAAGGCAGTTTTTCTTCTTCCAAAGTATGATAATCACTTTTGTAAAAAAGAAGCGGTTTTTGATTTTCGTTAAAAGCCATGTGAGTTACGCGAACCAAAAAAATTGTATGATCTCCTCCCTCATAAAAAGCTTCAGGATGTCCTTTCAGGTGAGCAAGAGCTTCCTGGAAAAGAGGGCTGGGCTCGTTTTTCAGGAGATCAAAGTCCTGCCAGTTTGCGTCTCCTTGTCGCGCAAAATGATTTGAGAGAAACTTTTGTGATTCACTTAAGACACTGATGGCATAGCTTTTGCATTCTTTAAAAAAGGTATAGCGTGGAGAAGATTTTTTGAGACTGAATAAAACGAGAGGTGGATCGAGTGAGACAGAGGCTAGAGAATTGATAGTAACGCCAAGGCAGGTCCCGTTATTATTAGACGTGAGAATGCTAACGCCCGTTGCAAAGCGGGATAATGTTTGCCGAAAAAGGGTCGACGATGGGGGATGCATATGTCTCCTGACCAATAAAATAAAAATTATAGTTAACTCATGTGCCTGGTCAATGTATACTTTCGTGAATGAGAAAAGAAAAGCATTTTTAACCAGCTGCGGAAAAAAGCTTTGTATAATTAGGGGAGATTAGCCTTGTTCTTTGCAGGCGTAGGAGTTGTTTTCGGGTGCGTCTTTGGTGGTTATATCATCATGGGCGGAAATATTATGATCATTTTAAAAGCAGCTCCAATGGAGATGGTGATCATTTTGGGGGCGGCTATTGGGGCTTATTTGATTGGAACACCCAAAAATATTATTTCTAAAATGGGGGAATCCTTTAGTGATCTTTTAAGGGGGCCTCGTTATACAAAAGAAAGTTATTTGGACCTCATTGCCCTTCTTTACCAGATTTTTAAATTGGCTCAATCCAAGGGAATGCTGGCTGTTGAACCTCATGTAGAAAATCCTGAAGAAAGTAGTCTTTTTAAAGAGTTTCCCTCAGTATTGGATGATCACCATGTTACTGAGTTTATTTGTGACTATTTGCGCATGATGACAATGGGGACGGACAATCCTTACCAAATCGAAGATATTATGGCAGAAGAGCTTGAAGTTCACCATCATGAAAAGCATCAGATGGCATCGGTTTTCAGCACAATGGCTGACGGTTTACCTGCCCTTGGTATTGTTGCTGCGGTTTTGGGTGTGATCAAAACAATGGCTGCGATTGATCAACCTCCGGAAATTCTTGGTAAGATGATTGGGGGAGCTCTTGTTGGAACTTTCCTGGGTGTATTTCTGGCATATGGTTTAGTGGGCCCTATGGCGAACAGTCTAAATTCAAATTATGAAGAAGAAGGTAAATTCTATGGATGTATTAAGACGTGCTTGATTGCTTATTTAAATAAGTATCCTCCGGCGATTGCTGTTGAGTTTGCTCGTAAATCTATTCCGGTGCATTTGCGTCCGTCATTTTATGATGTTGAGCAAAAAGTTTCTGAATTACCACCACCGGCTTGATCAGATAAAGGTTTTTTAAATGAGTCAAGAACCCCCCATCATAATTAAAAAAATCGTCAAGGGTGGCCATGGCCACCACGGTGGTGCCTGGAAAGTTGCATATGCAGATTTTGTAACGGCGATGATGGCATTTTTTCTTCTTATGTGGCTTTTAAACGCAACATCAGAGGAACAGCGCCGGGGGCTTTCAAACTATTTTGGGCCAGCAGGTGATATGATAGGGGCTGGCGGAAGTGGCGGTATTTTAGGCGGACTTTCTATTGAAACCGAGGGTAACTTTCAGCAAACAAAAGCATCATCTCCAATGACAACCAATTCGGTTAAAAATGAAGCTAGCGCCAGTGATGTTGATACGGATGATGATGCCGGTATGGATGCCGTTGAAGGTCAGGAAGGTATGCTGAGTCCCAATGCAACAACTGTGCCTCAAAGTGAGGATAGTGAGAATCAAAAAGACCAGAACAAGAAGATTTCTTCTTTGACAAAATCTTTACATAAATCAGAAAAACAATTTAACCATGAACAAGCCAAAGATGATTTGGAAGAATATGAGGAAGAGCTTTTTAAAGAAGCAGAGCATCTTTTGCGCCAGGCTATTCAAACAATTCCCGATATCAAAAATCTTGCAGAAAATCTGATTGTTGAAAATACACCAGAGGGACTTAGAATCCAGATTGTTGATAAAAACCGCTATTCTATGTTCCCTATTGGCAGTGCAACAATGTACAAGCAAACAAAAATACTATTACAACAAGTTGCCAAAGTTGTTGAAAAATTGCCTAATAAAATTTCTATTACTGGCCATACAGACTCAAAACCTTTTTCTAATAAAAAAGGGTATAGTAACTGGGAACTTTCTACAGACCGTGCCAACGCGACAAGACGTGCCCTGCTGGTGGATGGGCTTGCCCCCAGTCGTCTTGTTGCTGTTGTTGGAAAAGCAGATAAAGAGCCTCTTATTATAGAAAAACCCGAATCAGAGCAGAATCGCAGGATTAGTATTACCCTGCTTCGCACACATCAATCTTCTCAAAAAGGAACTTAAAGAAGTCATAAGGTCTTATGCTAATTTATTATCAGAAGTGATAATGCTCTTTCCTGAGAGCTTTCTATAGTGAAGAGCGAACTTATTGAGTCACGGTTGAGGGATATCAGCCTAATTTCAAATAACCTTTCTCAAGAGGCCTGAATCCGGCCTTTTTTCTTTATTGTCCCAATATTCATTTAATAAAGTAAAAATAGACTATTTTCGGGCAAAAGCGCTTTATCGAAAAATATAGCGTTCGGGAAATATGTCTTTCATTCTGTTTTGATGAAAATAGTGACCAAACAAGATGCTCTTTGAACGCCTTCATCTTTTTTAGTATTATTAAGGAGTTTTTATGAAAAACTGGATGAAATATCTTACCAAAAAAAACCGAGCTTCTATGGTCCAAAAGCAAAGTCAGGTGAGCTCTGTTATTGCCTATAACACTTTGGGGAGACCTGTTTGGACACCCAAACGATATGACACATTAAGTGAAGAGGGGTATCGCAAAAATGTCATTGTTTATCGGTCTGTGAATCTTATTTCCCGGGGGGTCGCCAGTGTTCCCTGGCGGCTTTATAATAAAAATCGGGAACTCAAGGATCATCCGCTCTTAACCCTTCTTCATGCACCGAGTCCCCGGGAAGCGGGGTCAAGCTTTATGGAGGCCATGACATCGTATTTGTTGCTTGCAGGCAATGCGTATATTGAAAGTATTCTGACAAATGATGGACGTGTTGCAGAGCTTCACCCCCTGCGACCTGATCGGATGCAAATAATACCAGGGCGAGGCGGGATTATCGCGGGGTATGATTATACGGTAAACGGCCAGACTCAGCGTTTGAAAACACGACAAAAGAATGGATTTAATCGTATTCTCCACCTGAAACTTTTTAACCCCTTAAATGATTGGTATGGAATGAGTCCTATTGAAGCGGCTTCTTGTTCTATTGATCAACACAACACTGTTGCAAGCCACAATCTGGCTTTGCTTCAAAATGGTGGTCGCCCGTCCGGCGCTCTGGTTGTTGGTCAGGGCGGGGATGATATTCCTATGAGTGAGGAACAACGTCACGACCTTAAATCGACTCTTAGACATATGTATGAAGGAAGCCAAAATGCAGGGCGCGTTCTTGTTTTGGAAGGAGATTTCAAATGGCAGGAAATGGGGCTTTCTCCTAGAGACCTTGATTTTGTTGAAGGCAAAAAAATATCTGCACGTGAAATTTCACAGGCTTATGGAGTCCCTCCTATGTTGGTTGGAGTCCCGGGAGATGCAACCTTCTCAAACTATCGTGAAGCAAGATACCATCTGTGGGAAGATACTATTTTACCACTCCTTGACCACATTATTGATGAGTTTAATACCTGGCTTGTACCACAATTTGGGACGGGGTTAAGACTTGGCTACGATATTGATGGTATTCCAGCCCTGGCACCAAGACGAGAAGAAGCCTGGTCAAAGTTTTCAAAAGCACCTTTTCTAACGATTAACGAAAAACGTCAGGCAATGGGCTATCCTCCTCTAAAGGGCGGAGATGTCCTCGCTTAATTATAAATGTATCTTCATCTTGAATCATTAAAATTGTTAGAGGTTATTATGTCTGATTTTGTGAAAGAAACTTATTTATCATCACCCCTTACCTTGAAAAAAATCCAGAATGAAGGACGTTTTTCAGGCTATGCAAGTGTTTTTAATACGCTTGATAGCCAGGGAGACCGGATTTTGAAAGGGGCTTTTTTGAAAAGCCTGAAAGAAAAAGAACCCCCTAAAATGTTATGGCAACACGATGCAAAAGAGCCTATCGGCATTTGGCATATTATAAAAGAGGATCAAAATGGATTGTATGTTGAAGGCCAGCTCCTGCTGGATATTCAAAGAGGACGTGAAGCATACAGTCTTTTGAAAAAAGGAGTTCTTGATGGTCTTTCTATAGGGTGCTCGGTTAAAGATGCTGATTTTTCGGGAGGGGAGGGAGCACGTGACCTGAAAGAAGTTGAGCTTCTGGAAATATCGCTGGTGACATTTGCAGCTAATAAAGATGCCAAAGTTACAGCTGTTAAAAATAAAGGCATACTGAGACGAACAGATGAGTATCAAAAAGGCCTTTTTGTTTCTATTCGTCGGGCTATACATGTTTTAAGATCAACTTAATAAAATAATAATTGCTCTATTTAGGGCAAATGCCAATATTTATTAAATGTACAGTCAATTTACTTTGGCCTGGAACTTTTCTTTAATTAATTTCTAACAGGGAGGAATACAATGGAGACTATTGAGTCATCTGTAAATGATCTGACATCGGCTTTTCAGGACTTTAAAGCAAAACATACACGCCGTCTTGACGCGCTGGAGAAAGGTCGTGCTCCTTTGGATCGTCCCGACGTTTCATATGACACAGGTATGGATGAAGGAGATACCATTGAACATAAGAATGCCTTTCAATCCTATGTACGTAAAGGGGATGCGTCTCCCTTGATGTCTCTGGAGTGTACAAAAAGTTTAAGTGTAGGATCGGATGTTGACGGCGGCTACCTGGTTCCCCAGATTATCTCTGAACGTATTCATCAGGACCTTGGGCAGATTTCTCCTCTTCTTAATCTGGCAAATGTTCTAAGTATTTCAAGTAGCGCTGTTGAAATTTTGACGGACAAAGGGGGTGAAGAGGCAGGATGGGCTGCTGAAACAGCCGATCGTGCAGTGACGGAAACACCAAAGCTTGCCAGAAAGCGAATTCCTGTTCACGAGCTTTTTGCCCGTCCTCGGGCCACACAAAAACTTTTGGATGACAGTGAGGTGAATGTTGAATCCTGGCTCGCTCAGAAAATTGCGTATCGTATGGCTCAACTGGAAAATCAGGCCTTTATTTCGGGAGATGGCAATAATAAACCACATGGTTTTTTAAGTTATCAAACAGCCAGGCGTTCTGATCTTGAAGACAATCAACTTGAGCATTTCCTGACAGGGGCCAATGGGGCCTTTTCTGATGAAAATCCGGTCGATGTTCTGGTAAATGCAGCGGCATCTTTGCCTGCACGATATTTAAAGGGAGCTGTTTGGGTTGTGTCTCGTTCTGCTCATGCTTCTTTGCGTAAGTTAAAAGATAGAAATGGACAAAGCTTGTGGCAGCCTGCTCTTACTGAAGGCGTGCAAGAAACACTTTTGGGGTATCCTGTTGTCATCATGGAAGGTATGCCAGGCTTGTAGCCGGTACAGCAAGCAAGTCTATTGTTTTTGGTAACTTCCATGAAGCATATCAAATTGTTGATCGGGCAGGGACATATGTTTTAAGGGATCCTTATAGTGCTAAACCCTATGTTGAGTTTTATACGGT
The DNA here is from genome assembly GCA_002337525.1 of Alphaproteobacteria bacterium UBA1908. GTDB lineage: Bacteria > Pseudomonadota > Alphaproteobacteria > Caedimonadales > UBA1908 > UBA1908. The sequence goes on along the minus strand of DDGG01000014.1, from coordinate 67,546 downwards.
CAAACGTGTTGGGGGAGATATGGTAAATTTTGAGGCTCTTAAAGTCATTTATTTCTCAGAATAGAAAACAAGTCGGGGGGAGTTTTTTTAGAAAAGAATTCCCTCTTCCAACTCATAATAAATCAAATCAAGGATTGAGGCGCTCTTTAAGGTGCGTCATACTAGAAGGATAAAAAAATAAAATGGACAGTCAAATGGGTTTGCGTCAAAAAGAAGCGCCACTATGTGAACCGATCACTCTTGAACAGGCAAAAGTATTCTTGCGGATAGATCACACTGAAGATGATCATTTAATTCGTCGTCTTATTAAAACAGCACGCCAGTCAATTGAGTCTTTTACTGGACGCGCCTTGATTCGTCAGTGTTGGACATTCTCATTGAATGCTGGTTTTGCCTATGCCAATAGTGATGTTCGTTACTTATCCAGGAATCAAAGTCGTGGAGAGAGGGGCATCGAGCTTCCCAAATCTCCTTTTCTTGAACTTGTTGGCCCCCCAAGAATGGTTGATAATTATGGAGAACGCGATATTCAGGATTATCGTCTGGATACAGCTGGTCGTGTTGCACATATGCACCTTGGGAGTTCTGCTGGTAAATTTTTACAAGGTCGCGGTGAATTGTTTGTTCATTTCTGGGCAGGGTATGGTGAAGAAGCAGAGGATGTTCCAGAGCCTTTGAGACAAGGTATTTTGATGGCGCTCGTCTCTCTTTATGATGGACGTGCTGCGGCAAATGATTTGGGTTTTATGCCTAAACCTCTTGATGAAGGTGTTATTCAATTGATTAAGCCTTACAGAGCTCAGCGTGCTCTCTAGTAATATTTTGAGTTTTATTTTCTAAAATAGATTTTTCTTTGTTTTTGTTAGATTGATCAAAAACTTATTTTGTTTCCTAATCCAGACCTGATCTTTGACTATTAGGCTTTTTTATCTAAATCCGGAGTTCAAAACATGCAACAAAAATCTCGAAGACGACGTTTCGAGGGGCGTCTTATTCTTATGAAACGTATTTTGGTCCCGGATCAAATGGGGGGATACGTACATGAATGGAAAGAGTCCAGAACTATTTGGGCAACTCTTGAAAGCTGGTTTGGAAAACCTTACCCAAAAACAGTTCTTGAAGGGAATAAGGCAGGAACTTTGGCTTTTAAAGAAAACCTTTATAAAGTTGATATTCGATTAGGGGACTATGGACTCTTTGAACGTTTTAAATGGCAAAATAAAACCTTTGCAATTGTGAGTCCATTTAATCAATCCCCAACTTCAGATAGAACTTCATTTTTTGTGACGGAGGTATCTTTGCCAAGTGAGAAGGAAAGAGAAAATGATTGAGGAAAAGGTCGCGACCTATTTGAAAAGTTTTCTGTCAAAAGCAATGGATGACTATGTTCAAGGGGTCTGGTCGCAAGTCCCTCAAAATATTCATTATCCTTATATATACTTCGATATTGAAGAGGTGCATGTTATCCCTTTTGATAATAGAGTCTTAAGTGTTTTTAATCTTAAAATTGTATCCCGGTATAGGGGTCAAAAAGAGATTTTATCTTTATTATCGCGTCTTAGGTTTCACTTTGAAGGACGTTTTAATGAGAAAGCCTCCTTTAAAATAAAAATCGAAACACCAACAAAACTAAATTCTGATAACGTGACGCGGGAAATAAATCTCAAGGTTACGGCAATTCTGCATGAAAGCATTTTAGGAGATCAAATATCATGACAAAAAATAACCCTGAAAGCACTTTTTTCCAACAAAGAAGTTCTTGTGATCGTATCGTATCAGATCAAGACGTCATAGAGGCACTGCAGACATATTTTAGAGAAAGTGCCTTGACACATAGAACTCAGTTGCCGCGTTGGGCCATCTGGTAGGAGAAAGTGATGCAAGAAACACTCATAGAAATTAACAGGCGGGGACTTCCACCATTTTCTGCCCGGGGGTGTACTCAGGTTTTAAAACCTATTAGAACTGGTGAATTGCGTCGAAGTATTAATGGTGAGTTATGTTATCTGGGGCTTGAAACTCACCAAAAATACTGGACAGAAATTCATTGTCAGGACAAAATTTCTCCTGCTTTGGAAGGCTTATGGCAAGGAGAAGAAGTTTCTTTATCCTGTTTGCAAAGAATTTGCCAGGAAACAAGCCCGCAGAGAGTTTCTAAATTAGAGCGTCCTGCTGTTCCCGGGTCAGTTAAAGCCTTTACACAGTCAGGTGATTTATTGGACGTAATAGAAATGTCTGAAACAGAGGTCAGCCTGACTCAACCTTTGGTGGAAGAGCAAAGATTTTTCATAACTTACCGACCACATTTGACAATGAGAGTCACCTTTTTTTCTCTTGAAACACAGGAATGGCAGGCTAAAGTCGGGTGGCGTTTGTGTCTCGAGGAGATCTAGTCTGCGTCGTTTTATCTTGCTGTTTTGCTCCAGAATTCAGACAGATAAGGTTATATTTTTCATAGGGCTTTTAACAAAAAATATAAGGAACAACTACCTACAAAAATATTATATCAAGATTCTTCTTGCCGTTTTTTTTGTTGCTGGCGTGTTTCATATTTACTAATTGCAAATGTACTCGGGATGATGATACCAGCTCCTGCCAATGTCCAGAAAGTAGGCGCTTCTGAAAAAATCAAATACCCAAGAATAACAGCAGAAAGAATTTCAACATACCTGAAAGGAGATAAGGCAGATACATCTGTTGCTGCAAAGGCTTTTAGAAGAAAGAATAAAATAAGATTTCCCCCGGCACCAAGAATCAATAAATATACCAGATCTTTAAGAGTTGGCGTCTTCCATACCAGGATTGCGGGATACAAGGCAATGAGCATGGTCCCTACTGCAATATAAAACATCATCGATAAAGTTGATTCATCGACCACAAAACGTTTGTTGATAATATCACTGAGAGCAAACATCATGGCGGCAGCAAGAAAAAAAAGAGTGGCATTATTCATTGAAAGAAATGATTCGATAAAACCTTCTGGTCCGGCATCGCCAAGAGCAATAATCAAAACACCTGTAAACCCGGCTATCGTCGCCAGTGTTCTTTGCCATCCGACAGGCTCTTTTAAAAAGACATAAGCCATGATGAGGACAAAAAGCTGGGTTGTTTGAGCCAGGATACTGCCCGTTGAAAGGGGGGACATGGTCAGCCCCTTTGTCCAGCATGACATGGCCCCGAAAAGCAAAAGAGATCGGATGATATGAAGAGAGGGGCGCTTTGTATAAAAAGACTTTTTACCTATGATTAGCATGACCGGAAAAAGAGTTAGGGTCGCAAAGAAATACCGAAAAAAAGTGACTTCCTGAGGAGGAATATTAACGCCGGCAATTCGCATGAGAATATCATTCATGTTGCTGGTAAGTGCAACAAGAATGATCCAGAAAACACCCTGTGAATAACCTTTTTGCCCAAGCCACTTTATGATTGAGGGCAAAGAAAAATCTTTTTTGGGGGCTTGAGTCTGTGTCATAGGCTTCTTACACTCAGTCTGTTAAAGTTGTTCACTATAATAAGAGGATTTATGCCGCATACTTTTCACTTTGTCGAGATTAAAAAACAATTATTGTATTTGTTATTTATTTTGGTCGCTTGTCTTGGATTGAACTCAAGGGGATATACATCGTTTCAAAGAAGTGATTTTGAGCCAGAAGAAGCGCAAGGACGACTGTTGCAAATTCTGGAAGAAGTACAGCCGTATATGAAAAATATTTTATCAAATACGAGGTTCAAAAATGATCTTATTGCTTTTCAAGGCAATGCTGTTTTTGTTGATGGAAAGACACAATTTCTAATTGGACCCTATCATGCAGGATCTGGCTTGTCCGATGATATCGGAGACTGGAAACTTCCTGCTTGTGAATCTATAAGAAAGGTTCCTTACCATAGCTGTGAAAAAGGTTTTTGCTTCGGGCTTTCCAGTAAGGGGGGTGCTCTTAATATAAAGGCTATTTTTGAAGAACATCCTGGTCGTGCGAATGATATACTTTGTGCTCTTGGAACATTATTAAGACAGGTTCATGGTTTTGAACCGGAAGTCAGGGAGTAAAGTTTTCTGGTTTTTTTAGAAGTTATACGCAAATATTTTTACTACTTTAAAGCCTTCTGATTTTCGGAAGGCTTTTTCTATCAAAACACGATAAATTTTAAGGCCCTGAAACAACGGTTCTGTGGCCAAAATCAATTCAATTACTGACAGTACCCTTCAACCGTCTTTCTGGATAACAAAAAGACGGTTTTTTCTTGTACGAAAAAAGACAGAAATTCCAAGTATAACGGAGGATGATAATATGGCATTTTATTTTGCCTGGGCCAATTCAGAGTGTGCTTTTGATCCAGAGATTCATGCACGTGAAGATCTTAAAATTTTCTCGCTTGAAATAATAGCAAGAGAGGGGGGATTTCCTATGGCAAAGCTGCGTGTTCAAAATCAGGAAAAAGGTCTTGGCGGGGATCCCAAACAACAAACCGCTTATCTTTCTTTTAAGAAATCAGGGGGAGAGATTGAGCTTCTTTTTAAGGGGAGGTTGTGTAAAGTTCCTGAAAAGATAGAAGGTGATTCTTACCAGATCCAATTAACGTCTGAACCCGAGAACAGTCAGGGTTTACTTCAGGTACTACATGAGCGCGTACAGCAGGGTCCATTCTGGGACTCGGCTTTTGTGCATCCCGAAGAACAAGATAATCCCGGGGAGGGTCTTGAAGCACAAGATTGTTTGTTCGAATGGTCTCGTACACATCAAACCGTTCAGCTATCCAATCTTTTTAAGGGCCGTCAGATTCTTAATGTTGGAGATCGTTTTTTCAGAAATAGTCTTGATATTAAAATGACAGACCTTCCCTTGGCAGGTGTTAAGATAAAGCTTAAAGCATCCTGGTTACAGACTTATCGTGGTCGCACGAATATTACTTATTTTTTAAGGTCAAAATTTCCGGGGGGTCTAATCAATACTTTGACAGGACCAGACTTGCAAGCCAAGTGGTGGCATGAGGGTCAAAAACTGAATCAGTCCGGTTACTGGATTGAAGAAAGCCGTTTAAAGGAAATTCCAGCTCCCTATACAGGTATATTAGACCTTTATCCTGCAAAATCTAATAAGATTTGGGTTTCTCCGGAAGATCCTTCTATTAGGGGAAGGCTAGAACCTTTCCAAACAAGATTAAAACGATTCTGGTACCGTGCAGCCCTTGTCCTGGGATGGAGATATCGACAAAGACGCTGTGAAGTCGCCGAAATCTATTTAGGTCATCAGACACAGCCTTTGGGCCCAGGTATGAAAAAAGTGCGAACGCTTTCGATGCCCATTCACGGAGTTGGCTTGTCGGATGAGCAAAGATTTTGGCGATCGGACACTCTTTATCCAAAAGGTCTCCGTGTCACCTATCGTCAAGGTGTATATGAGTCGCTCCATCATCATCGATCCAGTCTTTCTTTTGAAAGGGATTATGTCAAGTGGCGCCATTTGGGAAAGGCGCCTGATATTCCTTGTGTGAAAGGACGTTCCAGTTTTTTTACGACAGAGCGAGGTCATCAGTGTGTAGCCCATGCTTTTGATGTCGCACGAGCTCACCTGGCAGCTTCTGCACGTGCTGTCGAAATACGATTTGAATCCTCTTTCGAAAGTCTTTCCAGCATAACCTGTGATCATACTGTGCAGATTGAAGATGGAAGACTACCGGGGAAGAATGTGTCCGGTAAAGTGAAGTCTTATCGCTTGCTCGTGGATGGTGAAAAAGGAATCTCAAGAGGAGAGGTAACGTTAGCGTGCGCTGTGGGGGTATTAAACCATGAGCTGGATCAAGAGTTAAAACAGGATTCAGCCTATGTTGGCACTTCTTATTGTAAGGAAAATTTGGGCCAGGAGGTCATTATGGTCTCTGAAAGCGGTATTAAATTTCCAACTTTTTATCACGATGTTCCTCAGCGTGGATTGCTGAAACCAAACTTGATGACAGCTTATGATCTTGTTGAAGATGTTGAAATTGTAAAAGGTCCTGATGAGCAAAATATATACCTTTCTGAAAATCAATATCCTAAACGTCATAATTTGCAATCAGTCTTAAGAGAAGCGCGTACTGATATCAAAGTACGATTAAAGGACCTTAGATCGGAACCAGCTATTGTTCATAATATTAAGATAAAAGCGGCCCATACCTGGTCAGCACCATGTCAAATTCAACTGAATTATCAACCTTAGAAAGGATAACTCATGAGTATAGAAAGAGGTATTCGGGCTTTTTCACTGAATTCTGTGAGGAACTCCGAAGATGTTTTAGCAGAAAGGGATGGCAATATAGATTTAGGATATCTTGACACTTCCAGTCACCCCGGAAAAAACCAGGATCTTTTTTTCAAGATCGCCTCTCTGCCGGACATCATAACATTGAGGGCTAAAGTTATTCCGGTGCCAGGGGAAAGAACTAATGTTTTTTTTCAAGCTGTGGTAAATGGTGAATACACGAAAAAAACAAATTATTATGGGGAAGAAATCCTTCCCGTTCATTCCAGAGGTCATGTCCTTTTTAGTCAGTATCAGGCTATTGACCTGGTTTTTACAGGTCAGGGATCTTTTCTTATGGAAGGCGAAAACAGGCCTTTATCATGGGCAGATTTCCACGTTCAAATGGATCAAGGGTATTGCTTGATTCGCAAAAAGTTCATTTTACAAGATCGGCCTTTATTGCTTTACAGACGGACTTCTATTGTATCTAATAAATGGTTGAATACACCGCCTTATGGGTCAGCTGGAAAAATTAATTCACATCCGCTCATGGCTTATGGAGGGTACTTCAAAAAAGGGCTTCCCATTGATCAAATTTGTCAAACTTTTGCGGTTCCTGTCTGTAAAGATTCTGGTAGATTACCTTATCTTATCATTCAGGGACAATCTGATCTTGAAAAACGTCGCCTTCCTCCTCCGCAGGAAGGGCTTCTTGATGATATCAAACACCACTATATAGATACATTTCAGAAAGAAACACTTTTAAGCCTTGCTGGTCTTGTTGAGACAGGAGAAGCAAAGATTTTGATCAGTCTTAAAGATCTTGAAGAACCAGTTTTATATCAGTCATTTCATTATACACAATCAGATCCTCAGTCAGGTTTTGTGGATCTTTCTTTTAAAAAAGGAAGGACTGTCTAGTCCTGTTCTATAGAAGTCATAACTCCATTTATAAAAAGGAAAATAAATCATGACAATAACACTAAGAATAGAAAAAGGGGCTCCTCTTACTATTGAAGAATTAGATGAGAATTTTTCGGAACTCGAGGCACGTCTGAAAGCCCTGGAGGAAGGAGAAGCAATAACAGAGAGAATCAAAGAAGTCATCATTGAGGGAAATGAACTTGTGTTTAAGAGTACATTCGATCGTGAGATCGGTCGTTGCCTGATGCCTCTTCCCCCTTTTCATGCGCGAGGTGTTTGGGAAAGGAAGAAGGATTATATGTACGGAGACCTTGTGACATTGAGCGGTATGGCTTTTATGTGTCTGAAAAATCACAAGAGTGAATCACATTTTTCTGAGGATTCAGAGAAATGGAGAGTCTTTTTAAAGGGGCTATCATTTTCAGATGAGCAGAAGCCCTCAGAATCAGGTGAGGCTCATGAAAAATCCGGTGTTCTTTGTGCAAGTTCTACTCTTTTTGAATGTGGGGAACAAAAGTTACAGAATCTTCCCTTATACGAGAAAGAGACATTACCTTCTCCTCAGTTGGGTCATATAGGTATTTTACTGGATCAGAAAAAGCCGCCCTGCCTTATCGTGGGAACAGAACGTCACTGGAAAATAATTAATCTTGAAAAGGACTGACAGATTTCAGTTCATGCGGGAGATTTTTTAAGTACAAATTTAACAGGAGAGTATCATGAGTAGAGATATTGATATATTAGCACGAACAATTTATGGAGAGGCAAGAGGTGAATTTAGCCGTCCGGAAGGAGGTGTAGGTGCTTTAATTGGTGTGGCCAATGTTGTAATGAATCGGGTTAGAAAACAATCCTGGTTTGGGAAAACTATTAAGGAAGTCTGTCAAAAACCTTATCAGTTCTCATGCTGGAATGAGTCAGATCCAAATCGCCCTTTGCTACTTTCCGTAACACCGGAAAATTATATTTTCAGGCAATGTCTTGAAGTCGCTAGAAATGTTGCACAAAAAACATGGCCGGATTTAACAAAAGGATCTGATCATTATTATGCCATTTGGTTGCCGCGTTCTCCTGTCTGGGCTCTTGGTAAAAAGCCCGTTGCCAAAATTGGGAGCCATATTTTCTATCGACTGGCCCCTGATCTTGCAGAGGAGGTTTAGATGGCTGCTCCCTTTATTGCCGCAGCTGTGGCTCTTGCAGAATTTGTACCTGTCCTTTCACGCTGGTTTTCTAAAGAGTCTCCCCCAAATAGTTCCAGTGAAATGATCGCTGCCCGTGTTGTTGAGATCGCAAAAAAAATGACGGGCCAGAGTAATGCCCTGGGCGCTGTTGAGTTTCTTAAAAGTGATGCTTCTTTGCTGGTCAGGTTCCAGCGTGAAATTATGAAACTTGACCATGATCTTGAAGCCGCCTTTCTTGGTGATAAACAAAATGCCCGGGCTCGTGACATTGCTTTTGTTCAGGCTGGTCGCCATAATATTCGTGCCGATATCATGGTTATTTGTGCAGCTCTTGGTCTTGTCTTTTGTCTAGTGACATTGACGGCTTATGAAGGGCATCTTCCCGGTGAGGCTGTTGGTATTATTTCAACAATAGCTGGTATCTTTGGGGCTTGTTTAAAAGATGCCTATTCTTTTGAATTCGGATCTTCAAGAGGAAGCAAAACCAAAGACCTTAATCAGATTTTAAATCACCTCTCTTGATGAATATTGCCTCTTAAATAAATATTAACTTTGAATAATTAAGAGAATAAAATCATGTCCCTCGGGTAGTGAAATTGAGAAAGCATACAGCGAACTTTATAAAAAGCATAAAGTATTTTTAATGGTGCCAATAGAGAAGGCTTCTTCGAGAGAGAGCCGGAACGAAAGTCGTCTTTTCAAACGTGATAAGAAGAAATCTGGGAAACTTATTCATCCTAATGATATCACAAGTATTAGCTTGGAAGAAAAAGACACATCTTATTCTCCAACAATAAGATGTCATTACAATGTTAGTTACCTTAAGAAAAAGTGGAGTCCCAAAGTGAAAATATTTGGGAGAATTTACGATAAATCTGTTGATGGTGGAAAATTGAAAAGCATCCTTATTATTGAGTCTCGTTGAACTTCCAAGTCATAGGTTTTTAGTCAGGTTGTTCACTTTGTTTTATAATCCTGTTTTCTTTAAAAGGTGTGTGGAAAAGTCTTATTTTTCCTGTCCAGGCCTGGGTAGATTTTTTATATAAAAAGATCTTTTGACCCAATCTGAAAAATGTTACACTTATCATAGTGGTTCACAAGGAGTTGTAAATGAATGGTAAGAGGGGGAGTACGTCAAGGGGCAGGTCGCAAGCCTGGAAGTGGTAAATATGGGGAAGAGACAGTTGTTATGCGGGTTCCCAAAAGTTATGCAGCGGAGGTCAAAAAAATTCTTTTAAAATTTCCAAAGAGTCCAGCTCTTGAGCCTGGAAGCGTTAAGGTTGAAGAAGTCTTTAAACCTTTGATGGCAAAGCAGCAGCTTAAAACTTTATATGCTTCTCGTGTGGCGGCCGGGTCGCCTGTTGCGGCAACAGATGATTCTGAGGCTACACTGGATTTGAATGAACATCTTATGAAAAATCCGGAAGCGACATTTTTTGTTCGTGTCAATGGTGATTCAATGATTGATGCAGGCATTAATCCTGATGATCTTCTTGTGGTGGATCGTTCCTTGGCGCCTGGATCCGGGAAAATTGTGATCGCTGCTGTTAACGGTGAATTAACGGTTAAAAGGTTATTTCGTAAAAATGGGAAATTATTTCTTATGCCAGAGAATCCTTTGTATCCTTCTATAGAAGTCACACAAGAAACAGATTTTATGATTTGGGGAGTTGTAACTAACGTTATCCATTCTCTTTGAGGTGCGCTATGTTATTCAAATAATATATATTTGGTTTGACTTAATTTGTCTCTACAGAACCTTTTGACGATATAGAGTACCAAACTACAAGGGTTGAAAAGGAAATAGTATCTCTGCATATATTAACCTTTTATCGGGTAATGCCCTTTCCGTAGAAAGAGACCGAAAAAATATCATGGCCTTGTGTTTATTGTGTCACAAAGAAAGATGTCACTCTACAGTTCTATTGTTGGCATTGACGCTTTTAAAAATTAAACATATTGTCATGAAAGTATGAATATATTTAAAGGTATGCTTATGAAAAAAATTGCTTTTTATCTTGTTGGTTTGGGAATGTTTCTTTCTGGCTGTGATTATCAGGCAGGAGGAGATTGGCGTGATGATTGCAAGGTTCATTCTTCGTATGATTCATACGAATATGCGCGTTGTATTGATCGTGTAACACAAAAAGCTGAATCTGGAATGACTCCGGAAACTTCAGCTCCATCAGCTGTGACAATTGATTCTGGCAATGCAAACCGTCCAGGTCGTGAAGATCTTGGAAAAGGTGATTTTTCCAAGGACTAAGTTGTATTGAAGTCAAAGGCCCTTATATAGTAAGGGTCTTTAGCTTCTCTTGAAATTTTGCAGGGTTCTCTCAAAATTCCTAAACATCGATTTTCTGACTTGTCTTAATTATCACTGTACAAAGAACTGTGGATGAAAAATAAAATTTTCCATCCAGTCTGTAGTGTCTCCCTGATCCGTTTTTTTCTCCTTGCTTTTTTTAGCAGTTATCTGATTTTCAGTGCCACTTTCGACCCTTCATATATTGCTGCAACCCTTGGATGTTTTCCTGTCGTTGTCACTTTAAAAAGGCTAAAGGCAGATGTTGCTTTGCAGAAGGTGATACCGGACTTATCATTTATTTTTGTAGACTGTTTCTAATAGAAAAATTAAATAGTTGAAGCAGAAAAGGCCTCCGTTAGGAAGCCTTATTTCAAATCAATAAATAAAAAAGATTTTAACTGCTCTCTAGACTGAATAAGGTTACTTCCCTGTTGAAGACCTAGCCTTTATTCATTGATATAATGACTGATCTGGCGCCTCTTTGTCAAGTTAATTTTCTAAAAAAATGCAATATATTTATTTAAATATGGGAATTAAAAGGTAATATATTGATTAATATATAAATTTATTTGTCAAAAAAGATTTTTTCTCTTTAGGTCATCCACAAACCGTATTAGAAACATGTCTTCTGAAAAAATAAGAGATATTGTAAGGATTTTCTTGATCTTGAGGCTGACTCACGCGTATGAAGGGAAGAGGGTAACTCGGTTTTAGTATTTCTGTGATTGTACAAAAGTTTGGGGGAGCATCAGTTGCGTCTCCGGACACTCTTCAAAAAACGGCGGGTCATGTTATTCGTGCAGTTGAGGCGGGTGAATCTGTTGCTGTGGTTGTATCAGCCATGCAAGGAGTAACAGACCAACTGCAGGGGTACGTCTCAAGTTTGGCCTTGAGCCCTGACACTGGCGAACGTGATACGGTTTTGTCTGCGGGCGAACAAATAACCTGTGGCTTAATGGCGCTTGCTCTTCAAAACCTGGGGCTCAAATCTTGTTCCTGGCTTGCCTGGCAAATTCCTATTATATCTGAAACAAAACTAGGGTTGTCACGTATTTCATCTATAGAGACTGAAAAACTAAAAACTTATATTTTAGAAGGTGGAATCCCGGTAATTGCTGGTTTCCAGGGTATGAATAGTCAAGGTCGTTTGACAACATTTGGTCGAGGGGGGTCAGATATCACAGCAGTGGCACTTGCTGCAAGTCTTGGCGCCGATAGGTGTGACTTTTATAAAGATGTAGCAGGTATTATGTCTGCAGACCCTTCTCTTGTTCCAAAAGCAAAAGTGATAGATCGCTTATCGATACAAGAAATGCTAGAACTTTCGGCATTGGGGGCCAAGGTTTTACAATCAAGGGCTGTTGAGTTAGCGGCTATTAAAAATGTGCCTGTTCGGGTTCTCCCAAATTTTGAACAAGGGGATGGAACATATTTATATCATGAGGAAAGACCAGTGGAGAAACCTATTGTACGAAGTTTAGTTTCCCAGCCAAATCAGGGGCTATTAAGTATAACACTTAAAGCTCGGCAAGATTGCTCTGATCTGGTTGAGGTTTTGCGTGTTTCTCATATCTCATTTGATATGCTAAGTCTTATAAGACAAAAAGCGCAGACTCAAAAATCTGATGACAGGACGATGGTGGTTCTTTCTGTTGCCAAACACGAAATAGAACGTACAATCGCTTTGCTATCAACTCAACTTGATTTAAAGGAAGCTGCGTTTGATTCCGTGGTTTCTCTTTCAAAGCTTTCTCTTGTAGGTGTTGGGCTTCAGGGGCACTCGGAGATTCTATCTGTATTGTTAAAAACACTTGCAGATCATAGCATTCCTATTTTAGCAACATGCACATCTCAGTGTCGCATTAGTCTTCTGATTGATGATACTTTTGCTGAACTTGCGTTGCGTCTTTTACATAAAGTTTTTAATTTAGAAGGAGGTGAACCTCATCATGACATCACTCGAACAGCTTAATATTCTCTGGCAGAAAGGTTGCGACTTTTTAGGAGTCGAGAAAGCGCTGATGGGGGGCGCCATGAGCTGGGTTTCCGAACGTCATTTAGTGTCTGCTATTTCAAATGCAGGTGGTTTCGGGGTTATTGCTTGTGGGGCGATGTCTCCTGATCTCCTCGAAACAGAAATTAAGGCCACTCAAGCTTTGACCAAGAAGCCATTTGGGGTGAACTTGATTACAATGCACCCTGATTTGCAGGATTTGATTGAAGTTTGTTTTAAGGCCCGTGTGGGTCATGTTGTTTTGGCAGGTGGATTGCCACCTAAAGAAGCCCTCAAAGACCTAAAAGAAAAAAAGATTAAAGTTCTATGCTTTGCACCTACTGTGGCTTTGGCAAAGCGGCTTGTGCGCAATGGTGTTGATGCACTTATTATTGAAGGTCATGAGGCAGGAGGGCATATTGGCCCTGTCTCAACAAATGTTCTTGCTCAAGAAATCTTGCCAGAGATTACAGAAGTTCCTGTTTTTGTGGCAGGAGGTATAGGACGAGGTCACTCTATTGTTTCATATCTTGAAATGGGGGCCTCAGGCTGCCAGCTTGGAACGCGCTTCGTTTGTGCAACAGAGTGTCAGGCCCATCCTCACTTTAAAAAAGCGTATTTAAGAGCTTCTGCCCGGGAAGCTGTTGTTTCTGTTCAGCTTGATGAGCGTTTCCCTGTTATTCCTGTCAGGGCGCTGGCAAATAGGGGAATGAAAGACTTCCTTGATCAGCAAAGGGCTTTAATTGCAGAAGTTGATAAGGGGCAACGAGATTTGAAGGACGCTCAACTTGAAATTGAACATTTCTGGGCCGGGGCCTTACGTAAGGCTGTTGTTGACGGAGACATTGAATCAGGATCCTTGATGGCAGGACAAAGTGTAGGGATGGTGACGAAAGAACAGTCTGTGCGGGAGATTTTGGAAGAGCTTGTTGAGGAAGCCTGTGGAAGGTTTGAAGGAAACAGTTTGCTTTAGAAAGGAGTTCTCTGAGAATTTTATTTCATTATTATTTTCTTAACCCTGTGACGCTACATTCCTGGTATCAGATCAAAAAAGATAAGACTTTCTTATGAAAAGAGGCTATAAAAAAAGAAAAATTTAAAAATGAAATTTTCTTATAGCAGGTGGAGGTTGTTTTGGGTGCTTTAAAAAGCATGAGTGATTCTCATCGTCTTCTTCGAAGTTTGCGTGAGATTATGGCAGGTGGGGCTTTATCTCCTCAAGAAAAACTGAATCAGATTGTATCTTTGATTGCACATGATATGAAAGCTGATACATGTTCAGTTTATATTCAAAGAGGGGGGTCTGAACTCGAGCTTTTTGCAGGATATGGACTTAACAGCGATGCTCTGCATCGTACATTTATCCGTGTTGGAAAAGGTGTGATTGGTGATGTCGTTGAAAACGCGCGTCCCTTGGCTTTGTCTGATATTCGCTCTCATCCACGATTCTATGTAGAGCCCAAGATCGGAGAAGAAGATCTTCGATCTTTTTTAGGGACCCCCCTGGCGCGTGGAGGGCGTGTGATCGGGGCTCTTGCAATTCAAAATAAATTTAATCGTCTGTTTTCTCATAATGACATCGAAATACTTCAGACAGTATCCATGGTCCTTGCAGAGATGATTGTTGCGGGGAAAATAATTAAATCTGATGAGTTAAGACTTAGTAATTCTCAAGGTGACATGCCTTCTATGCATCTTCGCGGAGTTGCGTTGAATACTGGCATGGCAAAAGGACGAGCTGTTTTGCATCAGCCCCATATTGCTATCAGGAAACTAGTTTCTGAGGATAGTGAGCGCGAATTGCACCGCCTTTTTGAAGCTATTGCCAAGATGAGAGCCTCCTTAAAAACAATGTTTTCTGAAAGTGATTTATCACAAGATCCAGAATCTAAAGAAGTCCTGGAAACGTACCAATTGTTTGCCCAGGATCGCGGGTGGCTTAATCGAATCCAAAAAGCAATTGAAAGTGGTCTAACAGCAGAAGCCGCAATTGGAAAAACATTAACAAGTCTCAGGTTTCGGATTGCTCAAACAAAAGATAGTTATTTTAGAGATCGTTTATGGGACTTTGAAGATCTAGCGAATCGATTATTAAAGTTATTGGTAGGGAATGATAATCAAGAGAATCCCTTCCAGGAAGAAGGTGTCATCGTCGTTGCACGTAGTATGGGACCTGCTGAACTTCTAGATTATGAAAAAAGTGGTATTAGAGGGCTTATTCTTGAAGAGGGTTTACATACTGCACATGTTTCTATTATTGCGCGGGCTCTCAGGATTCCTGTTATAAGCCGTATCCCAGATATTCTGACAAAAGTGGAGTATGGAGACACGATTCTTCTTGATAGCACACGGGCAAAAGTAATTTTACAGCCTAACGAAGAAGAAACAGATCTTTTTGATGAACGTCAGCAAAAGCTTGTCGAACATAAATCCAAAAGAGCTTCTTTGTATAGTCTGCCTTCAATTAGCAAAGATAATGTAGCTGTTTCGTTAACCTTAAATGCAGGGTCACCTATTGATCTTGCACATTTAAAGTATAATACGTTTGAGGGAGTCGGCCTATACAGGAGCGAAATTCCTTTTATGATGGAATCCTCCTTTCCGGATGAAAAAGCACAAGAAAGAATTTACAAGGAAGTCTTTGACCAGGCAGAAGGGAAACCTGTTACTTTTAGAACTCTTGATATAGGAGGAGATAAACTTCTCCCCTATATGCGTAAACCGGATGACGAAAACCCTATATTGGGGTGGCGTGCCATTCGTATTGGCCTGGATCGACCTTTTCTTTTAAGACAGCAAATGAGAGCTATTTTAATGGCATCACAAGGACGGCCATTTAACCTAATGTTTCCGATGATTGCGTGTGCAGGAGAATTCTGGCAAGCAAAGAAATTACTTTTAAAGGAAATCAAACGCGCCCAAAATAAACATGATCTTTCTTTTGCAATCAAGGTAGGAGCTATGGTGGAAGTGCCTTCTTTTGCCTGGGAACTTGATCAACTTATGCCACATCTTGATTTTGTCTCGATTGGCAGTAATGATCTTTTTCAATTTTTTTATGCAGTCGATCGTACAAATATCCATTTAGTTGACCGATACGACCCCCTATCTGTTCCTTTTCTCACCTTCTTAAAGCGTTTAATTGATCTTGCCAAATTGCATAAGACACAAATAAATTTGTGTGGTGAGATGGCGGGATCTCCCCTGGATGCCGCAGTTCTTCTTGGTTTAGGCCTTCGATCATTGTCTTTATCCCCTTATAGGATAGACTGCATTAAACATACAATAAGATCGCTTGATATTTCACAAATTGAACGTTTTGTGAGTCAACTATTAGTCAAAAAAACAGGAAATATTCGTCAATTGCTTCATTCATATGCGGTTGATCATCATATTTTACTTGAGGAGTATTAAAACGCTTCTTGCAGAAGCAATGTTTTTTTTGCTAGCCTATAAATAATAAAATCTAAAATTCCTATTATTAGGGTATAGGAGGCATGTAAAGCGGTGCAGGCGAAGAAAATTTCAAAAGAGAAGAAAACGATAGCAACAGTCACTTCTATTAGCCGGGACCAGGACGATGAGACTGAAATCTCGGTTGGGGAAACTCTCCAAAAGGCCAGAAAGTCATTAAGAAAACGCATAGGGGATGTTTCTAAAACGCTTCGTATTTCAGAAACTTATTTATCAGCACTTGAGGAAAACAGAGCTGCTGACCTTCCTGAACGTGTTTATGCGACAGGTTTTATCCGGACTTACAGTCGGTTTTTGGGACTTGATGAAGTCGACATGACCAGGCGTTTTTGCGAAGAAGTTCTTGAAAAACCCTCACAAAATAATTATAGCCTCCCTATTTCCTATTCTCCCAAGAATGCCCCCTCGAAAAGTATTTTAAAAATCTGTTTTTTGTTGGTTGTTATCTTAAGTCTTGGATGGGTTACTTTTCATCAATGGTCTGATTCTGACTTTGTGAAAAAAAGTCTTCCGTTTCTTTTTAAAACATCCTCTGTCGTATCTGTTGATCAAAAAGAAAAACCTCTTTTTGAGGAGATTTCCGGGGTAGCATCTTATCAAGAACCGGAAACACCTGTCATTGAAGAAGAAGTTGAGGCTTTCTCCCGGCATTTAAAAGAAACTGCAGAAAATGCTCGATCTACTGATACAGAAGAATCTCCGGGTGTGTTACCTGATATGAGATCTGTTGAGGAAAAAGAGTTCTCCAGCACAGAAATGAGAAGTGGGCATAAGGCATCCTCTGTGCAAAAATCTTCTCAGTTGCTAGATACGAACTGGGGTAGTCAGGGTGAGTCTGCTTCAACAGTGCTTCCTTCTTCGAAATATTCTCTTGTTTTTGAAGACAAGTCATGGATTGAAATTAGACGTTTATCCGATAATACAGTTCTTCTTCAGAAGACATTTTTTCCGAATCAAACAAAAATTCTGCCCGAAGGCGAAGATCTTTCAGTGCGTATAGGTAACGCAGGAGGGGTTCGTCTTTCCAGGGGTAACAAGGTAAGCAAATCTCTTGGTCATTCGGGTCAGGTTCTGACGATTACTTCTTTAGGTGCAGAGTCTCTCAAGGCTTATTTTTAAAAAGGAACCAGGATTTTTCAAACCGTCTGCCAGCGAGATTGATTGTAAAAAGTCATCCCATTCAGGCGACCATATTAATATTCATTAACAATATAACAAAACCAGGGACTTGAATTTTGTTCAGGAGGTTTGTGATGAACAATACTTGCGTTCAAAAGATCAAGCCGAGGTAATGAAAGTATCTGTTGGATAGGTCTCTTGATCATATTGTTAGTCTATAAAAGAATTTCCTGAAATGAAGACCTGATAATTCAGGCTTTATTTCAATACCCAACCATCTCTTTCACAATTCTTCTTCTAAAGCCACTTTAATCTCCTGAAAATAAAAATTTGAAAACCGATTATAAGACCAAGGAGACTGCAGAAAATCCAGAAAGCATCGGCATTGTTAGAGCCCGGGATACCTCCAACATTGATACCAAACAACCCTGTCAGGAAACCTAACGGCAAAAATATTGCTGAAACAATAGAAAGAATATAGGTGTTTCTGGTTACTTTCTGGTTCATGACATTGGCCAGTTCATCTTTAATAACCTGGGCACGCTCCCGAAGGGCGACCAGATTTTCACTATAACGTGTTGCGTGATTATCAATTTCCTGGAGGTGATTCTTGTGCGAAGTGTTGATCCACGTCAAAGTTGAGAAGAGAATTTGCCTGATCGCGTCACGTTGAGGCACTATATAACGGTGGAATATAATAGATTGGCGATGGATATTGATAATATCCTTCCGTAATCTAGTATCAGGTGTCTCTATTATTTTTTCTTCAATATTATCTGTCCTGGTCTCCAAGTCTGACAGAATAGGTTCCATACGTTCAAATAAATGCTCTAAAAGGAAGCCAAGAAACTCTCCGGCTTCTTTGGGGCCCTGATGTGCAAGGAGTCTGTTTTGTATATCCTGGACAGCTTTTAACTGTCTCCTTTGAAGACTGATAATACGGTATTTGTCGATCCATAAACGAATTGAGACCATGTCCTTTGCATCTGCGTTATCATTAAGGTTCACACCTCGCAGTGTTATTAACAGACCTTCATTGATTTGGGTGATCCGTGGACGAGTTTCTTCTGCTAACAAAGCTTTAACAACAAATGGATCAAGATAGTTTAGTTCTTTAATAAGCCAGTTTTCAGTTTCTGGATGGTTGAGGTCCAGATGCACCCACGCCAGCTTTTTTTCTTTGATCTTTGTACTTACCTGATCGCTATTAATCTTATGGCCGCTTCCTTTTCCATTAAAATCATAAGCAAATAGAATTGATTGATCCATCTCAAAATACCTTAAGTTTCAAACAACATGTCTAGATGATACGCCACTTTTTCCTTATTTATATCATTTTATCAGAAATTTTTTCTCTCTCTGTTTCAAGGGAGTTTTTTTGTTGTATGGGCTGTACGCAGGAATAAATCTTAAGTATGAGTAAAAGATCATTTTGAGGGGAGCGTATATTCAGCTATATTTCGGTTATGATTGTCTAAATTGACTAGTCTTTTCTTTTATTTATGACCTAAGGAGTTTTAAAAAAGTGTTTCAGCCCGTGCGTGGTACCCATGATTTTTTACCTGAGGAAATGTCAAAACACCTTCTTGTCATTGAAAAAGCCCGGCAGATAAGCTGTTGCTATGGTTTTGAAGAAATTCAAACACCTATTTTCGAGTTTTCTGGTGTTTTTCATCGACTGGGGGAAACGTCGGATATTATTTCAAAGGAAACATATTCTTTTGAGGATAGGGGAGGAGAAGCATTAACTTTACGTCCGGAAGGCACCGCGCCTGTTATGAGAGCAGTTTTGTCAAACGGATTGACTCAAAATATTCCTTTAAAGTTTTTCTATCAGGGGCCTATGTTCCGCTATGATCGTCCCCAGAAAGGTCGCTATCGCCAATTCCACCAGATTGGAGCAGAGCTTGTGGGGCCTGCCGTTGCAGAAGCAGATGCAGAAGTCATTGCCTTGGCACAGGCCCTTATCGAGTCATTGAAATTTTCTGACGAGGTGATGCTTCACTTAAATACGCTAGGCGATAAGGAGAGTCGTGCTTTATATCGGGAAGCTCTTGTGACTTATTTTTCAAAATATCAACAGGATTTATCTAAAGAAAGCCAAACCAGGCTGGAACAAAATCCTCTGCGTATTCTTGATTCAAAAGACGCGAAAGATCAAAAGCTTTTGACAGAGGCCCCTCTTTTCGGGGATTTTTTAACGACAGAAGCTCAAGTTTTCTTTGAGGCTGTTCAGGAAAAATTAAATCTTCTGGGAGTGTCATTTCACCTTAATCCTCGTCTTGTTCGGGGTCTTGATTATTACTGTCATACAGCTTTTGAATTTGTTTCCGAAGCTTTGGGAGCTCAAGGAACTGTTCTTGCCGGAGGGCGATATGATGGCCTTCTTAAAAATATGGGAGGTCCAGACTTGCCTGGTGTGGGATGGGCCGGAGGAGTTGAAAGACTTCAGGAACTGATGTCTCTGGAACCTCAAAAACAAGTTTTGATTTCTTTAATCCCGATGGGGGCTGAAGCCGCGGGAGTCCTTTTTAAACTGGCCAATGATCTTCGTAAAAGTGGTTTTAGAGTTGATTTGGGGTATTCAGGTAATATGAGTAAACGTCTTAAAAAAGCAAACAGGCTTCAGGCAAAGGTTGCTGTTCTTTTGGGAGAAGATGAGCTTGAGTCAAGACAGGTGACAGTGCGTGACCTGGAAACCGGGGTACAAAATCACGTTGCGTTTGAGGGTTTAAAAGACTATTTAAAAGAGATATTACAATCCCGGAAAGAGAGCTTCTCATGAGTTTTTCCCTTAAGCTTGATCAGGTTTTAAAACGTTACGACGAGATTTCAGCGATTTTGTCAACAGGAGAAGTAGAAGACCCAAAGGCTTTTGCAAAATTATCCAAGGAATTTTCTGACCTGGAAGATGTGACGGCCGCTATCCGTGACTTTAAGCAGGCTCAAAATGACTTTAAAGAGTTAGAGTCCCTTATCGCAGATCCTGCCGGTGATAAAGATTTGAAAGAGATGGCTGAAGAAGACTATTATGCCCTTAAAAAAACATTGCCAGAGCTTGAACAAAAAATAAAAATACTTCTTCTTCCTAAAGATGAAGATGATGATCGAAATGCAATTCTTGAAATTCGTGCAGGTACGGGTGGAGACGAGGCCGCTCTCTTTGCAGGAGATTTGCTGCGTATGTATCAGCGTTTTGGAGAAACACAGGGATGGCGTTCGGAAATTATTTCTATGAGCGAGAGTGAACTGGGAGGAATTAAGGAAGTTTCTTTGGCTCTAAGCGGTAAAGACGTTTTCTCAAAGCTCAAATTTGAATCGGGGGTACACCGTGTGCAGCGTGTTCCTTCAACGGAAACCAGTGGCCGAATTCATACTTCGGCAGCAACTGTAGCAGTCTTGCCGGAAGCAGAAGACGTTGATATTGACATTAATGAAAATGATCTTCGTATTGATGTTTATAGGTCCAGTGGTCCAGGGGGACAGTCAGTCAACACAACAGATAGTGCGGTGCGTATTACTCACATTCCAACAGGCCTTGTTGTGCAACAGCAGGACGAGAAATCTCAACATAAAAACAGGGCAAAAGCCCTTAAAGTATTGCGGGCCCGCCTTTATGATCTGGAACGCCAAAAACGTGATATGGAGAGGGCTGCTGCCCGGAAGGGGCAAGTTGGAAGTGGTGATCGATCAGAACGAATTCGCACTTATAACTACCCACAAGGTCGTGTGACAGATCACCGAATTACTTTAACGCTTTACAAGCTTGATGCTGTTATGGAAGGAAATGCTTTAATAGAGTTTATTGAGGCTCTGATTTCAGAAGACCAGGCTCAGAAATTAAGCGCGATTGAATAGAGTATTTTGTGGATACTGTCCGATCTCTTCTTGTAATGGGGACCCAAACTCTTTCTAGGTCGGGTATCGTCTCCCCTCGTCATGAAGCCCGGATTCTTCTTGAAAAAGTCTCAAATATGTCTCGTCTTCAAATGATTACAAACCCGGACCAGACCTTGCCTTCTGATGTAAAAGAGACTTTTATGCGTCTTTTAAAAGCGCGAGGCCAGGACCGGATGCCTGTTTCTCGTTTGGTGGGAGAACGTGAATTCTGGAGTCTTTCCTTCCAGCTGAGTTCGGCAACTCTTGATCCACGTCCTGATAGCGAAACACTCATTGAGGGGATTTTGTCTCATGTTCTGGAGGCAAAACCCCTTAAGGTTTTGGACCTTGGAACAGGTTCAGGATGTCTACTGATTACTTTGTTAACAGAGTTTAAAGTATCATGGGGGGTTGGTATTGATCTTTCGAGAGAAGCTCTTCTAACAGCTCAATTAAATGCCAAAAATCTCGGTGTCTCTGAGAGAAGTCACTTTATTCAGATGGATTGGGCAAGGGGGCTTCAGGAGACTTTTAATGTGATTGTCTCAAATCCTCCCTATATTCCTGAAAATGAGGTGCCAACTTTATCACCCGAAGTACGTTTGTATGATCCTTATCAAGCTCTCACAGCTGGTCCCGAAGGTCTTGAATCTTATCGATATATTGCTCCAGAAATGAAAAGGCTTTTGGTGCCAGGGGGACTTTGTGCGATTGAAATTGGCAAGGGACAACAAGAACCAGTAGAAGATCTTTTCATAAAAGCAGGGTTAACGTTACTTGAATGGCGTTCGGATCTGGCGGGTATTTCCCGGTGTGGTTTTTTTGTAAATAGATGATTGAACTGGAACAGTGATTTCTTTCTCTTCTTCTAAAGCACGAGTTTAAATAAGTGCTCGGACGGGACGGAAATATCACCCAGGGCATGACAACGTCAAGTGTAGGATTCAGATGGAGTAATGGTTGCCTGGATTCTTTGGTCGCCCCTTCTTTTTCTGAAGAGGGGGACGCAATGACTTACTTCTTAGAGAACCATAAGAACAGGGTTTTCAATATTTTGCTTGAAATGCTTCAGAAAATCAGCTCCTACGGCTCCATCAACAACGCGGTGATCAACAGACAAGGTGCATGTCATTACAGTCGCAATTTCCAGAGAATCCCCTCTAACGACAGGACGTTTTTCGCCTGCTCCAACAGCAAGAATACATCCTTGTGGCGGGTTAATAACTGCGGAGAAATTTTTAATTCCAAACATTCCCAGATTAGAAATACTGAAGGTTCCACCCTGGAATTCTTCGGGGCGTAGTTTTCCGTCTCTCGCTTTTTTAATCAATGATTTTATTTCTGAGGAAATTGCCCCTAAAGATTTGTGATCAGCGTCTCTTATAATGGGTGTTACAAGGCCTCCTTCAACCGCAACGGCCACAGCAACATCTGCTGATTCATATTGGCGCATTACGCCATCAATATAAGAGGCATTGGCGGCAGGTACTGATTTAAGAGCCTGGGCAACAGCTTTAATCACAAAGTCATTTACCGAGAGGCGTTGATCATCTGATAGAGTTTCATTAAGCTGCTTGCGGGCTGTGAGAAGTGTATCAAGTTCACAGTCAACGGATAAATAGAAATGAGGAACGTCCTGCTTGGCCTCTGTTAATCTTTTGGCGATGACTTTACGCATATTTGAAAGTTTATGATCTGTATATGCCGGAAACAGGCCATCTCCTGTACGTGAGGGCAAAGAAGATACAGCTTGGGTCGCAGATTTTTTTTCCACGGCGTGCCCTTTTGAAAGAGCCGCTTCAACATCTGATTTGATGATGCGCCCTCGAGGTCCTGTTCCTTCAACCCCAGATAAATCAAGACTCTCCTGGGAAGCAATACGACGAGCTAAAGGAGAAGCAAAAAGACGTTCTTTAGAAGAGGCCTCATCACTTGTGTCGTGACCATTAGACGGCGAAGATGATGATGCCTCAATTTCTCTGGCATCAGGCAACTGAGAGGTTCCAGAATCAGAAGAAGATTTTGTTGTCGAGGGAGTGTCTTCAAAACCGTCAAGGGCGCTTTGATCTTCACCATCTTCCAGCAAGACGGCAATCAGTGTATTTACTTTTACTTCTTCCGTGCCTTCTGGGACCAAAATTTTTGCAAGAATACCCTCATCGACTGCTTCAACTTCCATTGTTGCCTTGTCTGTTTCGATTTCGGCAATGATATCTCCGGATTCAACGGTATCGCCTTCTTTTTTAAGCCAGCTGACAAGGTTACCTTCAGTCATTGTGGGAGAGAGGGCTGGCATTAAAATTTTAGTGGGCATTCAAGTGTCCTTCCAAATCAGTAAGTCGTCTCAATAAGTCATTCAATAACTTGCTACTGCCCTGAATCATAGAAGACAGCGCTTAAAGGTGCAAGCCAAAGATCATCCCTAAAAAAACATTTATTTATAGTTTTTTGCTTTATGGCAGACTCAGTAAAACTTTTTCCTAGGCGCGATAGCACACTTCCTTTGCGGCGCTAACAAGGCGATCTACATCCGGTAGAGCGAGTTTTTCCAGGTTGGCGGCATAGGGCATAGGAACGTCTTCACCAGTCACACGTAAGACAGGGGCATCAAGATAGTCAAAGGCTTTTTCCATAACCTGAGCTGAGATTTCAGAACCCATGCCCGCAGTTGGCCAACCTTCTTCAACGCTGACAAGACGGTTTGTTTTTTTGACAGATGACAGAATTAAGTCCATATCAAGGGGGCGAATCGTGCGAAGGTCAATGACTTCTGCCTCAATACCTTCCTGGGAAAGTTTTTCTGCAGCTTGCAGCGCGATATCAACCATCAGGGAAAAGGCGGTAATTGTGACGTCTTTTCCAGCACGCAAGATTTTGCCTTTGCCAATCTCAATGGGATCGCTGTCTTGTGCCAAAGAGGGGAACGAACGTCCATACAAAAGCTCGTTTTCAAGAAAAATCACAGGATTGGGGTCACGTATTGCCGCTTTCATTAATCCTTTAGCATCTTCTGCGGAGTAGGGAGCAACAACCTTTAATCCGGGACAATGGGCATACCAACTGGCGTAACATTGAGAGTGCTGGGCACCAACCCTGGCGGCAGCCCCGTTAGGTCCCCTGAAAACAATGGGACATCCCATCTGTCCCCCGGACATATAAAGGGTTTTTGCGGCGCTGTTAATAATTTGGTCAATGGCTTGCATGGCAAAGTTAAAGGTCATGAATTCAACAATGGGACGAAGTCCCTTAAAGGCAGCTCCGACAGCGAGCCCTGCAAATCCATGTTCTGTAATTGGAGTATCAATAACACGTTTGGCACCAAATTCATCGAGAAGACCCTGGCTGACCTTATAGGCTCCCTGGTATTCGGCAACTTCTTCTCCCATAAGGAAAACCGAGGAGTCAAGGCGCATTTCTTCTGCCATGGCATCCCGTAAAGCTTCACGAACCGTGATCGTTTCGGAAAGGTTTTGAGCTGTCTCTGTCATTTTACCTTTATACCTCTTTTAAAATATCTGTGTAAAGTTCATGGGCATCTGGTTCGGGACTTTTTTCGGCGAACTCAACGGCTTCCAGGCATATTTTTTTGATCTTTTTGTCAAGTTCTTTCAAGTCCTCTGCCCTGGCACCGTGGTGATCAATAAGCAGAGTTTTTACACGATCTATCGGATCCTGATCTGTTTTATAATGATCAACTTCGTCCTTGGAACGATACTTTGCCGGATCTGACATTGAATGTCCCCGGTAACGATAGGTTTTCATTTCAAGAAGAATAGGACCTTTTCCACTGCGCACGTGCTCTGTTGCCATCAGACCTGCTTCACGGACAGCAAGAATATCCATCCCATCGACAATATGACCTTTGATGCCATAGGGTTCGCCCCGGCGATGAAGTTCGCTTGTTGCTGCATGGCGTTCAACAGATGTTCCCATTCCGTACATATTATTTTCGACAACATAAATGACGGGAAGCTTCCACAGGGCCGCCATGTTGAAGGCTTCGTAGACTTGTCCCTGATTAAGGGCACCATCTCCCATATATGCGACTGACAGGCCCCCATCTTCCTGGTATTGATGAGCAAAGGCAAGGCCGGTCCCTAGAGGAATTTGAGCGCCTACAATGCCGTGTCCCCCGAAAAAGTTTTTTTCCCGGGAAAACATGTGCATTGACCCGCCCTTACCTCGGGAATAGCCACCAATACGACCTGTCAGTTCAGCCATAACACCTTTTGGGTCCATACCACATGCCAGCATATGGCCATGGTCACGATAGGCCGTAATGACAGAATCCTGGGGGTTAAGACAGGATTGAAGGCCCACAACAACCGCTTCCTGACCAATGTAAAGATGGCAAAAGCCAGCAATTTTCCCCATCCCGTAAAGTTGCGTACACCGTTCTTCGAAACGGCGAATCAATAACATATCTTCATAATATGTTTTCAGAGCTTCTGCCGTAACAGTTGAGGTCGCTGTTTCAGACCTTTTAAGGGCCGTGTTTTGAGATTTCGCCACAGGGGGACTCCTTCCTCTTCAACAAAATTCAAACCAAAGTAACAAAAATATTTTTTGTTACTGGAATTCGGTACTATTTATAGCCCATAAATGAGCTTTTTACAAAAAATCTGAGTATATTTCTTCGTTGATATAACGCATTTTTACCCTGTTGGCCATATGAAAGCGTTGAAAAGTTCTTGTTTATGATAGGCGTACAGCAGATTGTCTGTGGACAGGATGTTGTCTTTAAAATTTTGTGACTTATTTGGTGATCTTCCTGAATCTCTATGGTTGGCGCGGTCAGCTTCGAGAGGGCATTCCCACCCTATAATCCAGAAAGAGCCCTTTCTTCAATCTTCTATTCGGGCCGAGTGAGCACCACGTTCTGTTACATATCCTGTTACTCGGAACGGATGTCACCATACTGTTATTCGGAACGGACGCCACCATACCTTGTCATTTAGACTGAGTACAACCATATCCCGTCATCCAGACCAAGTACAACCCATTCAGACCAAGCGGAGCGAGGGAAGAGTCCACAAAACAGGTCAGGAAAAGTTTTTTTCAAAAAACAAACCTCATTGACCCATAGTTTGACGTTACGTGAGAATAAAGTTGATGTATATAAATATGAAAAGGCAACACCAAAAAATGATGTCGCCTTTCTTAATTAATGGATTGTTGGTTTATCAGATGTATGAGACCCTAAATATTTGATCCAGTTTCGCACTTGGTCGACAATATTCTCCGTTACGCGGACGGCTCCATTATGGCGACCGCCACCCGTTGTATGTATACCACAACACACAAGCTTATCTTCTTTCTCCAGTATTAGTCTCTAAATGGCCATGAATGCGCCATGGCAACTGACCAGGACCCATAACAGGTTCTCTTCTGTTATTCTTCCCTCGTACGAAGAACTCTAGTACTCTCTTCTCTGGAAAAATCAGATGAATCCTGAGGAATAGATACCCCTTGTTTTTCTATGCAGTCCTGCTTTTTAAGCAGACCCAAATAACCAACATCTTTTACTTTAAAAACACCAGTTACAGAACTTTGATTTCCCGGTGTGACAGAGACGCCATTTGGCAGTGCAGCCATATCATACTCAGGAATAAGAGTGACGGGGATTTTGGGTCCGATGAGGGCAAGTTTCTCGCCTGTAGGATTATAATACTCGCCTAGAAGGGCAGACTCATCCTCAACTTCTTTTTCTACAGTTGACGTAGAAAAAGAAGTTTTAACTATATTACCACTATAGCCTCGTCCTAATATCGATGTTGTTATTAGGCGTGGGGAACGTTTGGCAAGCTCTAATAAAATGTTACTGGAATAAACTTTCATTGAGGATAGTGCAAAACCTAAAGAAAGTACTGTTGCAACAAGTATATTTCTATATTTCATTTAAGTGTTCCTCGCAAAAAATAACAGTAGAAAAAACCTTCAAGTTTACATTAAAATAATTATTGAAAAAATGTAAGATATAGGTGTCACTTTATCAATTATTAATGAGAAACAACAGAAATCCTAGAAAAGATTATATTTGAATTTCTTAGTGTTTTTATTGAGTTGTTAAAGTTCCTACATATCCAATATTTTCAACTTCATGCACTTCAACTGTACTCTCTCTGTCAGGCTGAAAAAAGACGTTACCATAAGCCATGTCATACTCAGGGATCAGAGTGACAGGAATTTTGGGTCCGATGAGGGCTAATTTCTCGCCTGTAGGATTATAATACTCGCCAACAAGTTCCGATTCATCAACAGGATCTTGCTCCTGATGAGGTACCAGAGTTGAAGAAAATCTACGAACTTCATAAGACCTTAATAAAGGTGTTGTTCTTGCCGTTGTGACCCGTGGAACTCGCTTTAACATATCAAGGAGAATATTACTGGCAGAAGCTTTTACAGGACAAGCCAAAACACAACAGGAAAGTGTTATCCGAAAAAAATGTCGTACAACCCTAAATCTCCTTTATTGAATAAAAGATGGATCTTTTGAATAGTTAGCACGCACAGCGCCTTTTTGTCAATTCGATCATGAAAACGAATTATAAAATAAGCAAAACAAAGGAAGGATTCCTTAACCCTTTCCCTGAATCATTTATGGTAGATAAGTTGTTTCCTATTAGTCCAGGATAACTTTTTAGCCTATCAGGTATGCTGCTAAAGTGAAGGGCAAGGCTACAAGTTCTATTTTCTCAAACTTTGTGTTTTGTATGTTAAAACCAATCATACTCGATTAAGGATGTGAAGGACGGAAAAGAGCAGGGCAAGAGAAAATAAAATAAGGCGCCACCAATCTGGGGCTACAATAAAAAATTATATTGGGCACGTCATTAATGGCATTGTTTTCACCAGCCTATTTCATGTGATTTGCGATTACTGTGAAAGGAACGTTTGAGCGAAACTCTTCTACATCGCTTGCACTGATACTATTATAAGAAATACTCAAACGTGTTAAACAAGGCATCTCTTTAAGCTTCACAAGACTTGAATTTGTAATACCAGTCGACCTGATATAAAGAGCTTCGAGTTGAGGTAAAAATCGGACAATCTGACTAATTCCTACATCGCCAAGCTCCATAAAACTACAGTCAAGAATTTTAAGATTTTTCAATCCTTCAAGAAACCCAAGGCCGCCGCCCGTTAAAAAATTACGTTCAAGATTAAGATCCTGTAAACGGGATAAAGAAGGACTTAAGATACTTAAATCGCCGTCTTCTAAATAATTACGAGCAATATTAAGAGTTTGTAACTGTCCGAAAGATCCTAAAAGAGCAACATCTTCCCCGCTTAAACCGGTACTTTCAAGATCAAGCTCTAGAAGAGTCCCCTGACTGCGCTCTAAAGAAGATAACCCGTATTGTCTAAAATTCGTATAGGCAAAATCCGCTTCTTCATATCGTCCATTTTTCAAGAGATATCCGTCAGCGTCACTCAGGCGTTGTTCTCTGTAATCGAGGACTTTCGTATGAAAAAACAAGGGGGCGGCAGAAGATCCACAAGCAGACACAAGAGATTTTCCCATAAAATCTTCCGAGGAAGCTTCTAATACAAGAGTGCTTGAAGACCATGAGTGACCAGAAAACAATAAGAACATCGCTATTCCCAGAGAAGATATATATTTATTTTCATTGAATTTCATGACTCGAACCTTTTAAAAACAGTCTTCTGATTCTGTAAGCCTATTTCATGTGATTTGCGATTACTGTGAAAGGAACGTTTGAGCGAAACTCTTCTACATCGCTTGCGCTGATACTATTATAGGAAATATTCACGCGCGTTAAACAAGGCATCTCTTTAAGCTTCGCAAGACTTGAATTTGTAATGCTTGTAGCACTAATATAAAGAGCTTCGAGCTGAGGTAAAAACCGAACAATCTGGCTAATCCCCTCATCGCCAAGCTTCATAAATCCGCAATCAAGAATTTTAAGATTTCCCAATCCTTCAAGAAACCCAAGGCCGCCGCCCGTTAAAAAATTATGTTCGAGATTAAGATCCTGTAAATGAGATAAAGAAGGACTTAAAATACTTAAGTCTCCGTCTTTTAAATAATTATTGGCTATATTAAGAGTTTGTAACTGTTCGAAAGATCCTAAAAGAGCAACATCTTCCCCTTTTAAACCGGTACTTTCAAGATCAAGCTCTAAAAGAGTCCCCTGACTGCGCTCTAAAGAAGATAACCCGTATTGTCTAAAATTCGTATAGGCAAAATCCGCTTCTTCATATTGTCCATTTTTCAAGAGATATCCATCAGCGTCACCCAGGCGTTGCTCTCTATAATTGAGGGCTTTTGTATGAAAAACCAAGGGGGCGGCAGAAGATCCACAAGCAGACATAAGTGATTTTCCCATAAAATCTTCCGAGGAAGCTTCTAATACAAGAGTACTCGAAGACCATGAGTCATCAGAAAGCAATAAGAATATCGCCATTCCAAGAGAAGACATATATTTATTTCCATTAAATCTCATAACTTTACCTTTTAACAATAACTCTCTTCTTTAATTCTATATTTTTTTAATATCTAAAAGTCAATTTTTTATTTCTCGGACTGATAAATACTAATTATTTTGCCCGGAAAGGAATTTCCATCTAAAGCATTTCTATCACGCATTAATGCTTCTATATGATCACCACCAAACATAATTGATATAATTTCAGATCCGGCTTCAATTTCCTGTACAACCGGAGGAGAAACTTTTTCTTTTTGGTACACTCTTGCAAGCGGGGAAGGAAAAGCACATTCAACAAGGAGGTGATCTTTAACATCCCCAACTTGCATTTTGTTATCTGTTAAAGAAATCTGTCCTTTTGTAACAAACTGCATAAGAAAACCCTGTACATTTTCTATAAATTCTTCTGAAAAAACCGTTATTTTTGTTTTGCCAACCAGAGGTCTTAAATTATTTTTTCTAAGTTTGGAATCTATAGATTTTCCTTGAGTAAGTACATCACTTAATTCTAATGTTTTAAGGACTTCTACATTTGGTAAATCATCTTGATTATAAGTTGACCAAAGAGAAAAAGCCTCAGGCCCATGTTTTCTTTGTAATTCCCTTTGAATAAATTCAATGTGTTCTTTTTGAGAAACAATATCTGTTGCAATACGCCGCAGGACTTCAGGAGCGTTTTTTAACTCCTCCAGCGTATACCCTTCTTCAGCAGAAGATTTTGCAGGAACAGGAGAAATAGTGATACAAAAAATTAATACAATATATTTTAGAATAGGATTCACTTTTTTATCCTGATATTAATTTATAACGATATATATAGTAATAATAAGACTCTTTGTCAAATTTATTGCTTTTTAGACTGTTTCTTAACAGAACCAAATATACTTTTTTCAAAAGACAAAGACTTTTATATTATAGAAAAAATACAAAGGGGTGCTCTGAAGCACCCCTTATCAAAATCAAATAATAAAAGTTGGTAAACGAAACCCTAAGCCGTTGTTTTGGAATCTTTACGGTACGTTGTTTTTTCTGCAATACGCGCGCTTTTACCGCGACGATCACGCAAGTAATAAAGTTTTGCACGGCGTACTTTACCGCGGCGAACAACTTCTATCTGAATTTTTGGAGAATAAAGAGGAAAAACACGTTCCACACCTTCCCCAAAAGAAATTTTCCTGACCGTAAAAGAAGAGTTGACACTCGCATTCTTACGGGCAATACAAACACCTTCATAAGCCTGGGTTCTTTCGCGATCCCCTTCAACAACCTTAACGTGAACACGAACCGTGTCCCCGGGCGCGAAATCGGGAACCGGGTTGTTCTTTAAAAGCGCTTCGACTTGGTCTTTTTCAAATTGCTGTACGATATCCATCACACATATCCTTCTTTGATTTAATCCTTTTGGCCTGCCACATAGGCCTTCCATAACTCAGGACGATACTTTTTTGTCATTTTTTCTGATTCCTGGTGACGCCATTTACGAATTCTTCCATGGTGACCAGAAT
This sequence comes from Alphaproteobacteria bacterium UBA1908, assembly GCA_002337525.1. Lineage (GTDB taxonomy): Bacteria > Pseudomonadota > Alphaproteobacteria > Caedimonadales > UBA1908 > UBA1908. The sequence continues at coordinate 36,492 of DDGG01000014.1, read as the reverse complement.
TTAGAATCTCGGGAACTTCCCTACCTTCCCAATTCCGGGGACGTGTATACTGTGGATATTCCACAAGTCCATGAGAAAAACTCTCTTCAGTCAAGGAATCAGAAGACCCTAAAACCCCCGGGATATGACGTACACAAGCATCAATAAGAACCATGGCAGCAAGCTCTCCACCCGTGAGAACATAGTCGCCTATGCTAACTTCTTCAAATCCCCAGGCGTCCAAAACTCGTTGGTCAACACCTTCAAACCGTCCGCATAGTAATCCAATTGAATCACTTTTGGCAAGCTCTTTTGCAAGACTTTGTGTGAAAGGTTTCCCTCTGGGAGATAAATAGATGAGTTTTGACGGTTTTTGTTGGTTGAAATGCCCCTTTAAAGCCCGGTCAATGACATCAGGACGCATCACCATTCCGGGGCCTCCTCCAAAGGGGGTATCATCAACTGTTCTATGTTTGTCTTGTGTAAAGCTGCGAATATCAATAGTTTCCAGTGACCAGGTCTTTTTTTGAAGCCCACGTCCTGTCACAGATGCACCAAGAGGGCCGGGAAATAAGGCAGGAAAAAGGGTAAAAACACTAATGTTTAACATTGGTTTTTATCTTCTTGGTTTTTTTCATCTTCCAGCAAGAAAGAATCTGTTACTTCCAGTAATCCCTCTTTAGGGCAAACAAGCGGTACGGCCTCTTTTCTAAAGGGAACAAAGTAGGTTTTTCTGGTTTCTTGTTCCTCAATTTCAAGAATGTCTCCCGCCCCGAAGTTATGAACGGCAACAACATGCATTAACTTGTTTTTTTGATGTCCTGATACTTTAAGGCCCACAAGATCGTCGCTGTAGTACATTTCATCTTCCAGATCATTTGGAAGACAACTACGTTTCATAAAGACTTCCTTTTCTTTCCAGGAATCAGCGTCTTCCGGAGAGTGAACTCCTTCAAGTGTGATAAGGAAAAATTTTTTAGGCCCTGATCTTAAAGATTTTAGTGTTAGTTGTTGGCCGCTTTTATCAAAAAAAGTCTGTTTTAATGAAAGATAGGAGGTATCTTCCAGGTAGGGTAAAAGCTTCATCTCTCCACGCACTCCGTGGGCAGAAGTGATTTTTCCAATACAAATCAGGCGATGAGGCTTCATGATTGAGTCTTTCAAAAAGATGCCTTAACAGTTTAACATTGACGGCATATGAAAAAAACGAAAGAACCCTCCTACTTGTGAGAAAGGCTCTTTCGTTCCAGGTTTTGTTTTAAGCGCTTTCGCCTGTTGAAGCTTCTGTACTGGCTTCCGCAGCAGCTTCAGCCGCCATTTTAGCTTTTTCTTCTTTTTCACGAAGACGTTCTACAGCTTTTTGTTTTGGCTGGGATTTTTTGGGGTCTTCACGGCGGACCGGTTTTGGCATTAAGCCTTTATCTCCCAGGAAGCGAGCTACACGGTCTGTAGGAAGAGCCCCTGTTGAAAGCCAGTATTTGACACGTTCTTCAACAAGACGCAGGCGATCTGCGTGGTCTTTATCAACCATAGGGTTATAGGTTCCTACTTTTTCGATAAAGCGGCCATCACGTGGATTGCGTGAGTCCGTTACGACAATACGGTAGTATGGGCGTTTTTTAGCACCCGCACGAGCCAAACGAATTTTAAGTGCCATCAGATTCTCCTTTTTCTAAGCCTGAATCACAATAATATTTAAAAATACATCAAATGATTTTAAATCCACTTTATTTGGGTGGTTAAAATCTCCACTTTTAATTAAAAGACATCTATGGTTTTGTGTCTCTTAAAAAAATATTCCATTCAAAAAGCTGTCAAAACTTTTCTATTTTCTGAACAGAGCTCCCAGGCCCTGTCGGGCAAGGCCCTTTTTGCCAAGTTTTTTCATCTGCTTCATAACCCGGCTCATTTCTGTGAACTGCTTCAACAATTTGTTAACATCTTGCACTGTTGTTCCAGAACCCATCGCAATCCGGCGGCGGCGAGAGGCATTTAAAATCTTGGCATTACGGCGTTCCTGGTGTGTCATTGATCGAATAATGGCAATTTGTCTTGAAACCATTTTATCATCAAGACCGGCCTCGTTAATTTTGTCTTTCATGCGACCAATACCGGGTAACATTCCCATCAGGCTTCCAAGGCCACCCATTTTTCCTACCTGAAGGAGTTGTTTCTCCATATCTTCCAGGGTAAAGGTGCCAGACTGCATTTTTTTCGAGAGCGCCTCTGCTTCTTCCTGATCGATTGTCTCGGCTGCTTTTTCGACAAGCGAAACAACGTCTCCCATATCAAGAATACGTCCTGCAATACGTTCAGGATGAAAAACTTCAAGCTGATCAACCTGTTCGCCAACGCCAACAAATTTAATCGGGCAGCCAGTCACTGACCGCATGGAAAGCGCGGCACCACCACGGGCATCTCCATCAATCCGTGTGAGCGTTATTCCTGTGAGGTTTAGACGATCTTTAAAATGCCCCGCAACAGTAACAGCATCTTGACCCGTCATGGCATCCGCAACCAGCATAATTTCAGCAGGCTTTAAAAAAGATTCCAGGGATTCCAGTTCGGTCATCAACTCTTTATCAATATGAAGGCGTCCTGCTGTATCCACAAAAAGAACATCAAAGCCTTCAAGGCGAGCTTTTTCGTGGGCCCGTTTTATGATTTCAAGCGGCTTTTCATGTTCTATAATAGGGAGTGTTTCAACAGAAATTTGCTTTCCCAGTGTTGCAAGTTGCTCGCGGGCCGCTGGACGGTAAATATCTGTAGACGCCATTAAAACTTTTTTGCGGGATTTCCCGGTTAATAAACGTGCCAGTTTTGCCGTTGTTGTTGTTTTACCAGACCCCTGAAGGCCTACCATCATGATAACGGCAGGGGGGGTGGTGTTTAAGTTTAGATCCTGCGTATCTCCACCCAGAGCTTCGACCAAATGATCATGAACAATTTTAATGACCATTTGCCCGGGGGTGACGCTTTGAAGAACTTCTTGTCCGATGGCTTTTTCGCGAATCTGACTAACAAGGTCTTTAACGACAGGCAACGCGACATCGGCTTCTAAAAGAGCAATGCGTACTTCACGAAGAGCAGCTGTGACATCTTCTTCACGAAGAGCCCCTCGTTTTTTAAGGCGATTAAAAATACCCGTCAGGCGGTCGCTTAGATTTTCAAACATATCCACAAAACAAAAAGCACCGGTGGGCGAAACTCGCTGACCGGTGTGTTAAAAAACATCTAATCTTATAGGAAAATCCCAAAGACTTGTCAAGACCAAGCTTTTAAAACGTTTCTCTCTCCAGGGTTGAAAGTGCAATGGCTTCTAATTCGACCAGATTTCTATAACCTGAATCATACAGTACTTCTATCAGACTTTTTATAACTTCAGATCGAAGGGGAGTGTATTCTTTCTCGAGTTGATATTGTTGATAAATATTTCTCCAGTGATCCTCGACTGTTCTGTAACTGATTTTTCCCAAAGAGTTGCTCAAGGATCTTGCTATCTCTTTTGAAGTTCTTCCGTAAAGAGATAGTATGATAATTTGAAACTGCTTCTTTGTTAACCTGATTCCATGTTTTTCAGAAAAAGATTGTAATATCCTGTCAAAGCGATCTTCCTTTGATCTTTGATCCATATAAGCTTGGCATTCATCAGGACTCTGGATCAGAAACTGGTTGTCGTTCAGGTTAATTTTTCTGGAAATTTCTTTTTTAAAGTCTTTTAAAAAAAGATCAGGACCCTCGGCATTTTGTAAAAAAGAACTAATAAAGTGGCTGTTATCTGAACAAAAAGTTGTGATTTCTACAAAATCTTTATAACCAACGTGTTTAAAAAACGAGTTACTAAGGTTTGTAAAGTTAAAAAAATGTTTCATTTCAGGGGAAATGTTGGAATTACTGATTTCAAAATAATGTTTTGTTTCACCATCTTTTGTTGATGCAGCGCGTTTTTGAAACGTATCAAGGTCAGCGTAAATTCTCTCGCTAAAAAAATGAGGGTTCCATTCTTTACTACTGCTCAGACGAAAAATTTTTCCCTTGTTATAAAATCGCATATAGGAAAAATATCCTAGTCCATACTGCTTTAAAAAAGTCTGGCTCTGCTCGTTAAGAAAAGAGACCTGATTGTCAATAAAGAACATTGCATCTTTGTTTTTTTCAAGGTTCCTGTTCATTTGATCTCCTCCCTTTCAAGCTATCATGATCTGCTGGTTTTTCAATAGATTCTTAATGATCTGTGAGCGGGTAGGTTTATATCCAAACTCTTGTTCAAGTTTTAAATAAGCTTTGCCAAGGTGGTGTTCTACGGTTCTATAGCCAATGTCCAGATTCTGCGCAGTTTCTTTTGCTGTTTCACCACGTAGAAGACCCTTTAGGGATTCCCATTCGCGAGGTGTTAACGATAGTTTTTGACGGGTGCGTTCTTCAAAAGAATGTTCAATCCTGTTCTGCATACTCCTTAGGCCCTGAAGAGGGTTTTTTTCTTTAAAGGAAATATCGGCTCCGTTACGAAAGTGGGCAAAAATATCTTTCTTCTTAAAATTAACAAGTGATATTATTTTTTCCCTTACAAACCAATAAAGATTTTTGATTAAAAGGCTATTATTGATGCAAAATTGAATATAAAAATCATTTTCACTACTACTAAGTATAGAAAGGCAATCAACATAGTCTTTATGACGGCAGTAGATAATGCAGTGATTTTGCCACCCTAGTTCGTTTAGCAACATTATGACCGGGTCTGATGTATTGAATAGGGAAGGAGAAATATATAGGTGGGGTTCATTTTCTGGAAGGCTTTGGATGACTTTCATATAAATAGGAGAGTTTTCATGGCATCTGAAAATAACGCTTTCAGAGAATTTTATATCATCAGAAAAGAGAAAATATTTTCCTCCCTGATAAAGCCTGAAATAATGGAATTTATCTGCTCCAATCCCTTTTATGTACTGCCTGATTTCCTGTACTCCTTTTTCATAAAGGGATTGGACGAAGTCGAAAGAGTCTTTATTATCGTAGTTGATATTCATCTCTTTTATTCCAGGCCTTGTACACTTTCCAGAATACATATTTGCAGATCAGTTAATAACCGTAAAAAATACTGAAATCACGTATAACCTTATTATTAATTTAGTTTATTATTTCATTTGAAAAAATAACTTTTTATCCGAAGGGGATTAATTTTGAGAAGGGTTTTTGGTGTCAGGCAAGATACTGTCAAAAATTAAATCATAGCTTTTTATATTGACAATAAATGACAATAATATTAAAAGGTTTTATTTTCCGTTCAGTAATTTATATTTAATGAAAAAATACTTTTTTTATTTTCTTTTTATAGCGTCTCCTCTCTTTTCTATGGGGCCAGAGAGCCAGCATTTTCCTTATGAACGTGATGATGGGGTTGTGGCAATTCGAAGGGGAATTCGTAACGAGGACACGAACCAATACCTTCTAGAGGGAGGAATTGGAACAGGAAGTATTCTCTATACGCCCCATTGTGAGGAAACCTGGATTTTGACAGCTGCACACTGTCTTGTTAGTGAGGGTAAGCATACAAAACAACCTTCTTCTTTGATGGTATGTGCTATTAGTATTGTTGCTCCTATAATGGGAATCCTCCCTGGAGGAGGCTATCTTGCACAAAAAATATTCAACGCCTGGCATGGCATTGGTTACCATAACCCTGAAAACCTGCATGAATATTCTGCAGATCAAGTTGTGGTACAAACGCACTTTTGTCCCAGAGTCACCAGCTATGCGGCAAAAGAAGTTTATGTGCATCCGGATTATTGGACAACAAAAAGAATTGACCTTGCCTTAATTAAGCTTGATAGCAAGGTTCCAACAGCATATCCTTTTTCGCTTCCCTCGAACCTTGATCTGGATCCGGCAACACCACTAGATATTTATGGTTATGGGATAACAGGATCTTTTAATCTAAACACGGGATGGAATACTCATTCTACTCAAGAAAAACGTAGAGGAAAAGTTTTTGTTGCCTCCTCATATAATCTTAGCGTGACTGAATTTGGCATTCAGGATTCGGGGAATTATTTGTATTCTTATCATGTGCCTGAAAACTGTCTTATTGATTCAAATGAAAGGAATGCTATTTTGAAAAGAGTGTATGGTGGACTTCCTCCTTCGCCTACTTTTCTTGCGGGGGGAGACAGCGGTGGACCTCTTGCACTACTGGAGGCAGCAGAAGATTCTAAAGTAATTTATGGTGTCACATCGACGGGAAGTCTGCAAGGAATTTGCCTTCGTGAAAGAGGGGTTGATGCCTGGTTTATACCACGATTCTTAATTTTGGCTCCATACTTCCCAAAAGCCCAGTATACGCCTGTTTTTCCTCACTTGAAATGGATGAAAGATACGATAGGGGCTTCTTCTGAACAAGAATGACATGATTAGGAGTCTTTATTTCTGGATGACTTGTTAAACTGATAAGTCGAATTTAGCTGCATATATTTTGAAAGAAAACTTTCAATTTTTTTGGCTTCCTTTTCTGTATCGGAAGCCGATAGCCAATGATCATACTTCTGGGTCATTTGAACACCTACACAATCATAAGGGCCTGAAAAGTAATGCATAAAAAGAACTTCACTTGAGTTTGGGTTTAGCTGATACTGTATGGCAAAGGATACTTTTTTGTATTCTGGGTTGGTTTCTATTTTTTTAGCAATAACTTGATGCTTTAAAGTATTGTTTTGAATGTTTTCTATATGTCTTCGAAGCATGGTTTCTGAATCCATGCCAAGGTCTATATAAGCATCGACTGTTATAATTTTTGACCAATGTGTAATGTTTTCTTCTTTAGGAATGTATTCTATCAGGGCTGATTTTTTTACGGAAAGGGCCTTATAAAATTCTTCAGGACTTTGGTGGTTCTTAAATCTATCTGGACTTACGAAAAGTAAATGTATTTTTTCGACTCCAGTGACATTAACAGGTAAAACCAGGTTTGTTGTAAAATCCTTGAATTTTGTTTCGGAAGAAAATGATCCTGTTGATATTAACAGAACAGCACATATTAAAAGGAATGGTCGATAGGACATTCATTAACCTATATTTATCTTAATAAGACTTCTTTTATACTTTGATTTAACCAGGAAGTCTATTTTTTTGCACAACTCGTTATAATCCAGGTCTTAATTGACGGGGCACTCTTGCGTCAATCCTGCCTCACGTCTTAGGTGTTTAGCTTCTTTTAGGGCCTGTTGATGACTTTGCTCAATTTTCTGACGTTCAGCGTCAAAGGTCTCTTGTGTTTTTAATGTTATGGGGCGATCCGGGACAGAATGAAGGCTTGGGAACTCACCTTTTGGAGAATCGTCTCCATACAAAAAATCAGACCCTATACAACCTGTTAATACAAGAGATGCAAAAAGAGGGAGAGCCAGAAACAATAGTCTTTTAGTCATCGTGAGAAGCCTCCAGTCCTAAAAGATGGGCCGCAACATCAAGGGCGGCATAAGTTATTATGGCATCTGCGCCTGCACGTTTCAGGGAAGATAAAACTTCAAGAATAGAAACTTTATAGTCCATGATACCTGCTGAGGCAGATAATTTGAGCATTGTATATTCTCCACTTACATGGAAGGCAAAGGTTGGAACTTTAAAAGAAGTTTTGACGCGATGTAAAATATCCATATAAAAAGTTGCAGGTTTAATCATAACCGCATCAGCACCTTCTTGAAGATCCTGTTCTACTTCTCTTAGGGCTTCGTCTGAATTACGATAATCCATTTGGTATGTTTTCTTATCTTGCAGCCCCAGACAACGGGAAGATTCAACGGCTTCTCGAAAGGGGCCATACAGGCAAGAGGCATACTTCGCAGCATAGGAAAGAAGAGCAACATTGTGGTAGCCATTATCATCCAGCGCTTGGCGAATGGTACCAATACGTCCATCCATCATATCAGAAGGGGCAATAATATCGGCCCCGGCTTTCGCTTGTAAAACAGCAAAACGGGATAATTTTTCAAGAGTTTGATCATTATGGATTTCTCCCTCAACCAGAATACCATCATGGCCATGACTGGTGTAGGGATCGAGGGCAACATCTGTTATCAGGCCAATATCCGGTGCCAGAGCTTTAAAGCGACGAATAGCTTCAATCAACAACCCATTTTCTTTAAGGGCCCCCGATCCTTCTTCATCACGGTCTTCGATCGCAGTTACAGGAAAAAAGGCAACAGCTTGAATTTTATGCTGTTTTGCAAGTGAAACAACCTCATCAATTTCTTCCAGGCTGAACCTTCTTACGTCTGGCATTGTCTTTATTGAAGGGGATAAGTGCGCTTCGCGAATGAAAACGGGCCAGATAAGGTCTGAAATCCCAAGGATGGATTCTGCAACCAGGTTACGACACCACACTGATGAACGATTTCGGCGTAGTCTTAAGGCAGGAAAAGAGGCAACACTCATAGCAAACTTTTTTGATTCTCTTCTTTTCTTGTAAACAATCCAGGGTAAAGCATCAAGACATACAGCGTGATAAAAAAATATTTTGATCCAAAAAGGAAGATTCTTGTTTATCAATAAGCTCATTATGAGGTCATGAAATCTCTACAATTTATTGTTTTTTCAAAAATTTTTGAAGGTAATAGCGCCATTTCTCAAAGCCTTAACAATTATTTGAAATTTTTCTTCCCTTTTCCCCCAGAAGATTGTTACCATCCGCGCATGAAGAATTTATTATTTATGGTGTCGTGAATGAGTGCTATGCGTCTCTTGCAAAAAGACTTGTTGCAAACCTGGCACAAAGTTACAAATGTTGAAAAAGGCAGTTACCGTTATTGGCGTATCAGAATTCTGTATTCGTCAATTATAGGATATGCTGTTTTTTATATTGCGCGTCAGAACTTTTCTATGGCTCTGCCCGGGATATCTCAGGAGTTTGGTTACTCTAAAACCGAGATGGGTTGGATTATCACCAGCTTTTCAATTATTTATGGTCTTGGGAAGTTCTTAAACGGGTATATTAGTGACAGATCAAATGCGCGCTATTTTATGGCCATCGGCCTTCTTGGGTCCGCAACAGCCTGTTTTCTGGTTGGGTTTTCCTATGGTATTGCCTGGCTTGGAATTTTCTGGATTGCCAATGCCTGGTTTCAGTCTATGGGGTGGCCGCCAGTGGCCCGTATGTTAACGCACTGGTTTAGCCCCCGGGAGCTTGGTACCAAGTGGGCTTTATGTGCTTCCTCTCATCAAATAGGGGCCTTAATCATTGCAATTTCTGGTGGGTATCTGGTTCAGGCTTATGGGTGGCGGTCTGTTTTTTATGTCCCGGGTGTTATTGCACTTTTAGGAGCGTTGTTTCTTTTGAATCGTCTTCGGGATACCCCGAAAGAAGTTGATTTACCAGCGGTAGAAGAATACAAGAATGAAAAATCCAGGCAGTGTGATACGCTGGACAGGATTACATTTCAGGAGGTCCTGCCTCTTATTATCAAGAACAAACTTGTTTGGTATATGGCAATGGCGAATATGTTCCTATATATTCCCCGAATGGCTCTTTTTAACTGGGTTCCTACCTTTATGAAAGAGTATAAAGGCGTTAATCTGATTACAGCAGGTTGGCAGCTTGCCAGCTTTGAATTTGCCGGACTTCTTGGTGGAATTCTTGCTGGTTGGCTTTCTGATACAATCTTTCAGGGGCGCCGAGGTCCTGTCGGAGCTGTTTTTATGCTTTTGTCGGGTGTGGCTCTTGCTATTTTATGGGCGACACCTGCTGGATATGTGTGGGCTGATGCCGTCACTCTTTTTCTTGCAGGTTTCCTTGTCTATGGTCCTCAGGTTCTTGTGGGGATTGCCGCAACAGATTTTTCTTCCAAACGCGCAGCAGGGGTTGCCATTGGTTTTACGGGAACCTTTGCCTATATAGGATCGGCCATGGTGGGAGCACCTTTAGGGTGGCTTGTCGATCACTGGGGATGGGGCGCTGGATTTATTTTGTGTATTGCCAGTTCCCTTTTAGGAGCCTTCTTCTTTGCTATGACGTGGCGTCATCGTTCACAAGTTTTGGAAAAATAAAAAATCATTTTACAGCCGTCTGTAAGGGAGTGATTTATGATAGATCTATATACGTGGATGACACCAAATGGTTTTAAACTAACAATTATGCTCGAGGAATTAGGAGTTCCCTATACCTTAAAACCAGTTAACATTGGAGAAGGGGAAAATAAAAAAGAAGATTTCACGACTCTGACGCCTAACCAAAAGATTCCAGTTATTGTTGATCATAAGCCAAAACGGGGTAAAAGCTTAACTCTTTGGGAGTCTGGTGCTATTTTGATCTATCTTGCTGAAAAAGAGGGCGCCTTCTTACCCAAAACAGGAGAGCAGCGTGCAAAAGTATTGCAATGGCTTATGTTGCAGATGTCAGGTATTGGGCCTTACTTTGGTAATGCATTTCATTTTAAAAAAGCGACGTCAGAAAAACTTCCCTATTCCCTAAAGCGTTTTATGGGGGAAACACAAAGGTTGTGCAGCCTTTTGGATCACCATTTATCAAATAGTGATTACCTTGCAAAAAATTACTCTATTGCAGATATTTCAACCTATCCCTGGATACGTAGCCTTGAACATTTAGGGGTGCCTCTTGGGAAATATTTGCATTTAAAGCGTTGGTATCATATGATCGATGCACGTCCCAAAGTTCAAGAAGGAATGTCTGTTTTCAAGGCAATGGGGCTTGTAAAACCCAAAAGAAAATCAAATCCGACAAAAAAGAAAAATGTTTAAAAATAAGGTGTTTTTTCATATTTTTTTTGCGATGGCTGTGAAAAGACTATTTAAAAATTTTACTAATTCTTAGTTTTTTAAGGTCAAGGTATGGTGCTTATTTTGAACAAGGAAAAGATAATGAGATACCCTGATTTAAATTTTTTGAGAAAGATGCTTCTCATCATTATATGTAGCGTTTCTTTTGCGCATGCAGAAATCACCCAAAGAATACTGGTAGAGGAAATGATGCCTCCTTTTTTTCCATCTGTCGATCTTCAGGAAGATGAAACCTCTTCTTTTATCCCGGACGGACGAACCCCTCTCTTTTCTATGGAAAATCATTTCTATGGACTTCGTGATGAAGATCCTTTTGTCCAAAGTCTTTTGGTGAACAAGGGAGTTTATGTTGCCCCCCAAGCGCTTCAGCAAAGGTCTGATCTTTATCAGGAATATTCAAAGACGTTGACAAGATATGAAAAAATAAACCGTTTTGTTATGTCCCTACAGAAAGATCCGGCTTATGAAGCAATTGAATGTCTTCAAAATGCCAGAGACATTTTAATTGGGTTGTGTCTTGGGTTTTGGGAACGGCGGTCTGAAATTTATTATGCACCTTCTTTTCGGGTAACGCACCGCATACCATATCCCAAACAAGATCCTTTTGTAAGAGGAATTGTTAAGGGAATTACAAAAGCAAGATTGATCGAAATTTGTTATGAAAAAATTGTTTTTACTTTTAAAACACAAAATGGCTTAAAGCATAATGGCTTCCTAACAGGTGATTTGAAAACTGTTATGGAACTTGAATTTATGAAATGGCTTTACCGATTTCTGTCACTTCATTCTGATTCGGGCTGGAATTTTTTGTGCCCTAACACAAGTCCCTATTATAAAAAGTAATTCGTTTATACCTGCCTTGAATATAAGGAGTTTCTATAACAATTTGAAAACAAATGGTTAGGGTCATAGGTAGAACTTACTTAGGTCAATAATCCGGAAAGATTTCCCGGGAAACCCTTGGTACGATCATCATGTACTTCATTGTTTCACGAACATTTCTGTGTTCGTTGAAAGGCAGCAACACCCCCTTAATGTTGTTGCCCCCTTCCTGTTTGACTTGGCCCCTTCTTGTAAAAGAAAGGGCCATTTTTTTGGAAAATTTTTTACTATCTATGGTTAATTACGATTATTTGTGGAGAAAGAGAACCAAAATTATACATTGGTCAATGTATTTAATTTAATATAAATTTGTAATAAATAAAAATTTTTGACAGTGTCAAAAAATATCACTATCTAAATATTATCTTTGTTTTTTTTGGGATATTTCTGTGAGATTTTTCTTTTTTCTTTTATCATTTACCTATTGCTTTGACTCTTTGGCAAGTATCCATGATCAGGATTTACTGGATCAATATGAAGGCTTAGAAAAGTTGAGCTGGAAGAAGCCACTTCAACAAGAAGATGGATCTATTGTTGAAATTGACGTGCCTCTTGTTAAACAATATAAAAAAAAAGAACCTTACGACCGAAAATCAGAACTTGCCAAGTGTTATTATTTAACAGGGCAACAGCTTTATGAAGATTGGGAACGTTATAAGCGAGGAGATCGATCCTGGAAGAAATACACTCGCTACATTTTATGGGATGTGGAAGTTAACAATACAACTTTTGAAGGTGAAATCATTCAAATTTCCGGGATAGAAGTGATTAATGGTTGTCCAAGTGGCCTTGTTTTTGAAACGTTGGTTAAACCAACAACAACTGTATTTTCAAAGTATGCGCAGGGTGTTCATAAAATAACTCTTGAGGATCTTCAAGAGGCTCCTAAATTTAAAGAGATCTCAGAACAAATGCTTCGATTTATGGGCGGGTCACTCTTTATGGCTCATAATGCCGCTTTTGATGTTAGAATGGTGAGTCAGGAGTTTGAAAGAATAGACGTCACTATTCCTTTTACTCTTTTCTACAAATGTTCATACCAGATGGATCGTCGTCGTCAAAAGCGTCATATGCAAACGGGTAATATTTTTTCACCTATGAAGCAAAAACCTGTTAGCCATATTCCGATAGCCGAGCGAGAAAAAATGATCCGTGAGAAAAGAGCAAAAAGAGAAGCCACTAAGAAACGACGTGAGGAAAACAAACGAAAGAAAGCCTCAAAAGCAAGTTCTTCTTCTTCGTCTTCCGATTCAGAAACACCTTTATCGGTAAGTTCCTCCGGCGTTTCGGTGGCAGATGAAAATACACCGCCTTCTAACCAGCAACCCACATCAAGCAGTCTTGGCCACTATGTTAGAGAGTTAAAATTAACATACCCTGTTGTAAAGCAGATTCTTGGACTGGAATCTCCTCATAAGTCGGGAACGTCAAGGAAAAGGGTGAGATCTCCTGATCATGGTCCGAACAAGAAAGCACGAAGAGGAAATGCCAGGGATATAGGCCATCATAATGCAGTCTTCGACACTCTCGCTACTTGTGTTGTGATGAGTATCGGCGAACAGGAAGTACTGGAACAAGAGATTCATTTTTCTCAGGCAAGCAGTTCAAGTTCCGCATTTGTCTCACCTAGTAGTGATGATGATTCAGATTCTGCCTTTCTTCTGGATGATGGAGAGGGAGGCTCTAGTCTTTTTGATGATGCTGATGATGCTGATGAGGATGATTCGGGAGATCTCTTGTTTAACCCTTTTGATGGATTTCAAGAAAGAATTGTACCTGTCCAGTAGCGAGGTTATGACTTTGCTTGAAAGGTTTGAGCAAAGTCTTTCAAAGCCTGGCGCAACTCCGGATTTGAAATATCGTTAAGTGTTTTTGAAAGAGCTGGTGCCAAGTGAGTATCAGCTTTTCGAATTTCATTTTTCTTTTGAACGTTTGCATCGGGACGATGGCTGAATTTTGAGGTTTGAATAATCTTTATATACTCAACAACTTTGTAGCCATAATGGCGGTTAATACGTTCACAGATAAGATCCCTTGATGAATCAATTAATAAACTGGCTCCTGAAAGAACCTGGAGGTGAAGTGTCCCTCCTGCTTTTGAATCCCTTGGGCGTGTAATTCGAATTGGACAAGAAAGATCCGCAAGCTTTCCTCCCATAATGGTGTGCCAATCAAGAAGAATGCGATGGCGATGAATACCCCGTTTTAGAAGAGTGGTTTTAGTCAGGTTCTGAACAAAAGAGCTCATTGGCATAAGACCTTGCGGCCCTTTATAACGCGTCGTCACATAGTTCCCTTTTCAAAAGAGGCAAAATTCTTTAAGGTAAGAAATTATCACTAAAATAGATCTTTACTTAAGCATGGATTCGCATCTTTGTCAGCCCCTTGTAAAAGACATTCTAGCCTGGTTTTCACAAAAGGCCCGGAAACTGCCCTGGCGCGTTATCGGTCAAAATCATCCTAATCCTTATCATGTTTGGCTAAGTGAAATTATGTTGCAGCAAACAACAGTTGCGACAGTACAGCCTTTCTTTAAGGCTTTTATTGAACGGTGGCCTACTCTACAGGAATTGGCAAAAGCTTCCGAGGATGATTTGCTATCCCAATGGCAGGGGCTAGGCTATTATTCTCGGGCACGAAACCTTCATAAAGCCGCTTGCGTTTTATGTGAAACCTTTGGGGGTGTGTTTCCACGTACGCTTAACGAACTGGAAAGCTTGCCTGGAGTTGGTCCCTATACAGCGGCGGCTATTGGGGCTATTGCTTTTAACATGAATACTGTACCTGTTGACGGCAATATTGCCCGCGTTTTTTCACGATTGATGTGTCTTGAAACGCCTTTGCCAGAGTTGTTAACTGAAGTTCGGCAAAAAGCACAATGTTTGGTAGATCAGTCTGGCCATCACGGAGATCTGGCTCAGGCATTAATGGACCTGGGGGCCAGAATCTGTACTCCGAAAAATCCTGCTTGTGGTGTTTGTCCTGTACAAGATAAATGTAGGGCGTTTGCGGCTGGGAAACCTGACTTTTTTCCACGAAAAAAGTCCAGACTTGTTAAACCTACGAAATATACAGTAGCTTTTTATGTTGAAGATGAGTCCGGGGCAATTTGGCTGCAAAAACGCCCTGGATCAGGACTTCTTGCCAGTATGATGGAAGTTCCGTCATCTCCCTGGTCTCTTGATTTGTCAAAAGAGATGTCTTTAAATGAATTCCCTCAAATATCTTTACTAAATCCGTGGGAAAAGTGCCCGGGAAATGTAAAGCATACCTTTACCCACTTCCATCTTATTGTGACTATTTTAAAAGCAAGAGCTTCAAAACTTGCTTCAATTCCATCAGGAGGTTGGTACGCTCCGGCAGATATACCAAATCTGGCTTTGCCAACACTTATGAAAAAAATCATGAGTCACGCACTGAAAAAGTAAAGTTTTAAAGTTCTATAAAGTCTTTTTTACTTTATCACGGGGCGATATAAGAAAAAAAGGGGCTACTTCTAATATCTGAAATACCAGGTTTGGCCCCGGGGACAACGTTATATGTCCTTTTTCTTTTCCTGGATAATTTTTTCAATTTGCTCAGTGACAATCCATTTAACAAGGGAAGGAAGATGAGCATCAAGCCAGTCTTTTAGCATAGGCTTTAAAAGATCTCTCATAAGGCCTTCAACCGTATTATTCCCTAAAGTCTCAGTTGTTAATTGAGGTGCAGATGGTTCTTCCTGAGAAGAGATACTTGCAACCGTCACAGCTTCCGAGAGCTCTGAAAGGGCATTATTTGTTGCAGCCGCAACACTGTTCGAGATCAACTCTGCACTATCAGTAGAGAGAGCTTCTGATTCTATTTCTTCAGCATCTATGGAGTGGTTTTCAGAGGTATGAAGATCTTCAGGCGTTGCTGTAACAGATTCTTCAGAAGTGTATTGAGGCTCAGCTGATGACATTGTTGTCTCCTTTTCTTGCTCATGGGGGCTTGATGATTGGATAGAGTCTGATTTTTGAAGAGAGGGTTTTTCGTTGGTGAACTGATGATCATCCTGATTTACTTCATTTTCAGTTACCTGATCTAAAACATCGTTTATTGTTTGACGAGATAAGTCGTTATCAGCAGCATAATCTTTTGCTTCGATTGAGGGTGAATCATCTTTAGTTAAAGTCGACAGATGCTCTTGAAATGAGAGTTCCTCCTTTTTGCTTTCAGTGTTTTCAGAGGAGTTTTTTTCATGGGAACACTCTGATGATGTTTCTAAAACATCACTGATAGTGCCATCATCATTAATGACTTGAGTCAATTCAAAAACATCGTCACTATTGTTATTTTCTTTTTCCTGAGACATATGAACTCCCTGTGGCTTGGTTTCAATATCTTGCTCTATCGTTTCACGAATTGAAGCCAGAATTTCTTCCATGGACTTTTCCGCAGTGGCGCGCTGTGCAGACATTTATTTAACCTTTCTGGAGTTCGGGATCAGAGACTGTACCAATCCAGGTACTGCGTAATGTATCGACATAGGTTTTAAGAGGGTAAGGCTCAACGGGCAACTCCAGTGCTGTTGCCGTCAAATGCCCTAAAGAACTTAACAAAGTATAGCTTTGTACAAGATGATCTGATTGAGCCTGGGCCAATTGAGTTTCGGCTTCCAGAACTTTGTTTTCGGCTTCCAGAACTTCGAGAAGAGTTCTTTCCCCAACAAGAGACTCCTGACGCGTTCCCTCCAGGCTAAGCCGTGCGGCATCAACTTGAATTGTCAAATGATGGATCTGGTTTTTGGCAGCCTTCCATTTTTCCCATGCTTGAACAGCTTCTTCATTGACTTTTCTTTCTGTATCCCTGACGTTTAATTTTGCCTGGGTTGCACTCTGGCGAGCCCCTCTAAACCCGGACCAGTTTTTACCTCCCTGATAAAGGGGAACTCTTAATGTCAGGCCAATGGAGCCAGAATTTGTACGGCTGTTCGTGGCTTCTCGTGATTCATCGGATACAAGATTGCGTGCGACGGACCCGGACAAGTCAAGGCTTGGGAGAAGTTGTGCTTTTGCCACATCAATATTGTGCTTTGCTGCGAGCTCAAGAAAACGGACGCTAACGGTATTTGGATTATTGTTGCGAGCATATTTAATGAAGCTGACTTTATCAGCAGGTAGCTCGAAAAAGTGAGAAACCTCTTGGGGGAGAGGAAGATTATGAGGAGGTGTTTCACCCACAACACGATGATAATTTTCCTCGGCTTGTTTAACATCACTTTCTGCAACAATCTTGCGTGACTGTGCCAGAGCAAGCTCGGATTCTGCTTGAGCAATGTCGGTCAGAGTTAGCTCACCAACCTCCAGGCGTGCACGGGCCTGTTCCAAAGTTTTTTCTTTAACACTAACATTCTTTTTGTTCAGACTCAGGATTGATCGACGAAGCCAGAGAGTTAAATATGATTGGACAGAGGCTAGCAAGGTTTCCTGCTCAATGCGGGCAAAGTCTGAATAGAGTGCCATGATTTGTGCTTCGGCTGCGTTAATTGCTGCAATTGTACCCCCTCCTGCAAAAAGAGACTGGCTAAGAGTGAGGCGACCCGAATGCGACGTTGTAATACTATTATATCGGGTAAATTCCTGTCTGTTACGAGTGGGTTGCCTGTTTTGATTATCCTGAAATCCTCTTTGTGTTGAAGCTTCAAAAGTTAGGTTAGGGCGAAAGCCAGCTTGCGCAGAGGGAAGAGCTTCTGCTTTAACGTACTGTGCACGAAGGGCCGCCTTCAAGGTAGGGTTTGTATTATAGGTTTGGATGAGGGTTGCCATAAAAGGATGCCTTTCGGTCATGCGTGAGACCGGGGCATCGCTTTGTAATGATGAAGGCACAGATGACTTTGACGTTTTTTGTGCCAGGACCATAAAAGGGCAGACAAGCGTCACAGCAGAGAAAAAGCAAAAAAGACGTTTAATAAACACGGTCTAACCTCATAATTGTTTAATAGCGTGGCAGATCAGGGTCTATTATATGTGACCAGGCATCAATACCACCTTGTAAATTCTGTACTCTATCAAAGCCTAGCTGCAGAAGTAAACAACAGATTCGCATACTTCGAAAACCATGATGACAAATAACCACAATTTCCTGGTTTATGGCAAGGCTTTCGATAGAGGAAGAGACCTCAGAAACAGGGATATTCACACTATTTGACAGATGACAGATCTCATATTCCCACTTTTCACGAACATCTAGCAGAATGAGGGGCTCATTTCTGGAAAGTTTTTGATAAAGTTTCCGGGGAGAAAGCTGTTTTGGTACAGGTTTTTTAGTCAAAGTCACAAGATTCAGGACTTTCCAGGCTGGGTTCAAAATAGGATGCCTGCCATTCAAAAAGTTCTTCTTCGAAAAGGTGGCCATTCTTTTTATAGGCGCATATGGCTGTGGCAATTTCATCAGGAGACCTTTTTTTGAAAAAAAGAAGACGGCCCCCTTCTAGTAGTTGCCCGGAAAGACATGCTGGAATAGATTTTAGGGCTCCTTCCACAATAATAACATTATAGGGAGCTTTTTCCGGGTATCCTGAAAGAGGGTCGGCTTTAAAGACTTCGGCATTGGTAAGTGAATTTTTTGCAAGAAAAATACGAGCTTGATTAACCAGCGTTTCTGAAGCCTCAATTCCGATAACTTTTTTCGAGCAATAGCTTAGGATACCTGTTGTGTAGCCTGTTGTACAACCAATATCGAGAACAGTTTCTTTTTGAGTGATATTAGCGGCTGAAACAAGTTTGAAGAAGGCAGGCGGTGCAAGAATAAATCTCTTTTCCCAGATAACAAGCTCTTGATCGCAATAAGCCAAAGGCTTTAGGCGCTCGGGTAATTCAAGTTCTCGCGCAAGGGTTTCAACGCCTTGCCTTAACGACGTGGTTAAAGATTGTACAGGCAGAATCTGCCCCAGGATCATATTGGTTCTCATTGTATTAAAATTAAGGGGCATCAAAAAATCCTTTGGAAACCGTCTAAAAAAACAACTAATTTTAACATAGCCTCTCTAACTCTCCTAGACTTCAGTTGACCCACGACCAGGAAATGAGTATGAATAAGGCAATTTTATGGAATCATAGCATCTAGAGCCAGGTTAACTTTTTACTGGTTAAGGCGCAGGGGGAGATATAATTGATTCTTGTTTTCGGATCTTTAAATATTGATATGGTAATGCGTGTTGATGAAATGCCTCGTCCAGGCAACACAATTTTATGTCCTGACTATGACCTTTTTCCTGGTGGAAAAGGTGCAAATCAAGCTGCCGCTGCGGCTCTTACAGGGCATCCAACATATTTGTTCGGATCTTTGGGAAAAGATATTTTTGCTCAGAAAATAAAAGATTCTTTGGTGCTGTCAGGGGTTGACATCAGCTATGTTTCTGAACGTGATTCGGCGACGGGATGTGCCACAATTTGTGTTGATTCCAAGGGGGAAAACATGATTGTTGTGGCATCCGGGGCGAATAGAAAAACATATGCAGCCGATGTTCCTGAAAGTCTATTAACGTCTCAAACGACACTATTAAGTCAGTGTGAAGTTCCGTGCTCTGAGGTATGGCGAATCATCGCGCGTGCCAAAGAAAAGGGAGCCAGAACAATTTTAAACCTGGCCCCTGCTTGTAAGGTTCCTGAAGAAACGTTGCATCATCTTGACTATCTTATTATGAATGAAATTGAGGTCACTATTTTAGCCTTACATCTTGGGTTTCAAGAAATCTCACCAACTTTAGCAGCTCAGAAAATTACAAGAACCTATAATGTTGTATGTGTTGTGACTCTTGGAGGAGGCGGGTCTTTTGCCGCTTCTCTGGAGGCAGAATGGCAAATTCCTGCCTTACCTGTTGATGTTATTGATACAACAGCTGCGGGTGATGTTTTTTCGGGAACTTTTGCAGGGCGTCTTGATGAGGGAGATACTCTTGAAGGCGCCCTTAAATATGCAGCGGCAGCAAGTGGTCTGGCCTGTACAAAACTTGGTGCGCAAACAAGTCTGCCAACGTCAGAAGAGATTGAGGCAGCTTTGCCCAAGTTAGAATCTTTACAAAAAGTTCGCTAGGAGAGGATTATTTTGCAAACCTATTGGACAGAGTTTTGCTTGCTTTTTTCAATGAATTTACTGAACCTGGTCAGTCCAGGGGCTGGTTTTGCTGTTATTGTGAGAAACAGCGCTGTGGGATCCTGCCGGATTGGGCTCCTGACAGGGCTTGGGATTGTTGCAAGTTCCTTTCTTCATAAAAGCTATACTTTTTTGGGATTTGGCCTTCTTATTTCCCAAAACGAAATGCTGTTTACTTTTGTGAAATATGCAGGATGCATACATCTTGCTTATCTGGGTTTGAAATGTTTATGGGAGGGGTTAGGTAAAAAAGAGGAACTTCCAAGGTGCACTTTACCTGTCCCAGGTCGTGGAGCAACCCCTTCTTTGAAAGGGTATCAGGGCTTTAGGATGGGGTTTCTGACAGACCTTCTAAATCCCCAGGCCTCATTATGTTTTATGAGCCTGGTTGCAGCAACTGTGAGCCCGGCAACACCCCTGAAAGTCCAGCTTTTTTATGGTTTTATTCTTTTGGGAACATCTGTAATTTGGTATTCGTGCGTTGCATTGTTCTTCTCTAGTTCAAAATTACAGAAATACTTCTTATCCTTACGACGTATTTTTGAAAGTATGATGGGGGGGAGCATGCTTTATCTAAGTTTTCGCCTTTTATCCTTGTCGACAAAAGCAGGCTGAAAAAGCAATGTCCAAAGAATTATCCATGCAGTTTTGTCTGCCAGGATTATGGACTTTTTGCCTGATTTTCACAACGTGTTTTAAACCATTTTCTATATTGGCGACATTTTCTACGTTCTTGACGTGATTGTCTTTTTTTATCTTTCATACATTCACGATAATTATGGCGTACTTCTTCAGAACAGTTAGCAGGGTGCCTTGGTTGAGGTTTGAAAGCCAGGGGCTCAGGAGCTATTTTTCGCTGTTTTGTTTTTCGGCGTGACACATAAGATTCGATGATTGTTTTTGCAGGCTGTGCTTTATGAGGGGGATCACCCTCTGGTTGCTTCATGTTTGTTGTCGTCTCTTCTTGCTCCGGAGAACCTGGCAAGGATGGCACTGTTTTTTCAGTCTCTGCAAAAGAAGCTGTTGCCCCAGAAAAACTTAAAAAGATAAAAAAGATTTTGCCAAATCGTAGCATACCATGAAATCTCGCATCATTTTCTAAGAGAGAGTTTAGTTTTATTTAAGAGACGTGACAAGCTTTTTGAGAAAACCATTTATTGCTTGGAAAGAGTTGAAAAACTATTGAAAGAAGGATCCACGAATTGGAGCGGATGAGGGGAATCGAACCCCCGTATTAAGCTTGGGAAGCTTACGTTCTACCATTGAACTACACCC
>DDGG01000014.1:0-15303 GCA_002337525.1 Alphaproteobacteria bacterium UBA1908 | reverse complement strand
TTCTACCATTGAACTACACCCGCGAATATACCCATCAGATCATTTAATATTTGTAATTCTTAACATAGAATCCTTGAGAAGAAAAGATTTGGCTATAACGCAACAGGCCTTATTTCTTATTTTTCAAAAGTTTTTCTTTTTGAGTGATCACAACCTTTTGAAACTCTTCTTGAACGATCATAGCTGAGGCTCCCAACAAACTTAAGACAACGATAATATAAGCAACGATCCTTGCTCTGTAATGCCATCCTGGAAGGAAATGAGTTCTGTAAAGTCTTTGGTTTAAAGCGAGAAGAATGAAATAGGTGATGATTATTAAAAGGGGAGGATAAACACGCAACATTAAACGAGGGGATGGGATAATGTAATGATAAATACCCACAATGGCAATGGCACTTAAATAAAAGACGCGTAAGGCCCGTCCTGAAGCATATCGGACAAACAAGTCACGTTTATCACTGGAATGAGATGTTGAAAAATCGTGTTTTAGTAGACCGACATATTCTCCAACACTCAAATTCGCAATAATTGCTGCAAAAGCATAAGAAATAATAACAAAATTAGTAGCGTTTTGAAACCAGCTGACAAAAACTGTAATGGGAATTATCAGGATAAAAATATAGGATTGAGCGTAGATCCAACGTCTGTGATTTCTTTCAGCAATTGTCAGGAAAACAGCCACTATTATGCTCCTAGAATCGAGGTTTGAAGGCTTTCAAAAGCCCCGGCAGTTTCAGATCAAGGGGGGTTGGAGTGATACCAAGGTCCTCGAGAGTTTTATTATTCGGGTCTGAAGAACAAACAGAATGATCCTTCAAAAGACGAATCTGATCTTTTGTTAAAAGAGGAGTCGGAAAGAGGCCTAGAATTTTTGCCATCATATACCCTGCTGAAAAGGGGAAATCAATGAAACGGAGTTGACGCCCGGTTATGTCTCCAATTTTTTTAAGTAATTCTTTGAATGAGAATATATCAGGTCCTCCAAGGTCATATCTATGCCCTCTGGTTGAAGAGTCTTTCAGGCAACACAGAATGGCACGCGCTACATCTCCTGCAAAGATGGGTTGGAATCTGGTTTTACCTCCTCCAAAAATAGGCAAATAAGGGGACAACTGAGCAAGTTTCGCATAAAGAGTAAAGAATTTTTCTCCCGGGCCAAAAATGAGGCTTGGACGTAAGATTGTTGCTTCCGGAAATGTAGAAATAACGGATTTTTCCCCTTTGATTTTTGTTTTTGAATAAAGGGCTTTTGATGAGGGTTTAGGTCCCAGGGCTGAAATGTGGATTAAGCGCTTTAAATGATATTCTTGGGCACATAAACTGATGTTTTTAGCCCCTTTGATGTGTGAGTTGTCAAATTTTTGTGAGGTGTTTTCAAAAAAAATACCAACCATGTTAATCGCGATATCTGCATCTTTCAAAACGGGTTTTACCGTCTCAATATCGGAAACATCGCAATAAACAGGACTGATTTGGCCAACTTCTCCGATTGTTTTCTGGTAACTTGCAAGACCTGGTCGGCGCACAGCAACCCTGATCAACGCTCCCTCGCGTGCAAGAGTCTGGACAACCTGACGCCCTAGAAAACCGGAACCTCCAAAGATAACAATTTTTTGGCCTTTCATAATGCCTTCTTCTTTTTTCTTGCTTTAATCACACAGTATCATATTTTTTGAGTTTCAGTAATAACTCTTGGGCTGCAACTCTAAAGGCTTTTCCACCCGGTGAATGAAATAAGATCAAAGGTTACCAATAACCCTTCTTTTTCAAAAGAAAAACGTTTTTGGTACTCTTCTTCAAGTCTTGCAAAAAGATTTTTAGGGACGAGAGGGGAAGATTGTGAGAAGGGGGCTTGTTCTCCCATAGACTTGATAAAGGCACGAAGGCGTTTGAGTGTTGAAAAAGAAGCAGTGACAGTTTCCTGATCTGTAACAGGTTCTCTAAAACCGGCAGATTGTAAAAGAGCCGCGGCATTTTTGAGGTCGATCATTGGTATAATTCGCTGGGAAGCGCTTTTTGTTTGATCAAGTTCCAACTCTAAAAGGAGTCTCCTGAATTCACAAAGTGTATTACCCCCAAGAAACGTAGACAAAAAAAGGCCTCCGGGAAGAAGGCTTTTATATAAATCTTGCAAGACTTTTTGAGGATCGTTCACTAAGTGAAAGGTCAGATGAGATAAAATAAGATCAAATTCATTGGGCCGGAAGGGTAAAAAATCTTCTTCAATTAAACAATCAATGGAGTCAGAGGACAAAAAAGAGTTGGCATGAACAAAAATTGCTCCGGCATATTTTTCACAAAGAATGTGGCGAAAGGAATCACTAAAAGAGCCAATAAGAAGAATTCTTTTAAAAGGGTTTCCAAAGCATAAAAGCCTTGTACAGAAAGCATCTTCAACGACATTCCCTAGAAAAGAGTTTTGTTCAACACAGTGTAACCCAAGTTTTTTATGGTGTCGTACTCTGGATGGGTTGAAAAGAGTGTTCTTCATAAGCTTGTTATTGTCATTGATTACTTTTCTTTCTTGCTCTTATCACAAGAGAGGTCTAACCCTCTCACTTATAGGCACAGTACTAGAAGGTGGTGCTCTTTTTTTTAAGTGTCCTCACCTGGAACTGAAACAAGAGGTTCATGTTCTTTGCGGCTCAGGAATGTATAAACCGCCGGAACAACAAATAGGGTAAAGACTGTTCCCAGTGTCATACCGCCTACAATGGTGAGTCCTATGGGCTGACGGCTTTCTGCTCCGGCACCATCGGCAAAAGCAAGGGGGACAGCCCCAATCACCATTGCAAGTGTTGTCATCAAAATAGGCCTGAGTCGTAATCTGGAAGCATCGATAACAGCCTGCATGCGTGAGGCTCCTTCTGCTTTGCGCTGGTTTGCAAAATCGACAATAAGAATACCATGTTTTGTAATGAGGCCAATAAGAGTGACCAATCCAATTTGACTGTATAAGTTCATTGTCTGGCCAAAAAGCTTGAGGGTGAAAACAGCTCCTGCAATTGACAGGGGAACACTTAACATAATGATCCATGGGTCTCGCCAGCTCTCGTATTGGGCCGCCAGAACCAGGAAGATAAAGGCCAGAGCTAATCCAAAAATCAAATAAACAGTAGAACTTTCATCCAGATATCTTTTACTTTCCCCTGCAAAGAGGATATTGGCGTCAACGGGCAATACCTTGCGTCCTTCATCTTTGATATAGTTCAAAGTATCGCTCATGCTGTATCCAGGTGCGAGTTTTGCACGAATCATAATGGAACGCATTCCTGAATAGTGCTGGATTTCTGTAGGGGTCATTCGTTTCTCAATATCAACAACTTCAGAGAGGGGAACTAATGTTTCTTTTCGGTCTTTAATGCCCCGGATAAAAAGACCTGTAATATCATCAGGAGATTTACGAAATTTCTCGTCAATTTCAACTTTGACATTATAAATTTTGTTGTCTTTCTTGAACTTACTTGCAGGGCGTCCACTGATCAAAGTATCAAGAGATTCTGCTATTGTTGAGACTTCCACGCCAAGAGCTGCGGCCTTGTCACGATCAACCGTCACAACATACTCCTGGCCTTCTGCACCGATGTCTCTTAACGCATTACGAACTCCGGGTGTTTTTGCAACAAGAGAGTGAATCTTGACAGCGAGGGCTTCCAGCTCTTTTTGGGATTTACCTGAGGTCACGACAAGCTGAATTTGTTCTTCCGCATTGCCGCCTCCTAAAAGAGCCTTTCCACCACTACTTGGAAAAACGCGAAGGCCTGTAATATCTTCAAGAGGTTCTCTTAGCCCTTCAACAATTTTTTGGCTTGAACGCTCTCTCTCTTCCCAGGGTTTTAAGGCATTAAGGGACAAGGATTCCCCCGGGGCACTGATCATGGTTAGGCGCGTTGTCACCTCGTCAAGATTAGCCATTATTTTGTCAACACTTTCCATATGGCGTTCGACATAATTAATATTGGCACCAAAAGGAGGAATAGCACGAGCGTTGACAATGCCCTGGTCTTCTTGTGGCAATAGTTCAGTTGGCAAAGATGTGTAAATAAAGTAGCCGGCGAGAGCAACAGCCAAACCAGACCCAAGTGTTAACCAGCGCTTCTTTAAAAGAAGTGTGAGCGTTTTTTCGTAAACATAATCAAGCTTATCCAGAAAACTTCCTATACCCTCGTCGACAGATCCAGATAGGGATGTCGGCGCCTTATGTGTTTTATGGGGCTTTAAAAGGCGCCCACACATCATGGGAGTTAGTGTTAGGGCAATAAAACCTGATAAAATAACAGATCCTGCGAGCGTAATGGCAAATTCAGTAAAAAGCTTTCCCGTCATTCCAGGAGAAAGAGCAATCGGGGCGTAAACAGCGGCGAGCGTTATTGTCATAGCAACAACAGCAAAACTTATTTCCCTGGCACCTTTAAAAGCTGCTTTTAAAGGTTGTTCACCCTTTTCAATGTAGCGGTATACGTTCTCAAGCATAACAATGGCATCATCAACGACAAGGCCAATGGCCAAAACAAGAGCCAAAAGTGTCAGGATGTTAATGGTAAATCCAAGAGCATACATCAGCGAAAAAACACCGATTAAAGAGAGAGGAATCGTTACAATAGGAATAAAAATGGCGCGTGGAGACCGAAGAAAAAAGAAGATAACCAAAACAACCAGGATAATCGCAATATATATTGTTTCGTATACTTCATCAATCGACCGACTCACGAAAATTGTATTGTCTTTTGCAATATCAATCTCCATTCCAGCAGGAAGACGGAATTCTGCCATTTCTTTACGAACTTCTTTGGCAATGGAGAGAAGGTCACCTGTCGACTGTTTTGTGATACCTATGGCGACAGCATTATTGCCGTTAAAGAGAACACGATTTCGACGATCGATCGCATTTAATTCTGCGGTTCCAACATCTGATAAACGAACAAGATAGCCATCTTTCTCACCAATAATGAGCTTGTTAAAATCAGACTCGGTCATAAGGCGTGCTTTTGTTGTGACGATAATTTCCTGATCACTTGACACCAGGTTTCCGGCAGGTTTTTCAAGGTTTTGTTTTTTAAGCGCGGTAGCGATATCATCGGATGTAATCCCGTATCCTGCAAGTTTGACAGGATCGAGGATAAGTTTCATCTCATATTCTCCACCTCCAAAAATATCAATACTGGAAACACCACTAATTGATTCCAGTCGACTTTCCAGATATCTTGAGGCAAAGTCTGCAATATCCTTAACTTCATGACGGTCACTATAAAGGGCCAGATACATAAAAGGAGCTGCGTCTGCGTCCTGTTTTTTAATGCGGGGGTCAACAATATCATTAGGCAGCTTATTCTTAATACGACCAATTTTGTCGCGGACATCATTGGCGGCATCATCGATGTTACGGTCGAGTTTAAAAGTCAGATTAATCCTGCTTTCTCCGATTTCTGATCGCGAGGTCATAAGTTCTAGGCCTTCAATGCCTGCAAAAGCATTTTCAAGAATTTTTGTGACCTGGGTTTCAATAATTTCAGGGCCAGCTCCTTCAAGCTGGGTAAAAATACTGATTTTAGGTTGATCTACGTTTGGATATTGACGCAGCTGAAGTCGATCATAGCTGACAATCCCAAGCAAAATAATGATCAATGACATGACCGTTGAAAGTACCGGGCGGCGAATACAAATTTCTGTGAGTTTCATGAGGACCTTTCATCCTTAAAAGTTAATGTCGTTGCCATATCTTTCAGATTGATAGCCAGGTTCTTTAAACCTAATTCATCGTTAAACAATAAAACCATCAGGATTTTTTTGTTTCCTGTTCTTTAGAGATTTCCTTTTTCGTACTATTATCTTTTACTGTCTCTTTTTCAGGTGTGACACTTTTCTCCTCGTCCGAAACCTCAGTTTTTTCTGGTGTCTTTTTTTCAGAAGATCTTGACTTGGTTGTATCGTCTTTCTTGACGTCGTTTTTTTGAGTCATATTCTTTTCTTCTTGTACTTTTTTTTCAGCTTCTTTCCGAGCTTTGATCTCGGCAATTTTTTTGTTTTCAACTTCCTGGTTATGAGCATATGTTTTGCCGTCAAGCTCATAACGAACAGGGCTGCCATCCTGAAGTTTTAATTGACCTACCGTAACTATATGGTCTCCCGCGTTAACACCTCGGAGAATTTCAATGTTTTCACCTTCCTGGATACCAGTAATAACAGGTGTTTGAAAGGCCCGACCTTCTACAACTTTATAGACAAATTCCTGGTCACCTAATTTATCAACGGCAACTGCAGGAACGATAAGAGCTTTACTTTTTGTACCAACAACAACGTCGACACGTGCGAATAACCCGGGCTTTAGAATGCGATTTTTATTAGGAATAAGGGCTCGTGCTTCAATGCTGTGAGCTGTCGTATCTACTGTGGCATCAATTCCTTCAATCAGTCCGGGGAATTTCTTTTCCCTAAAGCCATCAACGGCGACTTTAACACGTTGGCCTGTGCTGATATATCGCAGGAATTTTGCAGGAACTTTAAAATCTACTTTCATGGGGTTGATATCAACCAGAGTGATAAGTTCTTTATTTTGATCGACCGGAGCCCCAAGGCTTAGGCTATGTAATCCTACAATCCCGTCGAACGGGGCTTTGATAATCGTGCGGTCCAATTTTGATTTGGCACTTTCAAGAAGGGCTTCAGCGACATTAAGGTCTGCCAGTGCTTTATCACGATTGACGGCTGATCCAAATTTTTGTGCTTCCAATTTTGTGGCACGCTTATTTTGAACGCGCGCCAGAGCAAGTTTGGCTTCTGCTTCTTTAACTTCAGCTCTGAAAAGCCTGTCCTCAAGAGTAAAGAGAGGGTCACCTTCATTAACGTATTCTCCACCATCAATGTGAATTTTAGCAATAACACCATTAATTTCAGGGCGTAAAATAACGGTTTGCTGAGCTCGAAGAGTTCCCACTGCAGTAATTGTACGCGTCATGGAACCTATTCGAACTTCCTCAACTTCAACTTTTGAGGCTCTATAATCGCGTTTTTCGGCTTCTTCTGATTTAAGAATGAAGTATAGTCCCAAAGATATTGCTAAAATAGCCAGGATACCCAGGAAAATTCCTCTTTTATGCTCGGCAAGCTTGTGTAATACAGCCATGAAATTTTAATTTCCTCTTCAAGTTCAGTAACAAAACTGGCATATATGAGTCAGTATACTACTGTGATAGTTAATTTTTTGCTTAATATAAACATTTTAGCTAAATTTCTGGAATCATATCCTTTTTGTCAAAGAGTTGAAAGGTAAAATTGGGGATGACTTTATTAAAAAAAAGAAAAATTCTTCAAATTTTACCAGTATTAAGTGCTGGTGGTGTTGAACAGGGGACTCTTGATATTGTCAGTGCTCTTGTTGCAGAAGGGGCAGAAGCTTATGTTGCGGCTTCTCATGGGCTGCGTCTTGAGGAGTTAAAGTCTTATGGAGGGCGTTTCGTTTCGATGCCGCTTGCATCTAAAAATCTCTTTAAAGTGACACTTCAAAATGTGTGGTTGCTTGCTCATTTTATTAGGAAACATAAGATTGATCTGGTCCATGCGAGATCACGAGCGCCTGCCTGGAGTGCTTTTTGGGCTTGTCGCTTAACCAGGACTCCTTTTGTAACAACTTTTCACGGTACTTATAATTTTAAATCTATGATAAAAAGATTTTATAATTCATCTATGGTCCGCGGGGATCGGGTCATTGCTATTTCTGATTTTATTCAGGGGCACTTGCTAACTCATTATAAAAAATGGGTTTCTAAAGATAAAGTCACAAGAATTTATCGGGGTATAGATCTTCAGGAGTATGATAAAAAATCTGTGGCACCTGAAAGGTGTTCGGCATTAAGGCTATACTGGAAAGTACGGCCTGATGAAAAAATATTTTTAATGCCAGGACGATTAACGCGCTGGAAAGGTCAGGAAACGGCTTTAAAAGCTTTGGCCAAGGTCTCTGATCCTAATCTAAGGCTTGTCATTGTTGGGTCCGATCAAGGTCGTTATGCCTATCGTCAGGAGCTTCAGGCTCTTAGCCAGGAGTTAAATCTTGGACAACGAGTACGTATTGTTGAACATTGTGATGATATGCCCGCTGCTTATGCCTTGGCGAGTTGCGTGATTCATGCTTCAACGGACCCGGAAGCCTTTGGACGCGTTGTGGCTGAAGGGCAGGCGATGGGTCTTCCTTGCCTTATTTCTGATTTGGGAGCGCCACAGGAAATTATTAAAAACGGCCAAACAGGGTGGCTTGTTCCAGCCGGGAATTGTGAGAAACTTGCAAAGGCAATGCAGGCTGTTTTAGGGCTTTCTGATTTACAGAAAGAAGAATTGTCGCAAAAGGCGCGTCAGCGCGTTGAGGAGAATTTCTCCTTGCAGAAAATGTGTCAGAAAACACTGGCACTATACAGCGACCTTTTAAAAGAGAAAGATCCGGTCAATGAATAATATTCTCGTCATCAAACATGGGGCATTGGGAGACTTAATAACTGCGACAGGGGCCTTTTCTGAGATAAGACGTCATTTTCCAAAGGGTCAGATAACACTCCTGACTGATCCGAAGTATAGGGATATGGCTTGTGAAATGGGGTATTTTGACCACGTCATTGTGGATCAGAGAGATAAAAATCCTATCAAGATGCTATCATTTTGCAAAACGTTAAAGAAAAAAGGGTACGATTTTGTTTTCGATTTGCAAAATTCAAAAAGAACTTCACTCTACTACAAGTTGATGGGCCCTTTTGACCAACCTGACTGGTCAGGAATTGCTCCAGGTTGCTCGCATCCTCAAATACGTTCAGACCGGGAATTTTTGCATGCGGCCCCACGATTTGCTGACCAACTTAAGGTGGCGGGTCTTGAGTTGGGGGGCAAGGATGAACTATATCCTGATTTATCATGGATGAAGGCAGATATTTCACGTTTCTCTCTCAAAAAACCTTTTGCTCTTTTAATTCCCGGAAGCTCTCTCTCCGGGGCTTATAAGCGTTGGCCTGCAACATCTTATGTAACCTTGGCACACTGGCTCACAGCAAAAAATATTCAGCCTGTTTTGATTGCAGGACCAGAAGATAGAGAACCTGCAGAAATTCTAAGGTCTCGGGTGCCGGGGTTATATGACTTATCTTTGCAAGCATCCCTTTTCGAGATTGGTGAAATAGCACGCAAAGCCATGTGTGTTATTGGCAATGATACAGGGCCAACCTTGATCGCGGCCGGTGTGAAGGCTCCAACTTTTATTTTATGGTCGGGGGCCTCGGATCCAGATGTTTATGCCCCCCGTGGAGAAAATGTACAGATTCTTTTTCAGGAGAAACTTGAAGATCTTTCTGTTGAAAGGGTTTGCCAACAAGTGGTGTCTTTTTTGCACCCTGAGAAAGTTCTTAATGTTCGATAAGTCATTATACGTAGAATTTTATTGCGATAACTTATGATAAAAAATTAAAAAAAGAGGAATAGTGGCCAGAATCTTCTTGACGAAAGCCCTGGTGATGGGTCATTCCTGAAAGACATTTACTTTGGAAAACAGTAGTGAAGGAAAGAACGTGGTTGCCCTGACACTTCCTGATGGATCTATTCGAAATTTTGACATGCCTGTAACAGGGTTGGATCTTGCCAAGGATATTAGCCCGAGCCTTGCTAAAAAAGCCGTTTTAATGCGGGTTGATGGCGAATTGTGGGATTTGAGACGACTTCTTGAAAAGGACCATTCTGTTGCTATTGTTACGCGAGATCAGGAAGAGGATGTCCTGGATGTTTTACGTCATGATGCGGCTCATGTTTTTGCCCAGGCCATAAAAGAGCTCTATCCTGAAACACAAATTTCAATTGGTCCTTCTATTGAAAATGGTTTTTATTATGATGTTTATCGGGAAAAATCATTTGTTGAAGATGATTTGGCTCTGATTGAAAAAAAGATGCATGAAATTGTTGAACGTAATGAGCCTATTACGCGTGAGATATGGTCCCGTGACAAAGCCATTGAATACTTTAAATCGATAGGAGAAGACTTAAAGGTTGAGATCATTCAGGATATCCCTGGAGAAGAGCCTTTAAGTTTTTACCAGCAGGGCTCTTTTATAGATCTGTGTCGTGGACCGCATATGCCCTCTACAAAATTTGTGGGGAAAGCTTTTAAGTTGATGAAACTGGCCGGTGCCTATTGGCGTGGTGATTCAAATAATATGATGCTGCAACGTATTTATGGAACAGCCTGGCCAACAGAACAGCAGCTAAAAGATTATCTTTATATGCTGGAAGAAGCTGAAAAACGTGATCATCGCCGTCTTGGCAAAGAAATGAGTCTTTTCCATTTACAGGAAGAGGCTCCAGGAAGTGTTTTTTGGCATCCTCAAGGGTGGTCTTTATATACTCAGGTTCGTGATTATATGCGGGCTCGTTTGGAATCAGAGGAGTATAAAGAGGTCAATACACCCCAGCTCGTCGATCGATCCTTGTGGGAAGCCTCGGGACATTGGGAAAAATTTCGTGAACTCATGTTTGCAACAGAAGAAGCAGAAGATCGGCATCTTCTCGTTAAGCCCATGAATTGTCCTTGCCATGTCCAAATTTTCAATCAGGGGAATAAAAGTTACCGGGACTTGCCTCTCAGGATGGCTGAGTTTGGAGCGTGTCATCGTAACGAGCCCTCAGGCTCTCTTCATGGATTGATGCGTGTGCGAGCATTTGTTCAGGATGATGCTCATATTTTCTGTACCGAAGATCAAATTGAATCAGAAACAATTGCTTTTACCAAGCTTTTATTGTCCATTTACAAAGACTTTGGATTTGACGATGTGCGCGTTAAATTCTCTGATCGCCCCGAGGTACGTGCCGGAACAGATGATACATGGGATCGAGCAGAGTCAGCTCTTTTGAAAGCTTCCAAGGCAGCAGGTCTTGAGACAACCCTGAATCCAGGAGAGGGCGCTTTTTATGGTCCAAAGCTTGAATTTGTTCTGAAAGATGCCATCGGTCGAGACTGGCAATGTGGCACATTACAGGTTGATTTTGTCCTCCCGGAAAGGCTTGGGGCGACTTATGTTGGTGAAGATGGGAATAAACATCGTCCGGTGATGCTTCACAGGGCTATCCTTGGTTCTTTTGAGCGTTTTCTTGGAATTCTCATTGAAAATTTTGCGGGCAGGTTTCCCTTATGGCTGGCCCCAACACAGGTTGTTGTGGCGCCCATTACGGATGATGTCAATGATTATGCCAGGGAAGTACAAAACCTTTTGAAACAGTCAGGTCTACGATGCGAAGTGGATTTGCGCAATGAAAAGATCAGTTATAAAATTCGTGAGCATAGCCATGGAAAAATCCCTGTTATTCTTGTTGTCGGGCGCCGGGAATCTGAGGAACGTCAAGTCACAGTACGACGTCTTGGGTCGCAAGACCAGGAAACCCTTAGTCTTCAGCTAGCTCTTGAAAAACTTGAAAATGAGAGTAAAATGCCAAATGGTGTTTAGGGTTTAATGGACTAAAAAGTATATTCTCACCATTATGGGGATGTGTAAAAAATAAGTAATTAAGGAGTTTAAAAATAAACAAGCAATTTCCTGGCCGGGGTCCTGTCAATGAAGGCCCTCGTGTCAATGAACAAATTCGTGTTTCCAAGATACGTCTCGTTGATGAAAATGGTGATATGGTTGGGGTTGTTTCTCCTCGTGAAGGGGTGGAGCGTGCGCGTGAACTAGGGTTGGATCTCGTGGAGATCTCCCCTAATGCTGATCCGCCTGTTTGCAAAATTCTGGATTATGGCAAGTTCAAGTATGAAGAACAAAAGAAGAAAGCTATTGCCAAGAAAAAGCAAAAAGTCATCGAAATCAAAGAAGTTAAGATTCGTCCCGGGATTGAAGAGCATGATTATCAGGTTAAGCTTCGTAGCATCCAGAAGTTTATAGGTGCGGGAGACCGGGTTAAGATTTCGATGCGATTTAGAGGAAGAGAGATTACGCACCAGGATCTTGGTCTTAAAGTCCTTGATCGCGTGTGTGAAGATGTTGCTGATATTGCAAAAGTTGAGCAAAAGCCCAAACTTGAGGGTCGTCAGATGCTGATGCTTTTATCATCACGCACCTCTTCCTGACCTTATTTAAAGGCGCACTCATTTTGGAAAGAGTTTGGGGAAAAAGTCGTAAAGGTGTCTTTTCCTGGATTTGAAATTTCTCTGTAAGTTTTAAAAACGTAGAATTTTTTCAAGAGAAAGCTTAGATGGCTTGACCTTTGGTCGCAAGTCGCGTAATAAGTTTGTTGAGTTTTTCTTTAACATTAATTGAAGGAGTCATGATAGATGTCTCGCCGTTGTGAAATTACGGGTAAAGGTGTGATGACAGGAAACAATGTCAGCCATGCCAATAACAAGACCCGACGTCGTTTTCTGCCAAATGTTCAGGATGTTACTTTCTTAAGTGAAGTGCTTGGAAAAGTTCGTATGAAAGTTTCAACACGTGCGATTCGTACTGTTGAAAAGAATGGCGGTATTGACCAATACCTTAAGAAAACTCCTAATTTAAAGCTTTCTTCTGAAGCACGGACTCTAAAAAAGCGTCTTTACAAAGCTTCTGCCTAGTTGAAGGAGGCTCTTTGTAGGGAGTCCCTGAATCTATAGGAAAATATAGGCTACAAGAATTCGTTGCTTTAAAAATACTTCTGTTGATGGTTATATATTATTAACATTTTTCAAATAGTTCTTTATTGTAAAGTCAATTCAATTCAATTGACTTTACAATCTGGGTTTGCGGTATAACATCTCGTGCCAATCATAGAACCTCAGCCTTATAAGGCAGAAAAAGGGTTATTGATTCAAGGGAATCTTGATTGACAATGATTTCTTCTTTTACTGATTTTTTAAATACTCTGCCTGCCGAGATAACTTTATTTCTGTTCTTTATTGCCGCCAGTTTTTTTCTTTTAATTTTTGTAAAGTTTTTCGGAAAGTTGGGGCTTTATATTTACGGCGTTCTGGCAATTGTTTTAGGTAATATTCAGGTTTTAAAAGGGACTCATCTGACTTTTTGGGAAGAACCTGTTGCGCTTGGGACGATTCTTTTTTCACTAACATTTTCTGTTTCTGACATCTTGACAGAGTGCTATGGTCGTCGTGCCGCCCAAAGGTCCGTGTGGCTTGGTTTCTCAAGCGCTTTGATGGTGACAGCTCTTATGACGCTTACGATTGGTATAAGGCCTCTTGTTGGAGAAGGTTCAACTCACCCCTTTATTCAGGGGCATAAAGCAATTGAAGTTCTTTTTAAACCATCGATTGCCATTTTCTCTGCGAGTTTAATAGCGTATGTTGTAAGTCAGTTTCTGGATATTTTTCTGTTTCAAAAATTAAAAGATCTTTGGCCAGAAAAAGCTTTATGGAGCCGCTCCATTTTATCAACAGGAACTTCTTTTTTAATTGATAATATTTTATTCAGCACGTTAGCGTGGGTTCTTTTTGCTGAAATACCTGTCTCCATGAAAACACTTATTTGGACGTACATTTTGGGGACCTATGCATTAAGACTTCTTATGGCTGCTGGGTCACTGCCTCTTGTTTATTTGGCTCGACGACTACTTGTAAAGGCTCCCGATGACACTTTATAAAAATTTTTCCTTTGAAATAACCCATCAATCTTCGACAAGCCGTGCTCGTACAGGCTGTCTGATGACACCTCATGGGCCTCTTGAAACTCCAGCTTTTATTTTTTGTGCCACAAAAGCAGCGATTAAAGGGGCAACTCCTCAACAAATGAAAGAAGCTGGAACTCAGATCATTCTTTCTAATACATACCATCTTATGCTTCAACCTGGTGGATCCCTCGTTGAAAAAATGGGGGGACTCCATAAGTTTATGGGCTGGGATGGCCCAATGTTAACGGACTCGGGTGGATTCCAGATCTTCAGTTTGGGTCATGGATCTGTTGCCAGTGAAATCAAGGGGAAACGTTTTGGAGGGCGCCGTAAAACGCTATCAAAAATTTCAGAAGAAGGAGCTATGTTTAAATCCTACCTGGATGGCAGCGAACATCTTCTGACACCAGAGAAGTCAATTGAAGTTCAGCGCCAGTTAGGAGCAGACCTTATTGTTGTTCTTGATGAGTGTACGCCTTTTCATGTTGATAAAAAATACACAGAGAGATCAATGCATTTGTCTCATCGTTGGGCTTTAAGAAGCCTGGAAGAATTCAAGCGCGGGGACACAGGGCGCCAAGCGCTTTACGGGATTGTTCAGGGGGGAGTTTATCCAGATTTACGTCGGGAAGCAGCCCAATTTGTCAGTGACCAGGATTTCTTTGGCCATGCCGTTGGAGGGTCACTTGGAGCAACAAAAGATCAAATGCATGAGGTCGTGGAGACCACAATGTCATTTCTTGCTCCAGAGCGACCCGTTCACCTTTTGGGAATTGGTGGTGTTCGGGATATTTTCAATGGGGCACGCCATGGTATCGATACA
Organism: Alphaproteobacteria bacterium UBA1908; assembly: GCA_002337525.1. GTDB lineage: Bacteria > Pseudomonadota > Alphaproteobacteria > Caedimonadales > UBA1908 > UBA1908. The sequence goes on along the minus strand of DDGG01000014.1, from coordinate 863 downwards.
TTTGACTGTGTTCATCCAACGCGTTTGGCGCGTCACGGAGGTGCACTGGTTCGTGCTGATTATTGGTATGAAAAAGGTTTGATATCAGGAAAAGAGCATATTACTCTTTCAAATGCTCAGTTTAAAGAGGATGCACGACCAATTGATGAAACCTGCACCTGCCATACATGCCAGAATTTTTCACGTGCTTATTTGTATCACCTTTTAAAGGCAAGGGAGCTTTTAGCTGTGCAGGCCCTCACTATTCATAATGTCTTTTATATGAACAGACTTTTAAAAGCTGTGCGCCAGGCAATTATGAATGAGAGTCTTTCTTGTGAAGAAAAACTCTGGATTGCGCAGGAGTAACGAAAAAGTCTACAATATTTATAATCATATATTTTGATCCAGGAATTGGTTAGTAGGTAATTCTTTATTGTTGCTAATTTTCCAAGTCATAATGGATATTTCTTTCTTACGTCGTCCAGAGGGAGTCTCCCCTTTACGTCATTCAGAGGGAGCATCTCTTTTACGTCATTCAGAGGGAGCGGAGCGAGGGAAGAATCCAGTTATCTTTGAAGCCGCACTCCAGTTTGTTTTGGATCCTGACGGTCGACGGTGTCTCGCTCTGGATGACCGGGAGGTGGCGGTGTCTCGCCCCGGATGACGAGAGAGTGAAAGTGTCCCACCCTGAAGGACAGGCGCGTCTCCTCACGATGGCGTCTCTATCATTCAGGATATTTCTTTCTTAAGTCATCCAAACGGATCCTCCCCTTTACGTCATTCAGACTGAGCATCTCTTTTACGTCATTCAGAGGGAGCGGAGCGAGGGAAGAATCCAGTTATCTTTGAAGCCGCACTCCAGTTTGTTTTGGATCCTGACG
>DDGG01000008.1:10633-74042 GCA_002337525.1 Alphaproteobacteria bacterium UBA1908 | reverse complement strand
CGGTGCTTGACAGAAAAGAATTCCGGATTCTTCAGTCGTTTCACTTCTTCTGAATGACAAAAGGTAAAAAGGCGCCTTCCAAATGACGGAGCGGAAAATTACTCCTTCTAATTTTTGTTATGCACACTACTCTTTTCGGACAAAGAAATATATTGACTAAAAAGCTCCATATAGCCACTTTCTCGCCATAAGTTTTGATTGCCAATAATATAAAAAGCGCACTTGGCACGAGATATAGCAACATTGAGAATATTCACTTGTGATGTCGCCCAGTTCCTGGCCCCATCCTGGTTCACATCCGGTGCACCCAGAAGAAAAATTACAGCCTCAGCTTCCTTTCCCTGGAAGGTGTGAACTGTACCAACATGATCCTTTGCCCATTCATAAATAGAGATACCTCTTCTTTCAAAGAACTTTTTGTGGCTTATAAGAAGTGATCTCATTCTTTGTGCGACAACTTTAAAGGGAGAAATGATGAAAAGATCAGGCATGTATCCACCATTTTGAATTAAATTTTTTAGTCTGTTAAAAACTTCTTCTCCCTCTTCCGGGCACCATTTTTCTTCTGCTCTTCCTTCTATATGGATCCAGTGCGATTCACCCCAATTTTCTTTAATTGATGATGGTTTTTCAGTCGTCGCATAGACCATAAGATTATTGTAAGCAAGAGCATTAGAGAGATGAAACATAGGGTTTTCACAACGCCGATGAACCAAGAGGGGTGCCCCTATACGCACATCCTCAAAATTCCTCTTAAGCGTTGTTCCATAAGAGTTTGCGCGATCAGAAAGTGTCTGAATAGAGACTTGAGGAGCATTAAAGTCCTGAGGATTAACACCATGGTGAGTTGCCAAAGTATCAAGCAAGGACTTTGGGAGGGTTGTAACAGGAGGAATCTGCAAAGGATCTCCCACTGATATAACATTCTTGGACCTGTAGATAGCACCAACTGCGGCTTGAGGGGTACCTTGCCCTGCTTCATCAATAAGAAGCCAACCCAGACTCTCACGACCAAGACCTCTTAACATACTTCTAACGGATGCAAATGTTGTGGAAACAACAGGAATAACTAAAAATAAACTAGCCCACATGTCTTCAACAAGAGGTCCAGGGCTTTCTCCTGCCAGAATTTTCATCATACCATGTAGATTATAACCCAATGGTTTCGCGGCTCCCTCAATAAAGGCTTTGTGTAACTTTATAGCAGCAACAAAGACATCATCTCTTAAGCGCTGTTCCTCGTCCGTGAAGTTTGGAGAAAAAAGCTGTTGTTCTTCTTGAGAGCGGTTCCAAAAATCTTTTGTGATCAGACAATTCTCGCAGATTTCAGAAAAATGATGAATAGAATTTTCTTCTCGCGCTATCTGACCTTGAAGGTCCATTATAGCATCCTCGACACAGGCAATTTCTTTTTCCAGTTCGTTTTTTTCTTTCATTTTTGCATGAAGCAAATCTTGCAAGACTATAATTTTTCTTTGTTTTTTTGTGAGAATGAGAACTGAATTATAGTATTTCTCTTGCACAAGGTCTTTTGTATCATGTATTTCCTGGAGAGGATTTTTTGCATCCAGCTTAAAAAATACATTAAGTCTATATACTACTCTTTCAAAAAGGCTCTTTTTCTGTTTCCCTAAAAACTTAAATTGGCGACTTAAAGATACTAATTGGCGATCTGACAAGTCAAGTTGTTGTTTGAGGGACTCTGTTTGACACTGTTCATGTTTAATATCAAGTTCAATACTTTCTTGTCCTTCATTAATTGTCTCGATACAGGATACCAGCTCTTTTCGTGAAGATACTAACTCTAAGAGTTCAGGTTTCTTCTCTTCTATTTTTTCCAAAGCCTCAAGAAGTTCTTGACGATTTTTTGAAAGTAAATCTGCCTGGGCCAGGGCATCATTAAAATCCTGTACCGCATTAGCCCAGTTTTCTGAAATTTCAACAGGGTCCCTTGGTATATATTCTTGCTGAACGACAAGAGGAACCCGCTGGATTTTACGACCTGATTCTTTATCTTTAATAACAGCTGGGGGAACTTCCTCTCCGTTGACTGCCTTTAAATAAGATCGAAGACTTGTATCATTTTCCCACCAAAACTTATTAGAGAAAGTATACCGGTTTTTGCTGTTTCCAAGAGCAACTGCACAAAGACCCCACGTTTCATATTTCTCATCTGCTAATGCATCACTGATTGTTTTAAAATAAGCCAGTTCTTCACTAAGTTCTTCAGAAATTTGAGAAAGTTGAGGAAGTTCTTTGCTAATATTTTCAACAGCATTATTATTTGAAGAAGCAACAAGAATCTCGTGACCTTTTAAGGATTCATCAAGCTCATATCCTTTTCCCTTTTTAGTAAAAGCTTCTTTGGGATTTTTAAAGGCACTCAAAAACTTTGCGCGTTTCACAATAACTGAAGCAACAATATCACGTAGCAGTGTTGTTTTTCCTGTCCCTGGAGGACCATTAACAGAAAACAAACCGCCATCTTCAAAAGCCTTTGTCGCAAGATTCACAGCTGTTTGCTGAAGAAGAACAAGAGGGTAACGTCCCTTACCGGGCCAGCGCCCCAAGGGAGTATTTTCAGGTCTAAGAGTTGACCCCAGCAGCTCTTTATCCTTTAAAAGGTCTTTCTGCCCAGGTGAAGGAATATCACCAAGATATTGCCTTATAGCAGTTCCAACATCCTTATTTTTGAAAGCTTTTTGTACGTACTGTATATCCTCAAGATAAAAACTGTTAAGAAGAGGAGTCCCCGGTGTTTCCTGTTCCTTTCCTTTCTTTGCTTTCTTCTTATATTGTTTAATAGCAAACGTTGGTTTGAGACAGTCTTCTTCGGGCACATTACAGTTTCTCACCAGAAAACGATAAGCGTATTCAATTTTTTCTCGGGTAAGAGAGCATTCCTGTCCACTATTATCTGTTTCAAACAGAATGTCTTCAAGACGCATTTTGAGTATATTTTCTGCAGAAGACCAACATCTTAGATGTTCGAGCTTATTATTTAAAGCTCTACCGTAGGCCCAAAGGAAGCTTGAAAGAGCAAGTTCAAGGGGACGTCCTTTTTTATCCACAGTGATCACTGCAATAGCTGCATATCCATTGCTTGAAACCTTTTCTTCTGAATCATCCTTATAAAGTTGAAGAAGGTTGTTGCTGGCGATCTTAACATCAACTGACCCAAGGTACACCTGATAAAAAAGTTCCATATCATTGGGGGTACTTTGGCTTTTTTCCCAGGGCAATCGCACACCTGTCAGGGAAGATACCTGATGAGCACTACCAAGATCCTCTGGTTTTTTATAAGTATTTGGAGACAGGACTTCTGCCGTAATCCATGAATCATGAATATCAAAATGTTTGTTCTCAAGAGGTCGATCTTTTTTAAAAGAAGGTTTTTCCCTAAGGCTTTCTTTTAATACTTTATCCCAATCAATAAGATCATCCGTAGAAGAAGTCTTTTGTTGAGAGATGTTTTCGGGAATTAATCCTGCACGCAAGACTGCATTATTTTCATTCTGAGGATTTAAGATAAAAGTCTTGATATCAGAATCGCACAGTCCGGTTACTTCCTTTATTTTTTGAACAGGTAAGTTGGTTTGAGAAAGTTCTTCCAAAAGGTCGTTAGCACTATCAGCCCCTGAGATAAGATAGTCCGTAAAGCAGAGCGGAATTGTGTCTTTGCTGGTTGCGCCCCCTGTTTTATGTTTGCCATCGTGTACAAATTTCCATTCTCCATCTTGGATATGAATTGTCGCTGAAATGACGGCGTTATAATAATTACCATTAGGGCGAAGTTCCCAACTTTGAGAAATATCCTCAATTTTCTTAAGGATATCTGCAGATGATTTTCTCATTCTTGTTCCCTGTTAAAAATATTTTATGAATTATCAGTCATTTGTTAAGATATGTCCAGAAGGTAAAAAGAAGTTTTTTTTAATAGTACTGAATGTGGTTAATCAAGAATATCACAAGTGATTATATGAAAAAAATCGTCCCAAAAGACATGATTTAATTATAACTAACATAGTTACCAAAAAACAGGATGTTCTTTTTGCCTCGTTCTTACAACAATGATGAACAATGTGCATCCAGATACCCTTGAAGAATAAGGCTTGCAGCAATCTTATCAATAACCAGTTTATGTTTATGAGTTTTAACATTGGCTTCGTATAGAAAACCACTTGCCGCAGAGGTTGTCAGGCGTTCATCCCAAAAATGAATCTCCTGTTCTGGATAATATTGCTGAAGGTTTTTCGCAAAATCTCGAATACTTTGACACTTTGGTCCCTCAAATCCATTCATATTTAAGGGTAGACCAATGACAAAAGCCTTGATTTCATAGCCTTTTAAAAGATCGGCAAGGGACGTCATTAAGGGGCCGAAACGCTCTCGTTTAAGAGTCCTTAAAGGTGAAGCAATAGAGTAACGTTCATCAGAAAGAGCAACCCCCAAAGTTTTTGTTCCAACATCAAGACCAATATACCGACCTGGATTCTTTCGTGAAGACATATCAAACTTATCCCTTATCGAGAATAAAAAGGCTATTCCTGACCTACTCGTGCAGCAAGGGCGGCTTCAAGGTAGTCATCCAGATCTCCGTCCAAAACCCCCTGGGCATTGCCCTTTTCAACACCTGTTCTTAAATCCTTCACCATTTGGTAAGGATGCAAAACATAGGAACGAATCTGACTTCCCCAACCAATTTCTGATTTCTCGGCATTGCTTGATTGAACCGCCTCTTCCCGTTTTTTCAGTTCAAAATCGAAAAGACGCGCCTTTAACATTGAAAGAGCCTGAGCCTTGTTTTTATGCTGGGATCGATCATTTTGACATTGAACAACAATGCCCGTCGGTTCATGAGTAATCCGAACGGCACTGTCAGTTGTATTGACGTGCTGCCCGCCGGCTCCGGAGGCTCGATAAGTATCAATTCGCAAATCCTTATCTTCGATCTCAATATCAATGGAATCATCAATAACAGGAAAAACCCAAACAGAAGCAAAGCTTGTATGCCGGCGCGCACCCGAATCAAAAGGTGATATGCGAACAAGGCGATGAACACCACTTTCTGTTTTAAGCCATCCGAAAGCCTGATGACCTTTTACTTTAAAAGTACAGGACTTAATACCTGCTTCATCTCCGGAAGATTCTTCAATCCATTCAAGCTTGTATTGATGAGCTTCTGCCCAGCGCACATACATACGTTGCAAGATTTCCGCCCAATCCTGAGCTTCTGTTCCTCCAGCCCCTGCATGAATTTCCAGAAAACAGTCATTACTATCGGCTTCACCACTTAAAAGCGTTTCAACTCTTAGCTTTCGAGACTTCTTGACAAGCGACTGAACAACCTCTTCTGATTCAGCAATAAGAGACTCTTCACCTTCAAGTTCCGCCATTTCCAAAAGTTCCAGCGTTTCAGAAAGAGTTTGTTCAAAAGATACCACACTATCAATAGATGTTGAGAGGTACTCCCTCTCTTTCATCAAGGATTGTGCTCGTTTCGGATCATCCCAAAGAGTCGCACTTTCTGCACATTCGTTGAGTTCTTTAAGCCTTTCCTGAGCTGCGTCCCAGTCAAAGATGCCTCCGCAAAAGGGTAATAACCTGACGAATTTCATCAACTTTTTGTTGAATTTCCGCTTTCATTAAGAATCTACTCCTTTAATTTTATTACTGTATCGTACCTTGAGAAAATCCAGTGTTAATAAAGACCGCCAGTACCATCAATGCCTCCACCAACATAGGTTTCGTCAGCAAAAGAGTCTCTGCTTTCAAGATTGTTGTTTTCGTCAAAGCGATCCGTTGGCTTAAAAGCTTCAAAAATGACGTGATTTTCACCAGATTGTGCAGGGCGACCCGTCATCGCATTAATACGTTTTAATTTAACACCTGGCGGGACACGGAAAGGAACGGGAGGTTTTCCCTTCAATGCTTCCTTCATAACCTCTTTGACAACAGGAAGCGCAACACGCGACCCCCCTTCGTGGCGCCCCATATAACGGGGATGATCAAATCCAATATAGGCCCCGCAAACAAGATCAGGCGAATAAACAATGAACCAACCATCTTTAAAGTCATTTGTCGTCCCTGATTTACCGGCCAGGGGAATATCAAGATCTTTCAGACGCCTTCCAGTTCCCCGCTGGACAACCCCTTCCAAAAGCGATGTCATTTGATAAGCCGTGACCGAATCAACAACCTGGAGACGGATGTCATGCAATCGAGGAGGTTCCGCCAAAGAAGTCATACAACCCTTGCACACAAGGCTATTATGGGTGAATACTGTTCTTCCATGACGATTTTGTATACGATCAATAAAAGTCGGCAAGATTTTTTTCCCGCCATTTGCAATCATTGCATGAGCTGCTGTCATTTTTAGTAAAGTTGTTTCCCCTGCCCCCAGTACCATCGCGAGCTGTAAAGGCAAATGTTCTATGACATCAAGACGTGCCGCCATTTCAGCAACACTTTTCATGCCAACATGTTCATGCGCCAAACGAATCGTAATCATATTACGAGAAAGTTCAAAACCGCGTCGAATGGTCATTGGGCCCATAAACTTCTTATCATAATTGTTAGGGCGCCAAATTCCCAGGCCATACCCCATATTTATTGCAAAGGGAGCATCATCAATCAGTTTGTTGGGGGCAAACCCTTTTTCCAGAGCCGCCAAAAAAACAATTGTTTTAAACGCTGATCCTGTCTGGCGCTGTGCCTGTGTTGCACGATTAAACTGGCTGGATTTAAAACTAAATCCCCCCTGCATCGCAAGGACACGGCCAGAATGTGGTTCCATTACGACAACGGCACCCGAAATTTCGGGGATTTGACAAAGCTTATACCCGGGCTTATCTTTCTCACGGTGGTCAACAGCGATGACATCTCCGATACCAAGCACCTGTTTGGGATGACGAATAGCCTCTCCTCTCACATCTGTTTTTATATATTTACGCGCCCATTTCATTTCCTCAAGAGGGATTTCCCCAAGAGCGCCATCAACAAAACCAATGACTGCCTTTGTTTTTTCAATATCTAAAACCAGGGCAAGTTTCCAGGGAGATAAAGCAACGGGAGCCTTGACTTCCTCTAGCCGTTCTTTCCAAAGAACCTGACCTTCTTTATAGCGTAATTCTATATCATTAATTGTCAGGTGAGTTATCGGTCCCCGCCATCCATGACGACGGTCGTAAAGCTGCATCCCGTTACGTAATGCTGTTGCGGCAATCGATTGTAATTTTGGGTCCAGAGTTGTTCTAACGACATATCCATCATTATAGAGAGACTTCTCCCCAAATTTTTCAACCATTTCCCGTCGAACTTCTTCTGCGAAATAAGACACAAAAACAGTTTCGGCAGACTGTCGTTTTTGTAATGTGATAGGTGAATCAGTGGCTTGTTGGGCCTCCTCCTTTGAAATATGCCCATCCTGCAACATGCGTCCAATGACATAATCTCGACGAATTTTCGCCCCTTCAGGATTTTTACGAGGATGATAACGACTGGGCGCCTTGGGCAGTCCTGCTAAAAAAGCGGCCTCTGCAATTGTTAACTCTGTCAGGCTTTTGTTAAAATAATTTAAAGCTGCCGCGGCCACACCGTAAGAGCTTGCCCCCAGATATATTTCATTTAGATAAAGCTCGAAAATATGATCTTTGGAATAGGCATTCTCAATACGCAACGAGAGGATAGCTTCCTTGATTTTTCTTTCAAGGGAAACCAGATTTGAAATTTCAACCAGCAAAAAATTTTTCGCAACCTGCTGAGTAATTGTTGATGCGCCGACCGGACGCCTGGATGATTGAAGCCTTGAGATATTTTTAACAGCTGCCCCTATGATACTGGGGATATCGATCCCCATGTGGGAATAGAAATTTTTGTCTTCGGCGGATAAAAAAGCCTGACGAACATGGGGAGGAATCGCAGAAATAGGAACATACAACCTTTTTTCCCAGGCATATTCACCAAAAAGTCGTCCATCATTGGCATAGAATCGGGATAGAACAGGAGGCTCGTAAGTTGCCAACTGCTGATAATTGGGAAGCCCCTTACCAAAATAATAAAAGACACCAAAAATACTGATTGCCGCCAACAGGCCAACCCAAATTAGCGTCGTTAACAAGCTTGTAAAAAAGCGTACCAAAGCAACCCCTTTAATTGAAGCCAGACCTCTTCTCTCTTTAGTGATAAAGGCCCAAAATACTAAATCGCCGGATTATAACCTGTTGAGTCTTAAGAAACAAATAATTGTTCCAAATGATCCGCAATTTTATTTTGAAAGATCACGAGTAGAAAGACTGGCTCTGGTTTCAAAGCAAAATGCCTGGCTTTATGCCGGGCATTTATAAAGGATTGGATTTGAAATTTTTTAGTTGAAAATTAGTTGGAAACCCGGACTATTTTTCATCAATGATCTTAAGATCAGGTTTTACTTTAGTCAGCTCCGCAACCTCATTCGTCCGCGTAAGGCCATTATTATAAGTTATCACGAGAGTTTCCAGATGTTTCAAGTCATAAAGAGGTTCCAGCGAGGGCTTGACCAGAGGCAGAGTATTCGTCAGATCCAGAAATCTCAATTCTGAAAACAGGCTCAGGTTTGTCAACTCTTCAGTTGAAAAATCATTTCCTTCCAAAGAAAGGCCGTGAATGAATTGTGCAAAGGGAACAAGTTTTTCTAAAGTACCATCACCCTGTTCATTATCGACAAGATTGACGTGAACAGGTCCAAATGCCTCTAGTTGAGACAGTAGGTCATCTGATTCTTTAGGACAAAAATCCAAAACCTCTTTTTCCTGATCTGTTTCATATTGATAAACACAGACTGTTTTAAAAAATGCTTCGTTGGCTTCAGAAAGGCCCTTACTACGTGCAGATTCCATACTTTCTCTTCCTTCACTTTGATCCAGGTTTGTACTTGCAAAAGAAAACTGACACCCCAGAAAAATGGTTAGAAATGACAAAGAAACAATTTTAAATAAACTCATAGTATAGCCCTCTCTTAAATAAGAACTATACTTTTACTATATTTTTGACTGAATTGCAACAAAAATTAATCTGTTGGACAAATAGTTGTAATACTACCTAAATGATTATACTCGTCTGCCTCTTTGATGACACCATCGTTTCGTATTTCTTCAATGATATCTGTGATATCAAAAAGAAGCTTAACAAGAGTTAAATCCTCCTCTGAATAAGAATCGCCTGGTTTTTTTCTGCCAGAAAACGCTCCATGCTCAGTGTCAACATATTTTTGCCCTACTGTACTACCAGCAGAAAAGATAAGTTCAATAACGACTTTTGATGAAGAGTCTCCTGTCATCCTTTTAACAGAGATATTTTTAGGTTTGCCTATATGAGCAAGAACTGTACCTTCAATATTCGGCATTGTAAAAACTACCAGGCTACCCCTTTGTTTCATACTTCTCCACTGATTGCTCTTTATGGCTTTGGGCTTTTTTCCAAAAGTTTTCCAGGCTTCTACAACATCATCACCATGAGTACACATTTTCTGCTGGACAACCGGGCTATCCTTATCTCTATGATATATGTTATTTGCTATATGGAGTAAAAGCCCTGTATGATCTGATTCATTGAGCATATTAATCACATCATCCACAGAAAAGTGATAGGAAGAAGCCTGAGCCTGGGGCGTCTGCACGAGGCATCCTGTCAAAAAGACAAGTGCAAGAGTCAATTTATGAATATGAGATAACATCTATAATCCTCCGGTCGTTTTCTCTACTATACCTTTAAACAGGTTAAGAAGTCTTTAAAAACCGGGTTGCAAAAACAATCCTGTTCCTGAAAATTCAAAACTTGGGCTCCTTCCTTACTTTTTAAAGAATTTTTAAGGAAAAAATTAAAAAAGTCTTAAAAGCAATTGTCCTTCTCGCAATATGTCGCTATTCTAATCAAGTATGGTTTTAGTCACACCTTGCAAACTTTTATAGTAAGGGTGTGATCTTATTGAGTCGTGTTTGTTCCGGAAACAACGGAAGGATTAAAAATGAAAAACAAGCAAGAAGTCCTGCCTCCTGTTTTTGTAGACAGTGTTTTTACTTTTAAAATGAATCGGACAAAGTTGAAAACGCTTTAGACAAACGCAACTCCTAACAGTCCTCTTGAATATAGAGGGCAAGTTAAGGGTTTATTATAATGACAAAAAAAATGTTGATTGACGCGTCTCATTCCGAGGAAACGCGCGTCGCAATCCTGGATGAATCCGGTGATCTTCAGGATTATGAATTCAAATCTTCCACCAAGGAAACGGTTAAAGGCAATATTTATCTTGCAAAGGTCGCACGTGTTGAGCCTTCCTTGCAGGCAGCGTTTATCGACTATGGTGGAAATCGCCATGGTTTTCTGGCCTTTAGTGAAATTCACCCGGACTACTTCCGTATTCCCGTATCTGACCGAGACTCTTTGGAAGAGGAAGCCATCGCCGAGACCGAGCCTACAGAGACAGAGGAAACCGGTGATTCCTTGCCGGATTCAGAGACACTCCCTGCAAAAACAGAAGATGAGACATCCCTTACCGAGAATGCTTCAGAACAGGAGGAGGAAGACATCTTCCAGATGCCTGTTTCAACAATTGGCGGCGAGCTTCCTCCATCAGACGAGGAAGATGAGGAAAGCACAGCCCCCCGCACTCCCCCTCTTCATCGTCGCTATAAGATTCAGGAAGTTATTCACAAAAATCAAATCCTTCTTGTCCAGGTTTCCAAGGAAGAGCGCGGAGGTAAAGGTGCGGCACTGACAACATTCCTCTCTCTTGCCGGACGCTATTGTGTCTTGATGCCGAATTCTCCAAGAAGTGGGGGGGTCTCACGCAAAATTAATAACCCGGCTGATCGCAAGCGTCTACGCGATGCCCTGGATTCTTTTAAGGTGCCAGATGGTATGGGGCTTATTGTGCGAACAGCAGGAAAGGACAGGACAAAGGCCGAACTACGTCGTGACGCACAATATTTAATGCGTTTATGGGACAAAATACGCGATACAACAATGCAATCAGCAGCCCCTAATCTGATCAACCGTGAAGATAATATTATAAAACGGGCCATTCGAGATTTATATACTAAAGAAATTTCGGATATATTTGTTGAAGGGGAAGAAGGCTACAAAGTTGCCAAAGACTTTATGAAGACCCTGATGCCAAGCCATAGCAAGCGTGTTCAACGCTTTAAAATGGAGACTCAACCTCTCTTCCACCATTTTGGTGTCGAAAGTCAGATTGATGCAATGCACGATCCTGAGGTGCGTCTACCATCAGGGGGATCTATTGTTATCCACCCAACAGAAGCTCTTGTCTCTATTGATATCAACTCGGGTAAAGCCACCAAAGAACGCCATATTGAAGAGACAGCTACGAAAACAAATCTTGAGGCTGCAAAAGAAATTGCCCGTCAAGTTAAATTAAGAGACCTTGCCGGTCTCATCGTCATCGACTTTATAGACATGGATGAACCTCGACACATTTCCTCTGTCGAGAAAAAAGTCCGAGACTCTTTTCGTGATGATCGAGCCCGAATTCAGTTGGGTCGTATCAGCCCTTTTGGCTTATTGGAGATGTCTCGTCAACGCCTTGCTCCAAGCCTTCTTGAACGCAGCACACGTCCTTGCCAGCATTGTCACTCTACTGGTTTTGTGCGCTCGACAGAATCTTTTTCGTTACATGTGCTAAGGTTATTAGAAGAAGAAGGACATAAAAAGCGTTCAAAAAAAATTCAGGTTCAAGCCCCAACAGAAACTATTTTTTATCTGATGAATCACAAGCGCCAGGATCTGGCAGACATTGAAAATCGTCATGGATTAAAAATCATTTTTGAGCCAGAGACATCAACAGTTCAGTCTTGTGTTTTAACACAGCTTGAAAGCACCGCTCCTGAAAATAAAGTTTCCTTTGAAGAAACATCAAAACAAAAAGAGGAACCCAAGCAAAATCAGAAAAAAGGGCAACCGCGCCGGAAAAAAACAGCGCATCCGTCACAGAAAAAAAGAGATAATGACTTTCAAAAAGAACCAAAGAAGCAAGAAAAGTCAAAAGATTCTGCTGAAAAGGGAACGTCTTCTTTAAAGGATCAAAAGTCTACGCATCAAGAGTCTGAGACAGGCAATAATAGAGATCAGCAATCCCCACAAAACCCCTCAAACGAGGGCATCTCAAATCCTGAAAATGACAAAAATGAAGGGCAAACAAGAAAACGTCGTCCACGCCGTCGCTCTGGAAGGCGCCCGCGACGCCCGCAAACAGATGATCAAAAGGAAACGGCCCAGCAAGGACAGGATGATGGAGACGGCAAGGGAAATGCCTCACAAGAAAAAGCTGAGGACGTAAATGCTCCAAATGCCACTACTGTTAAAAACACAACCAAGGGAAACTCTAATAAAAAAAAAGCAACAGAGGATGATAAAGATAAGACAAAGGGTAATTGGTGGAGGCGTCTCCTTGACTAGGAAGTTCTTCCTCTTTTTCATTTTACTAGCTCTGTCTTGTGCTCCCTTCCAAATGAAGGCCGCAAGAGAATTCCCCCGCGGGGCATCAATTCGCGATAGCGAAGTTGAAGAAACCCTTAAGATGTTTACTGGACCAATCTTTAAGGTAGCAGGCCTTGACCCTGAAAAACTTCATCTTTATGTCATTGTTGACCCGGATTTAAATGCGGCTGCAACGACCCGATATACGATTCTGCTTAATACAGGGCTCTTAATAAAAGCCAAAAATGCAAAAGAAGTTGTTGGCGTTCTTGCCCATGAAACAGGTCACATAGCAGGTGGTCATATCGCACGACGCGAAGAAATGATACGTAAGTCCTCCAAGGCAGCCATGGCCTCTGTTCTTGTTGGCGCCCTTGCAGCTGTGATGACAGGCAACGCAGAGCCAGTTATTGGTATGGCAATGGCAGGATCCCAGTTGGCTCAAGATACTTTTCTCCATTACAGCCGTGGTCAGGAGTCCTCTGCCGATCAAGCAGCTGTTCGCTTTATGGAAACTCTAAAGTGGCCAAGCTCGGGACTTCTAAGTTTTATGCAGGTCCTTGAAGGTCAGGAACTTCTCAGTGCCTCTATGCAAGATGCCTATAACAGGACACACCCCTTGTCTCAAGACCGTGTTTCTTTTCTAAAACATTATGTAGCCTCTGTTCAACACAGGAATCATCAGTTACCTCCTCATTTTGAACCTGCCTTTCAACGCCTTAAAGTAAAGTTGGAAGCTTTTTTATCTTCGCCCATAAAAATTTTAACAACTTACTCTTCAACTGATGAATCAGAACTCTCTATGCTAGCACGCGCTATTGCCTATTTTAGGAATAATCAGCTGGAAAAAGCTCTTCCTTTGATGAAAAAATTAAGAAAAATTGTTCCTAATGATCCTTATTATCTTGATCTTGAAGCACAAATGTATTTTGAGAAGGGCCGCCTTGTAGAAGCAACCCAGCTTTATAAACAAGCCTTAAAGTATAAACCCAAAGATGCTTTAATGAATATTGCTTATGCTCATGCTTTAATTGAACAAAATAAAACATCGACTTTGCACCCGGCAGAAAGTGCTTTGCGCATTGCACTGCAGTCAGAATCCGAAAACCCTTTTATATGGCGTTTGCTAGCACGTATTTATGGTCAGCAAAATAAAAAAGATAAAATGCTGCTTGCACTGGCAGAAGAAGCATTTGCCCAGGGCAACTATAAACTGGCAATTTCTCAATCTGCCCGATCGATGAAAGCTTTAAAGGATACTCAAGATCGCTTACGTGCACAAGATATTCACGCGATGGCAACCCATGAATTAAAAGAGCAAGGAACTTAAAAAAACCATAAATGGTCCAGGAATAAAACTGCCCATAAGAACAGCTTAGTTGAATACCATTTAACAATAATAGGGAATAATCATATGACACTAAAATACCTATCACACGCATTTCTCCTTGGCATCACACTCTTACTACCTATGAAGATTTCTGCCAGCAGCTTTTCAAAGCAACAGATTTCTGATTTAAATTCATATTTCAAAGACTTCCTTCTAAAAAATCCAGAGATTATCGAGTCTTCCCTGATTGCTCTCCAGGAAAAAAAGATATCCAGCCAAAAGGAAAGTCAGGCAAAAGCTTTAAAAGATAAAAAAGATCTTATTTTCCAGAATTCGAATGACCCAGTCCTGGGAAATGTTAATGGATCTGATCATATTGTTGTGTTTCTTGATCCTTTTTGTGGTCATTGCCGGGCCTTTAAAAAAACACTTTCTGAAGCCATGGAGCGTAATCAAGATCTTAAAGTTACCATTAAAGACTTTCCTATTTTAGGGAGTGTTGCTCTTCTGGGTTCAAAAGCAATGCTGGCGGCTCATAAGCAAGGTTTTTATGCACAAATGCAAGATATGATTTATAAAGCTCCCCCTACTCTGAATGAAAAGGAGATCTTTCAATTTGCAAAAACAATTCCTGGTTTAAATCTTGAACGATTCAAACAAGATTTTAAAAGCGATAGCCTAAAAAATCAAATTATGGCAACTTTTAAGCTTGCTGAAAGTCTTGGGATTTCTGCAACGCCCACATTAATTATCCATGATGAAGTTATTGAAGGGGGCATCCCCCTTGAGGTTTTGGAAAAAACAATTAAAAAAGAAAGCTTATAACTTTTGTAATTTTTTAGAATGAACCGGAAAGAAACCTTATTTCTAACCGGTTCATTCAGGAAAACTAGGAAGTTTTTGTGCTTTGACGCTCTTTCTTTTGATTTCGCTTATAACGGCGTATCAATTGCAATGTCATGAGAGGTACAAAAAAAAGTAGCCCATATAAAGTAGTCTCTCCTCCTCTCAAAAGCATATGAATAAAAATACACCACTGAGCCACATAAACTGTATTATGCAGCTTTTTCCATCTTGGAAATTTAAGTTGCTTCAAGGAAAATTTATTACTGGTTATGGCTAATGGAATAAAAACTATTAGGGCAATAAAACCAGGAAGCAAAACAGGATGAAAGATCCATTTGAAACTTTCTATAAAACCTCCTCTTTTAATAACGAAGCACATAAAATGTAAAAAAGCATAATTGAAGCTCGCCACGCCAATGACACGCCGATAATTATTCAGCTTGCGTAAAAGAGACGATGTCGCAAAGAGAGTTCGTAAAGGGTTCAGCATTAAAAGGCCACAAAATAAAAAAACGGCAGTATACCCACTCCACGCAGTTAAAGGCTTCCAATAAGTGGCATCAATGAAGAGAAGAAGAATCATAATGAAAAGAGGAAAATTAAGAACAATCCATCTTTTATGATTTTCTAAAGTTTGAAAGAATGTTGACATAAGAACAATCCATCTTTTATTAAAAAAAACAATATATCTTTTTATCTTATAATAAAAACATTGATTTTTAAATATAAAAAAAATATAAAAATATTTCTTTCTGATTACCTTTTGTAAATCTTTTTTTGTTACTCTTAAATATATGTTAATCAAGCTTGGGGTAGAAAAATGCGCTTATGGGGTCGACAAAATTCAGATCAGGGCCTTGAAGGCTTAAAATCATCAGGAAATCGTCTTGGATTTTCATCTGATGCAAATTTTATCCCTCTTCATACTATTCCTGACATGCCTTCCGGTTTACTGGAAGCCAATGAAGGCGGCGTTTTTCCTTTTGAAATAAATCCTGTTCTTTTCTCCCTTCGAGGAGAAGCTTCTGAAGAAATCATTGACCAATTGATTTTTAGAGGTAATACGTCAGAATTTGAAGGACGCGATCTTTCCCTTCACGGCATAGATAATCTCAAGCTGCGTCTCACTGGAGAAGATGGCCTTAATCTCTCTCTGGAAGATATTATGAAAGCTCGTATTAATCTGGGCCAGGGGGATGATAGTCTGCTTCTTACCCTTAATGAAAACGAAACACTATGGGACACCAGTTATATTTTTAATGTTGGTGGTGGTGATGACCTCATTCGTATTACATCAGGCGATAATAACTCTGGTATACCTTTTGAAGGTGATCCCGTTCTTTCAAATGTCCGCATTAACGCAGGAGAAGGAAATGATTTTATTGATACCCGACTGGATCCCAACCCGGAACACATAACACGTGATATCATTCGTGGAGGTAAAGGAGATGATGAAATTCATGCCGGCCCTGGAAAAGATAGGATATTGGGTCAAGAAGGTAATGACGTTCTCTTTGGAAATGCGGATAACGATCTTGTTAAAGGGGGAGACGGAAATGATATCCTCTTTGGAGATGGAGAACTTTCCGTTAATAATTTAAGCAACCTGGTTGTAACGCACCCCAAAGATATAGAAGTATCCTTCCAGTTCGAGGAAGCAGGCTTCAAAAATGTTCTGGGCTATTATGAAGTAACTCCTGAAGGTAATATCGTTAATGTTCATATTGGATTTGAAAACGCAAGTAAAAGAGGATCCGGAGGAGATCTTGAAGTTGGTGACTCTTTTACAATCTCAGGTATAGAAGCCGGGAATCGACTCGGCTTCTTTGTTATCGCGAATGGATTTTCCCGTAATAATTTTCAAGACTTTTCAGAAGAAAGTGGTCACTTTGAATTTAGAAATGATGCTGGCGACCTTGCCTTAATAAGAGATAGCTCGCCGACCTTGTTCTATGTTCCCAACGAAGGGCCCGAAGTTGAAATAAAATCTCAATATGGTTTCGATGGAGAAGGTATATTTCACTCACTCGCCTCTTCCAGAGACGGCTATGCCCTTAATGGAGATGGCATATCCCACCTTGTTTTCTCTGCCGACAGAGAGTCCGGTACCATTACAATGGGAATCGAGGATCTTAAAAGAGGAGGAGATAAAGACTTTGACGATGTTGTTTTCAAAATTGACATAGGAAAAGACAATCTGGATGTCATTTCCGGGGCCGGCAACGATGTCTTACGAGGTGGCGACGGAGATGATGCTCTTTATGGTGGTGGTGGTAATGACCGGCTGTATGGAGACAAAGGAACAGATCTTCTTGAAGGAAATGAAGGCAACGATAAACTCTTCTATTCTGGAGATGATGTCTGGACAAGTCGCTATGGTGCAAAAAATGTTGGTAGTCCTGGCAATCCTGGAACAAATGAAGTCGTCAATGTAGGTGGATATAACCGCTCAGAAGATATTTTTGATGGGGGTGCAGGATATGACATATTAAAACTTTCCTCGAGCAAAGATGCGCTCTTTCTCGATGATCATATTTCCAGTTTTTACGGAGATGAAACAGGCCCAAGAGTCATTGATATAGAAGAAATTCGAGCCGGTAAAGGTGATGATATTGTTGATTTAACAAGTACAAGATATTCTCTTGGCGATGTTAAAATCTCAGGTGGAGACGGTAATGACGTTCTTTGGGCAAATGCAGGCAATGATTTGATCCTCGGAGGCCGTGGTGATGATAGCCTCTTTGGGGGGGCAGGTGATGACAAGCTGCGTGGCCAAAAAGGTAATGATGTCCTTGTCGGAGATTTGGGAGATGATATCTTACTGGGTGGATCAGGAGATGATGAACTTTTTGGTGGCATCGGTAATGATAAACTCCGTGGAGGCGCAGATGACGACCTCCTGCGAGGGGGGGCTGGTAACGATGAAATGCGGGGTCAAAACGGCGATGATCGGCTTTATGGTGAAGATGGAGACGATATCCTGCGAGGGGGCGCTGGCAACGATAAACTGCAGGGTAATGACGGAGATGATCGTCTTTATGGCGGTAGTGGAAATGATGATCTCTCTGGTGGTGATGGAGATGACTTGATCAAAGCTGGATCAGGAGATGATGACATTTATGGAGGCGCAGGAGAAGATGATATCCATGCCGGAAGTGGTAAAGACGATATCTATTCAGGTAGTGGTGACGACTTTATCCGATCTGGGCGGGACGATGACAAGGTAGACTCAGGATCAGGGAACGATAAGGTTTATGGTCAACAGGGTAACGATACTCTTACCGGAGGCAGTGGAGATGACTACCTTCATGGAGGACGTGGCGAAGATGTTTTATCGGGCGGGTCTGGCGATGACACTCTCATTGGTGGCTCTGGTGACGACTTTTTAAACGGTAAAGATGGCGACGACCTTCTAATTGGAGGAAGCGGCGCAGACACGTTTGAAATATCAGTGAAATATAATTTAGGCGACGACATTGTCCAGGATTTCAAAATCCGTCAGGGAGATGTTCTTCGTATTGAAGATGTTATAGACATTAATAGTGATGGTCTGGATATCGCTGATTTGGATAATCCTGCATCAGGTCATAGTGTTGGCAATGACGCAAACGGTAATGTACAAATAAACTTTGACAACGGAGGATCCATAACACTCCATGGCATCACAACGCCCGTTGCAACATTTTCTGACCTTCAAGATGCTGGAATTAACATCGATGTTGCGGGGTAAAATCAGGCACTTTTCCTGTTAGAAGAATTTTTAGCCGCCTCAGACATAAAAGAGGTAACGTCATGAAAACCGAACAAGTGCGATCCATCTGGTAAAGGTGTATATGAAAATTCAAAAAAACGCTTATCCTTAAGGGGAATTTGACGCCTTTTTGGAACCCGGTCAGTAAGTCGGTGAATTAGCTTCTCTTTAAAAGCATCCCAATCAGAATCATAGGAAATAAGATTTCTTATATGCTCTAGTAATTCCGATAAGTGACCTGTTGTTTCTGGTGTCGTCGGGTTCCAGTCCCATAGCTTCTTAAAAGCGGGATTTGTAAATCGCAAACGATTATCGCTACCAAAAACGGCAATTCCTTCATACAAGTTATCAAGAGTTGATTTTTGAACCTGAATCTGAGTATTAAAGCGTCGTTCCAGGTCAAGAGACGTTGTTACATCCTCAAAAATATAAAAAATGCCTCCTGCCGGATGGGGTGCCGTAATTTTACGAATAGTTCGTTGATCCGGCAAATACATTAGTTCCTGAAAGGGGGAAAGGAGCCCCGAAATCATATTAATTTCTCGCTTTTTATAAGTTGGATAATCAGCTTGTTCCGATAGAAGCCGGCGTCGATTCAAATCATCTAAAACTTCTCCAAGCATTGGACCAGAATTTAACCATTTATCATCCATACCAAACATCTGAGTATAGGAATGGTTATGAAAACTGACTCGCTTATCCGGGTCATAAATAACAACCCCGGCAGATAGGGTTTCCAGAACTTCTCTATACAATGAAAGATAGCGCTCTAATTTTCTACTAAGGGCTTTTTCCTCTGTTCTGTCAAAAGCAAAGTGTAGAAATTTTTCATTTCTATCCATTAGAATTTCTTGAAATTCCAAACACTTACGAACACCATTAATCGTGTACTGTTTTTGTACACCATGCCCGTAACCCTCTTGAGAGGGAGCCCCAAGAGTGAGAGATTTGTTAATCACTTCCTTTTTTGAAGTTTCCAGCGCCTTGGCATAAGAAAGGTTACAATAGGATATTTGATCTCTATTTTTATCCATCACCCAAAGAGGCCAGGGCAAAGAATCCAAAATCTGGTTCAAACAAATATTCTGGTCAACCTGGTATTTTCTTTGCTGGTTTTCATGAATCCGGGCCTCTACTATTTCTGTTATATCCCGCCATCCAAGAATAAGTTGCATACCTGTATCAGAGGACTCCACATCACGGGTCACACAAAAAAATCGTTTTGCCTTAAAACCAACAGAAACAAGTAAACAAGCCGGTGTCGGTTGGGGTGACAAGGCAAATTCACGAAAGGCAAGCCTATCAGAAGAATCAAGAGCCAACAAAAGGGATTCAAAGGTTAGATCCAGATTTGTAATTCCCAGAAAAGACAAGAAATCAGGAGGGGCTGTTACATGATGTGTTTTTCGCTCAAGAGAAATCCAGTTTTGACCTGAGAGTCGATTTGCAATGATATTTTTCTTTTGAAAGCTTAATAAATTTTTATACTTTTTGTACAAAGAAATAGATAAAGTAATAAAGCTGACTAAAAGCCCCACAAAAAAGATTATAACTGCTGAGAGAAACAGATAATTCCGGGCAAGTTCCCAAAGGACCCAGAAAGGTGAGGGCAAAATCAGGTTTAAATAAGCCTCCAAAACATCGAACATTTTTGCATATGAAAATTACTTTTTTAGAGTATAGAACGCTTTTTGTAAGGGAATCAAGGCTATGTCTTTTTTCAAATCTAAAAAATGAGTCTTCTTCGTACCTCTCTTGCGAAAATCCACTATGCTGATGCGGAGAAAGGCTGTCATTAAAAGTGAGACAGAGCATAGGATTCCAGACAAAAAGAAAATATGGGGCTTCATACCTGGGTTAATTCTTCACGAGACCTGCCTGGTCTGAATAACAGTGTGGGTCGGCACTTTTCTAAAAGACAGCCTCAAATCCTCATCAAAAAGGATGAGATAGTTGGTTGATCGTCATTGTAAAGAGCTAAAATTTTACTTTATGATGATTTTTCCAGAACTTCAGCACAGGGTTGATAAATACCCCGTTTACCTTCTAATTTACGAAACTGATTACTGATCCCCAAAACAGTCTCTCCTGCCCCCAGGACCAGGTATCCGTCCGGAGCCAGAATTTTAGCTATTCCGTCAAGAACACGAGCTTTTGTCTGGTAATCAAATAAGCACAAAACATTACGACACAAAATAATATCAAAAGGACCTAATGCCTGAAAATCATCCATCAAATTACGGACTTGATATTTTACTAAATTACGAATCTCTGGAACTAATTGCCAATCGCAATCCAGTTGTTTGAAATATTTAACAAGATATTGAACGGGCAACCCTCGCTGCACTTCGGATTGAGTATAAATACCACGCTTTGCCTGCTCAATAATAACAGGTGAGATATCAGTCCCTAAAATATCAATATTCCACTTTGAAAGCGCCTTTTCCTTTAAAATAAGAGAAATTGTATATGGTTCTTGACCTGAAGAACATCCAGCACTCCATATTTTAAGATGCTTTTCTTTCTGACGCGCCTTTTTTAAAGTTGGCAACATATGATCACGAAAAACGTCAAAGGGTTTTCCATCACGAAAAAAGAAGGTCTCATGCGTCATCATGGCATTAATAACCTGGTTTGCCAGACCTGCACGCCCCGCACGCAATGCTGAAATAAGTTCTTTTACATCTTTGAGACTATTTTCACGAGCAACAGGCAATAAATAACTATCAATTAAAGATTCTTTATCCTGGCTTAAAACAACACCAGAGCGTGTTTTTACAAAATCACAAAGATATGTATAATCAGAAGGTGAAAGGCAAGCCTGCTTAACAGGTTTTAGTTTTCTTTCTTTGCTTTGCAACCCTGAATTTTGCATTTTTTTCAACCCATTATTGTTTTTATACTCGATATAAACGATCAACTTTTATCTTACATACCATTAACAGTTTATGAAAAAAGATGTCGTCAATTGCGATTTATAAATGCCACTATTATGAGCGAATTCTGCAAAGAAAAGATTAACAAGTTATTAATTTTATGATGAAGAAAAAAGAAAAATCACCCCCGTGAAACAAGGGTGATCTTATCTAGAAGCTCTCATAAGCCTATTTAGCAGCTCTTTTCAGTTCAGATAAATAACGCTGATTGAGGTTCACTGTGAAACGCTTTTTCAGCGAGGCAATGTAGTCCGATGCAAAATCTTCCTTTTGAGACTCTGACAGTCGTGCCACAAGCTTCTTTAATGCTTCCGGTGTTTTCCCGGGATCGGGATAATAAATTGATTCAATAATACCGACAAGAAAAACACTTTTATCAGGCAAGGCCTCGACAAGACCTATAACCTTGCCTCCTTTTTGCGACCTGAAAATATCACTTAAAAGTTTCTGGGGGAGTACCAGCGACGATGGGATAGCAGGACCTTTTGATGTAACCTTAACAGATTGAAGGCGCAAACCGTTTTTATTAGCTGCAACTGCCAATTTTCCCCGATCTGTAGCTGACTCACTTAATGTTTCAATAAGCTTTAAACTTATTTCTTTCTGACGGTTTCTCTGCCACAGAAAACGCGCAAAATCCGGATCGATATCTTTTACTGATCTGACATGAGCCGGATAAACCTTGTCAACAAAAGCCACAAAAAAGAGTCCATTTTTAACTTCAATTGCGGAACCCGGAACATTTGGGTCCAACAAGAAAGCCTCTGCCGCGATTGCTTTTTCTAAATCAGAAACTTTAGGAGCTTTCCCATCTTTTGTCTGAAAAAGGTCAGGGTTACCTTCTTTATCAATAGCCTTAAGTGATTTTACTGGAAGAGAAAATTGCTTGGCAACCTCTTTCAAGGTTCCCCCGCCTGCAACAGCATCTTCAACTTTAGCACTTAACTCATAAGCTTTTTCAAGAGACTTTGCTACTTTAAGATCTTTTTCAACATGAGAACGAACTTCTTTTAAAGATTTCCCCTCAAATTCTGATGCTCTTTCATCAAAGGCTTTTTTAATTTCCTCTTCTGTCAAAGATATAAAGTCTTCTAGGCGTTCTGCATCAATAAGAAGAGCCGTTACATCTCTAAATTCCGGAGCCCGAAAAGCATCAGCATTATCTTCCAGGAATTTTTCCAACTGTGGTGGTGTCGGTTTTTCTTTCACCATTCTCCTGGAACTATCAACAGTAACATAAGCCAGTTGACGTGTTTGTTCTTGCCAACGGTAAAGGTGTCTTGCATTCTCAACAGGATACGAAATCCCGTTAAAGAGAGCTTTAAAAAGCCTTGTACGCGTCATATCACGGCGAACTTCTTCAACAAAACCAGCTTCTGTATATCCCAGTCTAGACAGGAGATGTAAGAACTGTTGTTTGTTAAAATGTCCTTCTTTTGTTTGAAAAAGACTATTTTCTGTAATATACGCTCGCACAGCTTCATCAGAAACAGTGATGCCTAAACGCTGAGCCTCTAATTCAACAAGTGTTTCATCGATTAATTTGGAAAGGGTAATCTGGTAAAAACCGTTTTTAAGGGCCTCTTCCTGTGTAATTTGTCGTCCCAACTGGCGGCTTAGATGCGTTAATTCACGACCAACAGCCCGGTCAAGTTCCCATGTCGTCAAGCGCGCATCCCCGACAGTTGCAACCGTCTGGCGATTACCTGCAACCTGGTTAAGCAGGTCTCCCCCACCCCATAGCAAAACAAAAACAAGAGCAATAAGCCCAAGAAAAACCTTAAACCACCAGGTTTCCGAATATTGACGAATTTTCTCGATCATTAAAAGTCTCAGTTATTTTAAAAGATAGTGGATTCTAGCGGGATGCAACAAAGACAGCAATCCTCTTTATACTTTTTTTTCAATTTACATATCATCTTTAAAAGTCCATTGGGAATTTGAACATTATAAAAATTTAAAAATCTCCAATGGACCAAGATTTCATCTATGCAACAATATTGCGTATAACTTATTCAAAATATAGCCATATAGGTAGTAAAATTATCAAGACTAATGGGCTTACCGCTTTGAGGCTCAATTAACGCAACTGAACGATCCGGGGTAATGTAAAAATTGTAGGCATGTTGTTTATGTTCGCCTTTGTAACCCCAAGCTTCACCTAAAGCTACACCTAAATTGGTCGTAGATCTATTATAGTTCCATTTTGAGGCTTCACCCCTCATGCAAAAAGCAAAATCATCACAATCAAACTTTGGATCCGAATATTTATAATCACTTAATCCACTATCATTCCATATAGCAACAGCCTGACTTTCATCTATCATGCAATAGTCATCATCATTGTTAAAAGCAATAATCTCATTTTCTGGCATATTGAAGGTATTTTCTAATATATCTATTATTTCATTACCAGTTATTATCAGACTGCGCGTAAGCCAAATGTCACCATCGTCGTTTTTCCCCTGGTGAGCAAGATAAAGGCTTTTATTAAAGGTACATAGGGAAGGTGAAGAGCTAATCCCAAAATCACCCATTGGCCTATCCGGAGCCCAATTAACGCCATCTGAAGTTGAAGTCCACCAAATGTCACCATCACCGTTTTTCCCCTGGTGAGTAAGGTATAGCCTTCCATTGAATTCAGCTAATGAAGGGGAGCACGTTATGCCATAATCACTAATTTGTTTATCCATCTCCCAGTTAACACCATCAGCAGTAGATGTTATCCAAATCTCGCTATTATCATTTTTCCCTTGATGGGCAAGATAAAGCTTTCCGTTAAATTCAGCTAACGAAGGAGAAGAACTAATCCCATAATCTTTAATCTGCCGGTCTTCTGCCCAGGCATAGTAATCTCCTGAAACAGAATTTATCTGTTCTTGCTTTTTGGCAACATTTGAAAGAGACATTCTTATACTCCCTTACTATTTACATATAGGAAAATACCTACATTACTGAATGGTATGTAAAATTTAATTAAAACGCAAGATTTGTTGTCAAAGAGTCTATTTTTAGCAAAGTTAACTTTTTATGAGTATAGAATTTTTCTCATCGAAATAGGGGAAAATATAAAGACAGAAACACATGACAATAAGTTATCTTTTTAGATAATATACAATAGTTCACAGCTATATATCAGTTATTTAGGAAAATGAAAAAATCTACAGGAGTAAAAAATATAGACGTTTTTTACTCCCCCTCAATTTCCATACTATCAAAAAGTTGATTTGCTTTTTCTTTAAGAGTGTTCACAAAACTTGTCACACGAGTCGAGTGTTCCAGGTGTTCGGGATAAATACAGTAAATATCCATGCTTTGCCCCTCATAATCAGGCAAAATATTAACAAGGTTACTTTGCATTCTATAGGGATTTTCAACCATAAGTGATGCAATTCCAAGCCCCTGTGAAACCGCGCTATATAAATTATTAACAATCAGATAGGCTTCTCTTGGGTCTTCATCTACCCCCTTGCCTAGTGATAAATGCCAATCCAGAAATTTAAAGGGATAGAAATCAGGATCATAGCTAATCAGACGATGGTGATCCAAATCTTTAGGCGTTTCAGGCAGGCCATATTCTTCGATGTATTCAGGAGAAGCGTATAATTTGATACGAAATTTCTGTAAGTGTTTGTGTTTTAGATTAGCATTATCAGGTATGAAAGGAAAAATTGCGATATCAACATCGCCTTCTCTGAAATTTGGGATACCGTCAATACTTTTTATATTAAGGCGAATTTTAGGGTATTTTTTCAGATAATAAGGAATAAACTGTAACATCAAGTTAGATCCCCATCCTGCTGGCGACATTACCTTCAGGGTGCCACTTGGTTCTTCATCCATATCTCCCAAGCGATTTTCCATTGTTTCCAGATCTACCAGAATCTTTCGAACAACTTCAAAAAGAATCTGACCTTTGTCTGTTAATTCCAAATGACGCGGATAACGATGAAAAACCTGAACTTTTAGTTCATGTTCCAGAGTGCTTATTTGGCGGCTAAGCGCAGACGAGCTCATATTAAGTTCGGTATGAGTAAAACTTCGAGCTTTTGCCGCATAATAAAAAAGACGTAATCTATCCAGGTTCATACTCTAATTTTCTTCGAAATCTCTTAAAAATAGGTTAAACTTTTTTAAATTAATAAATTAACGACTTTTCAATCTTTTTCTTTCTAAACTAGGATAAAGAATTGTGATAAGTATTAAGGAGGGTCCTGATGGAGCCAGCTCAACGTTTAGAACCCATCGACTTGTTAAAAATTTATGGCAATATAGAATTTGACTGGAACTTAAGAACGGACCAAATTGACTGGCTGGGTCCGCTTAATCGTTTAATTAGTCCGGAAATATCTCTTGTAACGGGCAGTAGCTATAACAATCTTTTATCCCCGATTAATCTTGTCAAACGCCTTCAAGGTATTGACAAGATACATGAATCGGTAAATCACGACTATTCATGTGCCTATACACTAACTCTGCCAAATCATGAACCTGCTGCGGTTTATGAAGAAGGCACTCTTCACATGGACCATGAAAACAACCCTCTATCACTTTCAGGGTTCATAAGGTTTGTTGACGCAAATGAAGTAGATTTATCCCTGGCACCACAAGGGGGGTATGATGCCTGGACAGGCTTTCCCTCCAAAGAGGTTTTATTTGAAAATCTGGCATCTTTTCTTGAACAAAGCACACAATCAAAAATGCCAGGCGCTTACTTATCTTTATCTGTCGATTGCCTCACTTATATAAGTTGCCGTTATGGGTCAGAAGTGGCTCTTGATATTTTCAAAAAAGTTGCTGAAAAACTCAAGTCCTCGATCCGTTTTAATGACTCTATTGGCCGTACCAGCAGCTGCTGTCTTGGCATTATTTTACAGGATTGTGATCGGTGGGGCATTGTGCGTGCATCTGATCGCTTATCAAAAACCATCAGCGACCATCCTTTTAACGTTGAAGAAGGAACTTTAAAAGTTCGTATTTCTTCAGGAGGGCTTGTCTTTCCCGATCCTTCTCTTACAGCTGAAAATGTAATGCACAAAACAGAAAGATACCTCTTTGAGGCTCAAGCTGTCAGTGGGTCCGGTATTTCCTGGACCCCTTATGGAGAAGGCGTTAAAGACCTGGAACGCCCCAGCGACACGACCTCAAGAAGGCATCGTCGCGCCGTTGATTCAGAATTTGATACTTAAAAGGTAGCATATTGGAAATAACAGCCCTCTCACTTTTTACCCTTATTGGGGTGCTAATCTCCTATCATGATTTTAAAAATCGGAGAATCCCGAATATTCTTGTCATCATCTTGCTTTCAGTTGGGGTCTTTTTTGTTATTGTTCAAGGGTGTGACTTCTGGACACCTTTTTGGTGCATGCTTGGTCTTGCAGGCAGCTCACTGGCGATCCGAATCATTTATCAGGTTTCAGCAAACAAAGAAGCTCTGGGTATGGGAGACATTAAACTTCTCGGGGCTCTTGGATGGTGGGTGCAACCTCTCGAGATTCCAACTTTTCTCTTCTTTGCAGGCCTGACAGGCGCCATAATTGGTGGCCTATGGATACTTTTTAAAAAAGAAAAGTTTTTTCCCTTTGGACCTGCCATTTTCATTGGGTATTTGATTTTCCGTCTTTTAAAGCTTGATTCTTCCGGAAACTCTGGCATCTTATGTACATCAATGATTGAACAATAATTAAGGAAAAAGCAAGTGTCCCTTGAGGCAATTGAACGCAACTATCCGGGTGAATCTCCTCAAAAGCTGGTTGTGTTTCTTCATGGTTATGGTGCGGATGGTAATGACCTCATTAGTTTGGCACCTTATTTTGAGACAGCATTAAAAAAGGCAGACTTTGTCTCTCCGCATGCGCCTTTTCCCTGTGATGAATCTCCCTTTGGACGCCAATGGTTTTCTTTACTTAATAGAGATCCTTCTGTGCTGCAACAAGGCCTTGAAAACGCACTTCCTTTCCTTAACGATTTTCTGGATAAAGCCCTGGCATCGCGTCAACTTAGTGACTCGGATTTATGTCTTATTGGATTTTCCCAGGGAACTATGATGGCGCTGTCTTGTGCTCTACAACGCCCCAAAGCCTGCGCCGCTGTTCTAGGATACTCTGGAGCTTTTCTATCACCTCAGCTAGAACCCCTCTCTAAACCACCAGTACTTCTAATTCATGGAACAGCTGATCCTGTTGTACCTTTTAAAGCAATGGCCAAAGCTCACCTTGATCTACAAAAACTTGGCTTGACAGTAGAAACAACAGAAAGACCAGGTCTTCAGCATGGAATTGATGAAGAAGGTTTGAATCTGGGCGCCTCTTTCCTAAAAAAATGCTTTGACAGGTAAAAAAAGGTTGGCGAAGTGACAAAAGTCAGACACCATAGATAATCATCAATGATGACAATTTGGACTTAAACATCAGCGCACTTATGCCAGCAAAAAGTGCCTGGAAATTGAAAACTGTTTAAATAAGTCTACAGACAAAAATAAGGGATTTGAATTTAATGGGAGAAAAAATGGCACGCACTAAAATAGGACTTGTTGGATCAGGAAATATTGGGGGAACGCTGGCACACCTTGTTGGCCTTAAAGAGTTGGGGGATGTTGCCCTGATTGATATTGCCGAAGGTATTCCACAAGGTAAAGCACTGGATATTAGTCAATCTGCTTCAGTAGAAGGTTTTAATGCCCGTTTTGAAGGGGCACAAGATTATAAGGCCCTGAAAGGGTCTGATGTTGTGATTGTCACAGCAGGCATTCCCCGCAAGCCAGGAATGAGCCGGGATGACCTGCTTTCCACCAATGCTAAAATTATTTGTCAGGTCGCAAAAGGGATTCGGGAAAATTGCCCTGATGCTTTTGTGATTGTCATCACTAATCCTCTGGACGCAATGGTGTATGTCATGCAAAAAGAAAGTGGGCTACCTCCCCAAAAAGTTGTTGGTATGGCAGGCGTTTTGGATACATCCCGTTTTCGTTACTTTCTAAGCGAGGCTTGCAAGGTCTCAATTGAAGATGTCTCTGCCCTGGTTATGGGAGGACATGGAGACACAATGGTTCCTCTGGTTAGTTATTCCTCTGTTGCAGGTGTTTCCTTGCCAGATATCGTTAAAATGGGATGGTTATCCCAGGAGACCCTTGACAAAATTGTAGATCGAACTCGCTCTGGAGGTGGAGAAATCGTTAGTCTCTTAAAAACCGGGTCTGCCTTTTATGCGCCAGCATCTTCTGCTATTGCCATGGCTGAATCCTATTTAAA
Source organism: Alphaproteobacteria bacterium UBA1908 (assembly GCA_002337525.1). Classification (GTDB taxonomy): domain Bacteria; phylum Pseudomonadota; class Alphaproteobacteria; order Caedimonadales; family UBA1908; genus UBA1908. Next base: position 45,455 of record DDGG01000008.1, on the reverse strand, counting down.
AGATAAACGACGCGTTTTCCCTTGTGCTGCCTGGTTACAGGGCGAATATGGAGTCAAAGATCTATATGTTGGAGTTCCTGTTATTATAGGCGCTCAGGGAGTTGAAAAAGTTCTGGAACTTCCCTTAACGGCAGAAGAAAAAGAAATGTTTGACGTTTCAGTTCAGTCTGTACGCGATCTAACAGACGACGTTAGAAAACTTAAACAAAAAATCTAAGGAGATAAATCTTGGCCGGAACCCCGCCTCTCGATACATCGCAAAAAGACCTGTGGGATGAGATTGCCTTTGAAAAAGATTTCCATGACACTTTCTATCTTGCTCATTTTGCACCCCTTGTAAAATCAGGGGAGTCTATTATTGATTTTGGATGCGGGTATGGTCGTGTTCTTCAATATCTTTTCGAAGCAGGTTACTCAAACTTAAGAGGCTATGATTTTTCTCCCGAGATGATTAAACGAGGAAAAGTCTTATACCCACATTTAAAACTAAAGTTACTCGAAAATGATGCTCTTTCAATTCCTGTTGACGACACTTCTGTTGACGCTGTCATTCTTTCAACTGTCTTGTGTTGCATCCCCGATATTACGCACCAGAAAAAACTTATTTCTGAAATAGGACGCGTTCTTCGACCTGGAGGAGCCTTATATATAAGTGATTTTCTAATTAGTACAGATAAAAAAGTCCTTAATAAATATGAGGGAGGCTATGAAAAGTTCTCGGAGTACGGAGTCTATCAAACATCAGATGGGATGATTGTGCGCCATCATGAATCATCGTATATCAGAGCTTTAACAGAAAATTTTCTTGAACTTTGGTGGTACGAGGAAGCCTCTGAAACAATGAATGGTAACCCGGTTCATGCCTTTCATAGTCTTTTTCAAAAAATATCATGACGATAGAAAAATTTTGATTACATGGCATTAAAAAAATCTATTCTTTGGTTCAAACGAGATTTAAGATTATCAGATAACCCCGCTTTAGTTGCAGCGGCACAATCAGGAGAAGTTCTCCCTGTTTATATTGTTGAGCCCCTGTCCTCCTCTGAATTTGAAAGAGGAAGCGCCAGTAAAATTTGGCTTTACCATTCTTTAAAAAGCCTTAACAGTACCCTTAATAATCACCTTAATATCTATACAGGCGATCCTGTAAAAATTCTTTTGGACCTTACTCAGAAACATCAAATCGAGACGATTTTTTGGAATACATGCTATGAGCCATGGTCTCGTGAGAATGAGAAAAGGCTCATAGAAAATCTTAAAAGTCAAAGCGTGTCCTATGATTTTTTCAATGGAACATATTTATGGAAACCAAAAGAAATAAAAAAAAATGACGGAACACCTTATAAGGTCTTTAGTGCATATAAACGCGAAGCATGGCGTCTTTCACCAAGAGAGCCTTTAGAGATCCCTGGTACTCTATCGCTGATTAAGGATACAGACAATCAAACAACGGTTGAACATTTAAAACCTGATCCAGTGCCTGCCTGGTCAAAAAAAATAACTTCTTTCTGGGATTTTGGTGAATCTGCCGCTCAAAAGAAATTGAAGGACTTTACACAGAAAGGGCTACAAAATTATAAAAAAGGTAGAGATTTTCCAGACCACAACAACACCTCTTGTTTATCGCCACATCTTCACTTTGGCGAGATTTCTCCTCATCAAATTCGAGAGGCCCTTAAATCAGCCAAAGAATCAGATACCCCCAAGGAAGATCTTCATCATTTTTTTAGCGAGATTACGTGGCGAGAATTTTCCTGTTACTTACTTTATCATTTCAATGGATTACCATCTGATAATTTCCAAAGTAAGTTTAATCACTTTCCCTGGGAAGAAAATCCCGCTTTTCTTAAGGCCTGGCAAACTGGTATGACAGGCATTCCATTTGTTGACGCAGGGATGCGGGAATTATGGCAAACTGGGTATATGCATAATAGAGTCAGAATGATTGTTGCTTCCTTTTTAACAAAAAATCTTTTAATACACTGGCATAAAGGTCGAGACCATTTTTGGGACTGCCTTGTTGATGCAGACCTTGCCAATAATAGCGCCAGCTGGCAATGGGTTGCGGGGTGTGGCGCAGATGCAGCTCCTTATTTCAGAATCTTTAATCCAGTTACCCAGGGAGAGAAGTTTGACCCTGAAGGAAACTACACAAGGAAATTCGTTCCTGAACTCAAGAATCTTCCCAATAAATATTTATTTAAACCCTGGGAAGCCCCCGAAAAAATTTTAGAGAAGTCCGACATTGTTTTAGGCAAAACATACCCAAAACCCATTGTTGACCTGAAAAAATCAAGGGAAAAAGCTTTATCTGCTTTCCAGTTTTTAAAGAATAACCCACTTGATTCATAACGGCATGTTAATAAAAATCAAATAATTTCAAAACACCAAAGCTTGCCTCATTTCCTCTTGATTAACGTCAGTATTTTTTACGGGTGTTAAACCTTTTAATCTTTGATATAATTGATTAATTTAGGAATTATCAATTATAAAAAAGTCCCTAAACTGCACACGTAATTAAAATCTAAAAAAATATATTCACTTCGTGCACAGATACCATTGTGGAGGATTTGTCAGGAGGCCATAAAATGATAAATGAACAAAGATTCATCGTTAAGTCGTACAATGAATCCATCCTTGAAGAATTGAGTAATATTGCCGCCCCAATTCAAGACGCTCTGGGCGTTTCTCTCTTAACATTTAGGCGCCTTTATACAAACGGCAAAATTATTCATCTTTCAAATCACAAAGAATGGCTGGATAGTTCTTTTGAAAATAGTTTCTGGCAAAGTTCATCTTCTCTTTTAAGGATTAATCAAATTGCAGTTAACGAACAATACGCTCATATATGGAAAGAAGATGCACACCGGCAAGACCCCGTCTATAATGCGATGTTTTCTCATAACATGTGGAATGGTCTTACTTTATATGACAAAAGAGACGACTATGTAGACTTGTGGTCCTTTGCAACAGACAGAGAAAATCACCAGGTTCTTGATGTCTATGTAAATGAACTCCGTACCATAAAGCAGTTTATTCTGTATTTGCATGATAAAGGGAAACCATTATTTCTTCCCGATAACCTGGATATCTCTATTAGTACCGAAAATCATTTTTCAACATCAAATCCAGCTCCTGAAGTAGAAAAAAGGGAACCTCTTTTTAAGACAGAGAAATACTATCTGGATTCTAAATTTGAAAAATACCTCACAAGAAAAGAGTTTCTGTGCCTCATTTTAGTTGCTGAAGGCAAGTCTACAAAAGATGTAAGCCGAGCTCTTGACTTGTCCCATAGAACGGTTGACTCTCATATTAACTCTATAAAACGTAAAACAGATAGCCATTTCAAACTCGATATGCTGAAAAAATGTGAGTACTTATTAAATATGTATAGATAGGATCAAAACAATGAAACCATCTTTAAGAAAAGCTTTAATAGCTCATTCATTAAGCAAGTATGACGTTTTTTTATTTGGATTTCTTGCACCCATCCTAAAACCTCTTTTCTTTCCAGCTAATGACTTTATATCAACTTTATCTGTTTTTGCTTCTTTTGCTGCAGGGTATTTAATCAGGCCTCTCGGTGCCTTATATTTTGGTCACCTTGGAGATAAAACAGGGCGCAAAAATGCTTTTATGAAAACAATTCTGTTTTTAATTGCTCCAACATTTATTATTGGTCTACTTCCCGGATATAAAGAAATTGGAATTTCGGCCTCAATTATTATCATTTTATCGCGACTCGTACAAGGTTTTGGCTCTGGTGGTGAATTTAGCGGGGTTGCTGTTTATAGTACCGAGATGAGCTCTCAAGATAAAATTGGTTTTACAGGAGGTATAGTCAGGTCTGTCGGTTTTTTGGGAACAGCTCTTGGCACCGGTATTGCCTCTATTATGACGTTATCCTTTATGCCCGACTGGGGGTGGCGTATTACTTTTATTATCGGTGGTATTGCTACTTTATACAGCTATTATTTACGCCGAAAAATGTCTGAAACCCAAGACTTTGAAGCCATAAAAAAGAAAACTAACGTTGAAAGAAAACCCATACTTTCTGTGTTTAAAAATCATAAAAAGAAAATTTTAGCCATATTTCTGGTTTCTTCTTGTGCTTATATACATTTGTATATGTCTTCAATATACGTCAACTCACTCTATAGCAGACATCTCTCTTTGCCTCATTCGTACACTCTTTTGATCAGCACCGGCATTATGCTACTTTGGATGCTCATAACACCCTTTGCCGGAAGAATTGCCGATAGAGTTGGCGTTTTAAAATACCTGACTTATATAAATTTCATCTCACTTATTATAACTCCTCTTTCATTTTATTTTTGCTTGAAGAATATAACTTTTACATCTCTTTTAGAACTACACATTTGTTCGTCTTGTATAGGGGCCTTCTTTTTTGGGCCTGTTCCAGCTTTATTCAAAACCATCCTGCCAACAAACGTTAGATACAGCGGAACCGCCATGAGTAATACTCTGGCACAAGCCATATTAGGAGGAACAGCACCCTTTTTTGCGACACTGTTCACAAAGATTGCAGGAACTGCAATCTTTTCAGGAGTGCCTGTTTTTTTAGGAAGTTTCCTAGCCATTTTCGGCATAAAGCTTTGTTACACCCTTTGTAAAGGCAATACTCTTTCAAACTTGACGCACACCAAAAGATTGCAACAACATGCAACATGAACAAGAAATACTTGATATTGTTAATGAAAATGATGATGTTATATCGACTTTAACAAGAGAAGAAATATATGAAAAGAAATTAAAAACTTTTAGAACAATTAATGCCTTCCTCATTAACGAGAAAAAACAATTATGGATTCCTGTTCGAAGTTCTCAAAAATTATTATGGCCTGGTCATCTTGATGCAAGCATTGGAGGACACGTTCAATCAGGAGAAAAATACGACGATGCTTTTAAAAGAGAAGTCCTCGAAGAAACCAATCTCAAAATAGATGATTTTTCCTGGAGAGACGAAGGTAAACTCTCTCCTTTTCAATACCAGGTCAGTTGTTTTATGAAAGTATACCTTATCAAAACACCTCAGTTAGATATTGATTTCAATAAATCAGATTTTATCAGTGCTCAATGGTATTATTTGAATGAGATTTATGAACAAATAGCTTCTGGTACTCAAGTAAAGCCTGATTTGCCTCCTCTTTTAGATTTTATCAAAGAGCCATTATCTCGTTTCGACATATAAAAATTGATTAGTAAACAACAAGTATTAAAATTCAATCTTAACTTTTATTGAAATGAGTCAATCTTAAGCTTTGATATTGCGATAACGGGGAGAAAACAAAATTTACAGACCCAAAGTATTTCTGTAAAGACAAAAAATTTAAGGATAATGCAGACAAGTCAGGGGGCTCCTAAAAGAGGTTAAGAGAATCATCCAAATTTCCTAGTCTAAGTTACATTCAAAATATACCGCCTAATAAATCAATTGTTTTACCAGAAAAAATATCCACAGCTTCCGATCGGATCATTAAGGTTTCGTCCATTTGCTTTTCTGAAATAGAATGCGATTTCGCCCCATCCATAACAAGCCAACGGCATTTTGCTGTCACAGATTGATACCCGAGATGTTGATAAAAGGCACGTTGTTTCTGATCAGCAAATAACAGAATATGGTTAATGCCTGATTTACCAGCCAATTCATGCACCCATGCCATCAAATTACTTGCTAATCCTTTTTTTCGATGAATTTTACGCGTACAAAGATCAAATATTCCAAAAATCTCAAAAGTTTTATCATCAACATTTACTATACGATGGGTTACCCCCACATGGGCCACAATAGATCCAAAGATCTTAACAATGCCCCTAAAAGAAGGGATTTGACTTTCAAATAATCTCTTTTGGACAGATTTGGGGAAAGCCTCTATTAGCAAAGATCGCAATTGCTTTTTCTGAGTTTTGTTCAGCTTATAATCAACAATAGGATAAAAAAGTGAGGTATTTTGATCCATTTTTTGCCCTTTACCAAAATGTATACCTTTTTATATATCAGAAACAAAAGATAACAAAAAGATTTTTTGACTTTTTTACAAAAAACTTGCTTAAAACAAGGAATATTTTTTTAAAGAAACAAATTTTAAAAGGTATAAATAATAGACAAAAATACTAAAAATATAAAAACAAACAAGAATTTACCAGTAGAATTTATTTCTTTACTTTATAATGTCACTATTAGGAAAAAATTAACAAGAGTCCCTTATACTAAAAACAGATAGTAAAGGAGATTCGATTATGAAAAAGTTAGGACTTGCACCTCTTGCCATCGCAGGGTTTCTTCTCACTGGATGTGCAACAGGCGGTAAAAATCAAACAATTGGAACTTTTGCAGGTGCTGCTGGAGGAGCTCTACTGGGATCTCAAATTGGTGGAGGTACAGGGCAAATTGTCGGAACGGCCCTTGGAACTCTGGGGGGCGCCCTTGCAGGAGGCGCTATCGGTAAAAATATGGATGATTCAGAAAAGACACGCTCAGAAAAATAGCCGGCTTAAAAAACCTGACTTTGATTTCCTTTAAGGAACAGGAAGGTCTCTTTTTGTAAAGTGTGCGATTTGTACGAAGATTTTTTTCTGGATCTCGACACCTCACAAGCCTCACATGTGGAGAACCTTCCGCCCTCGTCGCTTAGAAGGGTGATAGAAAAGGTAATAGAAGCCAGCATCTGGCTGACCCCCTTAATTATCGACGATTTTGGCGACGTAAATAAGCTGGAATGTCTTGAACATTTTCATCTTCTAGAGAAACAACACTCGGTTTTTGCAAGACATCATGAGACTTATGGACAGAAGTCTTACCCTCTTCATGAAAATTACGCGGTGAACTGTGTTCGTCAGATACCCCCTTATATGATTCATCTTCTGAAGAACTACCGCGACGAAGTGTTCCGGCAAAACGGCTGAAAAATCCTTTTTTCTTTGGCTTCGCCTTCTCAATTAAGTCATGATGCTCAGTATGTTGATGATCTTCAAAAATTCGTTGTGCCGAACCGTCATGAGTCACCTGGTCTTCAGATAAGGCAATATCCTGGTCAAGATTATGCTCTCCCGATGACGGATCTGCAACAATGGTTTCATCTTCCTGATCTGCCTCAAAAGAGAATTCCGGTGTTTGGGAAGAGAATGTATCGGAAGAAGACTCCTGTGCCGCTTTTTCTTCCTGATAGCGCACAAAACGACGTCGTGATTCTTCAGCTTCAATCCCCGTTGCAACAACAGAAACACGCATAACACCTTCTAATTTTTCATCAAAAGTTGACCCAAAAATGATATTGGCATCCGGATCCACTTCATCACGAATACGGTTTGCTGCCTCATCAACTTCAAAAAGTGTCATATCCATACCACCGGTAATATTAATCAAAACACCTCGGGCACCTTTCATAGAAACATCATCAAGTAAAGGGTTGGAAATAGCTGCTTCAGCCGCCGCAATAGAGCGCCCTTCCCCACTTGCTTCACCCGTTCCCATCATAGCTTTGCCCATCTCACTCATAACAGAGCGAATGTCAGCGAAGTCCAGGTTAATCAAACCTGGCATCATCATAAGGTCTGTTACACCCCGGACACCCGAGTGCAAAACATTGTCCGCAAGCTTAAAAGCCTCCATAAAACCTGTCTTTTCAGTGGCAATACGGAAGAGATTTTGATTAGGAATAACGATCAGCGTATCAACATATTGGGCTAACTCCTCAATACCATGATCTGCTGTTTTCATTCGGTGATTACCTTCAAAATGAAAAGGCTTTGTCGCAACCGCTACAGTTAGGATGCCAAGTTCACGAGCGGCCTGAGCAACGACAGGGGCAGCCCCTGTTCCTGTGCCTCCGCCCATACCAGCAGTAATAAAGACCATGTTACTGCCGCTTATTTCTTTTATAATATCCTGTAATGATTCTTCGGCTGCTGCATGACCAACTTCAGGTTTTGAACCTGCGCCCAGTCCTTGAGTAATTTGATGACCCAACTGAATTCGGCGATCTGTAAGCGAATGAGACAAAGCCTGCGCATCCGTATTACAGACAACAAATTGAACCCCTTGAAGAGAGGATGAAATCATATTATTAACAGCGTTACATCCAGCACCGCCAACACCAACAACCGTAATTTTCGGCTTTAAATCTGCATCAACTTTTGATCCAAAAGAGGCATTTTCTTTTGAGGGGGCACTTGGCTGAGAAGAGGATTGTTGTTTAGATTCAGGCTCTGAATAAAGAGGCGTCGGGTCATTTTTTTCTGGCGCAGAAGAAGGTTTTGCCGGGGTTTTCATTTCAGAGGCTTTAAGAGCAGGCTCTCGCAAAGAAACTTCAGGTCGTGCCGGAGCAAGACCTGATTGCTGAACTGCCTCGGCAACCGTTGATGTCACAGGCTTTTGGGATGATTGAGGTGATGGTGCAGGGGGGGATTTTAATTCTGTGACAGACATTACGAAAACTCCGTTAGCTAATAGCAAAAAATGATATCCCAGTTTAAGACATTTTTAATTTAAAAACTACTAAGTATTTACTTTTATTTTTTATTTAAATTTTAACGAAACATAACATATAAAAAACTGCTTAAAAACAAAAATTTTGACAGTTTCAGGCAAGCACTATTCTTTAAAACCAAGGCTTAATATTCATTTTAACTTGTTAAAAAATCAAAATTTGTCAGAAATCAGATATTTTCTCTAACCCAATTCCCAAAGCGACTAAAAGGCCTTTTATTATCATTGCGCTGTGAAGGGTGGGTTATCTCTTCATTTTGCAAGTCTCCTCGTGCCAAAGATGCATAGGTCAAAAGCCCGGCACATGTTGCAAATGCAGGAAATCTGACTCGATCCTCATAACCTTTCAAATGAATTGGTTTCCCAAGACGTGCCTGCTTTGAGAGGATAAGAGCGGCCAGTTCCTGAACCCCTGGAAGCTGGCATGCGCCCCCTGTTAGAACAAGCCGTTGGCCAGCACACTTTGCAGCAGCCACGTCTTTTAATTTTTCTTTTATCAGTTCAAATGTTTCTTCGATTCTTGGTCGAATAACACGAATCAATTCATTCTTGGAGATCTGAAGCCCTCGACCTTCTTCATCACCAATTTGAGGGATTGTAATTTGCTCCTGGGTTTGAGAAGAGGCAAGCATTGCGCTTCCATATAAAGTCTTAATACGTTCTGCCTGAGCAACGGGCGTAGAAAACCCCCGAGCAATATCATGAGTCACATGAGCCCCCCCAACCGGAATGGAATCAATATGGACCAAACTTCCATCATAAAAGGTGGCAACAGATGTAGAACCCGCACCCATATCCAGTAGTGTTACCCCCAAATCCAGTTCATCTTCAACCAGGGTAGCCAATCCAGATGCATAGGGAGCGACAACAAATCCAGCAATATCCAAATGGCATCGTTCAACACAGGCCGCAATATTTTGCAAAGGGTTATGAGGAGCTCGCACAAGCAAAATATTACCCTTTAGCGTATCACCCAACATGCCTCGCGGGTCATGAATTCCCTTTGTCTGATCAATGGCATAACTCATTGGAATTGAATGAATTATATCGAGGGCAGGATCAGTCACTGACTGGCTTGCCTGAAGCAAAATCTTTTTTAAATCTGAATCATCAACAGCATGACCAGAAATTTGATTCTCAACCCGCAAACTAAGCGTCGATACAATACCGGCTGATACACTGACATAAATATCACGAACCGTCTCATCAGCCATTTCCTCAGCCTGATTGACAGCACTTCTAACCGCAAGTTCCAGGGACTGCATATCAACAATAGCCCCCCCTTTCAAGCCACGAGTCGCATGTTGACCCGTTCCCAGAACACGAAGACCTTCGGGTGTTTTCCGTGCAACACAACAAGCAACTTTACTTGTGCTAATATCAAGAGAAGAAAGAAGAGAGGAAGGCTCTGAAGAAAGGCCTTTTCTCATAGATTTAAAAAACATCAAAAATTAAATCCCAAAAATAAATAACCAATAGTTGCTATTAATATAGTAGCAAAGAGCTTATTGCATCAGTGTAAAGAGTCCGGCTTACAAAAATATTTCTAACCGCACAAAGCACTTTACCCTTTCTTTTGCAAAAAAGAAACTTGATGCTTTTTAGCTTCTTCCTGATTTAAATAAAAGAAAGTTCTATCCGATAAACGTACATCAATTGATTCAATGCCAGGATTATCAAGGTAGCCTTTTTTCATAAGATCTGCGACATACTCGAGTGCCTTATGAATCTCTAGCTCCGGTAATTTGATACGTAGACCTTTTCCAAAGAGCAAGTCCCACTGACGTCCACCATTTAAAACAGCTCCTGTCAGACGTTTTTTAAGGTATGAATAAGGCTGCAATGTCGTCACGATTTGTGGTGCATATTGCGGTGCATCTTCTCCACTAATCTTTAAAAGCCTCCGATATTTTGAAAGCTCTGGCGCCTTGATTTCCTTTCCCTGATCATCAATTAGATGCGTTTTTCCTTGATGATGCCAAAGTGCAATAGGGCGACGCTCTGTCAAGCGTACATAAAGTGTGCTGGGAAAACGACGCTGAACGATTGCTGAACGAACCCAGGGTAGATCAACAAGCTTTTCTCGAAGCAAATGGACATCATAGTCAAAAAGGCTTGTCCCTTTTCGCGCCGATAAAACTTTGGCCACATCTCTGGCAGATGTATTTTCACGCCCCTCAACAATAATAGTTTCAAGACGCACTCCATATTGAACGGATTTTTGCTCAAAATATGTAGATATTTTTACAAGTAACGTATCCATGGCCTTGAAATGAAAGAAAAGATACCCTCCCACTAAACAAGACAAGACAAAAACAGAATAAAAAACCTTTTTAAGCCGGCGCAATAAATTGTCTTTTAGCCGACCTTTTGAGTGTTTTTCCCGACGACTTTGGCCTGTTGATGATCTGGGTCGGGATTTTGAGAGTTTACTTTTTCGTGACATCTTGGGTTTTCCACCATCCACTCTAATAAATCGTTATAAGACATGCCAGCATGTTGTGCAATCTCTGGAACAAGAGACAAGGGGGTTAACCCTGGCTGGGTATTTACTTCTAGCAGAAAAAAACCCTGTGGCCCCTTCAATGTATCATTATACCTAAAATCAACACGGCTGACGCCCTCGCATTGAAGACAGTCGTGTGCTTTTTCTGCTAATGAAAGAACTTCCTGATATACCTCTTTTTCCAAAGGCGCCGGCATTAAATGCTGAGCACAACCATTTGTATATTTAGCCTTGTAATCATAAAATCCTTCATAAGGACAAATTTCAATAGCCCCCAGCGCCTTACCACCCAGAACAGCAACCTGAATTTCATGCCCTGGAATGTATTGCTCCAAAAGAGCTTCAGGCCCAAACGCCCAAATATCTTCAATATCTTCCAGATCTTTATCTGATTCCAAAATATGTACGCCAAGACTTGAACCTTCTGCAATTGGCTTTAAAACACAGGGGTATTCAAGAGGAAGTTTTTTCTTGCGGAAATCTTCTTGTGAAACCAAAGCTCCCCTGGCAATAGGTAACCCTGCCCGCTCAAAAAAATTTCGGGACAACGCCTTGTCCATGGCAATAGCTGATGCTGCAGGACCTGAATGTGTATAGGGAATTCCCAATATTTCAAGCAAGCCTTGCAAGCATCCATCTTCTACCCAGCGTCCATGAAGAGCCCCCATAAAAATGACATCAGGACCAAAAGAAAGATCTTTCAGAAGCTTATTCATATCTCGCGTCACATCAATGGGAAAAACATCATAACCTTTTTCACAAAGGCCTTTCAAAGCACCCTCACCGCTCACAAGTGAGACTTCTCGCTCTCCGGACCATCCTCCCATTAAAACTGCAACTTTTTTCAAGCCTGAAGTTCTCATGCGGCCATTGCTTCCTCAACAGTCACCCCCTCCTGAACACCAAGGCGCTGAATTTCCCATCTTAATGTCACACCTGATGTCTCAAAAACGCGTCGCCGCACTTCTTCTCCTAATGTTTCAAGGTCTTCTGCAGTAGCATTACCCGTATTTAACATAAAGTTACAGTGCTTTTCCGACATCTGAGCCCCTCCCTGGCAAAGGCCTCTACAACCTGCTTCATCAATCAGCTGCCAGGCGCTAACGCCTTCTGGATTGGCAAAAGTACTGCCTCCTGTTCGCTCACGAATAGGCTGCGAGTCTTCTCTGTCTTTTAAAAGCTTTTGCATTTTAAGCTGGATTTCATCAGGGTTTGAGGCTTCACCTTTAAAACAGGCAGCAACAATAATATCATGCTTTTTTAAATTGGAATGGCGATAAGAAAAGCCAAGGTCTTCGGGTGCCATTTGGACAATAGCTCCCTTTGATGTCACAATCAGTGCATTACGCAATACATCTTTAACCTCACTCCCATAACACCCTGCATTCATTCGTACAGCACCCCCAATCGCACCGGGGACACCGCAGAAAAACTCAAGACCACCAAGCCCTTCTTCCTGAGCGGCAATAGCAAGATTACGATCAAGAACCGCAGCCCCTGCAATAACAGAATTATCTTCCTGAACAGCTATATTCGTAAAACCGCGTCCCAGTCGAATAACAACACCAGGAATACCCCCGTCACGAATCAGAAGGTTTGATCCAATTCCAATCACATGAAGAGGCACATCCTGGGGACGTTCTTTCATAAAGAAAGCCAAATCCTGAACATCTGCAGGTTTAAAAACAACTTCCGCAGCCCCTCCAACCTGAAACCAGGTACTTTTGGAGAGATCTACATTTGCGCTATAACGGCCTCTGACAGTTGGAAGTCTTTTGATCAGTGATGTTCCATTTGCTTGCCAGGTCATTTTCACCTCCTCTTTCTTTTTCTTTAACACAGTGCCTGCCTCATAGCAGGTGTTTTTTGAGACTCTGTCTTATCTAAATCGGGTAATTGTCGTGCCCATACCGTAATATCCCCTGCCCCCATGCAAAGAACACAGTCCTTGGAGTGAATAGTTTCTTCCAAGACTGAAGATAATTCATCCATTGTATCAAAAGCAACAGCATCACCTCCCAGATTTCGAAGACTCTTCCCCAGTGCATGATGATTAAAGCTGTTTATAGGCGCCTCTCCTGCAGCATAGACAGGCGTAATTAAAATCTTGTCTGCTAAAAGAAGAGCCTTTTGAAAATTTTCGAAAAGATCTTTTAATCGTGAATAACGATGAGGTTGCACAACAGCAATAACCTGACCTGAATACGCTTGCCGAGCCGTTTTGATAACAGCAGAGATTTCTGTAGGGTGGTGCGCGTAATCATCAATAATAGCCGCCCCTTTCAAATTTCCCACATAAGTGAAACGTCGTTGAACACCCCGAAAGTGGGCTAAACCTTCCCGGATTTTATCAGCAGAAACACCAAGCTCCATCGCTGCCAGAATAGCAGCAAGCGCATTTGAAACATTATGTTCTCCAAGAACTGGCAGAAACAACCCCTCAAGGCGATTGTCTTTGGGTGCTAAATGGCAAAGACGCTGTAAACGGGGGGACAAAACCACATCAAACGTTGATCCTTCATGACAGAATGAAATGTTTTCTGCCTTAAGATCTGCTTCTTTATAGTCAAGGCCATAGCTAAGAACACGACGATCCGTCAAGGGCAAGTAAAGATCGCGGACCGTCTCGTGATCATAACAAACAATACCAAGACCATAAAAAGGAATATTCTCAACAAAGTCTCTAAATGAATCCTTTAAAGCCTGGTAAGAACCATAGTGCTCAAGGTGTTCCGGATCTATATTCGTCACAATAGCCATAGTAGCAGGCAAGCGTGTGAAAGATCCGTCCGATTCATCAGCTTCTGCCACAACCCAATCTCCATCGCCTAAACGTGCGTTGGTCCCATAGGCATTAATAATCCCGCCACTTACAACTGTTGGATCCAGGCCAGCAGATGTCAGCAAAGTAGCCAACATTGAAGTTGTTGTCGTTTTGCCGTGCGTTCCCCCAATTGCAATTGAAGGTTTCAAGCGCATAATCTCTGCCAGCATATCTGCACGCTTGACAACAGGAAGAGCTAAATTTCTTGCCGCATCAAGCTCGATATTTCCTGGTTTCACCGCAGAGGAAATAACAACCACTGAAACATTCTTCAGGTGGCCTGCATCGTGACCAATATGGACACGAATACCACGCTGACTTAAACGCTCTGTATTGCTATTATGACGTACGTCTGATCCTTGAACCTGGTACCCAAGGCTATCCAGAATTTCGGCAATACCACTCATCCCAATGCCACCAATACCGACAAAATGAATAAGACCAACGGATTGAGGTAAAACATGCATCTTTTTAATTCTCTTTCATTGCTAGAGCAAAAGCCTTGGAACCTATAATGGCTTTTTGAACATATTCTGCCAACTGGAAAGTTGCATTTCCCTGCCTCTGGGTCCGAGCCCTTTCTGCCGCAAAAGTTAAAGCTGAAGGACTTTGAAAAAGGCGTCTCAGAAAATCTGATAAGGTTTTTACCGTAAGCTGGTCTTGCTTAAAAAGCCAGCCAGCTCCTGATACCACGAAATCTCTCGCATTATAATATTGATGGTTTCCAGCAGCATAAGGATAAGGAACAAGTATTGCAGGCCGGCCTGCTACTGCAAATTCGGCGACACTAGAGGCCCCTGCCCTTGCAATAACAAGGTGTGCTTGTTTTAATCTCATATCCATATCCGTAAAAAAGGGTGCTGTCTCAAGTTGAAAAAAGGTTTCCCGACAGTCGCCTCTCTGACTTTTAGAGTCAAGTATATTTTCACGGGTTTGCAAAGAAAGCTTGATTTTTCGCTGAAGTTCCTCCGGTAAAGTTGCAAAAGCTTTTGGAATAATATCAGAAAAAATGGAAGCTCCCTGACTTCCACCAATGACCAGCACATTAATATTATTGCTTTTAGAGATAGGAACATAAGAGTTTTTGGCAACTTTATAGAAACCGGACCGAACAGGCATTCCTGTCAGAATCATCTTTTTTCCAGATATAAAAGACGGTTTATTACAAACTGGCATAGAAAGAGCAATGTGGCGAGCCGCAAAAGCGAAAAAACGATTAACAAGGCCCATATAGGCATTTTGCTCGTGTAGAATAAAAGAGATGCCTCTTATGAATGCTGCCAGGTTTGCCGGAAAAGAAATGTACCCCCCAAAACTAACCAAAACAGAAGGAGATTTTCGCGTTATCAAACGCCACATCACAAAAAAACTTTTTAAAAGAGACCACAGATAAAGTATTTTCCCGCTTATGCCGGGACGGCGATTAACAGACAGAAGTGTCACAGACAAACCTTCATCTTCAATATATCGCCGACCTCGCTTATCTGTAATAAAATGAACTTGATAGCCGCGTTTCAACAATTCCTGCGCCAAAGCTTCTGCTGGCATCACATGTCCGCCCGTTCCACCTGCGCACAAAAAGATAGTTGATGATTCCTTTACTGTCATTAGCTACCCCTCTTCATCAGCGCAAAGAATTTTGGTTGGTGAGGCCGAAAAAAATAAAATACCTTTAAAAGCCATGTGCTGCTCCTGCATCAACACGCTCGAGGCGCTTTCGTGTCAGGGCCATAACCATGCCCATTGCAAATGCCAGAGCCATCATAGAGGAGCCCCCATAACTAACAAAAGGAAGGGTCATTCCCTTTGTCGGAATTAAGTTAACGGTTGAAGCCATATTAATTAAAGCCTGCAGTCCAAATTGTAAGATCAGGCCAGAAACAGAAAGAACAACAAAGAGACTTTCCTCAGAAAAAATACGGTATAGGGCACGTAAAACAACAAATCCGAAAAGCAGGATAATAAAGGCGCACAGAACAAAGCCAAACTCTTCGCCTGCAACAGCAAAAATAAAATCTGCATGCGCATCGGGAAGATGCGTTTTAACAGTCCCCTCACCAGGGCCTCTTCCCCAGAAACCGCCATTCAAAAAAGCTTCCAAAGATTGTGTTACCTGATAGCGATCTGTAAATTTATCACCAGAGCCAGGGTCCAGAAAACGATCAACACGGCCCTGGACATGGGAAAAGGTGAAGTATGCCCCCACAAGCCCTAATATACCCGTGAGTGTCGCCCCCATGATCCAGATCAAAGGCAAACCCGCTAAAAAAAATTGTGAAAAAGTAACGCCCGTGGTAAGAATCACCATTCCCATATCAGGTTGCAACAGTAACAATCCAATCACTAACCCATAAAGCAGAAGGGCTGCAAGCTGCCCTGGAAAAGTCTCATCATGTTTCTTTTCTGACAACATCCATGCGACCAATACTGCAAGAGAAGGCTTTATAAACTCAGACGGCTGAAGAGAAAAACCTGCAAAAGAAACCCAACGCCTTGCTCCCTTAATCTCCACCCCCATAAACAAGGTTGCAAGGAGGGCTACAAGTCCAAAAAGGTACACAAGAAGAGCAAGACGCCTGATATCTTTTAAAGACAAAAGGGATACGCCAATAAGAATCCCCATAACAGGTATCAGAAAAATAGCATGACGTTTTACAAAGTAAAATGAATCAAGTTTCAGATGTTCTGCCACCGAAGGACTTGCTGCCATTGTGAGAAAAAGACCAAGGCCTACAAGTACCATAAGAGCCGCTAGAAACCACCGATCAATAGTCCACCACCAGTGGCCTAAAATGCTTGTATCCGTGCGTGAGAAACGGCTCATCGAAAGTCTCTCTGAGGTATTTCAAAGAATTGATCTTGCTCCAACGATAGCACAAGGCGACGAAAGGCTTCACCTCGCTCTTCAAAATTCTTGAATTGATCAAAACTGGCACAGGCCGGCGAGAATAAAAGAACCGCATTTTTTTCTTGTTTTGCATCGTGATAGGCGTTTCGAACGGCTGTATCCAAAATACCACATTCCTGAACCATGAGATGTTTCCCTAATTCTTTTGCAAAATATTTCATAGCCTGGCCAATCAAATATACTTTTCTGATCTTTGGAAAGAACTCAGCCAAAGGGTCCAAACTCTCATTTTTTCCCTGCCCACCAGCAATCCAGAAAATGTTGTCATAAGTTCTTAAAGCTGTCAGCGTCGACATTACATTGGTTGCCTTGCTATCATTAACAATAGTAAGCGTTCCATCTTGTCTCAAGACTTCCTGACGATGCGACAACCCCGGAAAAGAAGCTATTGCCTTTTTAAAGTCCACCCGGGAAACGCCAAAATGCTGACAAACGGCATAAGCCGCCATAATATTTTGAGCGTTGTGACGTCCCATGAGGGATGACGGGCAATCATTGGCCGTTAAAAATACCCCTTCATCAGGAACAAAATCTTTGGCTAGTTCTACTGCATCTAATACCTCGATATAGTTCCCTGATTCATAGAACAATCCACTTTTCACTGCCTGATGATCTGTTGTAGAAAGGGATATTTTTCCACTGATAAAGTCCCTGCTATCAAGGCTTTCAAAAAGGACACGACTATGATCATCATCAATACCAACAACTGCCAGATTCGCCTGACCAAAAATATGTTTTTTAGCCTCACAATATCCCTTAAACCCTCCATGACGTGACAAATGATCCGGTGACAGATTAAGGTGCACAGCAACATCAAGAGACAAATGCGGCACACGTTCTAATTGGTAGGAGGAAAGCTCTATGACCGTTATTTTTTTTGTGTCAGATGTCTTTTCCTGATTGTCCAGAGCGGGAACACCTATATTACCCACCGCCTGTGCCGATAAGCCTGCCATGTTCAGGCAATGCGAGATTAAGGCAGCTGTTGTTGATTTGCCATTTGTCCCTGTGACACCAACAACGGGACCTTCAGGACAAGATTGAAAAAACAAGTCAACATCGCAAATAACAGGAATTTGATGAGATCTGGCATACACAGCTGAAACATGGGGTTCTGGGAAAAAATGGGGAATACCCGGACTTAAAACAAGGGCTGTAAGAGAATCCCAGATAACATCCTGCGGAGCAACAAGGGTTAAGCCCTTTTCAAGCGCCTTTTTCTGATTTTCATTAGCATCATCCCAAACCAAAACAGTTGCTTCACTTTGAACAAGGGATTCAATACATGACCAACCCGATTTCCCAAGTCCCACGACGTAATATTTTTTTCCTTTGGCAAATGGTAAAATCACTTTGTTTTACCTCAGCTTTAATGTTGACAGGCCAATAAGCCCCAGAATAACGGTAATAATCCAGAAACGAATGACTATGGTTTGTTCAGCCCATCCTTTTTTTTCAAAATGATGATGAATTGGGGCCATAAGAAAAACACGGCGTCCTGTTGCTTTAAAATACAGAACCTGAACAACAACTGAAACTGTTTCCATTACAAAAAGCCCGCCCGTAATTGCCAGAACAAGTTCATGTTTTGTAATGACACTAATTGCGCCAAGGGCTCCTCCAAGTGCCAGAGACCCTGTATCCCCCATAAAAACCATAGCTGGTGGGGCATTATACCAAAGAAAGCCAAGACCCGCCCCGACAAGAGCGCCACAAAAAACCGCTATTTCCCCACTGCCTGCAACATAATGAATCTGTAAATAATTTGCAAAAACGCTATGTCCCACAAGGTATGAAATCAATAGAAAACATCCTCCCACAACAATGATGGGAACAATTGCCAAACCATCAAGGCCATCTGTCAGATTCACTGCGTTGGAGGCCCCTACCATCACAAAAACAGCAAATGGGACAAAAAACCAACCTAGTTCAATCAAAACATTTTTAAAAAATGGCAACGTCAAAGAAGTCGCAATTTCTGAGGGAAGCCATTCCATAATACAGTATGCTGCAAGTGTCGAGATAAAAAGCTGACCCAGCAACTTGACTTTACCGGACATTCCCTTCGAACTGCGTTCTGTTAGTTTCATATAGTCATCAATGGCTCCCAGAGCTCCGAAACCAAGGGTAACAAATAAAACAAAGTAAAGAACTGGTGT
Source organism: Alphaproteobacteria bacterium UBA1908 (assembly GCA_002337525.1). Taxonomy (GTDB): domain Bacteria; phylum Pseudomonadota; class Alphaproteobacteria; order Caedimonadales; family UBA1908; genus UBA1908. The sequence goes on along the minus strand of DDGG01000008.1, from coordinate 26,549 downwards.
TTCAAAATTCCCCCAAAGCAAAGTACTAATTGTCAATACCAGAAGAATAAGGAATCCCCCCATTGTCGGTGTTCCCTTTTTTGTAAGCAAATGAGATTCAGGGCCATCTTCGCGAATTGGCTGCCCATGCTTTTGGCGACTTTTTAACCACCGAATTAGCTTGGGCCCCAAATAAAAGCTAAGAATCAAAGATGTAAGTACCGCCGCTCCAGTGCGAAATGTAATATAGCGAAACAGGTTGAAAAAAGGAAATTCACTCACAGAAGGATATAAAAAATGATAAAACATGGGTTAGGTTCCTCCTGCTCGCAAATCTGGCAATAATATTTCTATTTTTTTTAAGGCATCAACAACTCTTGCTAGCCGCCCACGATAAGCACGTTGTCCCCGCGATCCTTTTAAAAGGTAGACATCGCCGGGTTGAACCCGAGTCAAAATCTTTTCGATTAAAGCTTCAATATCATCGTTAGAATCAGCATGGCCCGCAAGAGTTCCAGCATTCAAAACATCATGAAGCGCTTTAATCTCTGTCCCCAGGGTAAAGACAAGATCAACTTTGGCTTGTTCTAATAAAGGCGCTAGTGCCTGATGTTCTGTTTTTGAGTGATGACCAAGTTCCAGCATATCTGCCAGAATAGCAATACACCGACCCGCCCCTTGCGGCCGGACAGCTTGAAGAGACTCTATGGCCTGCTGCATTGATCCAGGACCCGCATTATAGCTTTCATCAAGAATCGTAATAGAACCAGCTTTAAAAGGAACCTCTATGCGTCTCCCTCGGCCTTCAGGCAATTCATATGCTTGAAAGTCCGACGCAGCCTGAGCAACATCGGCCCCCATTGCAGAAAGGGTTGCTAAAACACCAAGGCTGCTAAAAGCCCAGTGTTTCTGTCTGACAGGAAGTGAATACGTTAATGCCTGCCCATTAATTTCTGCGTTAACAATCAATCCGGTTTCATTAAAGTAATAAGATTTCAAAGAGGCAAAAGAACGAGAACCAGTCCCAAATGTTAGTATTTTCAAGTCTTTATCCAAAGCTCGCTTTTTCAAGAGGTCACTCTCGGCACTTTCCTCGTTTAATATTGCAATACTACCGGAACACATACCTTCAAAAATATCAGCTTTCTCTTCAGCGATCGCCCTAATACTATGCATATTACCAATATGTGCCGCAGCAATAGTTGTAATTAATGCAACATTTGGACGCACCATCAGGGATAAAGGCTTAATCTCTCCTGGGTTATTCATGCCCATTTCAAAAATTGCAAACTCTGTTTCAGACCTCATACCGGCAAGACTTAAGGGTACACCCCAGTGATTATTAAAACTACTTTTAGTCGCATGCGTTTTTCCCTGTCGAGAAAGTAATTGATACAAAGCATCTTTACAGCTTGTTTTACCATAGCTTCCTGTTACTCCGGCGATACAGGCCCTTGTTCTTGATCGACTGTAAACAGCGAGTTGACGTAAAGCCGCAAAGGAATCTCGAACCTGCAAACACATCTTTGACACGTCAACCCCTTTTGGCTGCCTCTCGACTATAGCGGCCGTAGCGCCGGATTGAAAAGCTTTCTCAATATAGTCATGCCCATCTGCTACAGGCCCTTTTAAAGCAACAAACAAGTCTCCCTCTTGCAGGGTTCGTGTATCAATTGACAGACCTTTAATCTGTTTCTTTATCGTCACATCTGTATGAAATAAATGGTCCAGTTCCGCTTTTGTCCAAAGAGATTTCACGCCAGTGTTCCTCCGTGCTTTTCCAAAAACTCTCGAACTACTTCACGGTCGTCAAAATCATAAAATGTGTCTCCAACAAGTTGTCCTGTTTCATGTCCTTTTCCAGCAATAAGACACACATTTCCCTTTTGCAGACCTTTCAAGGCTTTTTCAATTGCAAGCAGTCGGTTTCCAACATTATTAGCACCCGGACAAGCAGTTATAATCTGTTGACGAATCATTTCAGGATCTTCAGTTCTTGGATTATCATCAGTCACATAAATTTTTTGAGCATGTCGCCAGGCAACGCGACCCATCAAGGGACGTTTTTCAGAGTCTCGATCTCCGCCACACCCAAAAACAACAGTTAGAAGGCCTTTAACATGGGGCTTTAAAGATGTCAAAGCACTTTCCAGTGCGTCAGACGTATGGGCATAGTCAACAAAAACCCCTCCACCTGCTTTTGTCTTTCCTATAAATTCCAGCCGACCGGGAACATTTTGAAGATTTTCAAGGCATGGAATAATGTCTTCAATTTTTAACCCAACTCCGATGGCCATCCCAATTGCACACAAAATATTATAGACTTGAAAAACACCAACAAGCGGAATTTCAATAACAACCTCTTTCCCCAGCAAATCAAGGGTAAGACGCTGACCTCCCTCAAAAAGAATAACATCAAGAAGCCGCAGTTCATTCCCTTCTCTACCATACCGAATCAGGGAGTGACGACGATCCTTGCAAATTTTTTCCAGAACATGACCATGTGACTCATCCATATTCAAAACAGCTGTAAAACCTGGTTTTAAAAGCTCTGAGAACAAGCGAGTTTTAGCAGCAAAGTACGCTTCCATTGTTTGATGATAATCCAGATGATCGTGGCTAAGATTTGTGAAAGCAGCAACATCCAGCTCAATAGCATCCAACCGTTTTTGTTGCAAACCGTGGCTTGATGCTTCAAGTGCACCATACTTCACACCCTCTGTTGCCATTTCATTAAGAATCTTATGCAGTAAAAAGGGATCCGGCGATGTCAAATTTTTTTTCGAGAGAAAATCCTGCTTTAAAGAAACAGACGAAGTAACTCCCAGCGTCCCAATCGTACCCACTGATTTTTGCGTACCCTGACAAAGTTGTGCAAAAAAATGAACTGATGACGTTTTGCCATTTGTGCCGGTCACAGCAGCCAAATGTGCAGGCTGACGAGGATTTAACTTCGCCGCTATTTTTGCGCGAGCTTTCAGCATGTCCGAGACAATAACAAGACTTTTTTCATAAGAGCTTTTTTGAAAAAAACGGGCTGTCTCCTTTGAGCACAAAACAACTTTTGCGCCTTTTTCAATGGCTTCCTTTACATATGGTGCTATATCTTTTCCTGATACAGACGGCATTGCAAGAAATAAATCATTTTTTTGAACCTGTTGAGAATCACTCAAAACACGCTCTATTTTTGTCTGTGAAGAAACATCCCCTTTGTACCGAATCCCGCTTAAAAGATCTAAAAGTTTCATTTCTTTTTCCTAAAACTGACTTGCCTGAAAAAGGGATCCAAAACCTGTGACTTATCTTCCTGGGGGCGCAACCCTGCAAAACCTGTCAGGCGCGCCATAATACGCCCCGCGACAGGCGCCGCATTCCAGCCAGCGGCATTAAAACCAAATGTTTTCTTCAAGCGTTGCGGATCATCAAGTCGTACAATAATAGCATATTTGGGTGTTTCTGCTGTCTCTCCCAAAATACCAATAAAGGTTGTTGAAGAACGACTTTTATCATAGCGTCCCTTAATCAAAAGATCTGCTGTCCCTGTTTTTCCAGCAACAAAGTAACCTGGCACGTCCGCTTTTCGAGAGGTTCCCTCAGTCACGACAAACCTCATTAACTGAAGAAGACGCTTTGAGTTTTTCTCTGAAATAATACGTTCTCCAAAAGGAATAATACTTTCTCTTTTCAAAAGTGTCGGCTTTAAAAGTCGCCCTCCACCCGCAATAGAAGCAATTCCCGTCAAGGCCTGAAGAGGACTAACTGATAAACCATATCCATAGGAAATCGTTATTGTTCTGGCATCACGCCAACGTTTTGGGACAAGAGGGCTGCTGACCTCTGGTAATTCAATGTTCACTTTGTCTAGAAAACCCAGCTTTTTCAAGAAGGTTTTCTGCCCTTCCGATCCGACATCCAACGCAATGCGGGCTGATCCCTTGTTTGAAGAATGGACAAAAATCTGCGCGACATTGATAACCCCATAGTCTGCCCTATAATCAGAAATCGAAAAGCGACCAACCTTAAGAGGCTCAGACGTATTGTATGTTGTATTCAGCTTTACCTTTCCCGATTCAAGACCCATCGCTGTATTAGGAATTTTCATGATAGAGCCTAATTCATAAACTCCCAAAGTACTTTGATTAAAAAGCTGCTGAGAAGTTGCTTTACCTGGCTTGTTTGCATCAAAATCAGGCAAGGAAACCATCGACAGAACTTCTCCCGTATTGATATCCATCACCACGGCACCCGCCCCTATACAGCCAAATTCTTCAATACCCCTTTGCAATTCATCCCTTACGATATGCTGCAATTTGATATCAAGACTTAAGCGAACAGGATCTGGATTGGTACGAAGACGTTGATCAAAAGAAGATTCAATCCCCGCAACACCCTGGTTATCAATATCTGTAAATCCAACAACATGCGATACAAGATTTTTTTGTGGATAAACCCGTCGATAATCGCGCACAAATCCGAGCCCCGGAATACCTAGCTCTAAAACTTTTGATTGCATTTTTGGTGTTAAATGTCGTGCCATCCACACAAATGATTTTCCAGATTTCAAACGCTTTTCAAACACAGTGCTTTTAATACCCGGGAAAATACCGTGTAATTTTTTAGCCGCTTCTTCCGGATGTTGAATCTTCCTTGCATTTGCGTACAGAGAAGATGTCATAATTGTTGTAGCCAGAAGCTCTCCATGACGGTCAAGAATTTCTGCACGCCCCGTCATAACATTTTGAGAGGTAGCGGCCGTTAAACCAGGATTGCTTTCTCCCTGGAATAAGGTAAGGCCCGCAAGACGAACAAAAACAGCAAGCAGGCAAAAAGAAAATGTAAAGCAGGCCACCCACAATCTCGTACGTGCCATATCAAGCGCACTTTTTACGGGCCGGCTTAGGCGTGCTGATTTTTGAAAAGTCGAACGGGGTGTATAGGCAGCACCAACTTTCATGATACTATCAGGGACGTTGAGGCTTGGCGCTGGCAAGACGAACAGGACCCGACCCCTGACGGATCACCTGCCTGTTTGGCTCAATATCCTGGACGTTCACAACCTGCCATCCTTCAATAGGTGACATCTTTAAATGATTCTTTGCCAGGTTCTGAAGGCGTGTTGGACAACTTAAATGCCCCCATTCTGCCCTAAGAAGGTGTTCTGATTCTTTTTTAGCAAGAATTTGACGATTGATAGATGAAAGCTCTTCTTCAAGAGAAATGACTTTCTGCTTTGCAACATAGGTGACTCCCCCTAAAAGAACAGCAAACCCAAAGCAAATCGTTGTTATTTTCCTCATAATAAACTCCCCTCCCTATTCTCATTTATAATTTTATATGCAGCACGAAGCCTGGCAGACCGCGACCGAGGATTTTGTGCAACTTCTTCTTCATCAGCTATCACAGCTTTTTTCGTCAGGACCTTATATCGTGCACACGATTTCTCTCCAGAGTCAGGCACATAACGTGAGACAGAAGTTGTTTGTCCGGATTCTTTTTTAAGAAAAAGTTTAACAAGTCGGTCTTCCAAAGAATGGAAACTGACCACAACAAGCCTTCCCCCGGGCAGTAAAGCCTCATGGCTTGCCTCTAAAACATCTTCAATCTCCCGAAGCTCTTCGTTGACATAAATACGAAGCGCTTGAAAAACCCTTGTCGCAGGATGAATTTTCAAATCAGAGCGTTTTTGGGGAATTGCTTTTGCAACAACAAAGGCCAAATCACAGGTTCGCGTAAAAAGTGTCGTCGATCGCCTTTCAACAATCAAACGTGCAACACGACGCGAAAAACGCTCTTCTCCATATAAATAAAATATATTGGCGAGTTCCTCTTCTTCGTAGGTATTAACAACGTCTGCCGCCGTTAAATCACTTAACCCCATACGCATGTCAAGAGGACCATCTTTTTGAAAAGAAAAACCTCTTTCAGCCTGATCCAGTTGAGGAGATGACACACCTAGATCAAGCACCAGTCCACTCACTTGCCGTCCGTTCAAAACATCAAGGAGCTCTGAAAAACGCGCATGAACAAGCCTGAATCGTGCTCCATATTTTTCAGATATCTCATCGCCACGCTTCATAGCCTCCAGGTCACGATCAAGGGCAATGACTTGACAAGAGTCCGCTGATTCCAGAATCGCTTTTGAATACCCCCCGGCCCCAAATGTTCCGTCAACATAAGTTTCAGACTCTGTGGGGGACAGATAAGTCAAAACCTCTTTCATCAAGACAGGAACATGGGGCCTTTGGGGGATGTGATGAGGGGTCATATCACTCATGACGATACTCCCTCGCTAGAACTTTTCTGGCGCAGTCGTAATGTTGTCTGTTCTTTTTTCAAGCGACTGCGTGCTTCTTCCTGCACAGCTTCGAAGACGTCTGGCGCCCAGATCTGAAAAGTACTTCCTCGGCCAACAAAGGAAACTTTATCTTTGATTTGTGCATGTTCAAGAATATTTTGGGGTAATATAATGCGCCCATCTCCATCGAAAGGAAGCTGCTGAGCGTCTGCAAAAATTGTGGCTGTCAAATCTTCCTGAGCATCTGAGAAAACATCCAGATCATCCACGCTTTCACTTAAACGCTCCATCCGGGAATAACTACAACACTCAACAGCATGGTTTTTATAAGATCGAAAAGCGATGAATCCCTGGAAATTTTCTTTTGATAACGCAGCACGAAAAGAGGCCGGCACACTAACGCGACCTTTTTTATCTACCTTGTTTACAAAAGTGGAGAGGAACAATGCCATCTCAAACCCATTTCCAATATTTTAAAGCCTTTGTTAGAAGGCTCAGGAAGAAAATCTTCCTTATTTATTATGTAAAAACGAACCCATCACTTTAAATGGATATATATGGTATAACATGGGATTAAATGGGATTCAATGGTATAAATTAGGTTTCTTATGGTTTTCAACAAAGTTATCCACATTTTTTTGTTTTTAGGACAAATCTTCAAAGGCCTTAATTTGCAATGGATTCAAGCGTTTCAGACTGAGAAAAAAACTGTTTTAGATTATTTTTCAAGGGTTTCTTCCACAAGTCATTTTTTTTATCAATAATGACAAACTGTCAGGAATAAAGGATTTGTTAATACTTTAAATAACAAAGTAATAACATCAATAAATATAGTTTTTATCTAAACTTTTAGAGGTTAAAGAGTCTGAAAAGTAATTTCTTAAGTGCCTGGAAAATTATACGCTAAAGGGATAACTTGATAAAAAAATATCTTCATTCTGAAAAGCAACATTCATTTCCTCATAAAAATAAACATGAATATGCTTTGATTTTTTATTCAAATTAAAGGGCTCATGTGTCCTGCAGCGTCAGTAGAGCGCAAAATCCGGGACACCTCTGTACAAAGCTCCTGACCCTCGAAATCTGGATCGTTACGTCGACCTGAGACCTTCTCACGATGACGAGAAAATAAAGATATTTCCCCGGGGAATACCTGAACAGCGCTTTCATGGCAAAGGACAAAACCATAGGAATACCTCAATATGGTTCTTGGGAAGAATAGTTATTTTTTGGGTGCCCGTATATTTTTAATTAACTTGCGTCGCTTGGCAAGTTCAGTCATTAAATAACCCGCTTTCGCAGGCTCCATACTGGCCAAAATAGCCGAGCCACTTTTGGGTTTGACCCTTTCCATAAGATCCAGGAGTATAGGAAATTCAAGAGTTTCAAGGATCTGTGCAGCTTCTTTTGGCTTCATACTCTCAGCCATTTTAACCAATCGCGCCGTATTAACATTTTCTTTTTCTTCAACCTGGCTTAACAAATCCTCAAGACGTTTTTTCGTTTTTTTAAGCTCATTTGTATGGTCCTGTATTTGCTGATCAATAACAGTTAATGTTGTTTCTTCACCGGGGATTGATTTCTCTCTTTTTGCAATTTCTCTTTGGCGCTCGGAAAGTTCCAGCAATATTTTAAACTGTTCACGCGTTAGTATCGCAGGATCAATAGCATCAGCCTCAACATGGTGTGTCGCAACAGGCTTGCCAACCGATTCAGGTTTAGGCTCATCCTTTTTTAATACCTTCTTTTCAAAACGAGAGGCTTTTGTTTTTTTAAGAGAGTCCCCGGCATAAGACTCTGCCATGCCCCAAACTTCTTCATCTGGATGAAGAGTCTGCCACAAAACGCTAATTTTCACCGTCAGCAACAACCCTGAACAAAAAATGACAATCGGCAATAAACGAAAACGAAAGAAAAATATCTTCCGCAAGGCTTCATAAATTTTTAACCAGGAAAGCTTCATGAAAGACTCCAGCTTTTGAAGGTTATCACGTTTTAAGGCCTTCATCATCTTACATTCCTCAAAGAACGTATAAGATCGGGTTCATTACCATCTTTTTGATCGTCTTCTGATGTATTAGAGTCATCACCACCTGACTTTGTTTTTGAAGGTAAAGGCTTTTTCTGATTAAGGCTCTTTTCAACATCGCGCGCGGCTCGAACTTCTTTTTCTAATGTTCCTGCAAGCTTTTCACCTCTTTCCATCAAATAGGTCAAATCATCTCGAAGGGTTCCTCCCTCCTTAAGCTTTTCACTCAGGTCAGTAAAAACTTTTTCACCCGACAAGCGTAATTTATTCATACTGATTTCCGCTTTTAAAAGGGATTCAGAAAAGGTCTCGATGAATTTTTGGAGTTCTTCCCGATTCTGATAAAGTTTGGACAATTTTTTATTAAGAGACACCGCATAAAGAATTGTGGCGATTAACAATGTCACAACAATAAAGTCCAAAATAATGGGAAATGTCATGATGCTTTCCTTTTTTGAATGAAGTTTTGGTCAACCTGAATAGAGACATTGCCATTACGCTGCCCCATTCTTCCTGTCAAAACAAGTTTACCATTTGAAAAAAGAGCAATCTCTGAATCAGGTTTGGCTCTTAAGGAAATTTGAGAGCCTTTTTTCCAATTCAGGGCTTCACTCAAAGGAACCTTGATTTGATCAAGAATACCTTCTAAAGAAACCTCTGCCTGCCAAACTTCCTGACCAAAATGGGACTCCCATATATTATCCCCTCCTGACCGTTCCCCCATAAACATTTGAACCAGTTTATGGCGTACAGGTTCAAGAGATGAGTACGGAATCAGAAAATCCAAAGATCCCCCTCTCCCATCAATTTCTAAACCAATAGTGATAAGTATTGACGCATTAACAGGACGTACAATCGTTGCAAAATTTGGGTTTGTCTCCATACGATCAAAACAAAATGTTACAGGGTCGACAGGTTCAAAAGCTTTTGTAAAATCTGCCAGGATAACTTCTATGAGACGTTCAATGAGACGTGTCTCAATTGTTGTATAGGGCCGCCCCTCAACTCTGTCTGAACCAGGACTGCGGCGCCCGCCTAAAAGGACATCAACGATTGCATAAATTAAAGATGTATCAACCATTACAAGAGCATTTGTATTCCATTCCCTAGCTTGAAAAACACCTATAAGGGCTGGCAACGGAATAGAGTCCAGATAGTCTCCAAATCGAATAGAAGTCGTCCTTTTAAGACTAACCTCAACAATATCAGAGGTGAAATTACGAAGGCTGGTTGATAACAAACGCACCAATCGATCGAAAACAACCTCCAGCATCGGAAGTCGCTCATAAGTAATCTGACTAGAATCAAGAAGGACTTGCCAACCTTCAGGGTCACGATCCTCCGGGTCACCACCATCACCAAGGAGATTATCAATCTCCTCCTGGCTTAAAAGAGATCCTTCAGATGAATCTTGATTTTCATCAGATGTTACGTCTCCTGATTGCAGAGAGTCTTCTTCAAAAGAGCCTTCTGAACTGTCGTTATCTTTGCTCACGGTGTCTCCCTCTTTTGCTTTAGCATACCCGTCCTATTGAACAAGCACGACCTCAAATAAAACATCTCGGACTTTTACAGGTGCGGACACTTCATTAACACGTTTTAAAAGCTCTTCTCTTAAGCGTTGAATACCTGCTGCGCCTTCAATATCTTCAACACGAAGCTGGCGTAAATACACCTGGAACTGGTCAATCACACGTGGCAAAACAGCCTGCATCATTTTCTCGGATTCCTTATCAGGTAATTCTAACTTTAAAGAGAGTCTCAAAAAGGGTGATTTTTTCTGTTTAACTGTACTTTTACTTAAGTTCACAAGGAGTTCAGGAACCGCAAAGTAAGTCAAGTCAGTTGGCGGAGTAACTTCTTGCTGTTCTGTCGCTTGTTCCCCCTCGGTAGGACCAAGCCCAATAAGACTTTTACCTTTTTCAGTAAAAAACAAAAAGCCCCCTGCCCCTAAAATAAGCACGAGTAATACAATAATAATGACCAAGAGGATATTAGGCCCTGATTTCTTGGGGGCACTTTCTTCTTTAACGTCAGTTTCAGTCTCTTCTTTATTCTCTTTATCTGCCACGACACAAACTCCCTTTTTATTTATTTTTAGCCTGTTCTTACCTTTTTTAAAAGTGGATTTTATCCTTTGATACGGTTACGTTGCCAAATGAGACTCTTTTGCACACATGATGAAGGTATAATGACCCCGCTTATAACGTTAAAAGATATTCGCCTCAGCTTCGGTGGGACGCCCCTTTTTGAAGGCGTTACCTTATCCCTCCAGGAGACAACAAAAGCTTGTCTCGTTGGACGCAATGGCTCGGGTAAATCGACACTTTTAAAACTTATTGCCCAAATCTATGAACCTGATGACGGTGATCTTTTTCTAAAACCATCGATCAGAATTGCCTACCTTCCACAAAATCCTGATTTTAAGAACGCCTCAACCCTCCTGGAATACGTCCAGCAAGGTTTGCCTGACTCAGAAAAAACAGAACTTTTTCGATGTGAAGAATATCTAGACCTTGTTGGCCTTGACAAATCTTTAGATATTAACAATCTTTCAGGTGGAGAAGCCAGACGTGCCGATCTTGCCCGCGCCATGGTAAGCGAACCTGATCTTCTTTTGCTGGATGAACCAACAAACCACCTGGATATAGAAACTATTCTCTGGCTGGAATCTTTCCTTAAAACTTTTCGTAAAGCTCTTCTCGTTATTAGTCATGACCGCACTTTTTTAAAACACATTACAAATAAAACCCTATGGCTGGATCGCGGGACCGTTAAAGAACTTAACAAAGGGTTTGGCTATTTTGAGGAATGGTCCGCAACAATCCTGGATCAGGAAGAGCGGGAACGCTCCAAACTTACAAAAAAAATAGAGGAAGAAACGCGGTGGTCACACCAGGGGATCACGGCTCGTCGAAAGCGAAACCAGGGCAGGCTTCGTCGCTTGCAAACACTGCGTCAGGAACGAGCCCGCCAGGGCGGTCAGGAACGAATTCTGCGTCTTCAGGCTGAGGAAGGAACTTTATCAGGTAAAGTCGTGGTAGAAACACACCATCTTTCAAAAAGCTTTGGCGAAAAAGTTATTGTGAAAGACTTCACAACGCGTATTCTTCGCGGAGATCGTATTGGATTTGTGGGACCCAACGGGGTTGGAAAATCAACACTTTTAAAATTATTAACGGGCCGCCTCAAGGCCGATTCCGGCAAGATAAAGATGGGATCCAATCTCACCCCTCTTTATATTGATCAAAACCGAAGCGCTCTGGATCCGGAAAAGACTTTATGGGAAACCCTGTGCGACAAAGGAGGTGACCAAATCATGGTTCAGGGTACCCCAAGACACGTCGTGGGGTACTTAAAAGATTTTCTTTTTTCAACCAGCCAGGTAAGGTCTCCTGTCGGTAGCCTTTCTGGCGGAGAACAAAATCGCCTTCTTCTTGCACAACAGTTGGCCCGCCCTTCCAATCTTTTAATTCTGGATGAACCAACCAATGACCTGGATGTTGAAAGCCTTGATCTTCTTGAAGAAATACTAAGTGATTATACGGGAACAATCTTTCTTGTCAGCCACGATAGAGATTTCCTTGACCGTTTGGTGACATCTACTTTTCTAATGGAAGGATCTGGCCGTATTATCGAATATGCAGGAGGTTACACGGACGCATTGCGTCAAAAAAGCCTTGGGAACTCTGCTAGAGAACACCTATCAGAAGCTTCTTCTCATCTTGGTAAAAAAAACTTATCAACAGAAAAGAAAAACAAGCCTAAAGACCGACTTGGTTATAAGGAAAAGTGGCGTCTTGAAAATTTACCCAATGAAATTTCCAAACAGGAGATTCATGTGGAAAAAATTAAAGAGCAGCTTGAAGATCCAGCCCTTTATCAAAAAGATCCCGAGAAGTTCACCTCTCTTTCCAGGCAACTCGAAACGCAACAGAAAACGCTTGAAGAACTTGAAGCCGAATGGTTATCCCTGGAAGAAAAAAGAGAAACTTTTAAAGAAAAATAAAATCATTCTTTAATAAATAACAAGTGAAAAAAGCCTAAAAAGAAACGTTTATAAATGAAGTTTTATTTTGCATTGATTAATAATTAAAAAATACAGTTCAAGAACTTGGAAACATACTATTGGATATAGCCCTTGAATTTATTTTTTTATAAAAGCATAATGGATAAAAATTGATTATTTTCTACAGTATCTTAGAAGAATTTTGAAAGAAAAAAATATGGTTAAATCGAGAAGAAAAGCGGGTGAAGCAACGGAAACAAAACTGTTAGATTCAGCAAGGGAAATTTTCATAGAAAAAGGATTTTCAGGCGCTTCAATGGGTGCCATTGCTCGCCACGCAGAAATGAACCAAAGTCTTATCTACCACTATTATCCCAGTAAAGAAGACTTATGGAACCGTATCAAGGAAGACCTGTTAACTGCTTTTATTAAAAAAGATGTTTCGGCACCAGAGACGGCTAATCTAAGCTTTGAAAAAGTCGTTGATGCCCTTTTTGTATCCCGTATTGAGTATTATGCCGATAATCCAGAAGTTGTCCGTCTTTTTAAATGGCAATCTCTTGAAGATGCCTGGGGGAAAAGTCCGCGCCAAAGAGAATACCTTGACGACTGGATTTCCTATATCAGAAAATTGCAAGAGGCAAAAAAAGTCCGTTCCGATATACAAGCAGAGGAAATATTAACCCTGATTCTTGGATCTGGCTGGGCCGTTTTCTCTCAGCAGCCCAACCCCCTTGTTTCGGACAAAGCAAAAGTTGCTTCTTACGTGAAAAATATAAAAAAGTTGCTTTTAGAGAGTTTATCTCTCTAGGGATCTCCCGGGGCTTTTTCTGGAAATCTGCTCACCAGCTAACCTTTTTATTCTTGCTTTTTAAGGGATCGCGACCCTATTCCCTTTTCTGGAATGACGAATGATGGGGTATCCCATTCACACGTCCGTAATAATGGATAAAGGCTGGAAAAGGGTTCAGATAGCTTCGGAAAGAGGCTAATGGGAATGGCCAGATCGATCAACCCACACAATCTCTTGAACTAGTTTAATAGCCCCTTTTGCTTCAGCCGTTTTCCTAAATAATTTTTGAGCCCTCTCAAAATTAAGTTGTTTGAAATTTTTATAAGCCTCTACAGCCAAAGTTGTCGCAAAGGGGCGACTTTGTATTTCAATATAATGATCAAAGATCTTTTTAAACCAAAGGAGAAAGTTTTCATCTTCAGATATCGAAGCAACCCCCATAGCAGTAATACATAAATCTGTTATTTTTTTGTGCTGATCCACAACTCTGCTTGCTCTGCATTCAACATCATGCACCACAAGAGCAATGGCAGCATTCATTTTATCTTGCAAATCATTATTTTTCTCTTCTAAAGCATCTTTCCTTTCAACATCCGCGTAATAAAGGCCAGGGTGATCCGGGACAGTTTGCACCATAAAGTTTTCTTGGGGCGCCTCTCCAAAAACCGGTGTTGCAGAACGTTCTGGCAAAGGAGCATCATAGAATTTCTCTCTATCAGTTCCATTTCCCAAAATTGACTGAAACTCTTCCTGAACATCATGACAATCCTCATCACAAGAACTGGCGCCCCCTTCCGGGAAGTGGATGGTGTCAGAATCACTGTACTCTGTCACAGTAAATCGACCACGTTCATAAGATCGACTGGCTTCTGTTTTCTCACTTTGAGACCTCAGTGCTATTTTCACTGAATGTAAAGAATCGTTGTAACCTTTCAGGGGTGGAAAAAGATTTTCATCCTCTTTTACCTTTTGGAGATTTTTCTCTCTTTTTAATTGAAGTCTTTCAAAAAGGGATAAAAGAGCCTCTTCTCCGTATATCTCTATCGCTGAACTAATGATCAATTGCTTTCCTGATTCATCTCGATTTATCCTGGATAAATTAGATAGGTGCCTTTGAGGTTCACGCAAGTCCCAAAGAGTTTCCTCATATTCTTGACTCAAACGGTCTATTTTCTTCATGACTCTTTCCATAAATTCATCCAGCAGGGACTCAACATAAACCCCCTGACATATATCAAGAACACCTTTCAGGTAATCTGGGGAAAGCCCTTGAAGATTTGTCGCAAAAGTATAAAAAGTTTTTTGAGCATGAAAATCCAATCCCCCCTGAATCGGATAAATTTCCTTCGCTAATTTATAATAAGTTTCAAGATATCCAAGATGACCTTTTCTCTTCAAACAAAATTCGTATAAAGCTTTCATGAAAATTTTTATATGATATTCCTTCTGAGCAGAGTCAGGAATTGTTACAAGGCTCTTAAAAACAGATCCAAGAGAATCTGTTGGATCATCACCCAAGTGTGCATGCTTAAAATAAAAATGTGCAGACCTCACATAGTCTTTCCCCTGGAATAGAAAATCACCGGCCTCCTTTATATAAAAATGCCTAGTACCGGCGTCATTAGATCGTATGCTCTGTATATTTGCATAAAATGCCTTCGAAAGCGGGGATTCAATATGAGCACATTTCAAAAACCAGTCATCCAGAAGTTCGTCCCACATACAAATCAAGCTGTTGAACACGTTTGGAATATATTTGCCTTTTAAAAAGGAAAGCCTTAAAGCCAAAAACTGGTGAAAAGGATTATGAGAAGACTCGAAAACTTCTTCACACAAAACATGACCTTCAATCGCCAAAGGCTCCAGCTTTTTTGTTTGTTTTTCCAGCAGGGATTCCAGTTTTTCACGCTGATCTCCTTCACCGAGATCAGGGGCAAGTTGACGTAATCTGGAAATATTTCCAACCCAAATTTGGGCCTTCCCAATATCATAGCTTAAAACATCTTCATCTGATGTTGTACAAAAAGAAGGCCAAAAATCCTGATCATCTGACTCTAGATAAGGCGAGTAATGAGAAGTGTTAACAGGACAACAAGGCTTTTCCTGATTATCAATGCGAAAATTGTCACCACTCGCATTAAGATTAAACGACAGAAAAAAAGAAAAAAGAAACGAATAACTTAAAAAATAAAATCGTACCACAAGAATTTCCTATTATTTTACCTTATAGGCAAAAATAACAACACGAAAGTTTATATCACATTGATATTATATAATTATTTATTAAAAAAGAGTTTATTGAAAAGATGGCGTCCCCAAGGGGATTCGAACCCCTGTTGCCGCCGTGAAAGGGCGGTGTCCTAGGCCTCTAGACGATGGGGACTGGACAGTTAGGATTAATACGGGGTTTCAATGATAAAATCAAGACCTTTCTTTCAAAAAAACGACTTTTTTCCTATTTCTGGTCTGGACCAAATTTAGATCTCTTCTCAAAGAGTTGAGAGGGTATTTCTCTTTCCTAATAGCGCAGCAAGAATATCGCCCAAAGACTTACGTCACTACCACGTCCTGATCTGAAGGGCAGCGTGGGATGTTGCCCAATCTGAGAAACAGATAAAGATGTCATCCAGAGGGGGCGTTTATTCCCTTGTCATCCAGAGGGGGCAACGCCCCCGTCAGGATCCAGGTTGGCTGGGTTATGTGACCCGAGTGTGACGAGATTCTTCAGTCGCTCGCTTCTTCTGAATGACGGCATGAAAACGTCATCCAGAGGGGGCGTTTATTTCCTTGTCATCCAGAGGGGGGCAACGC
>DDGG01000008.1:6628-10483 GCA_002337525.1 Alphaproteobacteria bacterium UBA1908 | reverse complement strand
AGAGGGGGGCAACGCCTCCCGTCGGGATCCAGGTTGGCTGGGTTATGTGACCCGAGTGTGACGAGATTCTTCAGTCGCTCCGCTTCTTCTGAATGACGGCACGAAAACGTCATCCAGGGTGCGCGTCTATTCCTTTGTCATCCAGAGGGGGCAACGCCCCCGTCGGGATCCACAGACAGACGAAAAAAATATTTCTGTTAATGACTCAAAATCGCCTGAATTTCTTTCTTTGGAATAGGCAAAAATCTTGTGACACCAAGATTAATCGCAAGCTTTAGACTTTCAAGACCCTGTTGCGGATTTGGTTTTGTTTTCAAGTAACTTAAACCTTCATACCAATGGGCAATAGGGTCATGCGGATTATTTTCGATCGCTTTTTCAAGCATTCCAGACAGACGCTGGTATTGATGCGTTTCCAATAAATGATTGAAATAGGGACTTAGAATATCTGTTCTAAACCGTAGATACTCGTGAATTTGCAAAGCAATCTTCCCCCATAAAAGAAGAGCTTCTTGCTTCTTAAAAAACAAAGAAGCCATTTTCTCGTGCGTTGACATTTCTGTCAAAATATTAAGAGACAGGATAAGAGCATTTAAACTGGCACCATTGTTTCCTTTATTAAAAAGTGTTTCTGCTAAAGCAACATTAGACCGTAAGGCTTCTTCCGATGATATACTGAGTCGTTCCCGAGACTCGACTTTTGTTGGCTTTTCTGTATTTTCAATATAGGATTTTTTGGATTTTACGTCCTGAGGGGGTTCAAAACTTGCCTTTAATTCATTGGTAAGACGACGTGCAATCCCAACAGAGCGAAGCCCCCCCATTGCAAGCTCGTGAGGGACAAGGGGTGAAGCAACAAAATCTGTCATTTTTGCCAAAAGATCATCCCCTTGCTGTAGTTTCAGGTTATTAAAACTGTTAGAAAAAACAACAAAAACAAAAGATAAAGGTATCAGTATAATGCCTCCAGCCATCACAACGCGACAAGCTCTGGACCAAAAAGATGGTGTTTTAATCTGGCGTCCAAACAAAAAGGCTGTGGCAAGAAGAACATAGGGGAATGAGTGTAAAAGCTCAAACCAGAAAGTAGAAACGACAAGATAGGCTGTTAGAAAAAAAACACCCGCAAAAAGATGTGACTGGCGAAGGCCTGATATCAAAACATATTTTGTATACAAAAAAATCAGCCCTCCTACTACACCTGAGGATAGAAAGGTTTCGAGAAGGAAGTTATGACTATGCAACAGATCACGATCAAGGAACTCCCACGTTGGTTTCCAGTTTCCCTCGGAAAAAAGACTGATATCATTAACCAGAAAGATATTGGACAAGGTTGCATTATTAAACCCTCCCCAGCCCCGACCAAAGAGAAAATCTGCCAGAAACGAAGCATCGAAAGGTCGGTAAATAAAATCCATAAAAGTCATTTTTGCAAGATAAAGACGGCTGGTTAGAGTCCCCTGATTTTGTAAACCTTTGGGCAAAAAGGGACTAATAATATCATAGGCAGAGAGAAAAAAGGTCAGAGTCATCAATCCAAGAAAAAGGTAAAGTGCAAAACGTTTTTGAACAGGCATCATCCTAAAAGGACCAAATCGAACCACACAAAATGTAAAAACAGCCAGAAGATAAGCCACAAATATTGACTGGTTATAAGAGTAATATGACGCCACAGCAAGGAAACAAATAAACAGAACATGGTAACTTAAGGCATTGTTAAAAAAAGAACGCCACCCCCAGTAAAGTCCGGCAAGAGACACAAGACCAAACGCGATATAATCAGGAAAAAAAACAGGACACCATACCCAATAGCGCATGGATTCAAAGGGGGAATCCATTGAACCCATAATTGTCAGACCACAAAGTAACGTGCATGAAAGAGTCGCTACAGTGATAATCATTATCCTGTATGCCTTTATCTTTGTTAGCAAAACAAGAGGGGGGGTTAAAAAGAAGAATGCCATGCAACTAAGAACACCTTGCCCTAAATGAGGCGTTCCAACCAGGGATAAAAGAGGCGTTTCAATAAAAAAGCACTGAAGTAAAGTATAAGCAATAAAAGGAACCTGAGCCCAAACCACTGGCATCAGATAAATTTTCTCCATAAGTCCCGGACGATTAAAATAGCTGAGATAACCCCATAGAGCCGACACGCCTCCTAAAAACCATAGTCCTGCTGTTAAAGGTTCAATCTGATGATAATAACCATAGGCCAACGGGGGTAATGCCAGGAAAGGAAGAATCATTAACCCGACAAAAATCAAAAATGCTGTCAATGAAATTTTAGAGAGTCCAAGCATTCTCAGGTAAAACCTTTATTTAAATCTGACTCGCCCTTTATAGCTGATTCTGAAAGCCTTGACCAGATTTCACAAAGTCAACGTTTAGTTCTCAAACCTTTTGTGACGTTGATACCAGTACAAGGCTAATGCGCCTCCTGATAAAGCAACCCCAAAGGCCACAATTGGATAGGGTGTCCCATTATAAAAAAGACCCTCCATAAAAATCACCACAGCCCCTAATCCCATCTGAAAAGCAAAAAGCAGAGCAGAACCTGCTCCTGCATCTTTACCGCTTGCCTCAAAAGCCAGCGTTGTCACTGTTGACATGACGTAGGCAATTCCAAAAATACCTGCGAATTTTATGCTGTGAAGAATTTCAATAGGCCAAATATCCCAAAACAAGGGATACAAAACTGCCTGAATCAATAAACTGACGACACAAAACAGCAATCCTGCCAAAAGAACTTGCTGGAGATTCCAGCGAGACAGAACACGCTGTAATGTTATATTGGAAAGAGCATAGACAAACATTCCAACACCCCACAAAACACCATATTTTTGAGAGGCCATTTTAAGGCCATCAATATAGACTAGTGGCAGATTTGTCACTTCTCCCCAAAACCATCCCATTGTTAAAACACGTATTACTGCATAACGCAGAAAAACTTTATTTCGCAAAAGTCTCAGATAACTTTTTTTCATTTGCTGAAAAGAAAAAACCGAACGATTTTCAGAAACCAGGGTTTCCGGAAAAACAAAGAAAAAAAGACCCCAAAGGAATGCTCCCAAAATTGCCATTACAACAAAGGGAGACGACCAGGAAAAATGAGCCGCAAGATATCCCCCAATCATGGGAGCAAAACCAGGAGACAAAGAGATCACCATTCCCAATAAAGCAAAAAGCTTTGCCGCCTCTTCCCCTTTGTACAAGTCTTTGATAGAGGTGAGTCCCACAACCAGCGCAACTCCCTGACCCAGCCCCTGAATAAACCGAGATATCAAGAAAGATGAATAGCTATCCGAAAAAATACAGAGAAGACTGCCTAAAAAGAAAACGCCTATTCCGACAATAAGGACAGGTCGCCGACCATAACTATCTGATAAAGGACCATATAAAAGACCCGAAAGGGCAAAGGCAATAATATTTATGCTGATCGTCAGTTCTGTCAAAGCCTCGTTGATACCAAAAACTTCTGAAATTTTTGGCAAAGAAGGCGCATATATACTTGTTGCAAGCTCTGTTACAACAATCGCGACAAGGATAAACCAAGGCACACCCTTCACGCGCCACGAAACAGATAAACCCACTCTTTTAAACCCTTTACGGCGTTTTCAAATCCGGAAAAAACAACGTCACAAAAAATCTGGCAGATATTATATCGGCAAACCCTTTATGACAAAGAACTTTCACCTCTGCTATGACTATGAATTTACGACCCCAAAGTCAAGTTTAGTAAAAGATCATCATAAAAGACGAAGAAGGGCTTGACGATGCAGATTCAAATCAGTAGAAGATAGAGGGCGTGGCGGGTGTAGCTCAGTTGGTTAGAGCGCCGGCCTGTCACGCCGGAGG
>DDGG01000008.1:0-6499 GCA_002337525.1 Alphaproteobacteria bacterium UBA1908 | reverse complement strand
GGTTAGAGCGCCAGTTTGTGGCACTGGAGGTCGCCGGTTCAATTCCGGTCACTCGCCCCATTCCAGATATTAATTATATGCTTCCCCTGAATTGTCTAAAATATTCTTAGAGCCTCTTCAGGCAGGTCCGGGATATCAGCCACAAAACATCCTTCCAGAAAATGAAAACCCTTCCCCGCCATTTGGAAGCACTTCTTTTTTTCTTAATAACGTGGTCGTTAATCCTATTTTATTAAACCCCATAGATTTTTCAGATTCGGCTGTGTTTTTAACTCATCATAATGTTTTTTTTGTATCAGGAGTAAACTTCTGGGATAGCTTCTAATCGATTCACTGATTGAATAATAATATAAACACATAGGATGTTTTAGAATATTTGAAACTCCTGCAAATTCGATGCCCCTGCCAAGCTTGTGGTCATAATGATGATATCCAAGCAAATCAGGAGCCTTTAATTCTTCATGCAATAGAAGAGCATTAACCCATTGTTTACCCCCAAGTGTTACAACCTTCCCTTTCTTTAATTCTGCCAGTTCCTGAAACTGAGGCGAGACAAATTTAATAACGGGACAACCTGTTTCTTGCGGTGGAATCGCATCGGAGGGTGGTATATGAGACCAGGACGATGTAATTGTCCAGGAAAATACTAAAGCAGGTAAGGCCAATTTCAAAAATATCTTCATTTTATTTCTCCATATATTTTTTAAACAGGGCAGAAAGTTCCAATTTATTATTAATTTTAAAGAATCTCGAAAAAAACTTCTCTTATAATTATATAAATAAATACCTTAATTTAGTGTTACCTATTAAAGAAAAATCGGGTTATCACAAAGTACCTTAAAATATCTCTTTCTTTTCCGAATCACCTTGCATAGCAACAACCGGCAAAATATGCCCCGGGGTCTTTTAAGGCCCGGCATTTTTTTCCTGGTCAGAGTTTCCTGACAGAAAATCCTATTTCATGATTCAATTTTTTCTTTTTATATAATTATTTAATATCAATGAGTTGCAAAAACAAAACCAAAAGAAACAAGCTTGGCATCAATTCTGCATATACCAGTGTGGTGATTCTTATGATTTCACCAAGTGTGGTGCCAGGATGGCGCTTTAGATAGATGGCTTTAGAAGGTCACTAACGCAGGATGCGAAAGGAAATAAAATGAATACAGTAACAGGTCTAAGTAACCTACCTGCCCTTGGGGTTCAAAGTAAAATGCAGGCTCATGGGGACAACACGGCTAAATACGTCGCTCAATTGAGTAGCGGTAAACGCATTAACTCAGCCAAAGACGACTCATCAGGGGCCGCGATTGCTGCACAAATGCAATCCAATGTTTCTGTCATGACTCAAACAAAGTTGAATGCCTCGAACGCCTCTAGCTTACTTGCAGTTGCAACAGGCGCCCTGGGGGATCAAAAAGATCTTTTGATCTCGATGAAAACTTTGGCAACAGCTTCTCTGGATGCCAGCTTAAGCTCAACAAACCGAGCCATGGTGAATAATGAATTTGTTCAACTGCGTGACCAGGTTGGTGACGTGGCGGACCGTGCTCGCTGGAATGGTGTCTCGTTAATGACAGGTGGTGCCGGAACTGCAACAAATGCGGGTGTCGTTGCCGCTGCTGCCACAGGCGTAGTTGCCGCAGGGACAGCCAATACATTAGGTGCAAACGCCGCCAACATTACAGGTAATGTTTCCGGTATTGCAACAGAAGCCGTTGTCACGAACGCAAGTGCCACATCATACGATGTCCGTGTTAAAGTTGGGGAACAATGGTTTGAAGCACGGAATGTAACCCCTGCCAACAACGGAACTATTGACCTTGTCAGCACAGTTGATTCCGGTACAAGTTTCCAGCTTAACTTTGCTGCAGACGCGTCTGGTGTAACAGATGCCGCTGTTTTCCAAACAGCCCTGGGGGAAACTCTGGGTCTAACAGGAGCTGGTGCCAATGCTAACTTCGTTGCCAGTTCGGTTGCACCTGCCAATGGTTTAACAGGCTTTACACCTGCCTCCACAGCAGAAGCAGGCACATATGCTTTCCGTTATGATGCTGGCAGCAACCAGTTGACACTTTCAAACGGGTCTCAAAAATGGACGCAAGAAGTGGCAACAACAGGGGCTGCTCAATCTCTGACATTTGCCAACGGTATTACTGTAAACCTTGACAATACCTTTGTTGTGGGAACAAGCATTGCCCAGACTGTTTTTGATGTGGCGCGCACAGATGAAGTGGCTCTGAACTTTCAGGTTGCAGAACAGGCAACTGACCTTTTGAGTGTCCAAATCTCTGGCACGACTCTGTCTGCTCTTGGGTTAAGTGGAGCTTCTGTGGATACAACTGCAAATGCAACACTGGCATCCGCAGCTATTGATAACGCCCTGGATGTTGTTAATAGTGCTTATTCAAATCTCGGTGCACAACAAAAGCGTCTGGATTCGGTTCAAAGCAACCTGGATACAACCATTGAAAACTTGACAGCCGCAAAGTCAGCTGTCGAGGATGCAGACATTGCATCAGCAATGACAAACTATACTGTAGCCAATACAATGGCTCAGGTGTCAAATGTGGCCCTTTCACAGAGCTTGCAAATGACTCAACAACTTCTCTCGATCGTAAGGTCGTAACCACAATAATAAAACACGGTTAACGTGTTACCAATAATTCAGTATGGCATCTCGTAAAAAAGATGCCATCCTTTATTTTCTATGTTATGTTTTTTAGAGGCTGATAGTCTCTGTTGTTAATACTGTAAAAGTAAGAGGTGTTAAAATGACATCGATTGGTAATACTCAGCACCCCGTTTATCTTCCTATCAACCAACTTGGACGACGACCGGACCTTCAGGAAGGCACGACACAACGTCCAGATAAGAAAGCAGTTCTTTCTGAAAAAAATTACGCAACAAGTGATCACAAAGGAAAACCTTCCACGTCGGATTTACAAACTGTTGCCGAAAAAAAATCGGCAGAAAAATCAAATGGCACGGAAAATGCATATCCTGCATCAGAAAAACAAAAGGATGTGTCACTTGTCTATAGCCACGATGATGAAGGAATGGTCTGGGAAACACGCTTGCCAACAGGAGAAAAAGAGTATTTTCCTCCGCAAAAAGCAGCCATTGCCTATGATAAAATTCAAGGCCGGACCACCACAGAGAGGACAGCCCCCACTCCGGAAACACCTCTCGTTATCTTGGCTGGCACTGACACAATACGCAAGATATCCTGAAGTTTTTGCTGTTTTCAGATCCAGCTTTGATAATATAGCATTAATAACATTGCAATCCTGTCGTTTCATTAAATTTTTTGACGGGGTTTTATCCATGAAACCTAACGGGAGGAAATAACTTATGGTCTCGTCAGTTAGTACTTCTCCACAAATCCCCCTTCTTGACAAAGAAATGTCTGTCTCTCCTCCTACTTTTCATACAAAGGTAATGGGAAAAGATGTTGGTGATATTCTTGCCGGACTTGAAGCCGCAGACAAAAAAGAGCTGGATCTAAAACAAAAGAAAATTGACAATATTGACGAAAAAACAAAACAGCTTGCAACATTAGAAGAAAAAGTTCGTGCCCTCTCAAATGCTTCATCTGCTCTTTTTAATCAAGGTGTAGGGCTTAATAATGGAGGTGCCTTTTCTCAAAAAGTGCCTGTCAGGCTTTCAGGACCTGATGATGTGCTGTCTGTCACAGCCGGTAAGGATACTCCTAAACTGGAAATGGAAATAGAGGTCATTCGCCTGGCCAAAAAAGATACGGTCAGTGCCACAGAAGGTGCCCCTAATAAAACAGACCCCCTTGAATGGAATGGATCTTTTGATATTGGAACAGACGGCAACACCCGCACAATCACGCTAACACCAGATATGTCTCTTCAGGAAGTTGCCCACAAAGTTAATGCAATCTCTTCCGAGACAGGTATTCAGGCTAATATCATTACCTTTGCAGATGAAGCCCGCCTGACTTTTCATGCTCTTAACTACGCCGATCCAATAGTTGTTGATAAAACTAATGTTGCTGGAGGTCCGGAGGTCCTCAACAAGATCCCCTCTTCTTCTGTTGAAGCTGCTGAAGATCTCTCGGCTGTTGTCCGGTATGAAGGAATTGCCAAAGATATTTTTTATACAAGCAATACAATCCCGACAGGAGATCAATACCCTGGTGTTTCTGTGACACTCTTTAAAGAAGATCCGGGTAACCCTGTCAAAATTAGCCTCCAGAATGATACAAATGCCGCCGTTGAAGCCATCGGGGCTTTTATCGAGGCCTTTAATGACCTTCAGGAACTTTCTGCAAGCGATGACATGTATAGAGGAGTCGGTGTTACAGCTCCACTAGGGTCAGTAAGCACCATCATGACAGGCTTTGGATCCAACATATCTCCGGAGAAAGCTCAAAGCCTTGCCGAAATCGGGATACGTCTGGGACATTCAGATAAAGGCGCCGATGGCAAGTTCACTTTCTCTGAAGCAAAGCCAACGCTACATGTTGACACGGAGCGTTTAACAGAAGCACTGACTCAGCGATTTGATAATGTCGCAGAAGTCTTCGGTTTTACACAAACATCCTCAAGCAGTCACTTCACTATGATGTCTCGCCCGACCAATATCGCATATGGTGATATTCAGGTCACTTTCACAAAATCGGATACGAACGTGACATCGGCTGTTTTTACCCATAATGGCGTTGACTATAATGCTGTGGTTGGCGCACCCTTTGAAGGTAACGTTGTTCTGGAGGCTCCTGAAGACTCTTTGCTGAAAGGGTTTAAGGTTGTTTTTGATGACTTAAATGCCTTACCTGATGATGTTGAAACAGTTCGTCAAAGTCTTTTTTCAATGAGTCAGGGTATTGGGGATAAGTTGGCAACAAAGCTTGGAACTTTGTTGGATGTTGATCCCGCAAAAGGGGCTTTTGCTGCCGAACGACAAAATCTTCTTAAGAGTAAAGAAGCAGAAACACTGAAATTTTCTACTTTAAAGGAAACGCTTGATACGAAGCGCGCCAGAGAATTTGATAAATTTAAACTCATGGAAATAGCAGTTGCCCAGTTTGAGCAAACTGCCGAATTTATTAGAACCTTTGTTAAAACAGCCTCAGCCGCATAAAATATAAGAAGGAGCACAAAAAATGAGCCCGTCAAACTATAAAGCCTATCAAACGTCTTCTCGCCAAAGCCTAAGTGCAACCGAAGCAACAGCATTATTACTTGATACCGCTTACGATCACATGCAAAAAGCTACTCAGGCTATTGTAGAGGGCAATATTGAGCGCCGTTTTCAAGAAAGCGAGAAAGCAACCCTGATTTTAGGAAACCTGGAATCTGCACTTGTACGCGTTAATGAGACCCAGTCAAAAACAGCAGACGCCCTTAAGGATTATTACGATAGTATGGTCAGTCTGATTACCCGAATGAATATGAAAAATGACAAAGCAAGTGCCGAAGCCATTTCAGAAAGTTTGAAAACCATGGCAGATGAATTTCGCAAGGTCAGTGTCCTTCATGAAAAAAGCCTCCATGAAACGTCAGAACCCACTGAAACCCTCAAAGTTGGAGCCTAAACATTCTCAATCAGGGGGAAAACTCTGCCTTAAGAAAGCAAAAGAAGCAACAGGGACGATAAAGTGCTTGAAACTCAACCCGGGTTTGAATCTTTTATTCCGACAGTGTCATAATTGGAAAAGGATTTACGAGCCTACGCCCAGGCACTTTGAAGCCCTGCCCCCCCTTCATATCTTTGCCAGAAACACTTTAATTCTGTCTTTTTCCACTGATTATTTGCTGCACAATTTATATTGACATAAAGTTGCTTCTTGTATACAAACCTGGAGTAAGATTTTATAAAAAAAATTATTTTAAACTATCGCGTATTTTATTCTTTTCGCTGATCAAAATACTTATAATAAAGATGATAAATACTAATATCTTTTACTGCCTGGTTCAAAAAAATGAAGCTAAATTAACCATCACGATAAGGGGAAATATCATGATTAACTCAAAACATCTTAAAAGACGCATTCGCCTATCTTGTTTGTTGCTACCATTTTCTTGCGATACAAGCGCACATGCAAGTGCTTTACTCCAGGAAATGGGTCTCCTCACCAGGACTATTTCAAGGAGTCTCTTCCGAGCGCCACGAGCTGCTTCGGCCGTTACCCTCCCGGATTCATCCCGGCACAACCGCGGGCACCATCGGTTACAAGTCACACAAGCAAGTGATGAAACAACATTGACCGGGCAAAATCCATGGAACCATCATCACAATGTCATTGAACCAGAAGCTTATCCTGAAGTTCACACTCGGATCCTGCCACCTGTGCAACGACAAACCTCTCTTCTCTCATTTGGTTGGTTATTACGCCCTTTTACGACAACGAGTACAATACCTACAAGCTTTAGAACAACTCCCCTCCATAATTCACGACGTTTCTTTTCTTCATCTTCTTCTCTTGGAAATATCTCGCAAATGCAACCTGGTATCTTTCACGAAAGCG
>DDGG01000028.1:58042-70334 GCA_002337525.1 Alphaproteobacteria bacterium UBA1908 | reverse complement strand
GCCAAGATATAACATTGAATTGGCCTCACCACTTTTAGAAATTTTTTGTAACCACTCCATAGACTGGTGAGTCTTAAGAGCATAATAAAACGCATTTTCATCACCAAAGTGAATCCCCAGTGACAACAATCTATCATCCCCAAGCAATTTTTCAGCCTGTGAGAAACCTAAAAATTTCTCTTGAAGACCAAAGGAAGCTTGGGCCCTTCTTTTAAAAAGTGTGGAGGAATCCTTTATTTTTTTAAACTTCTCAGGGCCTTCTGACTCAAAAATAGTTGAACATAATGTCATAAAGGATTTAGGATCTTTAAGATTTGCTAATTTCTTCCTATGATCTCTTTTAAGGCGATTAAGTTTAGAAAAATCATTATTCTCTGATTTTTTCTTTTTACGACTCTGCTTTTTCCGTGTGGAAGATTTTTCTTTCAATATATGAAGGAATGAAGTTATGCCATGAGGTTCAAACGAACTTACACAATCAGAAAAATAGATCGCGTAAAGACCTTTCAAACATGTCTGATGTAAAAATTCCGGATAGTCTGTTGAATCTGGAGTTGTTCGTTGAAGTTCCCGCGTTAACCGCCATAACAGAACCCCGGGATATACTGCATCAGGGTCTGCTTGTGAATAAGATGCTATAAGTTGTTCAAGAGAAGGCGTGGGCTGGCTCTCTTCAGCCTCTAGCTGATCAAAAAAACTATGATGAGTCTCCTCAACTTCATCGGACGCCGTACAGGTCAACGGCATCGATGCCTCAGAACGATCGGGCAAATCCCCATGATCAGAAGCGATAACAGACGAAGCGACAAGAAGCCCTATGGAACTTACAGACCCCATCAAACAAAGGTGAGATTTTAATTTTTTTAATATCATTTTACTTACCAATACAAATATCATTTATGGAATGATAAGTATATATGAACTCCTCATTGCAATTTCAATAAAAATAAAAATTATATTTATTATGCAATTGACTTTTAATATTTTTTTAGAATAAAGACTTGAATATTAAAAAATAAAAACTCTCAAAAAGAGCTCGTATAAAGCTTTGACACAAGAATTGAAAAAATTTGAGAAATCCTATAAAAATATTAAGCACTAAAAAAGATGCTAAATACTTAAAAAAATTATTTGTAGAAAACCTTTAAAAGAAAGCATTCTCTATATAAAATCAGATATTTTGACTGCCGTATCCAGCATCCGATTAGAAAAACCCCACTCATTATCATACCAGGAAACAACCCGACAAAAAGTGCCCTCAAGAACCTGGGTTTGGGTTACGTCATATAAAGAACTATGGGGATTATGATTAAAATCACACGAGACCAAAGGCTGATCAACAATATCAAGAATACCTTTTAAGGAGCCTCTACTGGCTTCACTTAAAAAAGAAGTGATCTGCTTTGGTGACGTTTCTTTTTGAGATGTAAATTTAAAATCAACAACAGAAACATTCGGGGTTGGAACGCGAATGGCCGCTCCATCAATCTTCCCGGCAAGGTCCGGCAAAACAAGTCCAACAGCGCGCGCTGCACCCGTTGATGTTGGAATCATAGATAGACCCGCCGCACGCGCACGCCGTGGGTCCTTATGCCCCGTATCGACCAAATTCTGATCTCCTGTGTAGGCATGAATAGTCGTCATAAAACCTTGTTCAATACCGATTGTCTCGTGCAACACTTTTGCAAGGGGAGCCAGGCAATTGGTTGTGCAGGACGCGTTGGAAACAACCATGTGGGAGGACGTTAACGATGTATGGTTAACCCCATAAACAACGGTAAGATCTGCCCCTGTTGTGGGGGCCGAAACCAAAACACGTTTGGCGCCTGCTTCCAGGTGTTGGGCAGCCGTTTCCCGGGTTGCAAATCGTCCTGAACATTCAAAAACAATATCAATGTCGAGATCATGCCAAGGTAACTTTTTTGGTGATGGCTCGCTGAACACATCAATAGGATCTCCTGAAATGACGAGCTTGCTTTTTTCTGTTGTAACTTTGTGGGGAAAAGGACCATGAACTGAATCATAAGACAGTAAATAGGCATTCATCTCCAAAGATGTTAAGTCGTTAATAGCAACCAGCTTTATATCCAGATCAGACCTTTCGTATAAGGCTCTTAGAACAAGACGACCGATACGTCCAAACCCATTGATAGCAACCCTTAAAGACACTGATTATGCTCCTTTTTTCTCTTGTTTTTCCTGGCGCACCTTAATAATTTTTTTGACAATTTTTTCTGTTGTAAGTCCAAAATGGTCATATAAGGTATCAATTGGCGCAGATGCCCCGAAAGAGTCAATACCACAGATAAGACCATCCTGACCAACATAGCGTTCCCAACCAAAAGAAGATGCCGCTTCAATAGCAACTCCAAGAGTTCCCCTGGCAATAACATGCTCTTTATAAGTTGTACTTTGTTGATCAAATAACTCCCAACAAGGCATTGAAACAACTCGTGCCCCCATCCCATGGCCTTCAAGAGCAGCGCGCACTTCTACAGCCAATGCAACTTCTGACCCCGTTGCGAACAGAGTGACCTCGGGCAATGTTGTGGCATCTTCCAGAACATACGCCCCTCGTGCCGAGAGGTTTTCAGAAATACCACCCTTTTCTGGCGTTCTTAAAGTCGGGACACCCTGGCGTGTCAAAGCAAGAATACTCGGATTCTCTTTTGATAAAAGCGCACACTCCCAACATTCAGCCACTTCAATAGCATCCGCAGGACGGAAAACATGCAGGTTTGGCAACGCTCTAAGACTTGCAAGATGCTCAATCGGTTGATGTGTTGGACCATCCTCTCCCAACCCAATAGAATCATGAGTCAGAACATAAATAACACGAAGCCCCATTAAGGCAGACAAACGAATGGCAGGACGGCAATAGTCAGAAAAGACAAGAAAAGTTCCTCCATACGGTATAACACCCCCATAAAGAGCCAGACCATTCATGATCGCCCCCATCGCATGCTCTCTAACGCCATAATGTAAATAACGTCCTGAAAAATCATCCGGGCTGACGGGTACCAATGATTTAGGCTTCGTATTATTAGAGCCTGTCAAGTCTGCTGACCCCCCAAGGAGAGTAGGAACAGCTTCCACCAGAACCTCCAGAACTTTTCCAGAGGATTGCCGTGTCGCTATTTTAGGTGATTCCTCCAGAAAGGACTGTTTCAATATTGCCAATGGTTCTTCCCAGCCCTTGGGTAAGTCGCCTTCCAAACGACCCAGTATTTCAGACTGCTTCTGTGATGACAGGGATTGAAACTCTTTATACCAGTGGGCTTCTGCTGCTTCTCCCCGGCTCTGAATCGACTCTCGCCAGTGATTAAGAATATGTGATGGCACTTCAAAAGAGCCATACGGCCACCCCAAAGAAGTCTTTGCCGCCTGGAGCTCTTCAGATCCAAGAGGAGAACCGTGAACACCTGCTGTTCCTGCTTTTGTAGGGGCGCCAAAACCAATTGTTGTACGACAGGCAATTAGACTTGGTTTTTCTTCCGTACGCGCTTTTAAAAGAGCCACCTCGATTTCAACAGGATCATGCCCATCAATGGCCTGAACATCCCACCCGGCTGCCTGGAAGCGTTTAAGAGTATCTTCCGAGGTCGCAAGATCCGTTTCCCCATCAATGGAAATCTGGTTATCGTCAAACAGCACAATAAGATGAGAAAGCTTTAGATGGCCTGCTAACGAAATAGCTTCCTGGGAGAGTCCTTCCATCAAGCACCCGTCACCTACAATAACATAAGTGTGATTGTGAAACAGATCTCGCCCATAAGAAGCGGCCATAATTTCCTGGCCCAATGCAAGCCCAACCGCATTGGCAAGCCCTTGTCCAAGCGGCCCTGTTGTTGTTTCGATACCGGCTTCCGGATGATACTCGGGATGCCCGGCTGCCAGGCTACCAAGCTGCCTGAAGTCTTGAAGCGTTTCCAGAGAAAAGGCCTCATAACCTGATAAATAATTCAAGGCATAAAGCAACATAGAACCATGTCCTGCCGATAGAACAAATCTATCCCGCCCGGGCCATAAGGGATTTGCCGGATTTATCTTGATAACTTTTGAAAATAAAACAGCAGCCACATCTGCCATTCCCATCGGCATACCCGGGTGACCAGAGCCTGCTTTTTCAACGCCATCAGCACTTAAAAAGCGCAGAACGTTCGCCATATCCTGATGAGAACAAGGCTTGGGAGAAGAAGTGGAATCATAATTTGGAGATGACATGGCATTTCTCTTTAAAAAGATAAGAACGAATCCTTAGTAATAATCAGGACTACAATGCCTTTTGAAGAGCCCCAGATCAAGCCCTTGATTTCTTTTTTGAAGACCAGCACTGCACCAATTGATCAAGAGATAAAGCGCCCGGCCCTTTTAAAATGATTAAAAGCAAAACAGTACCCCAGGCATAATGATGTTCATGTTGCAAATAAGTCAATTGAATCACAATGGTCATCCCCAGCAAAGGAAATGCCGAAAGACGCGTTAGGAAACCAACCATAAGAAGAGGAGCCGCAATCAATTCAAAAAATGTTGCACTATACGCTGCAAAACTATGAGGTAAGAAAGGAATGGCATATTCATATTGAAAAAGATCAAGTGTGTTGTCCCAATCTTCCAGCTTTTGAAGACCTGATCTGAAAAAAATCATCCCGACCCAAATTCGAAGCCCCAAAAAAAGAACAGGGCTCAAATATTTATCAAGATGGTCTCCCAGGGCTATGCTCTGTTGGATTATTGTTCTAAACAATGGCATAGTTTCCTCCTGTTAAAAATATTACTGGATGACCTCTTGATCTATACTTGAAAAACAAGCCACCCTAAAACATGTCTGTAATCCCAGTGTAACATCAAAATCTGAATACTTTGTTAAGTGGTCTTCAACAACACATCCAAGAGGTTTCCCCCGGGCAAGGTCTTTTATGAAGTCAAACATTTCCTGGTTAATCCAGGAAAGAACAACACGATACCCAATACGTGTGATTAAAACATAATGCGTAGGAAGTCCATTTACCTGGTAGAAAGAAGATTTTTCAAGATCCTGTTCAAAACAGGTGTTCAAATCAGAATCTAGCTGAACAAGATACAGGGCTGAAGAGGGTCTAAAAATCAGTTTTGGAACATCTTCGGATGAAATAGCGTCAAGATCCGACTGACATAAAAGAGGACTGTCCTCAACATAGTAAGCTTCCTGCAAAAACCACTCAAGTGTTGCGAGTTCCACGCCTTGTAAAGATTCCCCCCGAGATTTCAGAAAAGCAGGAAAAAGCTTACCATAAAGACTTAGAACTCCTTTTTGAGGGGGGGCATCTCTGATAAAAGCATAGCTATGACGACGAAATAAATCCTCTCCCAGCAAGTTACAGACCCTTGGAAAAGTGTCTTTTAAAACGGATATCAAGGATCCAAAAACATTATTGCGATACACGGATAACCGCTCGTTAAAAATATCACGAGACTGATCTGCATGAGCATATAAAGAAATCGGGTCATCAAAAAGAGCCTCAAAAAAGTCCTGTTGAAAGTTAAGAACTGCGTTTTGTACCATCATCATCTTCTTTCCAAGTCAGGATAGAACGGTCTATGTAAGAGCGCGCTCTGTTCGCCTCACCAACCAAAACTGACAATTCTGGCACATCCGTATCCCACTCGATCAATGTTGGGTGCGGACCCAACTGATTAAGAGCCACCTCAAAAAGATCCCAGACTTCTTCTGATACAGTTGCCCCATGATGATCAATATAAACTGTGGGATGACGCGCATGACCTGCCAAATGGTATTGACCAACGTTTTCAGGTATAATTTCGGACAAATACGACACAGGGTCCATACTTGCGTTAAAACAGGACACAAAAATATTATTTACATCTAATAAAATTCCACAACCCGTCTGCTTGCAGAGTTCATTTAAAAAAGCTGACTCTGTAAAATCATTATCCTTAAAAGTCATATAGGTTGAGGGATTCTCAATCAAAATCTGACGCCCCAGAAAATCTTGCGCCTGGTTTATCGTCTCCTCAAAAACATTAAGAGCCTCTATCGTATAGGGAATCGGCAATAAATCATTTAAATAAGTTCCTTTAAGCTGGCTCCAGGATAAATGTTCTGAAACAAGAAAAGGCAAAAACTCTGCATGAAAATCTTTCAAGGCCCGCAAGTGTTCTGGATCCAAACCATCTGCTGACCCCAGAGACAGCCCGACCCCATGAGCAGACAGAGAATACTTATCCCTGATTTCTCGCAACATTTGACGCGAGAGCCCCCCTGGCGTCATGTAATTTTCAGAATGAATTTCAAAAAATGAGATTTCTGGAAACGTTTCGAAAATATCGTGAAAATGACGTGTATGAAAACTGATTCCAACAGTTGCTGTCATATGAATTCATCCCTGGAAAAGATTTCGAGCAATACACATTGTTATCACGTCTGTTCAATGAAGTTGTTATACTGTTAAAAAAAGGAGGTCTACCATGGCATACCTCCCTGTAAAAGCTTAAGCAAAAAATCAGAGAACCTTATTTAAGGCCAGCCTCTTTTTTACACTGGGCTTTCGCTTCCTCGCATGTCCCAACGGGTACATATTTCCACTCGTTAGCATCACAGTCCGATGTACTTTGACCTGCACAGCTATGAGATCCATCTTTAGATCCACAACTATTCTTACCAGTCAAGGCAGCACCATAGCATTTTTCTTTTCCACCAGAAGCAGCCTCTACTGGCGATCCAAAAGAAACAGCCGCAGCAAAAGCCCCTGCAAGATAAAGTGTTTGTTTTTTGTCCATCATTTTCCTCCCTGGTGTTTTGACATAGGATTTTAACAAATATTCATTTCGAAAGAAAGATTCTTGGAGCCTGCCAGGTTCTACCAAACAATCAAAACTTGTTTTTTTGTTGAGCTTCTTTTTTGCACTGGGCCTTTGCTTTTTCACAGGCTTTCCTGTCTTTAGCAATTTCCCAATCATTAGGATCACAGTCTCTGGTGCTTAACTGAGCACAACTATGAGAATTATCCAAAGCTTTGCATCCATTCTGGCCAGCCAGAGCAGCTCCTTTACATTTAATTCCCGACTTTGCAGGTAAACCCAATGAAACAGCAGCAGCAAAAGCCCCTGCAAGATAAAGTGCTTGCTTTTTATCCATCACTTTTCCCCACCAGTAATGCAACATAAAAAGCTTATCAGAACTTCCTCTGTAAAGAAAGAATCAAACTTTCTATAAAATGGACAGCCGGTGACTTAACTGACGCAGTTCTCTTGCCACGACACTAAGACTTGATAAGTCCCTTTGCCCCAGATTCGACTCTGACAAAATTCTATCCAGGCGCTGAAGTGATTTCTTATGATCAACTTCCCATTCAGCAACAAGAGCAACCCCACCCTGCTCCATTTTTAAGTTTTTTTCTCCAGCAAACATTAGGATAGCCTGCGTCAAGGCTCTGTGATCTTCGTAAAGGTCCTCTAATAAACCATTTATTTGCTGTTGTTCCCAGGGGTTTGAAGGTTCCAAACAACGAACCTGTTCCCGTATTTTACCAAACTGAAAACGACTACCAACCAGAAAGTAAAGAGTACCTACTTCAGCAATTGTAAACCCTGTTTGGGTCGCAACCAGAATAATATCTGGAGAACTCGCTGCTATTTTCAAGATAGACAGACGCTCTGCAAAATCTGGATCAATACCAAGATCCTGGTAATCCACCAGGGCTTGGGCAAGTCTGTCTTCTCCTTCTGCATCCAAAGACGTAGTGAGATCATTGAGAAAAGCCTGAACACCCTGGTCCAACTGATGCACTATACCCGAAAGAGATCCCTCTAAAGGATAGTTATTCAAAATCCACAGCATTGTTCTTTTCAAGACACGTTTCAGGTCCTTGTAAAGACGCATCTGTTTTGAGGCCTTGATTTTACCATCATATTCTTCAATTTCCGACCAAATCTTTTGGAATCCAAAAACATCTGTCGCGATAAAATAAGCCCGAAAAATATCCTTGTGAGAAGTGCCTGTTTTTTCAAAAACTTCATGAACAAAACCTGCACCTGTTCGATTCACAATTTCATTTACGAGTTGAGTTGCTATAACTTCACGCCTTAAAGGATGTTTTTTGATATCTTCTGGATAGTCTAAACGCAACTTTCTTGGGAAGTAGGCCATTAATTGCTTTTCAAAATAAGGATCTTCAACAAGATCTGACCTCAAAACTTCTTTATAAAGGTAAATTTTTGCATAGGCCATAATGACAGCATACTCGGGACGGGTAAAAGGCGTTTTGGATACTTCCATCTCAGCCAAAGTCATATCATCCGGAATATATTCAAGGCTTCTATTCAAGATGCCTCCTGCCTCAAGATGACGAATAAGGCGTACCTTGCGCGAAAAGTTTTCTATGCTTGAATATTCCATCAAACTTAGAGATAAATTCTGCAAATAATTATCACGAAGGACGAGGCACGCAACAACATCAGTCATTTCCCGAAGTAATTTATTACGTTCTTCACTGCTTAAACGATTATTTTCCTGGATTTCACCCAACAAAATCTTGATATTAACCTCATGGTCCGAACAATCCACACCCGCAGAATTATCTACCGCGTCTGTGTTAATACGACCCTTCGCACGACGTGCAAACTCGATACGACCCAAATGAGTCACCCCAAGATTAGCACCTTCACCAATAACACGACAATTCAGATCCTTAGCATTGACACGCAGGATATCATTGGATCGGTCTCCTGCATCTGCATGACTTTCTGTTGATGCTTTAACGTACGTCCCAATTCCTCCAAACCATAAGAGATCCGCATGATATGTTAACAGCTCCCTAATCAAATCGTCTGGCTTGATATCCGCACCAGGTAAATTCAGCATTTCTTTGATTTCAGGAGTTACTGTAATCTTTTTTGCCTGACGATCATAAATTGCGCCCCCCGATGATAAAAGATTAACATCGTAATCTTCCCAGGAAGACCTTGGTAAATTAAAGAGTCGTTGGCGTTCTTCAAAGCTTTTCTCCACATCCGGGGTTGGATCAATAAAAATGTGACGATGGTTAAAGGCACCAACAAGCTTGATCACCCTTGATAACAGCATGCCATTACCAAAGACATCTCCTGACATATCACCAACACCAACAACCGTAAAAGGTGTTGCCGCCACGTCAAGACCTAATTCTCTGAAATGGCGTTTGACCGATTCCCAGGCTCCCCGGGCAGTAATCCCCATTTTTTTATGGTCATATCCTTGAGAACCACCAGATGCAAAAGCATCGCCAAGCCAGAAATTATTAGCAACAGAAATCTCGTTTGCAAAATCAGAAAAGGTCGCCGTCCCCTTATCAGCTGCAACAACTAAATAAGGATCATTATTATCATGGCAAATCACCCGAGATGGAGGCACGACACTACCTTGAACCAGATTATCTGTAACATCAAGTAGCCCCTGCATCATGATTTTATAGCAAGCAATACCTTCAGCCATAAACTCTTCACGTGTCATCCCAAAAGTTGATTTTTTAACAACAAATCCTCCTTTGGAACCCACTGGAATGATGACCGTATTCTTAACCATCTGAGCCTTCATCAGACCCAAAATCTCTGTACGAAAATCTTCCTGTCGATCAGACCATCGAATGCCACCTCTCGCCACACGCCCCCCTCTTAGATGAACACCTTCAACACGCGGGGAATAGATAAAGATTTCATAAAGAGGGCGAGGCAAAGGAATATCTTCAACTGACGCACAGTTGATTTTTAAGGCGATACAAGGTTTGAAATCTTCCTTGTCATCCACTTGAAAAAAGTTCGTTCGCAGCGTTGACTGGATAAGATTAAGGTATCGACGCAAAAGACGATCTTCATCAGCGTTTTCAACTTGAGCAAGTGTTGATTCAATTTTCTGAAGTAACTCGGTTTCATTCCTGTTTCCCTCTGGATTAAACCGTGCTTCGAATAAGGCAGCCAGAAATTGAGTCGCGACAGGATTTTTTGCCAGAGTATTTTGAATGTAAAGTTCACTTAAAGGGAAACCCAGCTGCTTAAGATAGCGTGCATATGTTCGAATTACTTCGCATTGACGCCACCCTAAATCTGCAGCCATTACAAGACGATTAAAACCATCATCTTCTGTTTTCTCATGATAAATTGCCTTCAAAGCACTTAAAAAACTTTCTGCAGATTGAGCCAAATCAACAGAACATGTTCCATGACTTTCAAGTTCAAAGTCATGAATCCAAACAGACTTTTTTTCTTCCAGTCGTGTGGTTTTGTAAGGAACTTCACTGATCACACGTAAGTCCAGATTTTCAAGAGTCGGTAAAATATCCGACAAGGCAATCGGGTCTTTAAGATGAAAGATTTTCAACTTCAGTCGGCATAAATCCTTATTTTCCGAAGTATAGACACGGCATGCCATTGACTCTTGCCCTTCATAAAGCTGTTCAATGAAATTAATATCATCGACAACCTGCGCCCCCAGAAACCTATCCTGGTATCCTCTAGGGAAAGCCTCACGATACATCCGAAAAAGACGGGCACTTCGCCACTCGGATTTTTTTTCGTTTAAAGCCAAACGCAATTCATCTGACCAGGATTTGGCAATTTCTAACAAACGGTTTTCAATCTGCACAAGATCGTAATCAGCCTTTAACCCTTTAGGGACATGAATTGCATAATACACACGTGCAAAAGCTAAAGAGCCAAATTGAGCCTTTACGACACCTATTTCACCTTCAAGTTCTTCCGCAAGAACTTCCCCCATTTCATCGACCAAAACGGAGTCAAAACGATCCTGGGGAACATAAACAAGACAGGACATTGAACGCTTGAAAATATCAGGACGAAAAAACAGGGCAACCCGCTGATGCTCTTGCAAACGAACAATTGACATGCCAATGGCTTTTAATTCTTCAACTGACGCCTGAAACAACTCATCACGTGGCAAGGAATCCAGAATATGGGTCAAGGCTTTGCCATCATGCCAATTCGCCTCAAGGCCCGCTGATTCCAGAACTTTTCCGACTTTGCGACGCAAATAGGGGATATCTCGCGCGCTGCTGTCATAGGCAATAGACGTAAAAAGCCCTAAAAACATGTGTAGAGCAACAACATTTCCCTGGTCATCCAGAATACGGACTCCAATGGCGTCCATTGGAACAGAACGGTGCACTTGTGAAATACGTGTCGTTTTATTAATGATGAGAGGCATTGGTCGCAAAATCAAACGACGCGTTTCATTTGAATAGCCGATCCCTTCAAAAACTGAACTTAAATCACGCTGGTCCTTGTCTTTTAAAATACCCAGCGGATCGGATGATTTTGGTCGACGACGCAAGCGATTATTTTCATCAAACAAATCATATTGACAATAACCCAGTAAAGTAAAATGGTCGTCCTGGATCCACTCAAGAAACTTGACAGCTTCATCCAGATGACCTTGTTCACGTTGATACTTCCCAGATTGAATGGTAGCAATCGCATCAGAAACCTTTTGCTTCATTGCAGCCCAGTCTTTTGTTGAAGCACGGACATCCCGTAACATATCAGGAAGATTCTCCCTAATAAGGTCCACACATTCTGGAGTAATAGATTCCATAATTTCGCAATGGATCAAGGATTCTTCACAATTTATTGAGGGATCAGCATCCTTACCCTCGATAGAAACCAAACGTCCTTTCTCATTACGACAGCATCGTAAAATAGGATGAACAATAAGACGCGGCTTAAATCCCAAACGATTCAGAAGATGTGTTAAGGAATCCACCAGAAACGGCATATTATCATTGATGATATTAATAATAATACGCTCGGGACGTCCTGACTGTTCAGGTGCTTCAGGTCGCCAGTAATAGACAGATATCTTCGGAGCATTAGAAGGTTTTTCCTGAATGAAATTCCAAAGAGTATAAAGCCCCTCTGCCAACCTCTCTGGACCTCGGCGACGCAACGTCTCCAGATGCTGATAAGCATAAAAAGAAGAAATAAATTTCTCAAGAGAACCATGGTATTTTGGTTCTACCTTTTCTTTCAAAAGACTTGCAACACGCAAAATCAGTTCTTCACGATCTTCAAGAATAGTCATAAGGCCGCTTTCCATAAGATAATCCTTTGAAAGCCAACTTAGCGCTGGACAAGTCAGAATGCTAGTACGATTAGAAAAAATTTCTCATAAATATAATGAATAAAACGTTAAAATTTTAAGAAGTTCCAAAAAAAGAATAATTTTAAGCTAGTTAAGGATAAAAAATGCCGAAAAATAATTGGAGCGGGCGAAGGGATTTGAACCCTCGACCCCAACCTTGGC
>DDGG01000028.1:56414-57864 GCA_002337525.1 Alphaproteobacteria bacterium UBA1908 | reverse complement strand
CTACCCCTGAGCTACGCCCGCTCTGCGCCAAAGCGCGATAACAAGACGGATAATACCCCTCCTGATTTTTTTTGCAAGCCCCAATCCTGTTTTTTATGAAAGTTTTTTGAAAAAGAATACCGAGTTTTTTAATAAAAGAAGACATACAGATGATCAGGGAGTGTCATTCATGTGTTTCAGACTCTTTTTAAGATAATCGTACCCTGTAACAAGAGTCAGAAAGGCAGCCCCCCAAAGGCCCGCAAGCGCAAGAGGTTTTAAAGTAATATAATCAGGAAAGGGTTCATCCCATAGAAGAAAACCAAGAGCAAACATCTGCAAAAGCGTTTTCCACTTTGCAAGCTTTGTAACAGGTAATGAAAGCGAAAGACCCGCCAAAAACTCTCTAAGACCAGACACTAAAATCTCGCGACATAAAATAATCAGGGCAGGAATTAATGAGATACCATCAATACGGCCATAGCCAGCAAGTAAAAGAAGGACCGAGGAAATAAGAAGCTTATCAGCAACAGGATCCAAAAAGCGACCGAACGCCGTTGTAGAGCGAAAAGTTCGCGCGACATATCCATCCAGATAATCTGTGATGCCAGCCACAAGAAAAAGAGCCGCCGCCACCCAGGACGCCGTCGGTTTTTCAAGGAAAAAGGCCCCTGCAACAAGGGGTATAACCGCAATGCGAAAAAGTGTTAAAATATTGGGAAGGTTTGCTAACATAGCCGATGTCCAATGATGCCCATCATAAAATTTGTCCCACTCATCTCTCTTAAACCTCACACTTTTTTCCTCATTGGAATAGAGTACTCCTGCAGAAAATCCTTAACAATCGATTAACTATAAGCATGCCCAATCCAGACTCTTACGTCGAGTCCCTTTTAAAAAGATTTTTTACAGTCTTTTTATAACGGCAGAATCAATCGTGCTACAAGACCATTATTCTTGCTATTCTCAAGCACAATATCCCCCCCGTGAGATCTCGCAATATCTCTGGCAATTGCAAGCCCAAGCCCCGTTCCTCCTGTTTCATTATTGCGAGATTCTTCAAGTCTCATAAAAGGCTTAAAGACCTCTTCACGTTGAGACTCGGGAATCCCGGGGCCGTCATCTTCAACAAGAATATGGAGATCTTTCTCAATGATTCGAGTCTTCACCCAAACATGAGATGCGTAACGGACACCGTTTTGAATTAAATTTCCAATACACCGTGTCAACGCATTCTTGCGCCCTTGTATTATGAAATCCTTTTCAGGCCAACTGACCTTTATTTTCTCACAGGGTATCCCCCGAACAACACTTTTAAGAAGACTTCGTACAGAGATCTCCCGGGTAGCTTCCTCTATCTCTCCACGTGCAAAAGAAAGGTAGGACGTTAACATCTGCTCCATTTCACGCAAATCTTCTTGCAAGGCTTCCAGATCCTTACTAGGAGGCATCACCGCCATTTGAAGGGACA
>DDGG01000028.1:27069-56298 GCA_002337525.1 Alphaproteobacteria bacterium UBA1908 | reverse complement strand
CACCGCCATTTGAAGGGACATACGCGCCAACGGCGTTCGAAGGTCATGCGAAACACCAGCCAACATATGTGTTCTTTGTTCAATTTGACGATGAATTCTTTCCCGCATCGCATTAAAGGCTTCAGCAACCTTACGAATTTCCCGAGCACCGCTGGGATGCAACTCTTCTACATCCTGACCTTTCCCAAAAGCTTCAACTCCTTCAGACAAACGTCTTAGAGGTCGGACCTGATTCCGCATAAAAATAATGGCAATAAAAAGAAACAGGACAGGCGTCCCAAGAGCCCACCATAAAAGAATTTCTGTTGTTTTTGAAAAAAGACGTTTTGTTTCAAAGGTAAAAATCAGGTCCTTATTCAAAGCATAAACAGTTACATGCGAATATGTATTTCCCACTTTAACACGAAACGGGATTGTGACTTGTCGCTGGATATAAAACGCCAGATATTGTTCAATCCACCCGTAGGATGAATCAGATACTTTTTTCCCGGTAGGGGGACTGACAGACATTTCAAGATTAAAATGTTCCCGAACAAAGGGGATCAAGGAAGCTGATTCAATTTCTTCGTATCCTTTGCCAGACATCAAGTCCAGAGATGCCGAAACACTGCCTGCGATATTTTGGGCCAGAAGCTCGGTGACTTTTGTCAAGTGACGGTCAATAAAAACATAAGTCATTACCCCCTGAATCAACAAAACCGGAGCAATTAAAATAATCAGGGAACGCCCAAACAAGGTTTTAGGCAGAAAAAATTTGATTTTTTTAAAAGGACGAAACATCACCAGGTCCCTTTTAATCCCCTGGCCAAAAAGCATACCCTTTATGACGAACAGTACGGATATATAAAGGCTGTTTTGGATCTTGTTCTAATTTACGTCTTAATCGTGTGATTTGAACATCAATGGTACGGGGGCTTAAAACCATCTCCAATTTGTCTGCTAATTCCTGGCGCGTTAAAATTTTACCCGGATTTGCGACAAAAATCTCCAATAAACGCTGCTCTGTTGTTGTTAAATAAATAACATCCTTCCCTTTTTTAAGAGTGGCACTTTTGAAATCAAAGTCATAGGACCCAATAGAAACCCACCGAGAGTCTAGCAGTGATTGTCCCCGGCGCAGAATATTTTCAAGACGCAGTAAAAGTTCTTTTGGTTCAAAAGGTTTTGTCAGATAATCATCTGCCCCTGCTTCCAGACCTTTTATACGATCATTAACACCATCAAGGGCTGTTAAAAGCAAAATTGGCAGACGTTGGTCAGGAGAAGAATCATCTGACCGCAAACCTTTTAAAAATTCCAGACCAGTTTCATCTGGCATCATCACGTCCAGAACCACCAAATTAATATCTTCTGTAGCAAGAACATTCCTGGCTTGCTCTGCATTCTCTGCGGTCGTGACTAAATAGCCTTTTTCACTCAAATAACGCTCAAGAAGATTTCTAAGACGGTTATCATCGTCTACAACCAGGAGGTGATAAAGAGGCTGAGCCATTAAAGAAAACTTTCTTCGCTAACATTACAAATAATTTCATCCAGATTATGAGCTCAAGATAATTCTTTTTCAATAGAAAAGAAACCTTTTGTCATTTCACTTGTCTTTTTAGGACACGAAGTGGAAAAAAATTCAGACGAAGAGATTATAATGCCTTATTCTCGTTCAAATTCAGGCAGAAATTCTTTTTTATGGACCTCTTTAAAACAAAGGCTCCCTGATTCCTGTCACATGCGATACGAGATGGCATTAAAAAAGCCCCGGACCAGGATCCAGGGCTCGTTAATTTTATTGCCACTTAAAAAAGTTTTTTGAATTACTTTTTCTCGACAGGTTTACCTTTTTCATCAAAAAGCTCAATTTTTGCATCACTTTCAAGCTTTTTAACAACCTTTTCAGCCGCATCATTTTGAAGTTTGGCCGCAAGAGATTGCTTCATTTCTTCAAAGCTTTTCGGGCTTTGCTTACGACGATCTTCAACACGGATAATGTGATAACCAAAATCAGACTTTACAGGTGCTTTTGACATTTCCCCTGGTTTTAGCTTTTCAGCTGCCTCGGCAAAAGCAGGGACCATTGTTTCTTTCGTAAAGTAACCAAGGTCTCCTCCTTCTTTACCCGACTGCTTATCAATTGAATTCTCACGGGCAACCTTTAGGAAATCAGCTCCATCCTTAATTTTCTTGATAAGTGATTTTGCAAATTTCTCGTCCTTTACAAGAATGTGACGTGCGCGCGTTTCTTTCAGGTCCTTGGGATGGCTTTTAACATACTCATCATAGGCAGCCTTTAAAGCACCCTCTGTCACGGCAGGACCTACAATTTTAGCCAAATATGCCTGGGCTAAAATATTGTCTTTCATGCGCTCCAACTGCTTTTTAACAATTTCTTCTTTTTCCAGGCCTTCTTTTTTGGCAGCTTGAACAAGAAGACGCGCCATCACAAAGTTGTGACGCAAAAATTCAAAAACCTTACCCTTACCCTTGTCTTCTTCAAGAGCCTTTGGAGGAATAGCTTTTTTGGCTTCATTCAAATCACTTGAACGAATTTCTTCCCCGTTAACACGAGCGACCACAACATCTTTATCTTTTGCCCCCAAGATG
Organism: Alphaproteobacteria bacterium UBA1908; assembly: GCA_002337525.1. Taxonomy (GTDB): domain Bacteria; phylum Pseudomonadota; class Alphaproteobacteria; order Caedimonadales; family UBA1908; genus UBA1908. Next base: position 53,703 of record DDGG01000028.1, on the reverse strand, counting down.
TTAAGAGCGGCAGTACCAGACAAGACAGAAAGCGTCAAAAACGCCGTCGAGGCGAGTGTACGAAATTTAAACATAATAAATGTGTTCCCTTATTAACACGTTACGAAAACAAGGCTATCCTAGCGATTTTGGACATATGTGCAACGAAAATCTTCAAAAAACAAGATTTTTTTTAGTTTTTCTTGCCAGAGACACCCAAAAAAGCGTAGAAAAATGTGATAGACTCTTTTTGAATTTTTCATACAAAGTAAATTGGTTTTAAATGTTTATAGGTTTTTTTAAGAAACTCTTTGGCTCGGAAAATGAGCGTTTTATAAAAAAGTTAACACCCACAGTTCAAAAGATTAATGCCCTTGAAAAGGATATGGTGGCTTTATCGGATGAGGCTCTTAAGGCTAAAACAGCTGAATTCAAGAGCCGCCTGGCAGAAGGCGCCTCTCTTGACAGCCTCCTTGTCGAAGCATTTGCTGTTGTAAGAGAAACCTCAAAGCGCGTCTTGAAAATGCGCCATTTCGATGTCCAGCTTATTGGAGGTATCATCCTTCATAAAGGGATGGTCACCGAGATGATGACCGGTGAGGGAAAAACACTTGTTGCAACGCTGCCTTCTTATTTAAATGCCTTGACAGGTAAAGGTGTCCATGTAGTTACAGTCAACGATTATCTGGCACAACGCGATTCTGAGTGGATGGGAAAGATTCATCGTTTCCTGGGTCTTGACGTTGGTTGCATTCTTAACAATATGGACGATACAGAGCGTCAAAATGCCTATAATTGTGATATCACATACGGCACAAACAATGAGTTTGGATTCGATTACCTTCGCGATAATATGAAATTCCTGAAAACCGATATGGTGCAACGTGATTTCAATTATGCCATTGTCGACGAGGTTGACAGCATCCTAATTGACGAGGCACGAACTCCCCTTATTATTTCTGGCCCTGCTGAAGATTCCTCGGAACTGTACATCACAATTAATCAAGTCATTCCAAAACTGGATGCCAGTGATTATGAAAAAGATGAAAAGGCACGTTCTGTCACTCTAACCGAGTCAGGCTCCGAAAAAGTTGAACAGCTTTTATCGGATATGAAACTGGTGAAAGGAACCTCACTTTATGAGCCTCAAAATGTCAGCTTGGTTCACCATGTAAATCAGGCTTTGAAAGCACATACACTTTTTACCAAAGATGTCGATTATATTGTCAAAGACAATAAAGTTATCATTATTGACGAATTCACTGGCCGTATGATGGATGGACGACGCTTCTCGGAGGGCCTGCATCAGGCACTGGAAGCAAAAGAAGGCGCCAGAGTTCAGCTTGAAAACCAAACATTGGCCTCTATTACATTCCAGAATTATTTCCGCTTGTATGACAAGCTTTCTGGTATGACAGGGACAGCAATGACCGAAGCTGCAGAGCTTGCAGATATCTATCGCCTTGATGTCGTCAATGTCCCAACAAATGTCCCTCTTGCTCGTAAAGATATGGATGATGAGGTTTATCGAACTGCCAAAGAAAAATACGATGCCATCATTGCCTTGATTAAAGAATGTCGGGAACGTAACCAGCCTGTTCTCGTAGGCACAACAAGTATTGAGAAGTCTGAACTCATTGGATCCCTCCTTAAAAAAGCCAAAATACCTCATCAGATTCTAAATGCGCGCTATCATGGGCAGGAAGCTAAAATCATCGCTCAAGCGGGATCTCCAGGGGCCGTTACTGTCGCAACCAATATGGCAGGACGTGGGACAGACATTAAGCTCGGGGGTAATGTTGACATGCTTTTGGAATCAGAACTTGCGGGTATAGAGGATCCCAAGCAGCGCCAGAAAATTGATGCAGAGACTCGGACAACTATTCAAGCAGCGGAACGCCAGGTAAAAGAAGCGGGTGGCCTTTATGTGATTGGCACCGAACGCCATGAAAGCCGACGTATCGATAACCAGTTACGGGGTCGTTCAGGTCGTCAAGGTGATCCTGGTGCTTCTAAGTTCTTCCTTTCGCTTGAAGATGATCTCATGCGTATTTTTGGTTCGGATCGTCTTGATTCAATGCTAAAAAAATTAGGTCTTGAAGAAGGCGAGGCGATTGTCCACAAGTGGATTAACAAGGCTCTTGAACGTGCCCAGCAAAAAGTTGAGGCGCGCAATTATGACATTCGGAAACATTTATTGAAATATGATGATGTGATGAATGATCAGCGTAAAGTTATCTATAAACAGCGCCGGGAATTGATGGAAAACGATGATGCCGGTGATGATATTGCTGAAATGCGACAAGATGTTGTGGAGTCAATGGTCTCACGTTTCATTCCCGAAGGGACTTATTCAGATCAATGGTCTGTCGATGCCCTTAAGGAAGAATGTCTGCGTGTTCTGAATCTGGATCTTGAGATCTCGCAATGGGCTGACGAAGAAGGCATTGCCGATGCAGAAATTCTGGATCGTATTCAAACGGCCATTGATAAAAAAATGGCCGGCAAAGAACATAAATATGGTGCTGAACTGATGCGTATGGCAGAAAAAAGTATTCTGTTACGTGTTTTGGATCAAGCCTGGAAAGATCACCTCTTGTCTCTTGACCAGCTGCGGCAGGGCATTAATCTTCGCGCCTATGCACAACGTGACCCCCTGAATGAATACAAACAAGAAGCCTTCATTCTTTTTGAAGATATGCTCGCACGTGTTCGTGAAATGGTCACAACAGCCTTAAGTCACCTTCAATTTGAAGAAGACACCTCTACCTTTGAAGATGATTTTGAAGACGTCTCTCCGCGTTCTGACAAATTAAGTTTGTCTGGCACAGAAGAAGAGCTACCTCAAACCTCTTTAAAAGACCGCTTGGCAAAACGTCGAAAAGAAAAAAAAGAATTAAAAAGTACTGCGGGAAAATCTGACAGAGAAGACCCTCTCTCTGTTAAGGTCGGTAGTGTCCAGGCACCAACAAGTCGCAATGCTGTTTGCCCTTGCGGGTCGGGAAAAAGGTATAAGCACTGTCACGGTAAACTAAAATAAGCCGGAACTCGGAGAAAGATGCCTAACATTCAATTCCATTATGTAAGGGTACCTGTTTTCCTCCCGTCATCCAGAGCGAGACAACATTGAGCGTCGAGATCCAGATAGAATGGTTCATTTGACTTTGTGAAATTCCTGGATTCTTCCCTCGCTTCACTCGATCTGAATGACGGAACAGGATAAGGCCCCTTCTGAATGACAAAGCGAGAACGTCATCGTGAAGAGACCGCAGGTCGACGTCACGATCCAGGCTTTGAAGGTCACGAGCTTTGCAAAGGACTCTTCCCTCGCTTCGCTCACTCTGAATGACGGAACAGGATAAGGTCCCTTCTGAATGACAAAGCGAGAACGTCATCGTGAGGAGGCCGAAGGTCGACGTCACGATCCAGGCTTTGAAGGTCACGAGCTTTACAGAGGATTCTTCCCTCGCTTCGCTCACTCTGAATGACGGAACAGGATAAGGTCCCTTCTGAATGACGAGGAAGTTATTCCTTCTAAATAACAGCTGTAGAAGGCTCATTAATAAGCGAGAAATAAGTACATTCTATTTTTTGCGCAAGGGCTTTTTGCTCATATCGTGTGCCGGGCCAACTATCAGGTTTCTTCTGGCAATCAGAAAAAGTTTTTCCAGTGGGTAAATGTAAAGAAGCCACTTTCTCTATTTCCGCCTTCATCCAGGCAATATAGTCTTCATGATCACTGGCAAGACGCAATTCGCCTCCAGAAACAAGAAGAGCTGATAGCTGTTCCAGAGTTTTTTTCTGAACAAGGCGACGTTTATTATGGCGTGCCTTGGGCCAGGGATCAGGAAACATGATCATTACTTTAGCAAGACTGTCAGGCTTTAAAGCACAGAGGAGAAAACGAGCATCATGAGTAAAAAGCCGAACGTTAGCAAGCTGCCTGGCTTCATGGTATTCTAGAAAAGAGGCAATGCCATTGAGAAACACTTCACAGCCAATAAAACCAACTTGCGGGTTCTGTGAAGCCAGTTCAGCCAAATGTTCTCCCCCCCCAAAACCAATTTCCAGCCAAATTTCTTTAGGAGAAAAAGAAAATAGATCCTGAGGATCCAGGAGAACTTTTCCCTCGTCAAGATCAACAGCAAGGTTCGGCAGAATAGTTTCAAGAAGCCGTGTTTTTTTGACACGCACAGGACGTCCCTTGCGACGTCCATAAAAATGATCAGAATTTTGGTAAGTCATACTTTTAATTTTTTACAGTTTCCAGATGTAAAAGGCGAAGGAAATACTTTTATCTTAAGAAAAATTTATATAATGGGTGATCCTTAGCAAGTTCAGGCATTCAATTCAAGGTTTATTACCTAAAAAGAATGCTTTCGCCCATATAAATCATCTAGATTATTTTGATCTTTTTTCTCAAGAGCCTTTTCATGCTCTGTTTTTGCGATGGTAAGAACTTTTTCGTGAGATTGTAAATCAGCATAAAGTTCCATGAGTTTGTCCTGTTCTCGTTGAAGCTGTGTTTCTGCCTCTCGGCGCAAGCGCTCTAAACGTTCAATTTTCTCAATCACAAGGGCCGTATATTCAGTGCAGGCCATCATTGCATCAACACTATCCAAAGCTGCTTTTTGTTCGTTGGCAAGTTCTGTGCGGTACCGGGTGATTTCAATTTCAACATCTGAGACGCGTGCGATCAGTTTTCCAACAAACTGCTTTCGTTCATCAAGCATTTTTGATTTAAAACGGATCAGTTTCTCAAGAGTTTTAAACTTCTTCATGAGTCTTGCGCACCATCCAGAATTTTTGCAAGAGCCAGAAAACTATCTTTTAAAGTAACTTGTTCATCAGGTTTTTGTGACAGAAAAGTATGAAGAGCCTCGTGGTACTTGATGGCTTCATCTGTTACGGGATCACTGCCTTTTTTATAGGCACCCAGACGGATCATATCTGCCATGTCATCATAGGCAGATAGAAGAGCACGGGCTTTTATTACAATTTTTTGCTCAATTTCTGTGTGACACTTGGGAACCATTCGCGAAATACTGCGTAAAATATTAATGGCAGGGAAGCGTCCTCGCTCTGCAATCTGTCGGTCAAGAACAATATGACCATCAACAATTCCCCTCACGGCATCTGAAACAGGTTCATTATGGTCGTCTCCTTCAACAAGGACGGTAAACAGGCCAGTGATACTCCCCTGATTCTGATTTTGAAGACCAGGCCCGGATCGTTCCAGAAGACGCGGTAATTCGGCAAAAACACCAGGAGTATACCCTTTGCTGGCAGGAGGTTCGCCAGCAGCAAGGCCAATTTCCCGCAAAGCCATTGCAAAACGGGTTACACTATCCATCAAGCATAAAACAGAGAGTCCCTCATTACGGAAAGCCTCTGCAACTGTAAGCGTTACATAGGCAGCTTGCCGACGCATGGGAGCAGGCTCATCAGAGGTCGCAACGACAACTACAGCGCGTTTCATTCCTTCTTCACCCAAGTGATCCTCAATAAATTCACGAACTTCGCGTCCACGCTCCCCGATAAGACCGATAACGATAACATCCGCTTCCGTGAACTTTGCAATTTGGGCAAGAAGGACAGATTTACCAACGCCAGAACCTGCAAAAATACCCATACGTTGGCCCTTACAACATGTCAGAAACGTGTTCATGGCTTTCAGACCCAAATCCAGACGATCTTTAACCAGGCTACGTTGATGGGCTGGCGGAGGGGATGATCGTGTTGAATACTGTTCATGCCCCTGGAGCAAGGGACCTTTTCCATCAATCGCTTTCCCATATCCGTTTAAAACACGCCCAAGCCAACTAGGGTGAGGGGCGAGCTTCATATCATTCGTGTGGAAATCAACCCTTGTTTTGGGACGCACTCCTTCATGGGACGCGAAAGGCATCAAAAGGCTTACCTCATCCTGAAAACCTACAACTTCGGCATAAAAGGAAGAACAGTCTTTGGGATGAAGTTCGCACAAACTACCTACAGAAAGATATTCTTGCAGGCCTGTGACCTGTAAAAGAGGACCGACAACACTTTTCACCTCTCCAAAACGACGAAGAGAATCAATAGAGTCAATTTCTGACAGAACACTACGCACTAAAAATCCCTGTTATTCTTGTATCTTCCAAGTTTAACGCCTTCACAAAAGAGACGCAATCACAATAACCCGAACAACGGATAAGAAGGTCTCTATGTTACGATTTTCACAATTTTACGGGAAAGTTTTTCCTTGATCCTGAAAGTCACTTTGTCGCTCGTTGAATCAGTCGGATCCACTTGATGACTGAGTTGATAGAATGTTAACAATTTGCGAGCGGAATTCCCGACGATAAAGAACATACACAACCAGTCCTGTTGAAATGATAAACAACATAGGGCTGACAAACCAAGACAGAACAGCAATGGCAAAATAATAGGCACGAAGGCCCCGATTCATTTCTTTGGCGGCCATTGTGCCAATCATAGCGGCTCGTCGCGCTGTGGGAATAAAATCATCTGAAGACTCCTTGTTTTGAGGAGGCATGGCACCAACCAGAATACACGTATAATTCAATTGTCGAAGAGACCAGGTCATTTTAAAGAAGCTATAAATAAATAGAAAAACCAAAAGAAAGATCTTCAGGTACCATATAATTTTGGGGGGGATCACAGCAAAGGGAATCTGTTTAATGATAATCAAGGCCTGGTTACTGGCCCCCAGCAGGGCCAGAAGGCCTGCAAGAATAAGAATAGAGGTTGAGGCAAAAAAGGACATGCTACTTTGCAAATTTCTAAGAATATTAACGTCCAGGACCCGATTATCACGCGAAAGAGCAGAGGTCATCCATTGTACACGGTAGAGATGCATCCGCGAACTTAAACCACGGGAGCTTCGAAGAAAGTTATCGATAATAACATTGTAACCAAACCAGCAAAATAAAAACCAGCTAAAAGCCAAGAGCTCAAAAGGCGACTTTTCAATTTGCCGCCAGGTAATATCAAAAAGATATTCAAAAGACATTATTATTTTTCCTGATTTATTATTTTTGGTTATTCACGTGCCAGAACCTTACTTTTTTATTTATTGCTTTTCCCTTTTAACTTTGGAAAAACAGTGAGTGCTTTTCTCTTAAAATGACATTTTTATCCTAACCTTGGCTTTTGTTACAAAATAGACTATACACTAATGTCTGTAATCTGTAAAAAACTTGAATTCTTGTAGCCCGACTACCCGGTAAAACGTATGAATTCAGGAGACCTGGATTTCTCAGAGCTCAAAATCAGAAGTCAGGGATAAGGTCTTATGAGATAAGACAGAGAACCCAAAGAGCGGTTTTCTTAACAATAATGTTAAAAAGAGGTTAATAAAAGATGTCAAAAGAAGACTTAATTGAATTTTCAGGCGTTATCACAGAAGTCTTACCCAATGCGATGTTTCGTGTAACTCTTGAAAATGGTCATATTGTTTTGGCCCATATGTCTGGAAAAATGCGCAAAAACAGAATTCGTGTTCTGGCAGGTGATAAAGTGACGGTTGAGATGACACCATATGATTTAACAAAGGGACGTATTACCTTTCGATCCAAATAGTAAAGACGATATTTCGATTTTACCAAGAGTCCGGGTGCCTTTGTCTCGCTTATCTCAGGGTTGGACTCTATGCTCATAAAATTCTTGTAAGAAGCTTTTGAAGAATTCTGGTCGTTGAGGTTTAAGAATAAAACCCCTGATACCAGATCCCAGACATTCTGGAAGACATTCTTCTTTATTGCCTGAAGAGTAGGCATAAATGTGTGGCTGTGTTGTTCCCTCGGGAGTATTCGAAAGGATAGCCCTGGCAGTATCGTATCCATTTTCATATCCCATATACAAATCCATCAGAACCAAATCAAAGGATGTCTGACAACATAGATTTATAGCCTTTTCTCCGGATGCAGCGCTTTTTATTTTATATCCAAGCTTTTTTTGTAAAAGAGCTTTGGCAACAAGTCTGTTCACAGAACTGTCATCAACAACCAAAATATTCAGGGGGTATCGCTTTGCAAATGAGCCTTCTTGACCTGTCACAGGGATCATTTCATCAGACGCAAACAACAAACATGGGACAAAAAAGAAAAGAAAAAAGTATCGGACCATTTTAATTTGAATATTAAGGATCATATACACTGTTACTTAATCATAAAAATTAAAAAAGCAAGAAAAATCCGATCATTTTTATAGATCTCACTTTATCAAAAAGACTTGTAATAACTGAAAGAACCTTTACAGAAGGGATGACTCAATATTATTGTAACAAAAGAAGGTGTCCCAAAATTAAGTTTCATGAGACACCTGGAAAAATATAGTTTACTTCAATAGTTTTTAGCCATCTACTTTTTTATTTATAGTCGTTACGGAGCTTAATGCATACGTTGCTGTCATGTTACCCGTGACGGGAATTGTAACTGATACGTCACTATCAATGGAACCACTAAAGCTATAATGACATCCTGCTTTTTTAAAAAACTCTTTAATAACTTGAGGAGGGGCAAATTTGCCGGGTAGAACATTACCTTCCTTATCTATCGCTTGGGCCTGGAGTCTGGCTTCTGCTGTGAAAGGCATGGTTGCATTTTGTAACATTTTTAAAGAGCAACTCATTTCATATGTTCCTGAACTATTAGGGGTGATCCAGGCAGTGTAAGACATAGTTCTACTATCTTCTTTAGTCCAGTCTTGATGTGAGCCAAGAGTTGTATCCACTGTAGCTGTTGTTTCCAAGCCTCCAAATAAAGGAATTTTTGCTGTTGCTTTTAATAAAGCACCAATACCCAGTGTTTCATTAAGGCCCCATGCAAAACTTTCAGTATGAGAATCTTCATATGAATGTTGAACTCGGCTGCCTACGGATTCTTGATCAATTTGAAAAATGGCATTAGCAACAAAAACAACTGAACCAAATGACTCAAATAACGTTTCTAAATTAGAAGTAAAAGTGAATCCATTAAGAAATGCTTCAAGTCTATAATAAGGCTGAAAGTAAGCTTGATGAATATGCCATTTATCAGGTTCATCTCCAAGGCTTACAGTTGAATCACTTTTTGAACCATTAAGGAATTTACCATTTTTTTTGTTCTGGAAAGAATAGGTTAAATTGCCATTAGCGGATACAACCCAGTGTGCATCTTCTCCTCTTGACCCTAAACCAACGGATGAATTTGGTTGTTTTCTAAGATAATGTTTTGATTTGACCGAATATAAAGCAAAATTTTTATCATCCAGAGGTTCAATATACCACATCGAGTATTTACTTGGGTTTTCTGGTAAATCATGGTGCTCAAGTTTGATAGTAGAATCATTACCGACGTGCAAATATTGATTGGAAGATTTGAACTCAAGCAAAATAACCTGATCACGAAACCCATCAAAATGCGAAGAAGTAGCTATATTAAAGTAACTGAATAGTCCAATAGATAAGATAAAGTTTTTCATAAAACGGCTTAGTAACATAATATTTCTCTTTTATTTATTTACCAATAAGTCAACTGAATCATTTAGAAAGATTCTTGTCAATATTTATTCAAATTAATATAATTTTTTACATTTTGACTAAAAGGAAATTTTATTTATTATTTCAATAAAAATTCTAAAAAGAACGATTTTTCTTTCATTTTCATGTTAATTCTTTTTTAATAAAATATATTTCATACTTAATTATAATTTAATTAAAGTTTGAAATGTATAACAAAAATCTAGTTTTTCCTTAACAAAACGTTAGCAGGAAAAAATGGGGAGCAAAAAGAAGAAAGTCATAAGCTATTGAATTACAATCAGAAAAATTTAACTTTATTGTTGAAATATAAGTATAAATATTTTTTTGAAAAAATTTATGAAATTTACTTCTTTTTAAGGAAAAAGCTTAATAATTAGGAATAGGAGGATTCACAAATAACTTGAATAACTCTGTTGCTAATTATTAAAGGGGGACTATAGATATGAGACAAAGTACACAACATTTGCTCGACGTTATCCGCCCTCCACGGGTTCAAATTACCTATGATGTGGAGATTGGAGACGCGGTTGAGTCTCGAGAACTTCCCTATGTATTGGGGGTTCTTTCAGATTTATCAGGTGCATCAACAATTGCGCGTGTCACACTAAAAGATCGTAAATTTATTGAAATCGCAGGCGATACCTATGACGATATCATGACATCTATCGCACCACGTGTGGTGACACGTGTTAAAGATGTGATTCGTGGGGGTAACGCTCTACTCAATATTGATTTGACCTTCAACACAATCGATGACTTCGAGCCTAAAAGCATTATTGCGAACGTACCAGCTTTAAAAACCTTAATGGAAAGTCGGACCAAACTGAATGACTTGCTGGGTAAACTGGACGGTAACGAAGACTTGAACAAGGCCCTTGATGGCGTTATCGAGAAAAAAGATAAAAAAGCCGATGCAGGCAAGATTGCAACTGACGGTAAAATGGCACGCGATGAATCTCAAACGCCGTATGCAAAAGAACTGGTTCAGGAATTCCTGGCACAGCTTGATGGCAACGATTCAGTAGCAGGTGACGCTATCGCCCTTGTATCTCAACGCATTGCTGCATTAGATAAACTGATTTCCGCACAGCTTGATGAAATCTTGCACAATGCAGATTTCCAAAGCCTTGAAGCATCCTGGAGAGGTCTTTTCTTCCTCGTAACAAACGTGGATGAAAGCGCTCGTATCCAGATCCGTCTTCTTAATATTACGAAAGACGAGCTTCGTTATGATCTTGAAAAAGCTATTGAGTTTGATCAAAGCCAAATGTTCAAGAAAATTTATGAAGAAGAATACGGTACCTTTGGTGGAGCACCCTTCTCTTGCTTAATGGGTGATTTCGAATTTGGTCGAAGTCAAGCAGACCTTGCGCTTTTGGTAAAAATAGCTCAAGTTGCTGCAGCGTCACACGCACCCTTTATTTCAGCAGCAAATCCGAATCTTTTTGATCTGGACAGCTTTACCAACCTGGGCGTGCCTCGTGATCTATCTTTGATCTTCGAGAATACAGAACTTGGCAAATGGCAATCTTTCCGTGAAAGCGAAGATTCCCGTTATGTCGCTCTGACACTCCCTCACATCCTGATGCGGGCACCCTATGGGGAAGATTCAAACCCTGCCGATGGTGTAAAGTACGAAGAGTCTGTTGACGGGGTTGATAACAGCATGTTCTGCTGGGGTAATGCCGCGTGGGCGATGTCTCAGCGCGTGATGAACTCGGCAATGCTTTACGGTTGGCCTGCGGCTGTTCGTGGTGTTGAAGGTGGTGGTTTGGTTGAAGACCTTCCCTATTACACGTTCAAAACAACCGACGGAGATGTTGCATTAAAATGTCCAACAGAAGTTGCGATTAGTGATCGTCGAGAGAAAGAACTTAGTGATCTTGGCTTCTTGCCTCTCTGCCACTGTAAAAACCGTGACTATGCTGCTTTCTTTGGATCTCAGACGGCACAAAAGCCAAAGCATTACAATCTGGCAGAAGCAAATGCCAATGCAGCGCTTTCAGCCCGACTGTCCTATATCCTGGCAGCGTCTCGTTTTGCCCACTACATCAAAGCGATCATGCGAGACAAGATTGGTAGCTTTATGAGTCGTGGTGACGTTGAGCGCTACATGAACAAGTGGATCAGCCAGTATGTCCTGCTTTCTGATTATTCAGATCAGGTTTCAAAAGCGAAATTCCCACTTCGTGAAGCACGCGTTGCTGTTGTTGATGTTCCAGGCAAGCCCGGTAGCTATAAAGCGACGGTTTTCTTGAGGCCACACTTCCAGTTGGAAGAGCTAACGGCATCAATTCGTCTGGTTGCAAACCTTCCACAGCCTGCTCTGGCCTAGGAAATGACGGACGCAACACAGTTTAAAGGAGAAAAACATGTCAGTATTAAATGACCAAAATGTAGAAGGAATGCTCCGTCGCTGGGCGCGGGACGCCATGAGTGGTTATGGTGACCAACGTCTATCGGGAGAGCGATATTCCGATTCTGCCAAAACAGCTGAGTGGATGGTGAAAGTCACTTCCTCTCAAGGAGGGGGAATTCTTACGAATTCGAATAACCAGACCTTTCCGGAATATTGTCGATCAATGACGAACCCCGATTATTCGGTAACAAGGCGTACAAATGCCAACGTTGTTGATAACAACAAGTATGACAGCTCTCGTGTCAGAATTTCAAATTTGATTTTTGCCATTCCGCACGATATCTGGACACCTCAGCTTGAACTGATTACAATTCAGGGTATCCTGGTTGAAAGTATCGAATTTGTTCGACTCACGAACCAGGGCACTGTGGATGAAGTTGCTGAAAAAGTAAACTTTTATGATACACTGATTCAGCAGATCAAGCAGGTTGAAGACATCATTATTATTGAGTCCAGAGTTGAAAGACTCTCTCGTGAGACAATTCGCCGCGAGCAAACAAATCTTGAAGGCGGTCAGAACTCGTATACTTATGATGTTAGGCATTCTGTTGTCACGCCAGGTGGTGGCGGAGGTGCTGAATAGTCAATACTTAAATAAGGAGACGTGCTAAGTGGCACAGACTTTAAACAAAAGAGAAAAACATGTGAAAGGGGCGCTTGCGCCCCTTTTTGATCGTTTAACGGATTTAGAGCCCAACAAAGACAGGGAAGTTACTCCTTACTACAAACTCAATTTTGAGGAGTTAAAAGAATCTATTCTTTCTGAACTCACTTTGATTTTAAACACACGTCCTACTTCAAAACGTCAGGCTGAAAAACCAACTGATGATCAGCTCGCAGACTATGCCCTACCCATTTATTTTGGTCTTGGTGATTTTTCATGGTTTGAAGCTGGCAGTGATTTTTATATTCACCAGATTGCAAGGCGTATTGAAGAAACGATTCGATATTATGAGCCTCGTCTGCAAAATCCGCGGGTGCGGGTATCAGAGATTGATAAATCAATCCTGGGTGTCCAGGTCGGTATCTCCGGAGATATTGTGATTGATGACGTTCGGGAGCGCTTGAACTTTCCCCTTGCAATTGAAAATCTTTTTACACGTTAACATCAAAAGTCTCAAACTATGGGTTTTTGCTCCACTATCCAGAAGCTCGCTATCTCATCGTAATGAGACCCTTTTATTTCTATGTCATCCAGAGGAGACCCGTTTACTTCCCCCGTCATCCAGAGCGAGACAACGTCGAGCGTCAGGATCCAGACTTCAAAGGGCCGGAGCTTTGCAGAAAAAGGGTACTGGATTCTTCAGTCGCTTCACTCCTTCTGAATGACGGATAGGTGGGAGGTGCCTTCTGAATGACAATGGGAGAGTGAAAACGCCTGCTGAGTAATGGGAGGAGAGGCTGTTTAATTGCTTCTCTCCAATGACAAACACATAGTGCCGTTCTTTATGATTACGAAGTATGGGTCTTCATCATCAATTGCACGATAGCATTGCGGGCCAGTGTATCTGCGCGTTCATTCTCCGGATGGCCGCTGTGGCCCTTGACCCATACCCAATGGAGTGTATGTTGCGCACACAATTGATCCAGTTCCTGCCATAAATCCTGGTTTTTAACAGGAGCCTTTGAAGCTGTTCGCCATCCATTTTGCTTCCATTTAGCAAGCCAGGATGTCATGCCGTCTTTCAGGTAATTACTGTCAGTACAAAGCTCAACCTCTGATCCGGCAGGAATTTTTCTAAGAGCCTCAATAGCAGCTTGCATTTCCATACGATTATTAGTTGTTTCCGGCGCTCCCCCATAAAGCTCCTGCTCGCCATCATGAGTTCGGATTAAGGCCCCCCATCCGCCCGGCCCCGGGTTGCCACTACAGGCTCCGTCTGTAAAAATCTGAATTTTTTTGCTCGACATTATTTATAACCTTGACGTTATTAAAGATACGCTTATCCTGATACTTGATTTTTCGTCGTTGGTAAATGGAGATGTCACATGCCACAACCAGAATGTCCCCAAAAAGCCCCCTGCAAAGTAGATGTTGAAGAGGGTAAAACATATTATTGGTGCACATGTGGTAAAAGTGCCAAACAGCCTTTTTGTGATGGAACTCATCGTGGTTCGGGCTTTAAAAGCCTTTCCTGGACAGCACAAAAATCAAAAACTGTTTATCTTTGCGGATGCAAAGCCACAAAAAAAGCCCCTTTTTGCGATGGGACCCATTCAAGGCTTTAAGTTTTATAGTGGCATTCTGAAGAAACAAAGTTGCTTGTTTCTTTCGCGATCCATCTCTTGACTAAGAGGCGAAATCAGCTAGTATAATTTGTGGTTTATCTTTATCAAAAAATTTATATGTCTTTCAATCAGTTTTGCTCTGCCCTTAAGAATCCTGAGCCCTTTTCAGATGAATATATGGCCGAAAAAAAAATACTTCTTAAGCAAGCATCCGCCTCAATTTTAGAAGACAAAAATCTGAAAACTTCCCTAAAATGCTTACGTGATGACTTATGCCTTTCAAAAGAAGAAATCATAAAGGCATATATTGATTATGATCTTGATATCTCGAAAAATAGTAATGAAACATATCAGTCACTTGCATTAAGATATGTTTTGCATATGCATAACTTACTTTCCGGAAGCTGGCATATTGAACGTCAAAAAACAGCTTTATCTTTTATCAAGAAATTAAAGCCTAGGCGCATTGCTGATATGGGTTTTGGAGTTCCTTCCTCCTACATGAAATATCTTGTACAAGGAGATTTTCCAAGCCATTTAACCTTGTGTGATATTGACGATTCTGCCGAGACTTTTGCAAAATCTCTTTTTAATATCTGGGCCCCAGAGAAATGGCAAAAGAATGTAACTTTTAAGAAATTTGATATGAATACCGGTATGATAGTGCCCAACCAGGATTTGTATGTTTTTCAGAGCTCCATTGAACATGTAAAAGAATGCACTTTATATCTTAAAAAGCATATTTCACACTCTCCAGACCACGCCTATTTTCTCCTTTCATTACCTATCGGTGATATTACGCCTGAACATTATATGGAATGGAAAACAACAAAAGAAGCAGAACAGTGGCTATACTCCTGCGGTCTAACGCTTATTGAATCAAAATTAATTCACGTAAACCCCAAAGTGGATCTTTTTGCAGATTATCATCAATATCAGTATGCTGACTTTTACACACTTTGCTGTAAAAATGGTGTTTAGAGAAAAAGTTTACAAAGCCCTTGATAAGGCGCACAATAAAGTATACTTTTCGTTAATATTTTCTTTTTTGGGAAGGGTGTATAAATTTTGAATTTAGTGAAAAATATTTATGAATTTACCCGGCAAAAAGTTATTAATGTTGCCCAAACGTGCGAACATCTATTTGTTATTTATTGTTTTCTAGCTTTATCAGGCTATCTGTTATTTGTTTTTATCAATCCAATCGTTGCCATTGACCCATATCATACAGATACTCAATTGAGGGTTCTTTCGATCGTTCTTATTTTGATGTTCCTTGGCCTTTTTGTTATAAAAAGAGTTGTTGAAATCCCTATATTTCTTTATTATTTATTCTGGTTTCTAGTCGTTACAATTAACCAGCCCTTCTTTTTTTCATTCATGGTTTTCAAGAATAACTTTGATTACTTATGGTCTCTAAACGCTTTACTTGCAACTGGATTTCTTCTGATTATTTTTGATTGGATAACAGCTTTAATATTACTTTTCATAGGCGCTATAGGAGGCTGGTTGCTTTACTATTTCACAACAGATATCATTGTATATTCTGAGAAATTACCCATATTTACAACAAGTTTTATTAGTCTACTGATTTATGGTGCTCTGTTTTCCTATAGACGCAAAACACAGGAAGAAATTAGAGTGGCTTTAGAAAACTTAAAACTACAAAGTGGTGCCATTGCCCATGAAATGCGAACCCCCCTGGCGAATGTTATGATGATGGGGGTTAACTTGCGTCAGAAAATGGGTCTGATTGAAAAGGCTTTTGTAAAAAAAGGCCCTCTTGATCCTGATTCACAGGAAGATATCAAAGATGTGTATGATATTTCACAGGATCTTGTTGAAACAGCAAAAGATAGCCAAAACTTAATCAATCTTTTGCTGGCAAATCTGAAGCAGGATTTTGACAATATCCCCCGAAAAGTTCTTTCGATGCGGCAATCCCTGGAACACACCCTGCAAGCCTTTGCCTTTAACCCCCATGAAAAAAACAAGGTCCATATCAACATTGAAAATGATTTTGATTTCAAAGGAAACCGGGACCTTATCATGCATATCTTTTTTAACCTTTTAAAAAACAGCCTGTATTTTATTCAGGCTGCAGGAAAAGGCGAGATCTTTATCACCCTGCGTTCTGATGAAACCTGCCACAAGGTTATTTTCAAGGACACAGGACCAGGGATTGAAAAATATCGACTTTCAAAACTTTTTACACCGTTCTATTCACAACGTCCCCATGGGACGGGTATTGGTCTTTCGTTTTGTAAAAAAGCAATAGAAAGTATGGGGGGAACTATTAAGGTGGCCTCCTTATTTGGAGAACACACAACGTTTACCCTGTCTTTTCCAAAAATAAAGAAAGTAAGTGTACAATAAAATAAGTAATATTCAGTGTTGAGGTTCTTATGACGCCAGTTTCCCCCTATTTTCATCCGACAACAACGGTTCTGATTGATGATAATTTAAAAACACTTCGACAATTAGTACAGTCTCTGGGGTTGCGGGGGACTCCCTATTCTATTTTTAACAATCCACATGAAGGTCTTGATTTTATTAACAAGGACCAATATCGAGAAACCTTTGTTGACAAGCTTTCAACCTCTGACGAAAGTATGGAAGGAGATAGCCTCAGCTTTAATCCTCGCCATTTAGTGCCAGAACTTAAATCTGCTGATCGATTTGGCCAAATTTCTGTTTTAGTGGTTGATTATGAAATGCCTGGTATAAAGGGATTAGATCTGTGTGAAAAAATTGAAAACCCTTTTATTAAAAAGATTTTACTGACCGGTGTTGCTGATGAAAACATTGCTGTCGAGGCTTTTAACAAAGGCATGATTGATCGTTACGTTCGCAAGCATGACCCCGAGTTTCCAATGCTGTTACAACAAATCGTTCCCCAGGTTCGACACAAGTACTTCCAGGAGTTATTTCATTTTCCTCTCCAAACCCTTAGAAAGCGTCCCGAATCAACAGCCTTGGTCGATCCGGTTTTTATCACTGAATTTAACAGACTTGTCACAAAACACCATATTCAGGAATACTATTTAGTAGAGGGTACAGGCAGCTTCCTTATGATAGGGGCCGATAAGAAACTGTATTCATTAATCACCCTGGATGAGGGGCTGATAGACGCTTATCTTAATTCAAAAAGCAGGGACACATTAACGCCAGAGAAAATCAAATCGCTTGAAAAACGAGAGCTTATGCCCTGCTATTATAACCCTTTCAGGGCACCTTACCTTGAAACAGACAATTTGAAAAACTTCCTCAGGAAACCAACTGTTCTCAAGGGGCATCAAAAAACCTTTTACTGTGTTTTTGGTCAAGGATATATTGACATAACAGCCCAGGATATTACTACATGGCACCATATCTAGATCCTGTTGCTCCATTGACAGGCAATTCCTTTTTGGCATAAAGTTTTTCATAAGTATAGCCACCGTGTCCTTTTTATAAGTATTAACAAGCGGGGTCATCAAGGCTTTCTTTTGTTGAGAGCAAAAAACTATGATAGGAACCCAAAATTTTTTATTGGGTAAGCAGCCGGCATTATAAATTATTTGTTGGCACCAGTAAGGAGTAACTCTTTGACTTTTATTTCAAAAAAAACTGTTAGAAATGCGCATGGTAATATGTAGCCCACCTTACAATCCATCAAATATATGGCCCTTATAATCAATATGCCAAAAAGGGGAGATTCCAGTCCCCCCTTAAGAGAAGGAAGAGATAAATGACACCAATCATGCCTTGCTTTTATCCGACAACTGTTGTTCTGATAGATGATGATTTCTTCATGCTTAAAAACCTTGTGCCAGGTCTCGACCTTGAGGACAAGCCCCACAAAGCTTTCCATGATGCCCATGAAGGGCTTGCCTTCATTAACCAGGATCAATATCGGGAAACTTTTGTTGATCGTCTTGCCGCCTGTGATGAAGGATTTGAGGGGGATAGCCTAAGCTTTAGTCCTCGATGCCTACTGCGAGAATTAAAATCACCCAAAAGATTTGAGCAGGTTTCAGTTCTGGTAGTTGATTATGAAATGCCTGGCATGAATGGGATAGATTTATGTAAAAAAATTGAAAACCCTTTTGTAAAAAAAATTCTGTTAACAGGTGTTGCCGACGAAAACGTTGCCGTAGAAGCCTTTAATAAAGGTCTTATTTGTTCTTATATTCGTAAGCACGCTCCCAATTTTCAGGAACAACTCCAGGATGCTGTTATCAGAGCACAGCAAGATTATTTCCGTGAATTATTTTATTTTCCTCTCCAAACTCTTAAAAAACGTCCCGAATCTACGGCACTCGTAGACCCTGTTTTTATTCACTATTTTAATCAACTGATAGAAAAGGATCGTATTCAGGAATTCTATCTGGCAGAAAGCACAGGAAGCTTTTTAATGGTCGGGCCAGATCAAAAACTATATTCTCTCATTACTTTGGATGATGGCCTTATAAATGCCTTTCTTGAATCCAGGTGCGTCGAAGCCCTGGAACCTGAATATATTCTTGCTCTTGAAAAGCGGGATTTCGTTCCCTGTTATTACAATCCTTTTAAAGCCCCTTATCTTGAGACAAATGAGTTAAAAAATTTTCTCCACGAACCTATTGTTCTTAAGGGGGAGAAAAAAAGCTTTTATACTGTTTTTGGACAGGGCTTTATTCAAATTAGCTCCCAAGATATTGTTTCCTGGAATAGTGTCAAAAAACTCAAAGCGTCCTAATTGTGTTGATCTTTTCGTCGCTGAGGCTATTGTTATGCAACTGCTGTCTGTAGCCCTTGAAGTTGACTCTTTAGAATCTGTTCCCTCTGCCACTAACTTTCCGGAAACAACACAGTCCTGCAGAGCAACAAATGGAAACTGACGACTCAAGCTTCGCCCCCCGGGGCTTGTGCATGATGCCACCCTTCAAGAAAAATAAGTTCTCTTTGCTGCCGAAAAACTTGCTCTGGAAATTTGTCAATCAAAAATAAAAATAGTCTATCCTATCTTTTCTTGAAAAAAGAATCCAAACCTCTTACCCTATAAAGTATCAGATTAAAAAGGATCCGAACAATGTCTCAACAATCCCTAGCTCATAAAGTTTATCTTGTTTTGGCCGATTCATATGCCGTTTATCTTAAAACACAAAATTATCACTGGAATGTTACAGGGCCTCATTTCAGGCATCTTCATCTTCTTTTCGAGGAACAGTACACAGAACTTGCCGATGCAATAGACACCCTCGCGGAACGACTTCGTACCTTTGATCTAAAAGTAGAAGCCAATTTTGAAGCATTTGCAGCAGCCACATCAATTTCCAATGCAGACTCTGCAGCAACGGCTTCGGAAATGATTCAGGACCTTGTAGAAAGCCATGAGCTTTTAAGGGTAACTCTGAGTAAGGCTGCTGAGGAAGCCCAGAATCAGGGGGATCTGGCAACGGAAGATTTAATGGTAGAACGCCTTGGAGAACATGAAAAAGCTCTTTGGATGCTAAAAAGCTCTCTGTAAAAGGGCTAGTGAATCTTAAGATACCTACTTCTGGTCTCCTCACTATGGTGTAGAGAATCTCTGTACAGATGGCGACCCCATCTCCCTCATTCAGGCTTGAGTGGAATAAAGGGAGAGTCCAGAGAAAGCTTGTCTCATTTCACCAGAGTCCAGACTTCTACTCGCGTCTAAGGTTATTAAGACTCTTTTTACTGTTGAGCGGCGGCGGCCTGCCCCTCCTGAAGTTCCGACATCAGGCTCTGCAATGCACTTGCCGCCATCTTTCCAGAAGCAGCACAATCCAACAGAGCAGCAACTAAACACTGACGACTCAAGTTTCCCCACCCCTGAGTTTGTGCATAATGCAATCCCTCAAGAAAAATAAGACGGCCCTGTTCCCAAAAAGCCTGGTGTTGAAAAGCATCAATCATTTTCTCAATAATTATTCGACCAGCTTCTCCCAGTTTTTTTTCAAAAGCAGGGAGTTGTTCTTTCATAGTGGAGGCTTGATTGAAAAGACCATTCACCAAATCCTGAGATTTCTTCAGAACAGGCAATAAAGATTGATCCTCCTGTTCAAGCGTGTCATTAAATTGAAAAGACACATATTTGGTCTCACCTCGTTTGCTCTGGAGACCCTTTAAGGATTCCTCAAATTCGATAATCGTGCCTTTGCTCGCACCATAGTTGCCTTCGACAACGGCAAATTGAATCTTCGCCACAAGCGATCGTTCTTCTTCAGGCCATTCAGCTTCTGTACAACCTCGATCACGCAGTCTTTCCAGAACAGGCAAAGGCATTTTCTGAAGGTTGGCAGCCAGAATACCAAGCCCATCTTGTAAACGCTTTGTATCAGGAATTTCTTGAATCTTATCATAGAAAGTTGTGGCAGCTCCAAGGAGTTCTGCATGTTCTGCGTAAGCCATGGGACCCCGCATGCCTTCTTCAGAAAGAGCACTGAGAATATCCTTAGCTTTATCTAACCTAACAGCGACCGCGTTTCTTGTCAAACGGGACTGAGAGAGGAGTGCCTGAACTCTAGCATCCTGTTGAGCTTGTTCTTCAGGAGAAAGCCCTGCCCTTGCAAGGAAATCACTTTCTTCACGATCCGGACTTGCTGATGCATAGAGAGAAGAAAAGCCTAGAACTAGACTCACCAAAAGGGTTAAGATCGTTTTTCTCATGGTGTGTTCCTCCTTATAATCTTATTACCCATAAAGCTAGGACGGGCTCTAGAAATTGTCAATCAGAAAGCAAAAGAAGGATTCTGTAGCTAACAGAGGAAAACTGTCTCATGTCACCAAGGGATCCCTGCGAGTGGCTATGCGTCCCTCTCTGGATGACAGGGAAACAAACATGTCTTCTCTTGCCTCCTAAAGTTGACCTTTGGGCTCCCTGGAGTCATGCTAGCTTTTATAAAGTGTATGAGCGCGCCGAGTGAAAGCTTGCATCATCTTTTTTGCGGCTTCATCGAAAAGAGTCGACATAAGAGCCTGCTTGATTTTGGACCTAAACTCAAAGGAGAGCCTTAATTTTACACGACACCTTTGAGAAGAAAGTGTTTCAAAAACCCACTCACTGTCCAGAAAAGTCAAAGGCCCTTCTTCCAGGATCACCCGAATTTTTAAGGGTCGTGTTAAAGTAATCCGCGACGTATATTTTTCACGAAAAGCCTTATACCCCACGACCAGATCAGCAATCATCAGCGTATCATTTTGTTGTTGAACACGAGCCGCCAAACACCAGGGAATAAATTCGGGATAACGAGCAACATCGGCGACAAGGTTAAACATTTGATCTGTCGAGAAGGGTAGTTCCTGTTCTTCAGTAAAATAAGTCGCCATCAGGAAACCATGTTCAAGCGTACCATTTATGAAGCATCCGCCAGACGACGGTCCCGCTCAGCCCGCAAGCGCACAAAGTCATCTCCTGCATGATAAGAAGAACGTGTCATAGGAGATGCCGAGACCATCAAAAAACCTTTTCCTCTTGCCATTTTTTCGTAGTCCTTAAACTCTTCCGGTGGAACAAAACGCATGACTTCATGATGATCAGGTGTTGGTTGAAGGTACTGGCCAATTGTAATGAAATCCACTTCTGCAGCACGAAAATCATCCATAACCTGGTATATTTCTGTGCGATCTTCACCCAGTCCGACCATTAATCCCGACTTTGTAAACATATGGGGCGCCAGCTTCTTAACACGACTTAGCAAATTCACCGAGTGGAAATACCGGGCACCGGGGCGAACACTGCTGTAAAGGCGTGGAACCGTCTCAACATTATGGTTAAAAACATCCGGATTTGCTTCGACAACAACTTCAAGGGCACCCTCTTTTCTTAAAAAATCAGGTGTTAAAACTTCGATTGTTGTCTCCGGAGAGACCTCTCGAATGGCACGTATTGTTTGGGCAAAATGATGAGCCCCTCCATCTTCTAAATCATCCCGGTCTACAGACGTAATAACGACGTGAGATAATCCAAGTTCCGCCATTGCATTTGCAACACGGCGCGGCTCATCAGGATCAACCTGGTCGGGGCGACCTGTTGCAACATCACAAAAGCGACACGCCCGCGTACAAACACTCCCCAAAATCATGACAGTCGCATGGCGTTTTGCCCAACATTCACCAATGTTAGGACAAGAAGCCTCCTCACACACTGTATTCAATTTATAATGACGAATCAGATCACGTGTTTTCTGATACTCTTTCGAGACAGGTGCTTTTGCCCGAATCCAGGAGGGCTTTACAAGCCTCCTGGGTTGCGGCTCGGAAATTGTGGGGATAGGATCACTCGATACAACAGACACGTTCATTTCCTTCAAGTTTATTTCAGGCCTTTAGCAATAGCGAACCCGGTAACATCTGTTCTGTTGCCATTACTCCAGACAAACATCGTTCCATAACAGAAAAATAATCCCGATCACAAAAAACTTTCTAATAGTGTATGGCGCGATCAAACGCAGCAAGCGTTGATTCATGCATCATTTCTGAAAGCGTTGGATGAGGGAAAATTGTTTCCATAATTTCTGCTTCTGTCGCTTCGCACGTTTTAGCCAGGGCAAACCCCTGAATAAGCTCGGTCACTTCAGCACCAATCATATGAGCTCCTAAAAGTTCTCCTGTTTTTGCATCAAATAGAGTCTTGATAAGACCTTCACTCTCTCCAAGAGCAATCGCCTTACCATTTCCCATAAAAGGAAAACGGCCAACTTTGACCTGATGTCCTTTTTCTTTGGCCTGTGCCTCTGTCAAACCAATACTTGCAATTTGAGGATGGCTATAGGTACAGCCTGGAATATTTTCTTTACGAATTGGATGGGAAGGTCCTTTTCCTGCAATACGTTCGACCAAAAGAATGCCCTCATGACTGGCTTTATGAGCAAGCCATGGTGCACCAGCAACATCTCCAATCGCATAAAGTCCGGATTCATCCGTTTCACACCAGGGAGAAACAGAGATTTGTCCTTTCTCGACCTTGGCTTTTGTCTTGTCAAGGCCAAGATCTTCAGTATTCCCAACGATACCAATGGCCAGGATTGCCTTATCAAACGAAGCTGTTTCGACATCACCTTTTTTGGTTTTGAATGTTGCTGTTAAGGATCCATTTGCCGTTTCAACTTTTTCAACTGTTGTTTGTATTTTAAAAGTCATTCCATGTTTTTCAAAAGCTTTTTGCGCAAGACCAGAAATTTCCGCATCTTCAGCAGGCAAAATTCTGTCCTGAAGCTCCACCACTGTGACATTGCTCCCAAAAGTTGCAAAAAAGTGAGCAAATTCAATGCCAATGGCTCCTGATCCGATAACGAGAAGTTTCTTTGGAGCCTCCTTGGCCACCATAGCCTCCTTGTAACTCCAGATATTATCTCCATCCGCTTTTAGATGAGGCAAGGTACGTGCCCTCGCGCCTGTCGCCAAAATCACATGAGGCGCCTCAACATCCTGGCTTCCTTTTTCCGATGTAATCTTAAGACGATGATGAGGCCCTGTTCTCCCCAATAAAGTGCCACGCCCTTCAAAAACCTGAACCTTGTTTTTCTTCAGAAGATGTTTGACACCTGCGCTGAGTTGTCCTGATACGGCACGAGATCTTTCAATAATTGCCGGCATATCAAAGGAAACTTTTTCAGCCGATAAACCAAAGTCTTTTGCTGATTTCAAATGTCCGTAAACTTCTGCACTTCTAAGAAGAGCCTTTGTCGGAATACAACCCCAATTCAGACAGATCCCCCCAAGGTGTTTTTCTTCAATAAGGGCTGTCTTCAGACCAAGCTGACTGGCTCTGATAGCCGCCACATATCCACCAGGCCCACCCCCAACAACAATTAGATCAAAAGCTATAGCCGTCAAAAGACACTCCACTTCAGTACTTTAAAAAATGTAAGAAACTAACTTTCTTCACACTCTTTTTTTGAAAAACGCTTCTTACTTATAGCCTTGAGACGACCCAATGCCAAGTTTTTTCAGACACAAATTACAAGGTCTGAAATAAACATAAGAAATCACTAATCTTCTCTCTCCCTGGAATCTGGACCATGGAATTAAATGAATCCAGACAATATCCATAAAAAAATCAGAAACGTTAACAAGGTAAAAAGCACTTGCAAGGATTACAAGGCCTTGTATAGTATGAAATGTGTTTTAAAGTGGGACTTTCAAGGTGGATATTTTTTTAGGGCCGTTACTGAACATTCTCTTGATTGTAATCAGTTTTCTTCGGTGGGCAATTATTTTAAGTGTTATCCTGAGCTGGTTGATTAACTTTAATATCGTTAACACCTACAACCAGGCTGTTAACATGATTGGAGACCTGTTATTTCGTATAACAGAGCCTTTTCTGCGTCCAGTCCGACGCTTGCTACCCTCTACCTCAGGGATTGATTTTGCTCCCTTTGTTCTCATTTTAATATTGCTCTTTATCGAGATGGTTTTGGGACAAATAGGTTTTAAGTTCTTCGGAGGGCGTTTTTGAGTTCTTTTCACGAAAAATGATAACCCATTGCAGGCAAGAAAAACCATGTCATTGAATATAATGGATGGGCGTTCTCTTGCCCAAAAAATAAAAGAATCTCTTAAAAAGCGCGTTCTGTCTTTAAAAGAACATGCTTGTTTTCCAGGCCTTGCCGTTATTCTTGTCGGCGAGAACCCGGCAAGCCACATGTATGTAGAAATGAAAGTACGTCAGTGCCAGGAAGTGGGTATTAAGTCCTTTCAGCACATCCTGCCAGAAAATGTGAGCCAGCAAGATCTTTCTTCCCTCATCAATTCGCTTAATCAAGATCACCAGATTCACGGCATTTTGTTGCAGCTTCCCTTACCTGAACACCTTAATACTGACACTTTAATTGATCAAATTGATCCCCGTAAAGATGTAGATGGGCTGACAAAAATAAATATAGGCGGTCTGGTCAGGCAAGAAAAATCGGCCTTTATTCCCTGCACTCCAAAAGGATGTCTGAAACTTCTGGAGACATATACGGGGGAGCTTTCAGGAAAAACAGCTGTCATTATTGGCCGCTCCCATCTGGTAGGGCGGCCCCTGGTACAACTGTTACTGCAAAAAAACTGCACTGTTTCTATCGTTCACAGTAAAACCCATACCCCTGAAAATCTGACATGTCAGGCCGACATCGTCATTGCAGCAGTCGGACAGGCCCGACTCGTTAAAAAATCATGGATCAAACCTGGTGCCGCAGTTGTCGATGTGGGAATCAACCGTTCAGACGATATAGATTCTGGAAAGCTTGTGGGGGATGTTGATTTTGATGACGTTGCCTCTGTTGCCGGATATTTAACGCCTGTCCCCGGGGGAGTTGGCCCCATGACAGTTGCATGTTTACTGGAAAATACCCTTGAATCTGCCGAGAGGTGGTGTTCATGGACCTCGTGACACAAGGACTACTAGGAGGCGCGATAGGCCAGGCAATCGGGGCCCGAAAACTGGGTAGAAAAGCCGTTTTTTGGGGGACTGTCGCTGGATTATTGCCAGATCTTGATTCTGTTGTTCAATTCTCTAATCCTCTTATGGGATTTGTCTATCATCGATGGATTACTCACTCTCTCTTTTTCTCCCTTATCATTGGTCCTTTAATGGGATGGGGACTCGCATCTTTTTATGCACGTCGTTCGGACATCCAGACAAAAAATTTCGGGGTCTGGATTTCTCTTTGTTTTTGGGCTCTTTTAACGCACCCCCTTCTGGATATTATGACGTCGTATGGTACCCAGTTTTTATCCCCCTTCCAGGACACAAGATTTCGTCTGGATGCGATATCAGTTGTGGACTTTGGATATACTGTTCCCCTTGTTTTTTGCCTGGTTTGGGGACGAAGACTCCTCAAAAAAGGAAAAAGTATACAGGCAGAAAAAATTGCTCGTTTAACGCTTGCTATTACAACCCTGTACCTTTTAATGACTCTCCTGATCCGGGAAGCCTCTTATCACTGGGCAAAAGACCAAACCATAATACATTTTGATATCCCGACTACATTTGTGACACACCCTACCCTCATGCTGCCCTTTGAACGTAAGGTCATAGTCCAACGCCAAGACCAAACAACATGTGTCGCCCACTGGCATCTTTGGAAAGGAGCCCTTTCACCCTGGCAATGTCGTAAAAATGCCAACCAACTCATGCTTGATAAAGTCATGGCAACCTCGCAGGGCAAAATGTTTGCATGGTTCACAGGGGGCGACTATTTTGCAGAATCTTTGAAACAGGGTCGCCATTTAAAACTGTATGACATACGATATGCACCCTTTAAAAAACCCTTTCAAGGGTTGTGGGGCCTTGAGTTTTTCTTTGATGAATCAGGAAACGTGGAAAAGAAACCAACTTATTTCAGGACAAGCTGGCAAGAACGATCACGTCTTCTTAGAAGCCTCCTGGTAGAAGACTAGTCCGATGCGTCTCGCTTTATTTGAACCAGAAATTCCTCAAAATACAGGCACTCTTTTACGTCTGGGGGCATGCCTCGGTGTCTGCATTGATATTATTGAACCTTGCGGCTTT
>DDGG01000028.1:26482-26893 GCA_002337525.1 Alphaproteobacteria bacterium UBA1908 | reverse complement strand
ATATTATTGAACCTTGCGGCTTTATAATGAATGAGCGCCGCATGCGACGCGCAGGAATGGATTACATCTCACTGGCAACAATGAAGCGGCACACCAACTGGACAGCCTTTTATCAAGAGTCTGAGCAACAGAATCGTCGCCTTGTTCTTATTGATCCTGCAGCCCCCTGCACACATATTGACTTTAAATTTCACCCTGATGATACACTATTGTTAGGTCGAGAAAGTTCCGGATTTTCCCCACAGATCCATCGCCAGGTCCCCCTTAAAATTCGCATTCCAATGGTGAAAGAGGCTCGTTCCCTTAACGTTGCAATTGCTGGCGCTCTTGTTCTGGGTGAAGCCCTGCGGCAGGTAAAGGCTTTCTCTTCTTTTTCAGATCTTTCCAGGAATGGAAATAGCCTGTAAGCCT
>DDGG01000028.1:20920-26326 GCA_002337525.1 Alphaproteobacteria bacterium UBA1908 | reverse complement strand
GAAATAGCCTGTAAGCCTCTTTTTTGAGGTAGTCTTTAAATTAGGGCTTGATTTTGTTTTCTTAATTTGTCTATTGTAAGGATGATTTTTATACATCTCAATAATTGAGGGGTGGGCCTTTGGGCCCGCCCTTTTTATTAGGAAGAAAAGCAGCTTTGAGTTCACTATTGGTTCGTTTGGAAAAATTACTAACCCCTGTTCTTCAGGAAAATGGGTTAGATATTGTGCGCCTTTTATTTTCACGCGGCAAAAAGGGAACTCTTCAGGTTATGATTGAGCGTCTGGATAATGAAACTGTAACCATGGAGGACTGCGTCACGGCAAGCCGGGAAATTTCTGTGTTACTGGATGTTGAGGATCCTATTGAGACCTCGTATAGTCTGGAAGTCACCTCGCCTGGTCTTGATAGACCCTTAGTGAAACCAGAACATTTTAAACGTTTTGAAGGGAGTTTGGTACAAGTCCAAACCTTTGCTCCTTTTGAGGGTAAAAAGAAATTCAGGGGTATTCTTGCAGACTCGGATCAGTCTGGCTTTACCCTTGAAGAAAGTATCAATGAAACAGAGACAAGAGGCCTTACATTTTCTTATGAAGAAGCCTCTAAAGTTTCTCTTGTTCCTGATTATGAACAATGATGTTTTTTATTTTGAAAAACTCTTTAAAAAACGAGTTTTGCCTTTTTTACAAAGAGCCAGTAAAAAAGTTAATACAAAAAGGCCATGAGCGTAAAAGGAGTTATCGCTAATGTCACAAGCAAGTACGATGTTTCGAACCGAACTTTTGGAAATGGCTGATTCTGTCGCCCGGGAAAAAGGAATTGATCGGGAAGAAGTTCTGGATGCGATGGAAATGGCGATTCAAAAGGCAAGCCGAACCCGTTATGGCCTGGAAAGAGACATCCGTGCCCGGATCGACCGCAAAACGGGAGAAGTCTCTCTGGGGTTGTACCATGAAGTCGTCGCCTTGGAAGAAGATGTTGAAGATGACCTTATTCAACTCTCTCTGGAGGAAGCCCGAAAGGTACAACCAGAGATTAATGTAGGCGACTTCATCATCGACCCCTTGCCTCCCATTGAATTTGGTCGCGTTGCCGCACAAACGGCAAAGCAGGTTATTTTTCAACGCGTTCGTGATGCAGAGCGTCAGCGTCAATACGATGAATATAAAGATCGGGTTGGTGAAATGGTCAGCGGCCAGGTCAAACGCGTCGAATTTGGAAATGTCATCGTTGATTTGGGCCGGACTGAATCAATTATTATGAGAGACCAACAGATCCCGCGCGAAAATTACCGCCCGGGGGATCGTGTTAAGGCCTATATCATGGACGTACGTCGTGAGCCCCGTGGATCACAAATCTTTTTATCACGAACTCATCCAAATTTTATGGCGAAACTCTTTCATCAGGAAGTCCCTGAAATTTATGATAATGACATCGAAATCAAAGGGGTTGCTCGCGACCCGGGCAGTCGTGCAAAAATGGCCGTTTATGCAGCAGATCCAACTCTTGACCCTGTAGGCGCTTGCGTTGGTATGCGTGGAAGTCGTGTACAAGCCATCGTATCAGAGCTTCAGGGAGAAAAAGTTGATATTATTCCCTGGTCGTCAAATCCTGCAATTTTTATTGTCAATTCACTTGTTCCGGCAGAAGTTGCGCGTGTTATGGTAGACGAAGAAAAACGTCGCGTTGACGTTGTTGTCCCTGATGATCAATTAAGTCTCGCAATTGGACGCCGTGGGCAAAATGTGCGCCTGGCAAGTGAACTCACAGGCTGGAGCCTGGATATTATCTCTGATTCTGTTGCAACAGAACGTCGTAACGCTCATGTGAGCAATCTTTCAAAAGCCTTTGTTGAGGCTCTTGATGTTGATGATATGATTGCCCACCTTCTTGTGAATGAAGGTTTTGAGAATGTAAAAGATGTTGCTGATTCAGCTCTTGGTGAACTTGCTTCTATTCAGGGCTTTGATGAAGATGTCGCACAGGAGCTTCAAGCCCGGGCCAGAGTTTATGTAGATGAGATTAGCGCAAAAGCTCTGAGTGACTTCAAAGAATTAGGGGGACAGGATGATTTGAAAACCCTTCCAGATCTAGATGCCGAATCATTCTTGAAATTAGTAAAAAAAGATATCAAAACACTGGATGACTTTGCTGACCTTGCAGGAGACGAACTTGTAGAAATCTTACCATCTTTATCTCTTGAAAAAGCAAATGCATTGATTATGAAAGCACGCGAACACTGGTTTAATGAAGAAAAAGGGTGAGTATTCGCTTGATTTGCGTTATATCAAGCTTAAGAAGATTATAGAAAAGCTTCTTTTAGAAAGTTTTTTGTTGAGACTTAGCTGGATTCACTTTCTTTGAAAAATTGACTCCAGACGGTAAAATTAACAGGATTATTTTGTTATAGTAATGAGATAAATCTTGCTTTGGCAAAGACCAAAATACCGGGTTATATGAATAACTCGATTAGATTTCTTATTGAAAGCCAGTAAGGAATGAATGCACATTAAATGAAAAGTAAAGGGGTCCAGAGATGAGTACGGACAAAGATAAGGGTCAAGAAAAGAAGAAGACGCTGAGTCTTTCCGGGAAAAAGCTATCTCTAAAAAAACCTGCTGATGGATCAGGAGAGCAAATTCGTCAAAGTTTTTCTCATGGCCGCACCAAAACGGTTCAAGTTGAAGTCAAAAGGAAGCGGACACCTGCTGATGAAAAAAGTTCTACACCCGGTCGCCCAAGTGGCTTAACAGATTCAGAATGGGAATCCCGCCTGGAAGCTTTGAAAAAGGCACAGGAAAATGCCAAGGCCTATGAAGAAGAGCTTGAACGCAAAAAAGAAAGTCAACAGCTTCTGGAATCAGCACGTCGTGCCCGCGAAGAAGAGCAAAAACGCTCGGAAAAAGAACGCCATAACCGAGAGCACGACAAAGGTAAGCCCACAGAAGAAGCTCCTTCCAAACCCGAATCTCCGCCTCTCGTCATGCCAGAAGATGTTCCTGTTCTAAAGGAAGGAACGACACGAAAGCCAAAGGAAAAAGCTCAGGAGCAGGAGCGTCAGGTCTCGAAAAAGCCCCCTGCTTCGCGTGGAGCTGAAACAAAAAAGGCTATTTCACCAGGCAAACGTCACCAAACACGGCAAAAACTTCATCAAATTTCATATGAAGATGCTCTAAGTGGTGGTAGTGAAAGGTCCTTTGGAAGTAAAAAAAGTCCCAAGCATAAAAAAGTACAGCCAGTAGCCCAGGAAGCCGTTGCTTCAGTGCGAGAAGTTATTATTCCTGAAGCCTTAACGGTTCAAGAACTTGCAAATCGTATGGCCGTTCGAGCATCCGGCATTATTAAATCTCTTATGTCCATGGGTGTCATGGCAACAATTAACCAAACAATTGACGCAGAAACAGCCGAACTTGTTGTTACAGAGTTTGGTCAAGTCCCTAAAAAAGTATCGATGTCCGATGTTGAATTGGGTCTTGGGGATGTCTCGGAAAATGAAGAGGATTTTGTAACGCGCTCTCCTGTTGTGACAGTCATGGGCCATGTTGATCACGGAAAAACATCTTTACTGGATGCCATCCGGGCGTCAGACGTTGCCTCAGGAGAAGCCGGAGGGATTACACAACATATTGGAGCCTATCAGGTTCAGGTACCTTCAGGAGAGAGAATCAGTTTTATTGACACACCAGGCCATGCCGCTTTCACAGAAATGCGGTCCCGTGGTGCCAATGTGACTGATATCGTGATTTTAGTTGTTGCGGCGGATGATGGCATTAAAGAACAAACCGTTGAGGCCATCCATCACGCAAAAGCAGCAGAGGTCCCTATTATTGTTGCGATTAACAAAATGGATAAGCCAGGTGCAGACGCAACACGCGTACGTAACGAACTTCTACAGCATGACCTTGTTGTTGAGGAATTAGGAGGTGACATTCTATCTGTTGAAGTGTCAGCCAAACAAAAAACAAATCTTGACAAATTGCTTGAATTTGTGATGTTGCAATCTGAAATTCTGGAACTCAAAGCGAATCCAAGTCGATCTGCCAAGGGTGTCGTTGTAGAAGCTAAAATTGAAGTCGGTCGTGGATCTGTTGGAACAGTTCTTGTACAACAAGGTACATTAAAAGTTGGAGATATATTTGTTGCAGGCCGGGAATGGGGTCGTGTC
Source organism: Alphaproteobacteria bacterium UBA1908 (assembly GCA_002337525.1). GTDB lineage: Bacteria > Pseudomonadota > Alphaproteobacteria > Caedimonadales > UBA1908 > UBA1908. The sequence continues at coordinate 22,163 of DDGG01000028.1, read as the reverse complement.
CGTGCTTTAGTCAATCACAAAGGACAGCGCCTCGAGAAAGCCCTTCCTTCACAACCTGTTGAAGTTCAGGGCTTTGGTGGTGCTCCAAGTCCAGGAGATGACTTTGTTGTTGTTGATAATGAGGCACGCGCCCGTGAAGTCGCAGAATTCCGCCTTCATCAGGAAAAAGAAGCCAAAGCTGCACGCATGCGGAAAAGCTCTATGGATCTTTTGATGGAAGGCAGCCAGGAAGGTGAAGAGAAACGCTCATTGGCTCTTGTTGTTAAATCTGACGTTCAGGGGTCAGTTGAAGCGATTGTAACAAGTCTCGAAAAAGTGGCGACAAATGAAGTGGGTGTCAGGATTCTGCATACAGGCGTTGGCGCGATTAATGAAAGTGATGTTACTCTTGCAAATGCCTCAAACGGTCTGGTCATCGGGTTTAACGTTCGTGCAACACCACAAGCAAGAGAACTTGCTGGTCGTGACCAGGTTGAACTTCGCTATTACTCTATTATTTACGATGTTTTAGATGACATGAAAGCCCTCATGAGTGGTCTTCTAGCCCCCACACTTCGTGAAAAGTATATTGGGAGTGCCGAAATAGAGCAGGTTTTCAATATCACCAAAGTTGGCAAGATTGCTGGCTGTAAGGTTAAAGATGGTATGGTTATGAGAGGTGCCAAGGTACGACTTCTACGTGATAGTATCGTTATTCATGAAGGTCGTTTAAAAACCTTGAAACGTTTTAAAGATGAAGTTAAGGAAGCTCGCGAGGGATACGAATGCGGAATGGCGTTTGAAAACTATCAAGATGTTCGTGAAGGAGACATCATTGAGTGTTTTGAGGTAGAAGAAATTCAAAGGACTCTCGATTAAACCCTATGCCGAAACGTTCAAAATCTCAATTTCAGGGCCCAGGGCCCTCTCAGCGTCAACTTCGCGTTGGAGAAGAGGTTCGTCATATCTTATCTCAGGCTTTAACACGCGGTGAATTCTATGAAGAAGCCCTTATAAAGGTAACCCTGACAATTCCAGAGGTTCAAATCAGTCCTGACCTAAGGCATGCCCGTGTTTACGTTTATCCTATTGGGGGCTCTTCCAATACTGACAGTATTTTGGAAGCACTTAATCTTCTAGCGCCAGAATTCAGAACAGAAGTTGCGCGTAAAATGACGACCAAGTATATTCCTCGTCTTCAATTTCGTCTTGATGAAACTTTTGAAGAGGCTGCTAAAATCGAAGGTTTACTTCGTGCAGAGCG
>DDGG01000028.1:0-20792 GCA_002337525.1 Alphaproteobacteria bacterium UBA1908 | reverse complement strand
AGCGCGTTGCACGTGATTTGGCAAGACCAACCTCAACTGATCACGTTGATTTTTCAGGTTCTTCTCCCGATGACCCCGGTGTAACATCGGACAACCAAAAGGACAATAAAGCAACTTGATGCGGGGGTGGCTCATTATTGATAAACCCGAAGGCATTTCATCAACACATGTTGTCCGCCTTGTTAAGCGTTTTTTTCAAGGTATGAAAGTCGGTCATGCAGGAACGCTGGATCCCCTTGCCTCAGGCATTCTCCCCCTTGCTCTTGGAGAAGCAACAAAAACGGTCTCCTATGTAATGTCAGAACGTAAAGGTTATACTTTTGATCTGGTTTGGGGAGAAAAACGTTCAACAGATGATTTGGAAGGTGAAATTCTTGATCAATCTGATGTACGTCCTACGCCTCAGGACATTGAAAAAGCGCTCCCCAATTTCCGTGGCAAAATTTTACAAAAGCCTCCTTTGTATTCAGCCTTAAAAGTTCAGGGAAAGCGAGCGTATGATTTGGCCCGAAGAGGGGAAATGGTTGACCTTCAAGAACGCCCTGTTATGATTGAACAGTTTGATTATCTAGGCGAAACACCTTCTCACAATGCAAGCCGATTTAGAGTGTTTTGCGGAAAAGGAACTTATATCAGAAGTCTTGCCAGGGACCTAGCTGAATCCCTGTCTACTTTTGGTTATGCGCGACATATTCGCCGCTTTTTAGTAGGTTCTTTTGAAGAAAAAAACGCCGTTTCACTTGAAAAGCTTGAAATGTTGGATAAAAAAGCGCTAATAAAGGAACATGTGTTATCGCTGGAGACAGTGCTGGACGACATCCCGGCTCTTGATCTCTCAAGCCAGGAACAGAAAAAAGTCTGTTTAGGTCAAGCGATTGAAGTGTCCATAGAGAGAATACCTCATGAGGGACGCCAGGGAAGCATTATAACTTGTCTGGGGCCTGATCGTTTTATTTTTGCATTGGCACACCTTGTTCAGGGGAAAATAAAGCCTGAACGTTTACTTAAAATATAGGAAAGGAATAATTGATGTCGATTACACCGGAAAGAAAATCGGAACTTGTTAAAGAATATGCAACAAAAGAAGGCGACACAGGATCTCCAGAGGTTCAGGTAGCTATATTAACGGAGCGTATTCGTAATTTGACTGAACATCTTAAAGGGCACCATAAAGACAACCACTCTCGTCGAGGCCTTTTAATGATGGTCAACCAGCGCCGTAAGCTTTTAAGCTATGCAAAAAGCAAAAGCGTAGAGCGTTACGAGACCCTTATCAAACGTCTTGGACTACGCCGTTAGAGATAGATGAGCCACAAACAAAAACTCTTTAAAGTGCGGTCTTATACGAGAAATACTTTCTGAGTTTCTGTAACATATCAGAGGTTGTCTTTTACAAATGAGGGGCCTGTCTTCAGGCACTCATATGGAATGCATAAGCTTGAAAGCCGTTAAAAGGCATCTCTGATCTTAACTGTAAACTAAACTAATGAGGGCTAAAAAAGCCCACCCCGGGTCCTGTTTATATTTTGGACCCTTATGTACAAAGGAAAAAATGAATGTTTCAAATTAATCGTCAGGAAATAGAATGGGGTGGACGAACACTGTCCATCGAAACAGGGAAAATAGCACGCCAATCTGATGGGGCCGTTGTTATTACTTATGGTCAAACGACTCTTCTCTGTACAGTTGTCGCCGCAAAAACGCCAAAGCCTGACATTGATTTTTTTCCTTTAACGGTTCACTATCAAGAAAAAGCCTTTGCAGCAGGTAAGATACCCGGAGGCTTTTTTAAAAGAGAAGGTCGTCCTTCTGAAAAAGAAGTCCTGACTTCTCGTCTTATTGATCGTCCGATTCGCCCCCTGTTTCCCGAAAATTTCCGCAACGAAACACAAGTTATTTGCACCCTTTTAAGTCATGACCTTGAAAACAATCCTGATATGGTGGCCATGATTGGGGCATCAGCAGCTCTGGCTATTTCGGGGATACCCTTTCTGGGGCCTCTTGGAGCAGCCCGCATTGGATATAAAAATGGCGACTACCTTCTCAATCCTGTTGGCAATGACATAACAACTTCCGAGCTTGACCTGGCCGTTGCAGGGACTCGTGAAGGTGTCTTGATGGTAGAATCTGAAGCATCACAGCTTTCTGAAGAAATTATGTTGGGGGCCGTTGTTTTTGGCCATGAAGCTTTTCAACCTGTCATTGATATGATTGAAAAATTGGCTCAAAAATGCGGAAAAGAGTCTTGGGTCATTGAAGATAAAAGCTCTGAAGAAAAACCTGTTTATGATATTCTTCATAAAGAGCTGGAATCTGATTTAAGAGCTGCCTATAGCGATACCGTTAAACAATCGCGAAGCCAGAAAATCTCGGATCTTCGTGAGAAAGCCCTGTCTCTTTTTGAAGATAATGAAGATGTTGCCGACGGCCTTGTTTTGTCTCAATTCAAAAAACTTGAGAAAACAATTGTACGCGGAGATATTCTAAAAACAAAATCACGTATTGATGGTCGCGACCTTGAAACCGTTCGTCCCATTGTATCAGAAGTCGGTGTCGTACCGGGCACTCATGGCAGTGCTCTTTTTACGCGTGGTGAAACACAGGCTCTGGTTGTTGCAACTCTTGGAACATCCCAGGATGAACAAGTTGTTGATGCCCTTGAAGGGGAGTACCGCGAACGCTTTATGTTGCACTATAATTTCCCTCCTTTTTCCGTTGGTGAGGCAGGACGTTTAGGATCTCCCGGACGTCGTGAAATTGGGCATGGAAAACTTGCGTGGCGTTCTCTGAACCCGATGATGCCTGATAAAGAAGCCTTTCCCTATGTCGTACGCGCTGTTTCGGAAATAACCGAGTCTAACGGCTCGTCATCGATGGCAACAGTTTGTGGAACATCTCTTGCGTTGATGGATGCCGGTGTTCCTCTTGAAAAACCAGTTGCAGGTATTGCTATGGGATTGATTCAGGAAGGGAAAGACTTTGCTGTGCTCTCCGATATTTTGGGTGATGAAGATCATTTAGGGGATATGGACTTTAAAGTCGCCGGTACAAAAGATGGTGTGACATCTCTTCAAATGGACATTAAGGTTACGTCTATTACAAAAGAAATTATGGAAGTTGCCCTGAACCAGGCTCGTGATGGTCGCCTCCATATTTTAGGAGAAATGTCTTCTGCCCTGACAGACTCTCGAGGAGATGTCAGTACAAATGCTCCCCGTATTGAAAGCCTGCAAATTAATAAAGACAAGATTAGGGATGTCATTGGATCAGGCGGAAAAGTCATTCGCGAAATCTGCGAAGTATCCGGTTGTAAGGTAGATATTTCTGAAGAAGGCCTTATTGAGGTTGCAGGCCCAAATCAGGCGAGTATCGATAAAGCATTAAACATAATCAAGGGCATTACCGAAGAACCTGAAGTTGGCAAGATTTACAAATCTAAAGTCGTTAAAATTATGGATTTTGGAGCTTTTGTTGACTACTGTGGTAACAAGTCCGGTCTTGTTCATATTAGTCAGCTGGCCCAGGATCGTGTCGAAAAAGTAACTGATGTTGTCAATCTTGGCGATGAGGTTTTTGTTAAACTAACAGGCTTTGACGACCGTGGTAAGTCACGCTTGAGCATGAAAATTGTTAATCAGGAAACAGGTGAAGAAATTAACGCTGAAGTTAGAGAGAGCTCTTCAAAAGCTGGTGGATAAGACGCCGGAAAATAGCTTAAGATAACCGGGACAGGAATGAGATACGTCCTTTCTAAATCCTGGTTATCAAAGTTATATCGCACATAATTAAGAAAAAATTTGAAAAAACTTTATAGATGGAGAAAGCATCATTTTTTCATAGGATAAAACTTTCTTTATAACAGATCACCATAAAAAATGGTGCTATTTGGTAATGACACGAAAACAATTTTTTTTGTTTTCCAGTTCTGAAAAATATCATCAGAGTCGTCATTATCCCATCCTGAAAGATAGAAAAAGTCTTTGGGATCATCAGAAGTAATCCGCAGTCATAACAAGGCTGTAATGTAATAGGACAATTATAGTGAAGTCATTAACATCTCTCTTTATGTCAGGTTCCGACGTTCTACCCCTCGTTGAAGGTGGCAAAGGCGTCTCTATTTCAACAGGTGAAACTGCAGGAGCCTGGGCAGCAGCAGGAGGAATCGGAACATTTTCAGCTGTTAATGCAGATAGCTATGACAAAAATGGAAATCTTGTTCCCATTGTCTACAAAGGCAAAACTCGGCGAGATCGTCATAAAGAGCTCATTGATTTTGGGATAAAGGGTGGCATAGCGCAGGCACAAATTGCCTATGAACGTTCATCGGGTCAAGGCCGGTTACACATGAATGTTCTATGGGAAATGGGCGGATGCGAACCAATTCTTGAAGGCGTTTTAGAAGGAGCAAAAGGACTTGTTCATGGCATCACGTGCGGTGCAGGAATGCCTTACAAAATTGCCGAAATTGCTTCAAGATACGGTGTCAGTTATTATCCTATTGTTTCTTCAGCGAGAGCTTTTCGAGCTTTGTGGAAAAGATCATATCATAAATTACCAGATGGACTTGGAGGTGTTGTTTATGAGGACCCCTGGCTTGCGGGAGGACACAATGGACTTTCGAATAGTGAAAGTCCTACAACACCAGAGGCACCCTATGCCAGAGTAAAAGCCTTACGAGATCAAATGGCCGCCTTTGGTCTTGGTCAAACGCCTATTATTATGGCTGGGGGCGTCTGGTATTTACGAGATTGGTCTGACTGGATTGGAAATCCAGAGCTTGGACCTGTTGCCTTTCAATTTGGCACACGCCCTCTCTTGACTCAGGAAAGTCCTATTTCTCCCGAGTGGAAGAAAAAACTTACAACTCTTGCCCCCGGGGACGTCAGTTTGAACCAATTTAGCCCTACCGGCTTTTATTCATCTGCAGTTAGAAATGACTTTTTAAAAGAGCTTGAAGAGCGTTCAGAACACCAGGTTTCCTACGTAACGGTTCCCTGTGAAACCTATTCAGCAGAATATGCTATTGGTAATCGCGGCAGAAAGGTCTATATAAAACCTGAAGATTGTACCCATGTAGGAGAGTGGGAAAAGGCCGGCTTTACAGAACCCCTTAGAACACCTGATTCAACCTTAATTTTTGTAGAACCATCAAAAGCTCGGGAAATCAGGAAAGATCAGATTGACTGCATGGGATGTTTATCTGCTTGCCGTTTCAGTAACTGGAGCCAGCATGAGCCTTATAATACGGGTAAAAAAGCAGATCCACGATCTTTTTGTATTCAAAAATCTTTGCAAGATATTGCTCATGGTGGCAGTATTGATGATAATTTGATGTTTGCAGGTCATAATGTCTATAAATTCAGAGATGACCCTTTTTATCGGGATGGCTTTATCCCAACGGTCAAAGAGCTGGTTGACCGCATTGTAACTGGCAATTAAAAGTAGAAGGAGACCTCAATGATGTTAACTGTTGGTCAAAAATTCCCCGAGTATGAGATGACAGGTGTTGTTTCAAATAATATCGCCGATGCTTTCCAGAAGTTTAATAATGAAAGCCATAAAGGACAATGGTCTGTTTATATGTTTTGGCCCAAGGACTTCACATTTGTATGCCCGACAGAGATTACAGCCTATGGTGATTTAGATGGACGTTTTAAAGGGGCGAATGCTCAGGTTTATGGTGTCAGTACAGATTCGGAGTTTGTTCACCTTGCTTGGCGTAATAACCACCCCGGTCTGAAAAATTTGCCTTATCCCATGTTATCGGATATTACGCGTGAACTTTCCTGGGAGCTTGGTATTTTACATGATGAAGAAGGTGTTTGTTTGCGCGCAACCTATATTGTTGATCCAGAAGGTATCATCCGTCACGTTTCCGTCAACGATTTAAATGTAGGTCGTAACGCAGAAGAAACTCTACGCCTTCTAACAGCCTTTCAAACAGGCGAGTTAACACCTTGCAACTGGCAACAAGGGCAAGATGTCATCAAAGTTGCCTAAACTGAAAACTGTTCAAAAGAGCTTTCATACTTTCCGTTTGAGAGCTCTTTTTTTGATATAGGGCCACTCTCCCCTATTCTTTTCAATTTATATGACGACCGTTTCAAGATTATTATCTGTAACCATGTTTGTTAGGTTTGCTCCGGCACCCCCTGTCATAATAGCGATTGTTGTCCAACTAGCGCTTAGTGAAGCGCCGTCTGTGTCAATTTGCACAAGAGAATCAGCCCCATCATCGACAAACTGGACATAACTGGCCAAGGGCCCTCCAAGTCCCCCTGCATAGGTTGTACTTGTATCCAGCAAGTCTGCAATATTAAGGACATCCCCTCCTGCACCTTGCTGAAAATCGGTGAGTATGTCACTGGAGGTATCTAATAAGTCATAATCAAAAGTATCCTTTCCTCCGTTACCGGTCAGGGTATTGGCGCCAGCTCCCCCTTTTAAAAAATCATTCTTATTTCCAGCAATCAGAGTATCATCTCCAGCCCCCCCCAAAAGGTTCAGGAATCCATTTGTTTCCGCAGCACCATTAACGCTAAGAGTATGACCGGTTCCCAAAGACGTTCCATCAATCGTCATTGTTTTTCCGTTACCAACATTGCTATTGATTAATGTCAGGTCATAATCCGCATCCACGCCTGTTTTAATTGTTTCCGTGTCACGTACACCGGAAAGAGTCAATGTATGATCCAGAGAAGCCAGTTGAAGGGTGTCATCCCCTGCATTAAGATCGACGCTATCAGATCCCCCTAAAACATTTTCCAGTGTGATATGGTCATCTCCATTAGCCCCAATAATTTTTTCTGTTCTATCAACAGTCAATGTATTAGGCCCTCCACCCGCAAGACGCAATGTGTCATTACCGCCTTCTAAATCAATATTCATACCAGAAACGGTATTAAGAAGCTGAAAAGTATTATTACCGGAAGAACCAAGAACAGACTCGATGCCAAGAGCCTCAATTCTTGTCGTCCCGTTGGCGATGTGAAGGGTATCATTACCAGAGCCCAAATTAATTGTTGGATTTGAAACACCGACATTCAGCGTTAGTGTATCATCCTGATTTGTCCCTGAAACAGTTTCGACCTTATTTGAAAGACGTAAAGAGTTCGCCCCTGCCGCAAGGTTAAGAACATCATTACCATTACCCAGGTTAGCGTCAAGATTGGTCACATTATTCAGTAAAGTGACCATCTGGTCACCTCCACCCTGGGCACGAAGAAGCTCAACCCCTGTCAAGGAAAAGCTGCTAGCCCCCTTAAAAGCATAAACCCTGTCAGAACTGCCGGCTCCCAGATCAATTTCCATATCAGTGACAGTATTAAGAAATTGTATTCTGTTATTACTGGCTGTCCCATGGAGCGTCTCAATACCAAGAGCTTCAATTTTTGTCGTCCCATTGGCAATCTGGAGCGTATCAGCCCCAAGACCAAGGTCAATTGTTTTTCCAGACAAGGTTGCTGTAAGCGTCAAAGATTCGTTCCCTGCCGTTCCTTTAATAAGTTCAACATTATTGGTAATCTGAAGAGTACTGTTACCCTCAGCAATTGTCAGGGTATCATTCCCATTTCCAAGATTAACATAAAGACCCGTTACAGGATTAAGAAGCGTGACATTCTGGCTTCCACTGTTAAGCGCTCTAAGCTGTTCAACCCCTGTTAGAGAAAAGCTGTTCACACCGGCAGAAATAAAAACACGATCCGTTCCTCCTGATCCAAGGTTAATAGCAACATCCGAGACCGGCGTTTGAAAACGGAGGGTTTCTGTCGCACCTGTACCGTTAATAGCATCAATATTCTCTGCCGTTAAAGTTGTTGTGCCACTGGCAATATTCAGAGTATTAAAACCTCCCATCAGGTCAACAGTGAGGGTTTGTGCAGAAGGTAGCGTGACTGTATCATCCTGGCTACCTCCTGTTATTGTTTCACTGTTACGAACTGTTAATATATTATTACCAACAGAAGAAAGGGTTAAATGGTCTATTCCCCCTAACATATCAACAAGTCCCCCGGAAGAAATTTCAAAAGGAAGAGTAATCGTGTCATTAAAAGGAGTTGCAAAGGCAGGTGTCGCAAAAACACTGGTTTCTGTCACAGAGTCTGTTTGAACCCCATCGGTTACACTAACAGTAAAAGATGTTGTACTGGTGCTGCCGAAAGAAACAAGTGCGTCTGTCGGATTAAAACTCAACGCTTGAAGAGCGAGCTGAGCATCTTCACGCGTTCCTGTAAAAGTATATTCGCCAGGGCCTGCCGGGACGAATCCCCCTCCTGATAAAGTGCCGGCAATAGCGTTATCCAAAAGAACTGTCACCGTGACAGGTGAAGAAACCTCTCCATTAATTTTGGCAGTTGTAAATGGAGAGACAACTTCCGTATCAAGAGTTTTCAGAGTTTTTGAAAGACCTGATAAAGAAAGGGGCACAGGTCCAGAGTCACTCTCTGGACGGGCAAAATTTGTATCCAGTGGCCCAAAATTATTTTCAAAAATCCGAACAAGCGGGTCAAAAGAAAAGTCCTGTAAAAAAATATCCTTTTTGTCAAAAGCCTTAAGAGGACTAAAATCTCCTCCAAAATTAATACTAGATTCCAGAGGAAGTAAAGAAGGTGATAAAGGAGAGATAAGATCATTCATGTGATAAACAGGACTATAGGGTGACGTTTCCTGTAACAGAGGTAGAGATTTTTCACTATTCAAAAAAATCTCTAGTGCTGTCTGAAAAGGCTGGTTTTTAGAAGAATGATCCAGGTTTTGAACAAGCTGATAAGAAGCAGAAAAATCCATCGTTTTTCCTGAATTTATAAAGCTTTCCAAAAAAGACTCTATCGACTGAATCATATTATTTCTAGCCTCTGCACCTCACCCCTTCCTTTTAGTATACACAATAATCCTTATAAAAAAATTAAGAAGGTTAGAGCTGCCTTCTGTACAGCTTATTTAGGCTGTGCTAATCTCTGGCCATAATAAATTCATATAAACTTTGGGGGACCAATGGCACAGTCATTTCATGATTCATTTGATGTTTTGGATACTTTGGAAATAAGCGGAAAAATCTATCATTTTGCCAGTCTAAAAAAACTTGAAGCCAAGGTTGGACCTCTTACGAGACTTCCCTACGCCATGAAAGTCCTCCTTGAAAACCTGTTACGCCGTGAGGATGGTGATTCAGTCAGAAAAGAAGACATTCTTGCTTTTGTCACCTGGCTTAAAAAGCAACATGTCGACCGGGAAATTGCTTTTCAGCCCGCACGCGTTTTAATGCAAGACTTTACAGGCGTACCCGCCATTGTTGATTTAGCCGCCATGAGAGAGGCCATTCAAGGATTGGGTGGAAAACCCTCTCAAATTAACCCTTTAGCCCCTGTAGATCTTGTCATTGACCATTCGGTGATGGTCGATCAATATGCAACGCCTGATTCTTTTAAAAAGAATGTTGCTTTTGAGTATGATCGAAATGACGAACGTTATTCTTTTCTAAAATGGGGACAAAAAGCATTTAATAATTTCCGGGTTGTTCCTCCGGGAACAGGCATCTGTCACCAGGTGAACCTTGAATATCTTGGCCAGGTTGCCTGGACACAGGAAAAAGAGGGTAAAGAATGGGTATACCCTGATACGCTGGTGGGTACAGACAGCCATACAACGATGGTTAATGGCCTGGGCATTATGGGGTGGGGCGTTGGAGGCATTGAAGCCGAGGCCGCAATGCTGGGGCAACCTATCTCTATGCTCATTCCCGATGTCGTTGGCTTTAAGTTGACGGGCAAGCTACCGGAAGGATCCACAGCAACGGATCTTGTTTTAACAATTACAAAAATGTTACGAGACAAGGGTGTTGTTGGTAAATTTGTTGAATTTTATGGCGATGGCCTGGCACACTTGACTCTTGCTGATCGGGCTACAATCGGCAATATGTCTCCTGAATTCGGGGCAACTTGTGCAATGTTCCCAATTGACGCAGAAACAATACGTTACCTTTCCTTTACAGGACGCGACTCTGAACGGGTTGCACTTGCCAAAGCTTATGCAAAAGCACAGGGATTCTGGCGAGACGACTCTATCGAGCCTGTCTTTACTGAAACATTGAATCTTAACCTCGAGACAGTTGTTCCTACTTTGGCAGGCCCCAAACGTCCCCAAGACAAAGTTTTGCTAAGCGAAGCGTCTTCATCTCTCCAGGAAGCTCTTGATAAAGGAACACCTTCAAAAGTAGAAAAAGTTCAAGTCACAAGAGGGCAAGATCGCTTTAACCTGGAAAATGGAGATGTCGTAATTGCAGCAATCACAAGCTGTACAAACACCTCGAACCCTTCTGTGATGTTAGGTGCAGGCCTTATAGCACGAAAAGCCCGCGAAAAAGGGTTATCAGTTAAACCCTGGGTAAAAACATCTTTAGCACCGGGCTCTCAGGTTGTGACGGACTACCTTGAAAAAGCAGGTTTACAAAAAGATTTGGATGCATTGGGTTTTAACCTCGTGGGATACGGTTGTACGACGTGTATTGGAAACTCGGGTCCTCTTGATCCTGAAATCTCAAAAGCTATTGACGAAAATAATTTATCTGTAAGCGCTGTACTTTCCGGAAATCGAAACTTTGAAGGGCGTATTCATCCCCAGGTCAAGCTCAGTTATCTGGCTTCCCCAATGCTAGTCGTCGCTTATGCTCTTGCGGGATCGTTAAAAATTGACCTGGTAAAAGATCCCCTGGGTCAGGACACTCAGGGAAACCCTGTCTTCCTGAAAGATCTATGGCCTTCAAATGCAGACTTGCAGGCATGCGTTGAGTCCAATCTTTCCCCGGAAATGTTTAAAGAAAGATATGCTGATGTGTTTAAAGGAGATCAATTCTGGGCAGATCTAAAAAGCTCTGATGGCGAAACCTACGATTGGCAGCCCACGAGTACCTATGTCAAATTACCTCCTTTTTTCGAGAAAATGACACAGAATCCCGCAAATGTTTCCAATATTTTTGAAGCTCGTATTTTGGCAATATTGGGAGACAGTACAACAACAGATCATATCTCGCCTGCAGGGGCTATCAAGCCTGAAAGCCCCGCAGGAGTTTATCTGAAAGAAAATAACATTGAACCCCGGGATTTTAATTCCTACGGCTCCAGACGTGGTAACCATGAAGTTATGATGCGTGGCACTTTTGCCAATATTCGCATTCAAAATGAAATGGTTCCAGGCATAACAGGCGGTGTCACAAAATTGATTCCAGAGGGAGATATTTTACCTATTTTTGAAGCCTCAATGCGCTATCAGGCTTCAAAAACTCCCCTGGTTGTGATTGCGGGCCGAGAATATGGGACAGGTTCTTCCCGGGATTGGGCTGCAAAGGGTACTCGTTTATTGGGGGTAAAAGCCGTTATTGCAGAAAGTTTTGAGCGGATTCACCGTTCGAATCTTATTGGAATGGGGGTTCTACCTCTTGAGTTTCAAGACGGAGCCACACGTCAAAAGTTAGGCTTAACAGGTCAGGAAAAAATTACAGTAACTGGTATTGAAGACGATCTTTCTCCCGGAAAACAGCTTTCTTGTGAGATCGTTTTTTCTGATGGGATGACCCAACAGATTCCCCTCTTATGCCGCATCGATACATTAAACGAGCTTGCCTACTATAAAAATGGGGGCATTCTTCATTATGTTATGCGTCAACTGGCGTCTCAGCGTGCAGTTTGAGACTCTTGGGAAAAGATTTTTAAAGGGGACCTTCCTCCTGTTTTTTCTTGCTTGCAAGAACTCTTCTGTATTAAGTTCGCAAGACACAGTTGAAGATCTATCACGGTCAAAAACCCGGCCCCTTTTTATTATAACGCAGGCAGAATGGCTTCAGAACCTCCTGGCTTTATCACCTGAAAAACAGGAAGGAAGCATGCTCTTTTTTAAGGAACCTTTTTCTTTCCTGAACCGCGAGGGATCTCACCTCTCTATTCTGGATAAAGAAAGTGGTGATAAAGAACTAATGAAAGCCTTTGACGCACTAAAAAACCTTGAAAAGAAATCGTCTGACAAAAAAGGGCATCACCTTTTTTATTTCCAGATTCTGTTTCATAATGCTTTGGGAGAACAAAAGGAAGATTTGAAATATCCGCAGTATGAATGGCATCAGACAATACGTCGGTCTCTGTGGACTTTAACTTATTGATATTAAAACAAATATTTTCTTTTGGGATAATAGAAAGTCTCTCTTGCAAAGGCTTTGACAGAAAGCTGGCCTTTTGGATAAGTGTTGATTAGGATAGGGATATCTTTTTGTTAGTATAGTGACACATGAATAAAATACGTTTTCTACCACAAGACCTTAGAGAGTCTTTAAAAACCACCCTGAAAATTTTTGGTGGGATTCTTTTTCTTGCTCTTGCAGGTTGGGTAATGGCCGCTCTTTTCAGCTATGATGCTTTTGACCCTTCCTGGAATACCTCTATAGAAAGCACCAGTAGTAATTGGGCAGGATCGTCTGGTGGTTATTTTGCCGATATCACACTTCAATCTTTCGGAATGTCTACTTACCTTATTCCTTTTTTTCTAATCTCGTGGAGTCTTCTGATTTTCAGAAAAAAATCGATGACATTTTCTTTCCTAAGAGGAATGAGTGCTCTATTTTGTTTACCTTTAGGAGCCATGGTTTTGGGAAAGACTTCTTTTGGGGGACACTTTGGCCAGATGGCCTTTGTAAAACTAGAAACTTTTGTAACATCTTTACTGGGGTCTCTCCCCATAAATGTTACATTCTGGGGCCTGTTACTGTGTGGAGGCACCCTATTCATTTTTGCAAGTGGTTTCCAGTTCAAACAGTTTTTAGCTCTTCCAAGCCATATCATTACTCTTCTTAAAGGAATTTTAATCTTATTAAAAACTTTTTCCCCGTCAGGACTGTTTGCTTTTTCCTCAAGACCACCTACAGACTCAAAGCAACGTGTAGAGCCTATTGGGGGCTCTGTTTTTGCAGACTATAAAATGTCCACACATTCTGAAAATGCTGGAGAACAGAATCTTGCTAATCTTTCTTCAACAGAAAAAGCTCCCATAGAACGCATTGGAAACCCGATGGCAGACAATCCTGCAGAAAAGATTCAGGAACCAGAAAAGTCCAAAAAAACTTTTTGGAACAGAGCAACAGAGAAAAAAGCGACTTCCTTAAAAGAAGGTACAAAAGACACTGTTGTTGATTTATCCAAAATGTCACACGACTACGAATTACCATCGATGGAACTCTTGTCAAAAACTATCGTTGAACGTGGTACCAAACAAAGTGATGCAGACCTGGAAGAAAGCGCCCAACAACTTTCCGGCGTTCTGGATGATTATGGGGTCCGGGGAGATATTACAAAAGTATGCCCGGGTCCTGTTGTAACCCTTTATGAACTAACCCCTGCACCAGGTGTAAAATCTTCCCGTGTCACAGGCCTTTCAGATGATATTGCTCGATCTATGTGCGCTCTTTCTGCTCGTGTTTCAGTTATCCCGGGTCAAAATGCCATGGGCATTGAATTGCCCAATAAAGTTCGCCAAACCGTTTTCTTACGAGAATTATTAAGCGAACAACGCTTTGAAAATACGTCTTCAAAGTTGGCATTAGCCCTGGGTAAAGATATTGGAGGACGCTCAGTCATTGCAGACCTCGCAAGAATGCCTCACTTACTTGTTGCAGGAACAACAGGATCAGGTAAATCTGTTGCTATTAATACAATGATTCTTTCTTTACTCTATCGTCTGCCTCCTGAGAAATGTCGTTTTTTGATGGTTGATCCAAAAATGCTGGAGCTTTCCATCTATAATGATATTCCCCATCTTTTGGCACCAGTCGTCACTGATCCTAAAAAAGCTATTGTTGCCCTAAAGTGGGCTGTACGAGAAATGGAAGACCGTTACCGTGCAATGTCACGCGTGGGAGTTCGCAATATTGAAGGTTATAATGCACGGCTGGCCGAAGCTACAAGCCGGGGAGAAGAATTAACACGCCAGGTCCACACAGGATTTGATCCCGAATCCGGGAAACCTGTTTATGAAACTCAACCCCTGGATATGACACCTCTACCCTATATCGTCGTGATTGTTGACGAAATGGCAGACTTGATGATGGTAGCAGGTAAAGAAATTGAGGCTGCTGTTCAAAGACTTGCCCAAATGGCGAGGGCAGCAGGAATTCACTTGATCATGGCAACTCAACGTCCTTCTGTTGATGTTATTACAGGCACGATTAAAGCTAACTTCCCAACACGAATCAGCTTTCAAGTCACCTCAAAATTTGATAGTCGGACTATTTTAGGGGAACAAGGTGCAGAGCAACTCCTGGGTCGTGGAGATATGCTTTATATGGAAGCTGGCGGAAAAACACAACGTGTCCATGGCCCCTTTGTCAGCGATGAAGAAGTTGAACGGGTTGTCTCTTATTTGAAAAATCAAGGCGTTCCTGATTATGTTGAAGGTGTTACAGATGAAAGCGGGGATACACCTTTAGGAACTTTCGGTGAAACAGAAACATCGGAAGGGGATGCTCTTTATCAACAAGCTGTTGCAATTGTCATGAGAGAAGGAAAAGCATCCACCAGTTTTGTTCAACGCCATCTTCAAATAGGCTATAATCGTGCAGCTCGTATTATTGAACAAATGGAAGCCGAAGGCATTATTAGCTCTGCCAATCATGTTGGTAAGCGTGAAGTTCTGGTAAAGCAAACAGGATAAATAGCCAGGCACAACGTTGATTCATGCACAGAAGAGGAAAAAATATTTTGACATATTTCGTAAAGGCTCTTGTTTTAACCAGCCTTTTATTTATTGCTAAAGAAGGTTTACAAGCAACACCTGAAAAAAACATTCCAAAGCATAGGGACTCAAAAACTCTTCCAAAATCAACAGTAGTTCACGAGATTTCTATTCCTCTGAACCAGATTGAGTCTTATCTTAATGAACTAACAACCTTGAAAGCTTCTTTCAAACAATTGAATCCTGACGGAACAGTTCATGAAGGACTCTTCTTTTTATCACGCCCCGGGAAAATGCGCCTTAAATATAAACCACCAGTGAATCAGGTTATTATTTCAGATGGTCATTTTTTAATTTTCCATAACCCTGACCTGGACGAAGTAACGCATATTCCTCTTGAATCAACCCCTGCTGAATTATTGGTAAAGGCCCGCGTCAACTTAAAGAAAGATGCTCGTATTCTGGAAACTGGTTCAACAGGAACGCATTACTTTGTAAAAGTTGCCCGCCCTGATGATTTAGAAGCAGGAACACTTACCCTTGTTTTTGACCAGTCTCCTCTGACACTAAGGGAATGGATTATTGAAGACCAGAACCAGCGCATCACGCATGTTATTTTGGATCACGTTCAGAAAGATATATCACTCCCGGAAGCGCTCTTCATCTATAGCAACCATTGATTTTCACTCATGAGGGAACAAACTAACCGTCAAGCCCCACAGAAGCTTACGGTTTAATCCATCTAAATCCTGACACTTTACAACCATCATTCCATCATCCAGAGACACAGAACTATAGATTTCTCTTCCTCTTGCCTGTGTAGCCTCTAAAGCGTCACATAACCCTATAATTTGACCAAAGGGTCTGGCCCATAGGGGTTTTCCCCCTTCGTTCCCCGAAAGCACATCAAAACAATCAAGAGAATGGCAGATACAGATAAATTAGAGTACTTTTCTGCAAACCTCACGTTCTGAAAGTTTTAGGTTGTCATATCGACCTGCCATCTATTCACAATAACACAAGAGGGAGCCCTGATACCCAACAGTGTATCGTTTTGGACAGCGACAACAAAAGGCGACTCCCCCGGAAGAAGTTTTAAAGTATTCCTTTATTGAAAGTCCTTTTATAAAACCTCGACAGCGACAGCAACACCTTCGCCCCCACCGATGCATAAGGTCGCCATACCTCTTTTAAGGTTATGGTATTTCAAGGCATGCAACAGGGTGACCAGGATTCGGGCACCACTCGCTCCAATAGGGTGGCCCAGTGCACAGGCACCACCCCGCACATTAACACGTTCTGGATCAAGGTTTAGTTCTTTGATTGCTGCCATTGTTACTACTGCAAAGGCTTCATTAATCTCGAACAAATCCACATCTTTTTGAAGGTCCCACCCTGTCTTTTCAGAAAGTTTTTGAAGAGCTCCTACCGGGGCAAGTGTAAACCATTCCGGTTCCTGAGAATGAGAAGCATGACCTACAAGACGTGCCAAAGGGGTAAGGCCACGATCTTTCGCTTCATCTTCCCACATTAAAACAAGAGCTGCCGCTCCATCGCTAATAGAACTGGAATTTGCGGCAGTAACTGTTCCTTCCTTAGAAAAAGCGGGACGAAGAGCTGGTATCTTGTCAAAGTTAAGTCGTGTTGGGGGTTCATCTGATTTTATTGTTATGGTGTCTTTACGGGACTTAACACTAACAGGAACAATTTCTTCATCAAAACTATTATTGTCAAGAGCTGCCAGGGCTTTTTGACCGGATTTAATTGCGAAAGAATCTTGTTCTTCCCGTGTAAAGCCACATCGAGTAACAGTTTTTTCTGCATAGACTCCCATCAAACATCCCGGATTATAGGCATCTTGCAGACCGTCAAAAATCATGTGATCCAGAATTTCTCCATGCCCCATACGATATCCCCCCCGAGCTTTGGGAAGAATATAAGGTGCATTTGTCATGCTTTCCATACCACCAGCGACAACAACTGATACAGATCTTGCTTTCAAAAGATCGTGTGCCAGCATCACCGACTTCAACCCGGAACCACACACTTTATTAAGTGTTAAAGCACTGCTTCCCTGGTCAAGACCGGCCTTCATAAGGGCCTGACGTGCAGGAGACTGCCCCAAACCTGCTGGTAAGACGCAACCCAGAATAACCTCATCAATTTGATCTTTAGACAGACCAGAAGCCTCTACAGCGCCTGCAACAGCAGCAGCACCCAGGTCTGTTGCTGTCAAAGGCGATAATACACCCTGAAAGGACCCAACAGGTGTTCTTTTCGCGGCCACAATAACAATTGATTCATTTGACATAGTATGATCTCTCCCTTGACTCATTAAATTTTTTCAATAGCATTTATCGCATCATACAGAAATCTTTACCTTTTATCGAGCCAAGAAAAACAATTGCCCCGACTTTTTGAAGTCGCTACACTTATTATATTTTCTCTAACACAGATATTTAAAGAAAATTCTCGATATGCTGGATGCCCACCTAAGACCACTGATAGATCCTCCCCTGAACAGAGCTGGCATCTGGCTTTCAAAACAGGGTATTACCCCTAATGGTGTAACTCTTACAGGGTTTTGCTTTGGCCTCATTGCCTGTTTTCTGATAATGCAAGAATTTTACTACAGCGCCTTGTTCTTTCTCGTCCTTAATCGCCTTTCCGATGGTCTGGATGGAGGCATTGCACGCGCCAAAGGTGCCAGTGATTTTGGAGGTTTCCTGGATATCTGTTGCGATTTTATTATTTATGCAGGATTCGTTTTTTCCGTTGCTCTGGCTCAGCCTGAAAATACTTTCCCTGCTCTTTTCCTGATTTTCAGCTTCATCGGACCGATAACATCTTTTCTTGCCTATGCTATTATCGCCGAAAAACAACGTCTTACGACAACTCGACAAGGCAAAAAATCTTTCTACTATTTAGGAGGATTATGCGAAGGAACAGAAACATTCTTTATGCTTGTTATTATATGTCTTATACCCGCTTATTTTAGTCTCATCGCCTATACTTTTGGAGGTCTTTGCTGGATCACGACCATTGGCAGAGTCTTACAGGCCTGGCAAGATTTTCGGTGAACCCTTTAACCCAAATAATCATTTGAAAAATGTTGCAAAAACTTGTTTGGGAAGTTGGCATGCCAGATTAAGAAACTTACGAGCTTCTCCTTTTATCTTCGGAATTTTTAAAACCTGATCGAGACGCTTATGAAGATGTGTCGTTGTAGCACTATAATCTGATGAAACATCCTCAAGCCACACCCATAACGTTGACATATAAACACCGGCCAACAACGTCCGCTTGGTATAATAATTAAAGTCTGTTGACTTATCCCCTGCCGCATACCACATATCACTAACTGTTTTCCCCAAAAGAGCAAAACCCTTGGGACCATAAGATGGATGGGCAAGTGTTGATATTGTTTTTCGAACCGCTTCTTTATAAGGGACTAAAAGACGCAGTCGAACCAGAATAGCTGTCGCAATGCGATCACGAATGCGCATTGACTCAAGATTTAACGATGCAAGTTCTTCTAACATACGTCGGTCTGTCCAGGAAAAAAAAGCGTCGAGAACAAGCCTGGGATTCCCCTGGAAAGCCCTATACTCATCTCCTTCTTCAAAACCAGCCGCTAAAACACCCAGGCGAAGAGCCTCCAATGTCCATC
Source organism: Alphaproteobacteria bacterium UBA1908 (assembly GCA_002337525.1). Lineage (GTDB taxonomy): Bacteria > Pseudomonadota > Alphaproteobacteria > Caedimonadales > UBA1908 > UBA1908. The sequence goes on along the minus strand of DDGG01000028.1, from coordinate 2,410 downwards.
CTTCAAAGGGCACTTGTGTCAGCATAGCTTTCATAATTTTTTCCTGATTTTCAGGGGAATGAATTGACATGAGCAAAAAAACTTCCTTATTTGTCTATTTTAGAGTATAATAGTTAAGTTAATCTTTTTTGTTAAGAAGATTTTAATCCAACCTAGAAAGGAGAGTGACGGATCTCGTGTTAATTTATGTCCGAGATAATAATGTAGAGCAAGCCATGCGTCTTTTGAAGAAAAAACTTCAACGTGAAGGCGTGTTTCGTGAAATGAAACTGCGTCGTGCATTTGAAAAACCTTCTGAACGTCGCAAACGTGAAAAAGCGGAAGCTTTCCGCCGTATGCGTAAGCTGCTTCGTAAGCGTCAAGAACGTGAAGGCTATTAAGTTTTGCATTCTGTCATGAAAGAAAAAGCCCGGGATTTAATTCCGGGCTTTTTTTATTGAAACCAGCTTTTACTATTAAAATTTGTTTTGTAAATAAAAACTCTTATCAATCAGAAAAGCTTTTGTTTTGATTCTTTTCTGGTTTCTTACCTCGCGTTGCTCGCTCTCAATGACAAGGATATATTGTGTATTATGTTGAGATTACTATCATTTTGGAAAATCATCTCTCACTTTTAAACAACCGGTACTGTTTCACTTCCAGCATCGTGAATAATATTGAGAGTCCCACTTGTAACCGACGATAAAACGGCAATATCAACACCCACATCACCATTACCCGCCGAATCAAATGACACAATACTGTCACCACCCGAAACACGGACACTGACATAATCGTCAATATTATCCCCTAAAGTAAATCCAACGTCTGAAAGTAGCTCTGAAAGGTTTAAAGAATCTGTTTCTCCAACAGATTCAACTGTTTTAAAGTCTACAATCGTATCAAAGCCTTCTCCAAGATCAAAAGTCCTAAAGCCAAACTCATCATCACCAATACCTCCTGTAAGGGTATCACTTCCTGTTCCCCCATATAGAATATCTGCGCCATCACCACCATCGATAATGTCATCACCTCCCTGACCATGGATAATATCATCACCGCCATGACCATTTAAAATATCATCCGAGCCACGACCACCAACCTCTTCTTCTGCATAGTCAAGATGGTGAGATCTTACTTCATCATATATTTCTTCATCCGTTGGCGCATGTCCAAGTGTTGTCTGAAGGTAATCAACAAGATCATTGTAATCCCACTCATTTGTGCCACCGGGTAAATGCTCTGTATTAATAATATCTCCAAAAATAACATCTGAATCGATACCTGCATCAACAGTATCTTCACCTGTTTGAACTACAAGAGTTGAACTTAATGCTGCAGAAAGATCTTCTGGCTGGTTAACAACAGTTGCTTCTCCTGGTCCATCTCCGATATCAATAATCTGTCCGTTATCATCCGTGTTGTCTATTTCATTTAATTCAGGAGTATCCAGGAAAAGACCAATACCAAAAGAAGCCACATCTCTATTTGTAAACTCTTCCCAGGCACCAGGAGCCTCATCATTGTGGCTACTGGGAACACCATCTGAAATAAAATAATGTGCTTTATTATCAGCTGTTAAAGAAGAATTATCAAAATAATCCAAAGCCTCATCAACAGCATCATTATAATCTGTCCCTCCTGTAGGATTACTAAAACCATTTAAATAGGAATCCAGAGTATTCCCATTGGTATCAACAAGATCATAAATCCCTGATCCCGGAGCGGTTTCCTTATAAGTAAAAAGTTCAGTCGAACGTACATTATTGTTCCAGATAATCATATAGACAGAAATATCAACAGGGTCATTTGCTGCTCTTGCATCATCTCCATAATCCACAAACTGATCCGCTAGCTCCTTTAAACCATTTCGCGCAATATCAATACGCCGGTTGGGAAAAGAAGCATTTGAATTATCAGCGACTCCCCAGTCCATACTTTTCGAATAATCCAGGGACCAAACCATTTCGTATGATTCAAAGGTATTGTTAAAATCACCCCCTGAATCTGCAAAAATAGCATCAGGTGTTGTTCCACCAACAATAGCAGAATCATCTCCATTTGTGCCAACAACAACTGTTGGAGAATCAGGAGAAACAGTCATTGAAACCATTGCTGTATCAAACCCCCCATTACCATCACTAATTGTATAGGTAAAAGAATCTCCACCACTATAATCCGGGTCTGGCGTATAAGTAATCGTATTATCATTATTAATAACAACCGAGCCATGTGCCGGATTTGACGCCCCAGTAATAGAAAGAGAATCGCCATCCGAATCATTATCATTGTTTAAAACATTAATCACAACACTATTGTCTTCAGAAACTGTTGCTGTGTCGTCTCCTGCACTTGGTGCATCATTCATCGGCGTAATCGTCAGGCTCACCGTCTGGGTATCCGTCCCACCTTCATTGTCGGTCACACTATA
>DDGG01000009.1:99583-99805 GCA_002337525.1 Alphaproteobacteria bacterium UBA1908 | reverse complement strand
CGGTGAGCCTGACGATTACACCGTTGAATGATGCGCCCACCGATATCGATCTTTCAAATTCTTCGATTGGAGAAAATGCGACTGCAGGTGATGTGGTAGGGACTTTTTCAGCTACCGATATTGATTCAGGGACTCCTTTTACATATACCCTCACGGGTGGGGCAAGCGATAAATTTGAGATCGTTGGAAATACTTTGCGCGTTAAAGCAGGGGCTGTTCTGG
>DDGG01000009.1:42655-99430 GCA_002337525.1 Alphaproteobacteria bacterium UBA1908 | reverse complement strand
GGATAATGAAACGGCAAACCAGCATTCAATTACCGTTGAAGTAGAAGATTCTCAAGGTGCGACATATACAGAGAATTTTCAAATTAATGTGCAAAATCAATTTGAAGCAACTGTTGGCAGTGTTACTGCGGATCATAATATTCAAACAATTAATTTTACGGAAAGTTATACAAATCCTGTTGTTTTTGCTTTTCTCTCAACCACAAACGGTCCTGATACTGCTGTTGCAAGAGTAAGGAATGTAACCTCAACCTCATTTCAGTTTAACCTTGAAGAAGCTGATAATATGGATGGCATTCATACAACAGAGACCATTAATTATATTGTGATGGAGGCAGGGAAGTGGCAATTGCCTGATGGAACTCTTTTTGAAGTAGGAACTTTTGATACAAATCAGGTGACCCGGGATTCCGGATTTGAAACACTTTCCTTTAATCATGATTTTTCTGTGGCGCCTGTCGTCCTGACGAATATCCAGACCGATGCCAATAATGTAGGATATTTCAAGACGCGTCAACGTGATACAACGCAAGATGAGGTCAGATTTGCTCTGGAACCTGATGAGAGCGCTCAAAATGCAGATGTTGTGAATCAAGAAACTGTCGGCTATATCGCGATTGAAGAAACAACAGGAAGTTGGGGCTCAACTCTCTTTGAGGCCGGAATCACAAGTGACAGTGTGAGGGATAGTACATTTTCTGTTATTTACGACCAAGTTTATAATGGAGGTAGTTCAGTCTTTATTGGAACGCTTGCTAGTTACGACGGGCCTAATGCGGCAGCTTTACGTGGCAGAGGGTCTTCCGGGACTTCTCAGGATATTTTTGTGGAGGAAGATACCGTCAATGATGCAGAGGTAAATCATACGACAGAAGAAGCAACCTATCTTGTTTTTGATGAAGACAGTACTGATCTTGGCATTGGCGTTACGGCAATTCCCCATTCTATTCAAGTTTCCAATGGAGGAGGAACACTGACTAATTTTGGAAATGTAACTCTTAATAATTTTTCAACGAGTCAAGTTCTGGAACTTGAAGATGTTATTGATACGGATAGTAGCGGCACATTAACGCTTGATGATTTAAAAAACCTGGAATCTTCAGGGGAACTGCAAGTCACAGATGATGGAACAGACGTGGTTCTTGATTTTTCTGTTGGAGCTCAAACAGGGGGCGTTATAACCCTCGAAGGCTTGTCAGTTTCTGCAACCCAACCAATTGATACAGTAGATGATTTGGCGGCTCAAATTCAAGTTGTGATAACACCTTAGTGTCAGTAAGACCTGGATTTTGCCCTTTGGAAAAAACTGTTCTTACGTTATTATTACTTCTTTGAGGAGTAGGGAACGCACAATGCGAAACAAAATCCAATCGCTATCATACGTATTTCTTGCTCTTTTAATATTCTTTAATGTTTCAATTCTGTTTGCAGAAAATTCAGTCAAAGAACCTCCTATCCTTAATGTTTATCATTGGTTCCAAATGATTCCGGAAGATGTTCTTAAAATCTTTGAGCAGGAAACAGGAATTCGTGTCAATTTGGATGTGTATGATAGTAACGATGTTCTTGAGGCACGCCTTTTGGCAGGTAAAACGGGCTATGATGTTGTTGGACCCAGTGCGTTCCCCTATCTTGCGCGCCAGGTTCCCGCGGGCCTTTATAAACCACTGGATAAAGACAAGCTTCCTAATATGAAAGGCCTTGATCCCACTATTCTTGAGAAGCTTGCAACATCTGATCCTGATAATAAATATGCTTTGCCCCTACTTTGGGGACTCGTTGGATTGGGAGTTAATCGTGAAAAGCTTGAAGAGCGTCTTGGTAAGGACACTCCTCTTGATAGTTGGTCACTTTTGCTTGACAAGGATAAAATGACAAAAATTTCTTCCTGTGGTGTCACGTTGCTGGAAGAAGCCGCTGATATTTTCTTACCAATTTACCTGTATCTGGGCCTACCTCATGATAGCAATAAACGAGAAGATCTGGAAAAAGTCACTGCTACCCTTATGGATGTGCGCCCCTATATATCACGACTGGATTCTGTTAGATCTGCAGATGATTTAATGTTGGGCAATGTATGTATGGCTATGCACTGGATTGGTGATTTATATTTGGCGAAACAGGCTTTGTCTGAACAGAAGAACATGGACCACATTGAGATCTTTATTCCAAAAGAAGGCTCGGTTATGTGGATTGATAGTGTTGCTATTCCCGTGGATGCTCCTCATCCTGATAATGCTCATCGCTTTTTGAATTTTTTAATCCGTCCTGATATTATGGCTCGTCTTACAAACAAGACTTACTTCGCAAATCCCGTTTCGGAGTCCTTGTCTTTTGTGAAGCCTGATATACGTCAGAATAAAAATATTTTCCCCGATGCAGAAAACATGAAACGTATTTTTATCAATGTTCCTGCTCCTGCTTCTTTTGCTCGCCAAGTGAACCGAGCAATGATGAAAGTTCGTACAGGTAGATAAGGCTAAAGAATTTTTCTTTGTTCTTTATAAAGAGACGATTTTAAAGATGTCATCATTTATCACTTGATAGAGAAAGCTATCCTGATGAAAAACAAAAAGATTCTTATCGTTGGGGCGGGACCAACAGGGCTAACGATTGCGCTTATGCTTGCTCGTCAGGGGAAGATGCCGCGTGTTATTGATAAAGTGCATCGATTTTTTTCCAGTAAAAGAGACGCCCTAAGGGCTTTTCCTCTAAACATTAATATTTCAAAAATTAATCTTCAAAGTACTTTTAATGTTGGCGTTCGAAGAGTTGACCATTTTCAGGTTAAAAATGTTTTTCTGGCTGGTGATGCTGCCCATATCCACACTCCCCTCGGTGGGCGAGGGATGAACCTGGCTATGCAAGATGCCTTTGAGTTGGCTCAAAGGTTTAAAACAGGCCATTTTGCAGGATATAATAACTCAAGACAAAAAGAGGCTAGAATAACAGCTGATTTTATGGAAAGAATGCGCCGTCTTATTTCATCAACGAATCCCTTTGTTAAAGGATTTCTTACTGGCATTTTTAAGATGATTCATTATGTTCCATTCCTGAAAACGTGGTTAGTTCACCAATTTATGAGAAGGTAAGAACTATAGTGCTTTATTTTTGTCACTTATTTGTTGGAAAAATAAAGCAAAGTGTTTTTACAAAGTCAGATAAAAAAACATCTGTTTACCTAGAAACTAAAATATTTTTTGAATTCTGCCGGGCTTGGTCCCAGGTTAATTTCTGAAACTTCGTCTCGTTTCAAAGCGATATAGGCTTTAATCTGGTCTTGATCAAAAACGTTGCCAGCGGTTAAGAATTCATGGTCTTTTTCAAGGCAGGCAAGGGCTTCTGTCAATGATTCTGACATATGAGAAAGGCTTGTTGATTCTTCTTCGTAAAGATTTTTTTCCATGGCTTTTCCAGGGTCAAGACGGCGTTGAATCCCGTCCAGCCCAGCCATTAACATAGCTGAAAGGGCAAGATAGGGGTTTGCCATGGGATCCGGAAAACGCACTTCTATGCGTTTTGCCTTCTCACCAACAGAATGAGGAATGCGAATGGCGGCAGAACGATTCCGGGCAGAATAGGCTAAATAAACCGGAGCTTCATATCCGGGAACAAGGCGTTTATAGCTATTGGTTGTGGGATTCGTAAAAGCATTTAAAGCTTTTGCATGTGTTAAAATACCACCAATATAGTGAAGAGCTGTTTCGGATAGGTTATTATACTCCTTGCCATAAAAGAGGGGGATGCCATCTTTCCACAACGATTGGTGAACATGCATCCCGGATCCATTATCGCCTGCAATAGGTTTGGGCATAAATGTTGCGGATTTACCTGAGTGTTGAGCCGTATTATGGACAATATATTTGTAGAGTTGAAGTGTGTCACCCATGTTGAGCAAAGTGTCATACTCAAAGCCAAGTTCATGTTGGGAAGGGGCTACCTCATGATGATGTTTTAAAACTTTTATGCCGCATTGACGAAGGTTATCGAGGGTGACACTTCTAAGGTCCGCCAGAGTGTCTCCTGGGCTTACAGGACAGTATCCACTGCCGTGATTCAGACGGTGCCCCTGATGATAACGAAGAGGAGAAACCTGACTGAAAAGGGGGTTATTAAGGCAAGAACTTTCACGAGAATTTAAATGGTAAAACGCATAAGTTGATTCAGATTCAAAATGTACTTCATCAAAGACAAAATATTCTGGCTCGGGGCCAAAATATGCTGTGTCTGCAATACCTGTCTCACGCATATAAAGATCCGCTTTACGGGCAATAGTTCTCGGGTCACGATTATATCCAGTTTTATTAATAGGAGTTAAGACATCTCCGGATACGACGAGGGTCTTAAACTCCGAGAAGGGATCGCGCAAGGCCGTCTTCAGGTCGGGCATCAGAACCATGTCAGAGTCTTCAATACTTTTCCAGCCTTTGATAGAAGAGCCGTCAAACATAATGCCTTCTTCCAGCAGAGAAGGAGTGACAGCATCTCGATGAAAGGTCATATGGTGCCAGATCCCCAGGGAGTCCGTAAAACGGAAATCAACATAATCAATCGATTCAGTTTCAAGACGGGTACAAAAATTTTGTATAAGTGAAGAATGTGACATCGTGTTTATCTCGTAAAAGCTTCTTCAAAGTACTCTAATAATGAAAAAAATCAATGACAATTTTTATCGTTTTTTTAAGAAAGTATTCAAGAAAAAGGGGGCGATTGCCCCCATATCCCTTATGGCATTTTATCTCTTCACTAGACAAAATCTTCATCAATATGAGCTGTTGATTGAACACCGATATTGTCAAAGTTCGTTCGGAGCCACTGACGTCCTGCACGGCGTCCTGCCTTGAACAAATAATCCAGGAAATCAGGATCTGAACAGAAACCACTCGCACGGTCGATACCACCAAAAAATTGATCATCTCTGATCATGTGCATATGAAGACGTTTCATCTTATCCTTGCCAATAATCTCATCGTCAATCAATTTACTGATAAAAGCGATAGATCGCATTTCTCGGGTTAGGCAGGCATTTTGTGTGATTTCCCCTAGACGATTATTAATATCGTGAACAGTTGTTGGGATTTTTGGATCATGAACACGACGAATTTGAACGACAAGGACATCAGGTGTTTCACAATTATAAATCAGTGGATAAATGGCGGGGTTTCCGATAAATCCTCCATCCCAGTAGAGCTCTCCATCGACTTCAATGGCTTGAAAAAGTGTTGGGACACAGGCTGATGCTAACACTGATTCGCGACATAGTTCTTTTCCTGAAAAAATTTTAAGTTTTCCTGTTGCTACGTGGGTGGCACATAAAAATAATTTAACCAGCTCTGTTTTCTTTAGTGCCTCAAAATCAAAAAGCTCATCGATGACAGGTTGAAGGGGATGTTTGCCTGATGGATTGAGTTGATAGGGAGAGAGAAAACTCGTCATAAACTGCATCATTTTATAGGCAGGAGAATTTGAGATACTGAAGTTTTTGGTTAGTTTATCAAAATAGTTCGGTTTAATAGGGCTTTTTTTCCCCTGCTCGCCAATCAATCCCCACAGATTAGCCAAAACTTTACGGGCCTCATTATTGCCTCCCTTAACGATTCCCTGAGCCGTGGCTGTTGCATTCATACCGCCGGCACTTGTACCACTTAACCCCTCAATTTCAATACGGTCGTCTTCCAGAATTGCATCAAGAACACCCCAGGTGTAGGCTCCGTGTGATCCTCCTCCCTGTAAGGCGACAACAATCTTTTTCTTAGCAGGTGGAATTTTATTCTGTCTCTTTTTGGTTGGTTCAGGCATTCTTTGATTCTCCCTAGGTTATTTGTATCTCAGTCTATCAGAAATATTGAAGATACAAAATGGATCCTCTGTAAAAGGTCATTTCAATTTATAGATTGCCTTAAAAAGGTAACATTTTTGTTAATTTTTAGAGTTTTAGGTGTTTTTTTTAAAATGCTTTTATATTCCCTAATTGAAATTATTTGAAAAGTCAGCTAACACGGCTAGTGTGACTTATAAAAATAATTGGGATTAAAGCCTATGTACCTCTGCGAAACGACAAGAGAAATTTTATCATGGTATGAAGGTGATTCACCGGGTGTGAAACGCAATATTGCCTCTTTTCTGACTCAGGGGAAGCTTGCCAATACAGGGAAGCTTTTAATTTATCCAGTTGATCAGGGCTTTGAACATGGTCCTGTTAGAAGCTTTTCAACGAATCCAGAAGCTTTTGATCCACATTATCACTATTCACTTGCAATAGAGGCTGGATTATCTGGCTATGCAGCACCTCTTGGAATGCTGGAGGCGGGTGCAGATACTTTTGCTGGCGCTATCCCGACAATTTTAAAAATGAATAGCGGTAATACGATGACGCGTCTTGGTAGTACACCTTTGGAATCAGACCAGGCTATTACTGCCAGTGTCAATGACGCCTTGCGACTTGGATGTTCTGCTATTGGTTTTACAATTTATCCAGGGTCTGATAAGACATATGATCTTTTTGAAGAAATTCAATCTTTATCAGGTGAAGCCAGGTCACGTGGTCTTGCGGTTGTTATTTGGTCATACCCTCGAGGAAATATTTCGAAAGCAGGGGAGACAGCCCTGGATGTTGTGGCCTATGCAACCCATATGGCAGCTTTACTTGGGGCTCACATTATCAAGGTCAAGCTTCCTTCTGATACTGTGGAATATGACGCTTCAAAGAGAGAATATTCAGCTTATAAAACAGACTTCTCTGATCTGGCAGAGCGTGTTGCTCATATCCGCCAATGCGCTTTTAATGGCCGCCGACTTCTTATTTTTTCAGGAGGGGAGGCCAAAGATCGAGAGAGTGTTTTAAATGACGCAAGAGCGATCAAGAAAGGGGGAGGGCATGGTTCTATCATGGGACGCAATGCTTTTCAAAGGCCTCGGGCAGAAGCTCTTCAGCTCTTGTCGGATATGATTGATATTTATCGATCGTAGGATCAGGACTTGGAAACCCCTCCTTTAGAGACAACGCCTCTTTCCACCTCTCTTGAACGTGGTATTCGGATCATCTCTTCTTATGTCAAAACTCTTCCGGAAACGCCAGGTGTTTATCGGATGTTGGGGCAGGGGGGGGCAGTCCTTTATGTAGGGAAATCAAAATCCTTGCGCAAGAGGGTCCATAGTTACACTCAAATCTCGCGTCTTACCATTCGACATCAACGCATGGTATCAGAAACACTTTTTATGGAATTTGTAACGACGCACACTGAAATAGAAGCTCTTCTTCTTGAAGCAAATCTGATTAAAAAGCTAAAACCTCGCTATAATATTCTTCTCAAAGATGACAAATTTTTCTCATATCTTGTTTTGACAGACCATGATTATCCCAGACTCATGAAATACCGGGGAAAACGTAATAAAAAAGACACATATTTTGGTCCTTTTGCGTCAACTCACGCTGTTAATCATTCTTTATCTACCTTGCACAAACTTTTCAAATTACGTTCCTGTACAGATAGTTTCTTTGCCATGCGTCAAAGGCCTTGCCTTGAATATCATATCAAGCGCTGTAGTGCACCCTGTGTTCACAAGGTTTCAGAAAAAGACTACAAAAAACAGGCTTCTCAGGCTATTGCTTTCCTGAAAGGAAAAACAGCCCAGGTGCAAGAGTCTTTGTCAGTAGAAATGGAACAGGCAAGTCGGGAAAAACGATATGAGCAGGCTGCAACTTTAAGAGATCAGATTCAGGCCTTGACGGTTTTGCAAAGACAACAAACAGTTAATGCCGCCTCTTTATATGATGCAGATGTTATAGCGATCACACAACAAGGTGGTATGACTTGTGTTCAGGTTTTTTTCTATCGATCCGGGCATCATTATGGTAGCGCGGCGCTTTTTCCTGAACGATTTGAGCAAGCAACATTTCTAGAAGATTTTGCAACATTTCTGGCTATTTTTTATGAAGATAAAGATCCTCCCCCTGAGATATACTTGAATGTTATGCCTTCTGCTAGGCAAGAACTGATGTCTGCCTTTTCTCAAAAATCAGAGAGAGCCGTAAAAATTATTGTGCCTCAAAAAGGCGAGAAAAAAGCCATTGTCGAAAGGGTTGCAGAAAATGCGAGAGACGCTCTTGTACGAAAATTAAGCCATCGAACTACCCAGGGCACACATCTAAAGGAACTTGCGGAGATTTGCGGGCTTGAGGACCCTCTTAACCGTGTTGAAGTCTATGATAATAGCCATATTCAAGGGAGTTACAATGTTGGGGCCATGATTGTGGCAACAATCGAGGGATTTGATAAGAAATCATATCGTAAATTTAAAATACGTTCCCGGCAGGCTTCCGGGGATGATTACGCCATGATGCGAGAAGTTCTTTCCAGACGATTTACGGGATCCCTTGCTCATAAAAACGAAGAAAATCCTTTACCTGATCTTATTATTCTGGATGGGGGAGCAGGTCAACTATCTGTCGTGATGGATACTTTTCAGCAGTTAGAAATTGATATTCCTTTATTAGCTGTTGCAAAAGGTCCCGATCGTCATGCGGGAAAGGAAGAGTTTTACAGGCCAGGCCAAAAAGCATTTAGCCTGCAAGATCGGCAAAGCCTGTTACATTTTATTCAGCGTCTTCGAGACGAAGCGCACCGATTTGCGATTGGAGCCCATCGAGAGCAACGTGCAAAGAGCATTACGGCTTCCGTTTTAAACGATATTCCTGGTGTGGGGGCTCATCGTAAAAAATCTCTACTGCAACATTTTGGATCTGCCAGGGCTATTGAGGCTGCTGGTGTGCAGGATTTGAAAACTGTCAGGGGAATTAGTGCAGCCCTTGCGCAACAAATTTACGATTTTTTCCATGGGTCTTAAAGGGCCTGAAAACACTTTTACTTGCTTGCTATCCAGAATCTGAGGCTATCATCGTAAGGATATGTCTTTATTTCTTGCCATCCAGAGCGCGTTATTTTTATGACACTGTTAATGGGAATGGGTACATTCATTATCTATCACTCAGAGCGAGAACATCGAGCCTGGGGAAGCAGATGCGCAAGCTTTTAGGGTGCTGGATTTTTTTTCTCGACTTGTTCCTCGTTAATGGCTAAGTAAGGGTGTTATCTTTCTGACATGCTGAAATAAAAAGGTTATTTAGGGTCGGGTAAAATTATTCAGGAAAGCGAGCCTCAGCCAAATCCTTTAACAAGGCTTCCTGCGATTAAGTTCCACCCATCTACCAAAACAAAAAAGATAATTTTAAATGGAAGGGAAATCATCATTGGAGGAAGCATCATCATACCCATAGACATCAAGATAGAAGCAACAACCATATCAATAATCAAAAAGGGTAGAAAAATCAGGAAGCCAATTTCAAAGGCACGTCTTAATTCGCTGATCATAAAAGCAGGGATTAAGGCTTTTAAGGGAGTTTCATCCGGAGTTTTTAATTCTTTGATTTTGGCAATTTCCAAAAAAAGTTCAAGATCAGCTTCTCGCACATGCGATAGCATAAAAGTTTTAAGGGGGGCAGTGGATTTTTCAAAAGCTTCATCTTCTGCAATACGTTCTTCCATGTAAGGCTTAAATCCCTCATCATAGGCTTTTTCAAGGGTCGGTGCCATAATAAAGGCTGTCAGAAAAAGGGCTAAACTTACAAAAACTGTATTAGGGGGGGATTGTTGAAGTCCTAGTGCACTTCTTAAAAATGAAAAAACAACGACAATGCGTGTAAAGGAAGTCATCATCATTAAAATAGAAGGGGCCAGAGTCAAAACCGTCAGAATTAAAACCATCTGGAGCATGTGACTTGCAAACCCACCTCCCTGATTACCCATATCGAGAGAAATAGACTGAGCAAAAGAAGGTTCCGTAAATATTGTAGTGCCAGTGATAAAAAAGGCAAAAAATAAGCCCGGGCATTTAATTTTTTGTGAGTTTTCTGTGTGCATCAGGATCTTAATTCCCGTGGTAACGGAGGAAGATTTTGAGTCTTTTGGGCAGAACCTTGATCTTGCGTTGCTTTCAGGGGAGGCTCTTTTCTCGTATAAGAAGCGTTTTTCTGGGCAGCTGTATAGTGTGTGGCAGATGATGCTGAAGGCCGCTTTTGTGACGACAACTGAGTGTCAGGATGCTGTGTCTTCTCTGAGTTATAGAGACCCGTTAAAGTTGTTAAATCTTCGCTTTCAATTAAAAGCTCTGTGGTGTTTCCCAGAAGAATCAGGTGTTTCCGGCGATTGAATTCAACGGCAACAATCCGGCGTTTGGGGTCAAGCTGAAGAGAAGATAAAAGTTTAAGGGAGGCTTGACTGGCCCTGTCAGCTGTTCTTGTTCCAAAAAGGTTCAATTTTTGAAGAATCCACGTCAAAGCTCCTATAAGAATCAGAACAGCTCCAAGGCCCAGGAAGTAGCTGCTATACTGGTCAAAGAAAGAAAAATCCATTTAATCTCCTCGTGTAAAAGTTTGTCTGGCGTATGCTTGCAAGCCTTTTCTATGATGGTTGTTTTTGGAGATATCTTTTTGAAGAGTTCTCATTTCTTGTTGAACGCGGGATGTTATTTCTTCAAGATGATTGCCAAGTTTTTTAAGGTGCTCCAGATCTTGCTCTGCAAGTTTTTCTTTGTCTGTATTTTGTAACAAAGTGTAGACTTGGTCATAAAGAATCGAAAAATCACTGACTTTTCCCGCATTGAAATCACTTAAAAATGCTTCAAGACTTCTTTCAACCTCAGAGAGTTTTTCACAAAAATCAGGATTGTGACTCATAAAAGTCCCTCATCCAGGAGGCGTGATGTGTTTGCAGCCTTTTTATTCTCTGTTAAAATACGTTCGTGTAGTTCTTGTCGGTAGACAGTTGTCCCTTCCGGATATTCAAAGAGTAATTTTGCATGGCGCCCTTTTTGTTCGACAAAAGTTACTTTGATTGTATCGTTAATAATAACTGATTCTCCGGGACGGCGTGTTAGATATAGCATCAAGAAACTCCCCATTTTCAAGGATACCCTAGCACATCTTTTAGGCATATTTAAGAAAAAATAAATCTATCAAAATGACCAGGAAGTAATTTTCAATTGACTTCCTGGGGTCATTAAGAGAAAAAAGAGATCTTTAAAGATCTGAGTTTTGATCATGTTACATATCAAGAATTTAACGTATCGTATTGCGGGTCGCACTCTTATTTCCAATGCGTCTGCACATTTACCCAAGGGGCACCGCGCCGCAATCGTTGGTCGAAATGGTGTCGGTAAAACATCTTTATTTAAATTGATTATGGGACAGGTTCAATGTGATGGAGGAGATGTTACGTTACAAAAAGATGCTCGTCTCGGGATTGTGGCGCAAGAAATTAAAGACACAGACTTAAGTGTTATTGACTTTGTCTTAAAAAGTCATAAAGAAAGAGACAGTCTTCTTAAAGAGGCTGAGACGGTTTCAGCCCCTGATCGGATCGCAGAAATTTTTGCGCGCCTTGATGAGATTAATGCTTATGAAGCTCCGTCTAAAGCCTCAAAAATATTAGCAGGTCTTGGATTTAATGAAAGTGCACAGTCCAGGCCTTTGTCAAGCTATTCCGGAGGTTGGCGCATGCGCGTTGCCCTTGCCGCGGCCCTTTTTCTGGAGCCTGATCTTTTACTGCTTGACGAGCCAACCAACCACCTTGACCTGGAAGCGGCGGCCTGGCTTGAAAATTTTTTAAAAAAATACCCTCGTACACTTTTAATGATCAGCCATGACCGGAACTTTTTAAATGCAGTTGTTGATCGTATTTATCACCTCGATCAACAGACTCTTTCTTTTTATAATGGTAATTTTGATTTTTTTGAAAAGACGCGCAGGGAAAGATTGGCAGGGATTGAAGCAGAACGTAAAAAACAGGAGGCCCAGGCGGCTCATATGCAATCTTTTATTGACCGTTTTCGGGCAAAGTCTTCCAAAGCACGGCAAGTGCAGTCTCGTATTAAAATGTTGGAGCGTTTTGAACCTCTATCAACCAGCGAGGAAGACCCTTTGATTTCACTTCATTTCCCCGATCCAGAACATCTTGCACCTCCTCTCATTACCCTGGATAATGTCCAGGCGGGATATGGTGACAATGTTGTTTTAAAGGGCCTTAATCAACGTTTGGATTCAGAAGATCGTATTGCTCTTCTAGGGGCGAATGGTAATGGAAAAAGCACTTTTGCAAAGCTTTTAGCCGGTATGATTCAACCCTTATCCGGAACTATTCATCGATCTAATCGTCTTCGTGTAGGATATTACCATCAGCATCAACTAGAAGCCCTGATTCCTCATGAAACGGCCTATGAACATATGGCAACAGCAATGAAAGGAGCTATTGAAACAAAGGTTCGGGCGCGTCTTGGGCGCTTTGGTTTTACAAAAGAAAAGTCAGATGTTCCGGTTGAAAAATTATCAGGGGGTGAAAAAGCCCGACTTAATTTTGCATTGATCTCTTTTGAAGAACCACAAATTATTCTTCTTGATGAGCCAACCAACCACCTGGACCTGGAAACGCGGGAATCCCTGATTTTTGCAATTAATGCTTTTGGAGGGGCCGTTGTTTTAATCAGCCATGACTGGCACCTTCTTGAAATGACGGCTGATCGCTTGTGGCTTGTGGAGGCGGGGACAGTAAAACGCTTTGAGGGAACTCTTGATGAGTATCGTCAGATGGTTATAAAAGGGGTAAAAATTGAAGATCTGCAATTTAAGAAAATGAAAAAAAAGCTTGAAAATTATTCCAAAGAAGAGAAAAAAAAGAAAAAATCCGGAAAAAAGAAAAAATGAACTTCAGACCAGCACAATCATTTTATTTCTTGAAAAGAGGGTAATAAGGGTGGAGAACCTTTCCAGAGCAAGTGAAATTATAGAAATGGCGTGGTGTGATAAAACATCATTTAATGATATTGAAACACTCACAGGGCTTTCAGAAAAAGAAGTTATACGTCTGATGCGCCAAAGTCTGAAAGCGAGCAGTTTTCGTCTTTGGCGTCAGCGCGTGGCAGGACGAGCCGCAAAACATAACTATATAAATAGGTCTACAGAACGTCTTTACAAATAAAATGCTGGAATAACAGCTGTGATAAAACATCATCTTCCCTCAAAGACCTGCCTTGTTTGTGATTGCCCTTTACCTGGAAGAAAAAATGGAAGAACTTTTGGGACCAGGTTAAGTATTGTTCAAAAAGATGCCAGGGAAAAAAGAAAGCCAGGAAGGCTTAAATCTTTATTGGTACTTTTTCTCTTGTTTTTGAACAGACAGGTTCTTCTAATTTGCACAAAATGTGAGCAGTGTCATCATTTGATTGATTAGAACCTGACTTCCTGGTGCTTTTTGCTCAATGGCCAAAAAGGGAGATAGATTTGTTGTATAAATTCAGGTGTTGGTTGTTCTTTATTTTTAAGAAAAAGATTATAAACATTTTCATATTACTTCTTTTCAGATACAGAGTGATCTAGTGATAGTTCGTCATGTTCTCTATTTATTTTTTCCATAGTATATAATGGCTTCTTCGACAAGAAAATCTTTAGGTTTTTTCTTCGTTTTTTTGATATAGCTTTCAGTGCTTGTTAAAGCGGCCTGAAATAAAATCCTCGCTGTTTCAGGGCTTTTTTCAGTTCCTTGACCGTTTTTATAGAGTTTTGCAAGACGAAACTGACAGAACATTATTCTATCATCGCCCCCATGTAGGGTCAGATGATAATCATAATGCTTTCTAAGAGCACATTCATAATATTTAACGGCACGCTCAAAATTAGGTTTTCCTATTAAACCTTCTTCGTGAAAAAGTCCCAGATAGTATGATGGTAAGAATTCATTAGGCATTATTGATTTCAAAAATTGAAATCCGTAATAGGCTTTTTTCAAGTGTTCGACGTTACTAGAATCTTCTATAAATCGAAGTAACGGAAGAAAATTTTTTGACTTTTCAATATTGACTTTCGTTTCTTCGATAAAAAAATCTTTGAAGGTATATTCAAAAAAAGATTTCTCTAAAGAAGAAAAAGACCGAGAATCTTCTTGATCATGGTGGAAAGAGTTTGGTGGGAAAAAGAGTCGTCTATAAGAAATATCATAGTACGCCTCATCGGCATTTTCATCATGGGAGGCATTTGTTTGTTGGAGTGATAGAGTCAAGAAAAATATAAACAACAAAGTTTTAAAAATTGACATGATGTTTCACTATAATTTTGGGATGCAAAAAATGCATTAGGGATTAGAAAATATTATTTATTGATTTATCACTAAAGAAATCAGAGCACAATATATATTTTTTGACAATTGAAAAAATAAATAATATACGATATTTAAATGACAACTTTTTCCCTTTCAAAGTATCCCTGGATTTTTAATATTTTTCTATCTTTTTGATAAGGATTCCTTAGGAATTTTGTATTAAATTCTTAATCTGTATCTAAAAACTTGACCTTTTTACCTGATTTGCTAAAAGTCAAGTCACGTTATTGTTTAAGGAGAAGATCTTTATGGCCGAAGTCATTATTAACGGTCCGGAAGGGCGTCTTGAAGGGCGCTATTACCATCATAAAACACCTAATGCTCCTGTCGCGCTTGTACTGCATCCGCACCCAGAGCACGGTGGAGATATGAATAACAAGGTCACTTATGCTCTCTATCGCAGCTTTGTTGATATGGGCTTCAATACGATGCGCTTTAATTTCAGGGGTGTTGGAAAATCTGAAGGTCGTTTTGGTCAGGGCGAAGGAGAGTTAAGCGACGCGGCGACTGTTATGGATTGGCTTCAAACCTATAATCCAAATGCTCCGGCCTGTTGGGTTGCAGGATTCTCTTTTGGAGCCTGGATATCAATGCAACTTTTGATGCGTCGGCCTGAAATAGAAGGCTTTATTTCTGTGAGTCCTCCTGCCAATATGTATGACTTTACCTTTCTTGCTCCTTGCCCTGTTTCAGGTTTGATGTTGCAGGGAGACCAGGATCTGATTGTAGACAAGGATTCTGTAACTCAATTAGCAGAGAGACTATCCCAGCAAAGAAATATTGAGATTACGGAACGTCGTATTGAAGGTGCAGATCATTTCTTTACGGATCGGCTAGACCTCATTATGACGGATGTTAAAGACTATGTGACGAGCTCTCGCGGGAACAAACTTCCTTCTTTTACAGAATCAGTAACAGCTTGATTCCTGGCCTTTCTAAAGTTACCAGGGAAGGGACTTGTCTTTCCCATTACTTTTTTAGCCGTTCTTTTTTTGAAAAGACGGCTGACTATATCTTGTAAATTTTTAGAACGACCTTATATCCCAGGAGGCTTTCTGCTAAAAAGAAGTTCTTCGAAGGATGCAAGAAGTATCCTTATGTGCTATAACGGAGTAACTTTTTGATTTTTGTCTTTTGCAAAAGTTATGACAAAAAAGTCAGATTAGAGATTAATGTTTTGTTTAGAGGGTTACGTGCAAGAAAAACAACCTTATTTTGCCGCTATTGATCTTGGTAGCAATAGTTGTCGTTTGCTCGTAGTGACGCCTGAAAATGGTAAATTAATAACTGTTGAGGCTTTTTCTCGTATCGTACGGCTTAGCGAAGGACTTACAGCAACAGATTTAATGTCAGACCAGGCTATGAGTCGTGTTTATGATGTTTTGGAACAGAGTGCTAAGCGGTTGCGTCTTTACTCGCCTGTTATTCTTGAATGTGTTGCGACTGAAGCGTGTCGTAAAGCAAAAAATTCTTTGCCATTTTTAAAGCGTATTAAAGAAAAACTAGGTCTGGATTTTCGAGTTATTACGGAGGAAGAAGAGGCCAGGCTCACGGTTCGAGGGATTACATCGCTTTTGGACCCATCTTTTCCCTACGGTATTGTTTTTGATGTGGGGGGAGGGAGTACAGAAATTGTCCTTTTAAAACAGCAAGACAAGGGCCTGCCTGAAATTATAGATTGGCTTTCTATGCCTGTTGGTGTTGTGAGCATTGCAGAAATTGAACAGCCAGACCATGCAACAAGTTATCTTCGTGTCGTTTCTATGATTGCAGATGCTCTGGAAAAATTTAGTGCTCCGCACAATCTTTTAGATCTTTTAAAGCATAATAAAGTCCAGCTGATAGGAAGTTCAGGGACGGCAACGACAGCTGCTGCTCTTCACCTTGGTTTGCATTATTATGATAAGCATCGTATCGATGGTCAGATATTAACCTTTCCCGATTTTGAAAAAGTGATTAAGGAAATTCAAATGATGTCTTATGAAGAGCGGGCTCAACATCCTTGTATTGGGCCTGATCGGGCAGACCTTGTTTTGGGGGGAATGGCAATTTTCGAAGGACTGGCAAAAGCATGGCCCATTGGCAAGCTCACGGTAGCCGATCGTGGTGTTCGAGATGGTTTAGTCGACAAACTTTATGAGAACTATTTGGAAAAGTCTGATCTTGGGCTGCGAGGAGAATCTTAATGGAACGACGACGCCAACCTCGTACAGATCGACCTGCATTGCGTCCTAAAACTGTCAAGGTAAAAACCGCACGTGGACGCAAGAACTCTTCTCAACGCTGGCTTCAGCGTCAACTGAATGACCCTTATGTTTATGAAGCCAGAGCATTGGGCTATCGATCACGGGCGGCCTTTAAACTGGAACAGCTGGATGATAAGTACAAGTTTTTAAGACCCGGAAAAGTTGTTGTTGATTTGGGAGCTGCCCCTGGAGGGTGGACTCAGGTGGCTCTTCAACGCCTGAAAAATAAAACACCTGTTATCGGGATTGATCTTTTACCAATTGATCCCATACCAGGTGCAGATTTTGTTGAGGGTGATTTTTTAGATTCTGCCATTTACAATTCTTTTAAAACGCGTTTTAAAGACGGTGCTGATGTTGTAATGAGCGATATGGCAGCAGTGACAACGGGACACAGCAATACGGATCATATACGAACAATTGCCCTCGCCGAATCGGCTTATACCTTTGCTCGTAGTGTTCTTAAAAAAGGAGGCGTTTTTATTGCAAAGGTTTTTCAAGGAGGGGCTGATAGCACTCTGCTTGAGAATTTAAAGCGTGATTTTGAAATTATTAAACATCATAAACCTCCGGCGAGCCGTAAGGAATCACCGGAAATGTATGTTGTGGCCCTGAATTTCAGGCAGGATAACTAAAATTTAGTTTTTTTCTAATATTGCTTCTCTGTAAAAAAAAGTGAAAGGACCATAAGGTCCTTTTTTATTGCTGTTCGTTCAAGAACTTTTCATATTTTTCTCATCCAAAAACAAGCTCTTCCCATATATTTTCCTCGAGAAAAATAATCAGTTCTTGATATATTTCTATTGTGTTGGAAGAGTAGGGAGTATCAGATATAAGGAATTCCATACCTGATCCCCATTATCAATGAAGTCCCAAAAAAATATTTTTTTCTTAAATCAAATGGCTTTTTTTTGATTTGAATCTTTTTTATTCTGTTCTTTTTCAAGTTTTTCAGCCAGATCATGGCGTGTAATGCGGGGCAACAGAATTGTAAAAGTTGACCCTTTTCCATGTTCACTGGAAACCTTAACGTCTCCTTCAAGCATTTTGCAAAAGCGCTGGGTGATAGTTAAGCCAAGCCCTGTTCCACCGTATTTGCGTGTTGTTGAGGAATCAGCTTGCGTAAAGGGCTGAAAGAGTTTTTTTAGTTGTTCCCTGGAAATACCGCAACCACTGTCTTCAATGTCGAAGGTAATAAATTCGCGACGATCAACTTTTTCTTCTTTGACACGGATTGTGACGGTCCCATCTTTTGTGAATTTTGCTGCATTGCTGACTAAGTTAAATAAAGCCTGGCGAACTTTGGTGAAATCAGAGTACATATCTCCAATCTTGTCATCACAATCAAGAATAAGTTTATTATTATTCTTGGAAACAGTTGGAATCATTAAATCACGAATATTTTTGACAACAGTATAAATATCAAATTTTTCCAGGTGAATAGTCATTTTGCCTGCCTCCAGTTTGGAAACATCCAAAATATCGTTGATAAGTTCCAAAAGATGCCGTCCCGCTGTATTAATTTTTTTCAGGTCCTCGCTCATTTCCTCCAGAGACTCATCCTCGGCTTCTTCCATCAGGATTTCACTGTATCCAATAATAGCATTTAAAGGGGTTCGAAGTTCGTGGCTCATTGTTGCAAGGAATTCAGATTTGGTTTGATTGGCTTGCCTGGCTTCTTCAACAGCAAAAGCAAGGGCTTCTTCTTTCTGAATACGTTCTGTTAGATCCCTTACAAAACAATAATATCCATTTATTTCTTCAGAATCATTTACAGAAGGAACAAAAACAGCGTGAATATGAATAATCGAGCCATCTGATTTATTAACCCTTGCCTGTAAAGCGACACGTTCTTCAAAACGTTGATCATAACAAAGACGCCTTGCTTTTTTCTGATCTTCAGGGAGCAGGCCTTCAAACCAGTTGCTCCCAATAAGATTTTCATCCCTGGTTCCAAAAATAGAGTGATAAGCCTCGTTGACTCGCTCATAGTCAAAGTCAGAGTTAATAAAGGCAATTCCTTCAACCGCATTTTGAAGGGCTGCCGTTAGGCTTCTTAGATCAGCTTCCTTACTTTTTCGGTCAGTAATATCAAAGATTGTTCCCATCAAATAGGGAAGACCTGTTTCATTGTTTGTAATAACACGACCTCGTTCCGAAACCCAACGAAGGCGACCATCAGCATGTCGAATGCGATATTCAACATCATAGGTGTGGCCCAGGATCGGTGTGAATCCTACAGCTTCTTCAACCTGACAAATATCTTCTTCAAACAGAATGTCTGAAAGTGATTTTTTATTTGTTGTAAAATCGTCTGCTGAATAGCCTGAAATTTCCAGGATCGCATCACTCATAAACTCCATCTGCCAGTTAAGATTCGAGGAAGATCTGAAAATAGCACCCGGAACGTTTTCAATAATCGTTCGATTTTTATATTCGCTTGCGCGTAAATCAATACTCATTTTATCTGCCATCGCCTGGGCGCGACGACGTGTTGTTGTCTGGGACCATAAAACAACAGAAACGGAAAAGCTTAACAATAGGCCGATTACAGGAATAAGGTAGGAAGATAATTTATAAAAAAGATATTCTTCCTGTCCTTTGGGTTGCAGGAGAATAGTCCAGGTGTAATCGAGAATTTCTATTTCTTTTTTATACTCAAGAAAACTCTTCTGGCCTTTAGGAATGGAATCAAAAACGATCTTTCCATGATCCCAAATACGAGCGCCAAGACTCTCTGGAATGACTCCCTGAATAAATAATTTAAAATCAACAATTCCCATAATCCAGCCAAGGAAACCATCTTCCTGGGCTGATAAAAGATAGTTGTTTTTGAAAACAGGTAAAAAAACGATAAAAAGATTAGGGGACGTTTCAAGTGTTTCCTTTGACGCAAGAGTTGCCTTGATCCCCGTTGTTGTTCGTTTTGTTTTTGCTTTAAGAAGAGCTTCTTCATAAGAATTATCCAGAAATAAATCGATGCCTTCGTTCAGGTTTAAAGTTGCAAAGATATTGCTTTGTTTACTCGTGTTATAAAGAAATTTGGAAATGGCAAAATTTTTTGCGTTGGGCTGTAAGACCAGAGAGGGGACTTTATCCTGAGATTCTTTGAACTTCTTTTTAAAAGCAGCAAGTTCATGTTGTTTAACATATTCAATATAAGAAAACCCGCGAAAACCAGAATGCAATGTGCTGTCGAGAACATTGGCAATATAATTACGCCAGTTTTCTGCTTTAAGGGTTTGTCCTCCTGACAGGAAAAGGCCCGCCTGACCTTCCATAATTCCTAAATAAGCTGCTTTACGCTCTTTTATCTCACGAGCAAATTCTTTTAGAGAAACTTTGAACTCATCCTGATCATGTAAAAATTTATAGTAGCTGGAATAGGCAAAAAGAACAGCTGTTACAACAACACATCCAATAAAGCCAATATATACAATGGGGGCAGGGCGGGTGATCGGGTCCGAGAAAAAATCTTTTATTGTTTTTACATATCCACGAAAAACACTGGAAATTGAAAACAAGTTTTTTTTCTTAAGAGGCTGATTCTGATTATCGCTTATGAGTGAGTGATTTTTATTATTGCCCAGCACCTGATATCTGTATCCTTTGATGTATCTGTTTTCATGCCTGATTTTAGCATGATTAAACTTAGGTTGAGTAGCCTCTTTTTTGTAAGTGATAAAAGTTAACGTAAGAATAATATTGATAAATAAAAATTATCTTTTACTTACGAATCCTGAGGCTTGTTTAATTTTTTAATTTTATTATAGTTGGGCAAAAAATCTTTCATGTCATAAAGTTTTTGAAGAACTTGACGAGGCGTTAAATCATCGATATCAAGATTTTTAAAATATTCTTCAAGACCTGAAAGAGGAGGATCTTTTTCTGCTTTTACTTCCTCTTTAACAGTTGGACTGTTGAAAGCCTTTGGAGAAGAGGGTGCCTCCTTCATCGCTCGGAAGAGAGGAAGGTCAACGACCTGGTTCTGACTTGTTAGTTCAGATTTTTTCTCGAGTTTCTCAAGGATCTCTTCTGCCCGATGTGATACAGCCGCAGGAACACCTGCAAGTCGTGCGACATGAATGCCGTAAGAGCGGTCAGCAGCTCCTTTAATAACTTCATGTAAAAAGACAACATTTTCCTTCCACTCACGAACTTTCATTGAATAGCATGCAAGGCGATCAAGAGATCTTTCAAGTTGTGTAAGTTCATGATAGTGCGTTGCAAAAAGTGTCCGGCACCCAATAACCTGATGAAGGTATTCAAGGCAGGACCAGGCCAGTGAAAGTCCGTCATAGGTAGATGTACCACGACCTACTTCATCCAGGATTACAAAAGATCTATCAGTCGCTTGATTCAAAATAGCTGCTGTTTCAACCATTTCGACCATGAAGGTAGATTGACCCCGTGCAAGGTCATCAGAGGCGCCTACTCGGCTGAAAAGGGCATCAACAATGCCTATATGAGCAGACTGAGCAGGGACATAGGATCCCATTTGCGCCATAAGAACGATAAGGGCATTTTGTCGGAGAAAGGTGCTCTTTCCTGCCATATTGGGTCCGGTCAAAAGCCACGTATCCTGATCCTGACTTAACGAACAGTCATTGGGAATAAAAGACTTTTTTTCTTGCCTTTGCAAGAAAACATCGACAACTGGATGGCGGCCTTGCACAATATTAAAAGTTCGTGATGCATCAATATGAGGGCGGCAAAAGTGATTTTTATGAGCTATGTGGGTTAAGGCAAGAGTGACATCAAGGCGTGCTAAATGGTGCGCAAGTTTTAACAGATCCTCGAAATGAGCAAGAATATCTTTTGATAAATCATCAAAAAGGCGAAGTTCCAGAGCCAATGCCTTTTCAGATGCAGAAGAAAGTTCTTGTTCAAGCTCAGTCAGGTCCATGGTTGTGAATCGTGCTGAATTAACCAAAGTTTGTCGATGAATAAAGCGATCATCAACTTTTCCTTTGTGTGTATTCGTAACATCAACATAATAACCAAGAACATTGTTGTGCTTTATTTTGAGGGATGAAACTCCAAGCTCACGCTGATAAGTTGTTTGTAGGTCCAGAATACGTTGACGGCCATGATCCCGAACATGGCGTAGATCATCCAGAGCAGGCAAGTATCCCTCACGAATAAAATCACCTTCTCGTGCGAGCATGGGGAGTGTTTCACTCAAGGCACTTGACAAGGTTTGAGTTAAGGGCTTCATGACAGAGAAAGATGTTGACGATAAGGAAGAGGGGAGATCTTGCAAAGACTCGAGTTCTTCTCCTATCTGGTGCGCACTTTCAAGGGCAAGTTTTATACTCATCAAGTCCCTGGGGCCTCCACGGTTTAAGCCCAAACGTGAGAGTGCACGCTCAAGATCAGGCGTTACTTTAAGAAAGGCACGCAGTGTCTCACATGTCTCTGGACGCGCTATAAAATAGTCAAGACGTTGCAGACGCTTTTCCAGGGTTGAAATATTTGTGAGGGGACGTAATAAATCACTGGTAAAAAGGCGAGCGCCACTTGGTGTTAGTGTGCAGTCAATTTCTGATAGAAGCGATCCCTGTCGGTCGCCGCGCAAGGTCCGGGTAAGCTCCAAATTACGCTGGGTTGCGGCATCAAGGCGCATATATTTTGAAGATTCGGCCTTTTGGGGGCGCATTAAACGGGGCATGAGGCCTTTTTGAGTTAAGGATAGATAATCCAGAAGCGTCCCTGCTGCGGTAACTTCACTATCTGAGAAGGTTGCGAAACCGTCAAGTGTCTGAACATGATAGGCTTCCTGTAAGCGTTTTTGCGCATTGGAAAAATCAAAGCGACTGCCTGGCAGGGGGTGGAGCTTTTTCTTCCATTCTCCAAAAACATCAAAAAGGTCAGGGGACTGAAGAAGTTTTTCAGGTACTATAATTTCACTGGGCGAGAGTCTTGTTAATGTGGCGGCAAGAGAGAGCAATGGAATTTCTTCTGTGAAAAAGTGACCTGTTGAAATATCAACAATGGCAATGCCAAAAGAGTTTTTATTTTTTGCGATAAAAAGAGCACATAAAAAATTATGAGATTTTGCTTCCAGGAGGGTCTCTTCTGTTAAGGTTCCCGGCGTTACAATGCGCACTACTTCTCGTTTGACAACAGATTTTGCCCCTCTTTTTTTTGCTTCTGCCGGATCTTCTGTTTGTTCACAAATTGCAACTCGATGTCCTTGTTTAACAAGACGTGCCAGATAGTTTTCACAGGCGTGAAAGGGAACACCGCACATGGGGATGTCATCGCCTTGATGCTGTCCACGTTTTGTAAGCGTTATATCAAGGGCTTTGGCTGCAATGATCGCGTCGTCAAAAAAGAGCTCGTAAAAATCACCCATACGATAAAAAAGAAGGCAATCTGGATGGGCTTCTTTGATACTGTGATATTGGATCATCATTGGTGTCATTGTTTTCTCCAGCGCATTGAAACGTATTGACATTTACTCATAAGAAGGCAATATCCTGTTCCTGGTTCAGGTGTGAAGGTAATCAAGGATGACTCACCTTGCAAGAAGTATCAAAATTCTTCTTCTTTTCCTTGCGTGTCTTGATATAAAAAATTCTGTGGCAGACAGTCCATTAAGAATTGTGGGCTCATCAGCTATGTATCCTTTTTTGACATCTGTATCAGAGCGTTATGGCTATGAAAAAAATACCACAGCCCCAATTATCGAAGCAACCGGGACTGGTGGTGGAATCAAATTTTTTTGCTCAGGTATTAATGCCCGTTCTCCAAGTCTTGTGGCGGCCTCCCGTCGAATGACACCTAAAGAAATTGCTTACTGCAAGAAGAGAGGGGTTCATGCTATTTTTGAATTACCTTTGGGGATCGATGGCATCGTTCTTGTTGCAGGAAAAAATCAGAGTATTCCACTTTTAAATCTTTCATTAAAAGATCTCTTGAAAGCTGTCATAGATTTTTCCTGTTTAAAAAAATCAGAACCCTATCAATTTTGGTCAGAAATTAATCCTGACTTGCCAGAAATGCCTATAAAAATTCTGGTGCCATCAACATCTTCCGGAACACGCGAAGCGTTTGAAAACCTTGTTTTAGGGGGGAAACGGGCTCGCCAGGACAGATCATTTAAAAGTGCAGCAGATCAAGAAGCTGTTTTGGTACAAAAGCTTTTAAAGGCAAATGAGGCCATTGGGGTTTTAAGCTATGCCTACCTTGAAAAAAATAGAAACATATTAAGACCTGTGGCTATTAATGGTGTTTTCCCGTCACGCACATCAATTCGAACAAAAGCCTATCCTCTTGTCCGGAAAGTCTATATATATGCAAAAGGAGAACATTTATCGAAGCACCCTTTATTAAGTTCTTTTATGAAGTACCTTGTTAGCCCTCAAACAAAGAATTTATTGAATGAGAATGGACTCATTCCTTTAAGCGAGGATAGTGACGTCCGCCGTCAGAAAAAAATGAGTCTTTTTATGGGAAATCTGGCGAAATGATTCTTTTTTTTCTCATAACCATCTTTATCTATAGTGCCTATAAAGTCAGTTTTCACCGTATCGAGAAATATCAGCAAAAATCAGGAGAACGCCTTGCGGCACTTCCAAAGTTTTATGGTTATTTTGCAGGGGCCATGATGGCTGGTGTGTTAATGGGAGTTCTTTGCCTGTATCAATGGATGGCACTATCTCTTGAAAGTTTCTTTGGGATTCTTTTATTTATTGGTTTCGGTGTCATCACTCTTTTTCTTCTTCCCAAGACAATAAAACCGTCTTTTAAGGCGCGCCATACCCTTGAAAAGGCGGGTTATTTTCTTTTTATTGTGGCGGCTCTTCTCTCAATTGTCATTACAACCGTTGTGGTTCTTTTGTTAATTTCTGAATCTTTTCGCTTTTTTACAATTGTTCCTCTTCAGGATTTTTTGTTTGGTACTGTCTGGTCTCCTGAAATTTCTCATGGTTATGGAAAGAGTCAAGGCCAGTACGGGGCGCTTCCGCTTTTTGCCGGAACATTCCTGATTACAGGAATCGCTCTTTGCATTGGTGGTTTTTTAGGGTTAATGGTTGCTATTTACACCTCGCAATTTGCCAACCCTCTGACACGTACTTTTTTAAAACCCGCTCTGGAAATATTGGCGGGGATTCCTACTATTGTGTATGGTTTTTTTGCTCTAACGGTTGTTGCCCCATTTCTCCATTCTCTGGGAGAGTGGTTTCATCTTTCTATTTCGAGTGAATCAGCCCTGGGGGCAGGACTTGTTATGGGACTTATGATATTACCGATTATATCGTCCCTTTCCGATGATGCTTTAGCTTCTTTACCTGGCGAGTTAAAACAAAATGCTCTGGCAATGGGGGCGACTCCTTCTGAAGCTATTCGGACTATTTTATTACCAGCAGCTTTTCCAGGAATTATAGGTTCTTTTTTACTTGCTGTTTCCCGGGCCATTGGGGAAACAATGCTTGTTCTTATGGCGGCAAGTTTACAACCCAATTTGACGGGAAATCCCCTTAATGCTGTAACAACAGTCACCGTTCAAATTGTAAGTCTTCTTACTGGAGATCAAGAATTTGATAGTCCTAAAACGCTGTCTGCTTTTGCTCTGGCTCTTGTCTTGTTTTTGATGACATTAGCCTTAAATATCATCGCTCTTTTTTTGGTCAATCGGCATGCGAAACGGTATGAATTATGATACGTAAGGGTCATCTTGGAAAGCGCCATCGACGAGACCGCCTTTTTAGAGCTTTTGGACGTTTGTCAGCTTTTTTGGCTTTAGGGTTCCTCATTGTCTTTATTGGAGGCCTCGTATTTTGGGCCTATGAAGGGTTTTCCAGGTACGAGGTTCAGGTAAACCTGTCTCTTTCCTCAAAAACTCGTCAGGGATCAAGTGCCCCGGAAGACCTTATGGATTCTGTTCTAAAATACTATGGGCTCTCCAAAAAAGATCTTCCGCAAATTTTTGCCCCATCCTGGCATAAACGTTTTTACCATTATGCGATTTCCAAAGAGAATTCTGAAGGATCTCGTGTCAGTTCCCAACACGTGAAAATCTGGCTTCCTCTGAATGATTCATTTGATAAGTGCTTAAAGAAAAAGCAGTGCCTGTCTTCTTCCCAAAAGCTGTTTTTGGACAAAGTAAAAAAAGAAGGTCATCTTCGTAAAAAATTCCGTTTTGATTTCTTTACAAGTTCCGATTCGCGAGATCCGCAAACAGCCGGTATTTTTGCAGGCATCATTTCAACAACTTTTTTGTTTTTTATAACGCTTTTACTGTCTTTTCCTGTTGCTGTTTTATCGGCTCTTTACCTTGAAGAGCTCGCAAAACCTTCACGCCTTACGCGTCTTATTGAGGTCAATATTACGAATCTTGCTTCTATTCCTTCTGTTGTTTTCGGGATCTTGGGGCTGGCAATCTTTATTAATTTCTTTGGGTTGCCAAGGTCATCGTCCCTGGTGGGAGGGATGACTTTGTCTCTTATGACATTACCAACCATCATTGTGGCAAGTCGTTCAGCTATAAAAGCTGTTCCCAAAAGCATTCGCCAGGCAGCCAGAGGAATTGGGGCCTCTGAAATGCAAATTATAATACATCATGTCTTTCCTATTGCGATTCCCGGGATTATTACAGGGACCCTTATTGCTTTGGCACGCGCTCTTGGAGAGACGGCGCCTTTGTTAATGGTGGGAATGATGGCCTTTATTGTGGATGCTCCGAAAAGTATCCTTGATCCTGCGGCTCCGTTACCTGTTCAAATATTTTCCTGGGTTAGAAATCCTGAAACTGGTTTTTTGGCTAATGCGTCTGCCGCCATTTTATTTTTGATGCTTTTTTTGGGAGCTCTTAATACGCTGGCTATTTATTTAAGAGGAAAATATGAGCACAAATGGTAAAAAGAAAAAGCTTTCCTTAAGTTTTTCTGTTGAGAACCTAAATCTTTTTTATGGTAAAAAACAGGTTTTATTTGATGTTTCTCTTTGTATTCCAGAGCGAAAGGTCACAGCTCTTATCGGTCCTTCAGGGTGCGGCAAAAGCTCCTTTTTAAGGTGTTTAAACCGGATGAATGATCAAATTCCTGATATGTCTCTTGAAGGTCGTGTTGCTTTAGGAGAAGATGATATTTACCATAAATCGGTTGATGTTGTTGAGCTTAGAACTGAAGTGGGTATGGTTTTTCAAAAACCAACACCATTTCCAAAGACAATTTTTGAAAATGTAGCCTATGGTCCTCGTATTCATGGGCTTTATAAAGATAAAACACATTTGGAAGAAATTGTGCATAAAAGCCTTCGCCGGGCAGGGCTTCTGGACGAAGTTAAGGACCGGCTTGATCAACCAGGGACAAGTCTTTCAGGTGGTCAGCAACAGCGTCTTTGTATTGCGCGTGCTATTGCTGTCAGTCCTCAGGTCATTTTAATGGATGAACCCTGTTCTGCGCTGGATCCAATAGCCACAGCAAAAGTTGAGGAATTAATTAACGAGCTGAGGATGCGATATACAATTGTCATTGTGACTCACAGTTTGCATCAAGCAGCTCGTGTTTCTCAACAGACCGCTTTTTTTCATATGGGACACTTGATTGAAGCCGGTGAAACAGGGAATTTATTTACAAACCCCAAACACGAAAAAACCCAGCAATACATTACGGGGCGGTTTGGATAAGAGGAATTACGATGATTCAAAAACATATTATGACGGCCTATGACGAAGACCTTGCCGATTTAAACAGGCTTTTAAAAATGATGGGAGAAAAAACCATTTCCCAAATGGAAAAAGCAATCCATTGTCTTGTTGATCGTGACGTAGAGTTATCAGAGCAGGTTATATCGGCAGATGCTGAAATAGATACTTTTGAGCGTGATATTGATGCCCTGGCCATTCGTATTATTGCGCTTCGCCAACCTGTTGCAAAGGATCTACGTCTTTTGATAGCGGCTTTAAAAATAGCAAGTCATATTGAACGCATTGCTGATTATGCTCGAAATATTGCAAGGCGATCTTTGAGTTTGAATACAATGCCGCAAATTAATGCGATAAAGCCGCTTAAAAGAATGGTCAAGCACGCAATTAGCATGATACGAGATGTTTTAGAGGCCTATGCAGAAACAAATTTGGACCTTGCTATGAAGGTTTGGCATAGAGACGCAGATCTTGATGAAATGTATACAAGCTATTTAAGGGAAATATTGACATATATGATGGAAGATGCCCGCAATATTGGTCCCTGTACACAACTTTTATTTGCAGCAAAAAATATTGAACGTATGGGAGATCACATCACCAATATTGCTGAGATGATCCACTATTTTGTGATTGGTAAACCTTTCGATGAGCTGACTCTTAAAAAGGACGAAGCATAAGCAAAAAGCTTAATAGTCTAACTTTTTTGATAGTTATTAATAATGGCATCAATGGGTGAACCATCACCCGTTACTTTGAGACATCTAAATCCTTGGGGAGTTTTTTCGAATATACCACCATCTACCTGGGTCCCTGCATCTTGATTCGAACCTGTTATAAGAATACCTGATTCGGCAAGGCTATGGTGTATATTACAAAGAACAGTTCTGAACTCTTCATTTGAGAAATATTCTGGATTAAGAACATTCATTGCTCTTATCACATGGTTTTTTCTATCTTGGCTAAAAGGCTCTAGAATGTTTTTTTGGTCAAGAGAGAAAGATTTTTCTTGTTTTTCAAGAGAGAGTGCTTTGGATGAAAAAAGTGAAATTCTTTTTTTATGTGCAGATTTATCAAAAAACATTTTCTTAAAGTGCCCTTTTAATAGGTTTTTGAACACAAGGTGCATCAGATAATTAACAGGATATAGCTTTATGCTTTCACGTTTAATTAAATTAATGACAAAGGGTTTTAAAAGAATTTCCAAAAGTTCGCCCGTTGATGAAAAAGTGGCAGTTAAATATTTTGTGGGGATACTGTAAACGTAAGGATCATAGTCAGAAGCTCTATAGAAGAGGTGTTTAAAATACGTGCTGAGTTTTTCAAAAAAGTCACAGGCTGTCTCACCGTTGCTAACCGCTAAATCCTCTACAAAAAGAGGTTCTGTCTTTTTAAATTGTTTCTTTAAAAAAGAGAAAACCTCCTGATCAAAATCCTCAAATCTATTTTGATAAGTTCTTTTATAAGCTCCTCGCGAATCAGAAAACTGGAAAAGAATTTTCTCCATCAGGTTTGTAGCGTTGGGAAGGTTTTGAACTTGATGATAGAGAGTAATGGAGTATTTTTTTTCAGCACCAAAAATAGTTTTTGAGGAGTGTCCCTCCTTCATTTGTTTGAGCGTGTAAATACCGGTTTTCCACATATGTTTACAATCCTTTAAATAATTAGTGGATTTGTAGCAAAAATTTCACATAAGACCAAGAAAGAGTTTTTTATGTCTGATGTTATCCCTTTTGGAAGCTGTTTTTCTACACTTGCGAGTGGCATAGAATCCTTGTAGGCTAGCTTCAAAATAACTCAAGGAGGTGAATAAGTGACTTTTTCCTGTCAGCACAAGGTCTTAAACCGTTCTCTTTATAACGAAATGTATCGTGCCTCTTTATTAAACCCTGAAGATTTTTGGCGGGAACACGGTAAACGTATCGATTGGATAAAGCCTTATACAAAAGTTAAAGACTGTTCTTTCGATCAAGATAATTTTAAGATCAGATGGTTTGAAGATGGTACTTTAAATGCCTCCAGTAATTGCCTTGATCGCCATCTTGAAACACATGGAGATAAAACAGCCTTTATTTTTGAACGTGATGAGCCAGGGTACAGTACCCATATCACGTATAAACAGCTCCATTCCCAGGTCTGTCGCTTTGCAAATTCTTTGAAATCGCTGGGAGCAAAAAAAGGAGACCGTGTTGTTTTATACATGCCTCTTATACCGGAAGCCGTTGTTGGAATGTTGGCGTGTGCACGCTTGGGGCTGATTCACTCTGTCGTTTTTGGAGGCTTTTCACCAGAAGCTCTGGCCAGTCGTCTTGAAGATTGTGAGGCGCGTTTTTTGATTACAGCCGATGAAGGTCTTCGAGGAGGCCGCAAAATAGCCTTAAAGGAAAATGCAGATAAGGCTCTTTCCCTGATGACGTCTTCCTGCCTTGAAAAAGTGATTGTTGTGGCCAATACGGGGATTGGAGTTTCCTGGAATCAAGGGCGTGATGTTTATTATGAAGAAATAATCGCCAATATGTCTGATATATGCGATCCGGTTGAAATGGCCGCAGAGGATCCTCTTTTTATTCTGTATACATCGGGCTCAACCGGCAAACCAAAAGGGGTTTTGCACACAACAGGAGGATACCTTGTTTATGCCTCCATGACCCATGAGTATGTGTTTGATGTACAGGAAGACGATGTTTATTGGTGTACTGCGGATGTAGGCTGGATTACCGGGCATAGCTATGTTGTTTATGGCCCTCTTGCAAATGGGGCGACTTCGGTTATTTATGAAGGCGTTCCGAATTATCCGGATTATGGTCGCTTTTGGGATATTATTGATACACACCAGGTCAATCTTTTCTATACAGCCCCAACAGCCATTCGTTCTCTTATGAAGCATGGCGATGCGTTTGTGACAAAGTACAATCGTTCCAGTCTCAGAATTTTGGGTTCAGTTGGAGAACCCATCAATGTTGAAGCCTGGCAATGGTATTATGATGTTGTAGGGAATAAGAACTGTCCAATTATGGATACCTGGTGGCAAACAGAAACAGGAGGAATCCTGATTACACCCCTCGCAACAGGAGAGCCCCAAAAACCAGGGTGTGCAACCCAACCCTTTTTTGGTATTCAAGTGGCTCTCTACAAGCCAGATGGCACACGTGTCGAGGGAGAAGGGACAGGAGCTCTTGTGATTGAAGAATCCTGGCCTGGTCAAATGCGGGGAATTTTTGGTGATTCAAAACGCTTTATTGAGGCTTATTTCTCTGCCTATCCTGGCGTGTATTTCTCTGGAGACGGGGCACGACGCGATGAGGATGGAGAGGTATGGATTACCGGTCGGATGGATGACGTTTTGAATGTTTCAGGTCACCGTATTGGAACAGCAGAAGTTGAATCGGCACTTGATTCTCATCCAAAAGTGGTTGAAAGCGCTGTTGTTGACTTTCCACATCCTGTTAAAGGGCAGGGAGTCTACGCGTATGTGACTTTGAAAGAAGGCGAATCCTCAGACAATGTATCTGAAGAAGATCTCAGGGCCATTGTGAAACAGCAAATAGGGTCTTTTGCCAAGCCTGAAATTATTCATTGGGCTCCTAACTTGCCCAAAACCAGATCAGGCAAGATAATGCGACGGATTTTGCGAAAAATAGCGGCTTTTAAGGAATCAGAAATTGGAGACACATCAACCCTGTCAAACCCGGAAAGTGTTATAGAACTTATTCATTCTCGCCCTCACCAAAAGATATAGGGGGAATGAACAAGGTTAATCCCAAAGTATTTCAGAAAGATTTTTGGTGCACACAAAACGTATTTTGTTAATGTTTTCAGCAAGTGTTTCTTTAAGTTCTGATTTTTTACCTACTGTTTTATTTTGATACTTTTTATTGTTTTCTTCTGTTTTGTTTTTAGTGACTAAATGAGATTCCTTGATTTTTCTTATGGCTTTGCAAACATTTTTCTTATCAGAGTTTTGATAAAGACCAATTGTTAAGTGTTCAAGGTTTTTATTCAGTAAGATTTTTTCCAGGATATGTTCATCATTGGCGAAAGAGCATCCCAGCGTCAGGATGTTTTTTTGCTTTCCTAATTCTGAGTAGCAAAAATCCAGATAGGGATCTCTTTCAATCCATGCTTTTTTGTTGCGAGATTTAGATTCAATCACATATAAAATATCCTCATACGATTGATCAGGTTTTATTAAGTCAGGATTTTCTCTGAATGAATTTATAATCTCTTCATATTTATTTTCTATGTCAGTCAGAATATCACCTCCCGATTTTATTTTTTTATAATAATGTGCAGAGTTTCCTTGTTTTTTCTTAGAGTCATACACATAGAGGATATGAAAGGCCCCATGAAGATAATATAAATTACTCTTTTTATTGTCTTCTTTAATTCTTTTTTCAATCTCATCCGCTGGTATTTTATCCTCACCTTTGAATCCGTCTTTAAAGTTAGATTCCTTACCTGAGGGGTTTGAGAAAATTGATTTATAGAGAATAGGGTCATAATTAAGATTAAAAATATTGCGATAATATTTTATGAAATTCTTTATTTTGTCTATTTTGAAATCAGTTTTTCTAAGTTTTTTAATATAGTACTTCAAAATTTCGAAAGAAAGTTCCAGACGGATAATATTTAGAAGTTTTTCAGGGCACTCGGGGTTAGCTTTCTGATAGTGCTTCTTATAAACTTCTATCAAATGAGATTCAATTTTTCGATAATTAAATTTAAACTCACAAGCATGTTCAGGGTGAGATAAAATAATCCCGTTTCCCATAATGAGGGAGGTTTCTTCTTTTTTGGTGTTTCGATAACATTTTAAGCAATAGGGTGTTTGGGCGCAAATTGCACATTCGGATCCTCCGCAAAGAATCCCCTTACAAAAATGACACGAACATTCCTTATCAATACACATACTATATATTAGTAAAATACTATTAGATATGCGTAAAAAGAAAAAAATTATTTAAGTTTTATTGCTGGAATACTGTAAATGTAAGACTTGTTAAAAATATTCCAGCAAATTCTCTTTTAAACTCATCCTGCTTTTTTGGAATAAAGATCAGGATCTATTTTAAGAGTCAATTCTCGTTGCGGACCATTAAGGTCAAGGTAGTCAAGGTTATCTCGACATACCCATGTCATAATCTCTCCCGCAGGTTTAGGATTTTCTGTAAAACGCGCGACAGCGTAATCATAATCTTCAGGGGGACAAGGTGTGTTTTGAAAATGATCAAAATTTGTTTTAAATGTTTTGAGATCGTCTTCTTTAAGCGTCGATTTAAAGGCTGTCACGGTTTCATCAGGGTTAAAAGACAAAAAGAAATACTCTTCCTGGCGTGTCATTGTATAAAGAACAGACTGTGCAAGAACACTTTCAAGACTGACAAGAGCGTTAAAAGTTGCGTGATTATAAAAGTGAAAGACAAACTGAAAAAGGGTGCTTTCCCCAAAGCCCAAAACACTGTGGCCAAAGCAAAAACCCTGATCCGTAGAGGCAGGCGGAATAAACTTATTTGGCCTTAAAATGAAGGCCCCTTTTATTTTGCCGTCTACTTCAATATAGTTTAGCCCAAAACATGGCGCTTTTTCTGCAAGAAAATCTTTCATGAAAATTTCTGGAAGAGTAAATTTCCCCTCCGAGAATTGCAATTCTGTTTTAAGATCATGTGAATGTGTCAATGGCCGTCCCCTGTAATTTAATTTTTTAACATTTCTTAACGATTTATTAATATTCTTCACAAACCAGTATGACCATAGCATAAATGACAGTTTAGGGAAGAATTAAAAAAATATATTAAGTGTATTAGTGGCATTAATGACATAAAAAGATTATATTTTAAGGTGATACATTAATTATCACCATCATATAGTTGTCTTATTTGAGAGTCATCTTTGTTTAAAAAGCCCATTTAAAAAATTTTGATGGGGTGATAATCATTGGTCGGGCCCTTCCTGAATAAGCCCATTACTGTAAAAAGGCATAAAAAAAGCGGTCCGTAAAGACCGCTTTAAAACTAGAGTTTAAACTTATCTTAGCGAATAGTCGTAACCGCACGACGGTTTTTCGACCAAGCTGCCTCGTTATGGCCATTAACTTCAGGGTGTTCTTTACCGTAAGAAACAACTTCAACACGAGAACCATCAACACCGTTTGCGACAAGTGCACGTTTTACAGAAGTTGCACGGCGTTCACCCAAAGCCAGGTTGTATTCAACTGTTCCACGCTCGTCGGCATGTCCCTCAACAACAACGCCAACTGACGGCCATTTTTTCAACCAGGCTGCTTGAGCTTTGATTGTAGCGTCACCGTTTGTTTTAATGTTGTATTTGTTGAGGTCAAAATAAACACGGTCCCCGATTGATTTAAAATCATCAGCTGATCCCGGTACAGGACCTTCTACAACTGTGTTAGGTGTTGGCCAATCATGATAACCACTATCAGTCTCTGGTGTTGAGCTACAGCCTGCTAGAACAAGTGCGGCAGCAGCCGACATTAGTATAATTTGACGCATAGTATTAAATGCTCCCTTAAAAAAACACAAATAGTCTTTGTGTACGTTTATACGACACATACATAGTATATGATGAAAATTTTAGGGAATCAAGGGGGACCATGAAGCGCCGGCGGCATCGGTTGGCGTTTTCAATTCTCGTTCGTTGCGACCCGTTAAATCAATGGTATGAATTCGGGACCTCCCCTGACGGTCTCCTCGTGTAAACATGATAATACGACCGTTAGGAGACCAGGCTGGATCCTCAACGAGCCAGCCCGTTGCAATAAGGCGCTCCCCCTCACCATTTGGCTTCATGACACCAATATAAAATTGCCCCTTGTACATTTTCGTGAAGGCAATCAAATCCCCTCTTGGGGACCAAACAGGTGTTCTATAACTTCCTTCTCCAAAGCTTATTCTTTGCATGTTTGACCCATCTGCACTCATCACATAGATTTGTGATCGAGGACCACTTCGATCTGTATTAAAGGCAATTTTTGATCCATCAGGAGAGTAGCAGGGGGACGTATCAATCATTTGGCCAATGGTTTCAGTCAATCGCGTCACTGTCTTTGTGACAAGATTCATATTGTAGAGTGAAGTAGAAGCATTTTTTGCAAAGCTCATAACAACATTGCTACCATCCGGAGAGAATCGTGGGGCAAATGTCATACCCGGGAACTTCCCCAGAAGATATTTTTGGCCTGTTGCCAGGCGTAAAATATAAACTTTAGGTTGGCCTTTTTGAAAATCAAGGTAGGTAATATCGTGCATTGCCGGGGAAAAACGCGGAGTTAGGACAAGGTTACGACCACTTGATAAATAATGATGGTTAGCACCATCTTGATCCATGATTGCCAGGCGCTTTATACGTTTTGTTGCCGGTCCTGTTTGGGCAACGTAGACAATACGTGTATCAAAATAACCTTCTTCACCCGTAACTCGTTTATAAATAGCATCAGAAATTTTATGGGCAATGCGACGCCAGTTTTTCTCTTTTGTAAAAAAAGCGAGGCCTTCCATTTGTTTCTCACGAATAACATCGTATAGACGAAACTCAACCCGCAGTCGACCATCTGCCATTCGAGATACGTCACCTTTCATGAGCAACTGTGCATTTAAAACACGCCAAGAGTCAAATTTAGGTCCCTGGCGCAGGGAGTCACGGTCCTGAATGAAAGCACGTGGATCTATGGCTTTGAAAAGTCCTGAAGATTCCAGGTCAGATGTGATGACTTTGGTTAGCTGTTGTCCAAACGAGGCGAGCCCCTGACTTTTTCCATAAAAGGAAGTTAGTGCAATAGGAGTTGGCGCAACATGACCCTGAGTCACGTCAATGCGCATTTCACAATGAGCCGTAACAGGGAGTATGAAAAGAGCGTAGAGGAAGTTCAGAAGTTTTTTCATTTAAATAGAGATTACCATGATTTCAATTTTTTGGAGTGTAACCGATCCTTTATCGTTAAGCAAATTAAAGAAGGTCTTTGGGGTTAAAGCTGATGACAAAAACTTTCCATTGCTCATATTTTCTTTTAGGGAGTAAAAAAGGCTGGCAACGTGGATCACGAATAGCCCTTAAAGCGCTTTCTGAGGCTGTGCGGTAAAACGGATTGGATTTGCCTTTTGAGGAAGAAAGAAGTCGTGCGTCCCGAACAGTGCCATCTGCATTCATAAAAACACGGATATCTACAATCAGCTGGCTTCCTTCTTTTGCTCCTGCGGGTAAGTTCCAGCAGGCCTGAATTTGACGACGAACTGCATCAAGTTCACTCATGGTGATCTTGGGTCCAGGATCACCAGAAGACCTTGAAGAAGAGTCACTTGATTCAATTTTTTCTTTCTTTTCAACACGATCTTTAATATCTGTCAGGTCTTTGAGAACAGATTCAAAATCATTGGCAGGTTTCTTTGTTTTTGTCTTGGCAGGTTTTTTCCTGGGCTTTGGAAGAGGGGCTTCCTTTTTCCGAGTTGGTTCAATTTTTTTAGGCAGTGGCTCTGGAACGGGATCAGGAGTAGGCTGAGGATCAGAAATAGCATCTGCCTTTTCACGTTCTGGTGCCGGAAGAGGCTTAGGCGGATCAACAGGTTTGGGAGTTGTTTCTTTCTTTTGCTCTGGTTTAGGAGTCTCTTTTTGTGGTTGTGGTTTTTGTATGGGAGCAGGGGACTGACTGATTTCTGCAATATCAACCATTTCGACAGGAACAGGAGTCCACAAAATATCCTGATTTTTAAAATCAGGTATTGTGATTATAAGGGAAAGTAAAAAGAAACAGTGCAAAAGCGCCGAAAAAAAAGCCGCCTTTTTCATAATGTTTTACTTTCTGCTGCCACGCGCACTTTTGGGCAGGCGTGCCATAAGCGCCACTTTTTCAATACCGGCCGTATTGAGAGTGCCCATGACTTCAACAATGCGGCCATAAGATATGTTGGCATCTCCGCGAATAAAAATACGGGTATCTGGCTTGCTTTCAAGAATAACTTTTAATTTTGGCGCAAGAGTTGCCAAGTCAATCTCCGAGTCTTGCAGAAAAATTTTCCCCTCAGCATTGATAGAAATCACCAAAGGCTCACTCTTTTCAGAGAGGGCTCCTGCCCTGGTTTTGGGGAGATCAACAGGTACACCTACTGTCATT
Source organism: Alphaproteobacteria bacterium UBA1908 (assembly GCA_002337525.1). Classification (GTDB taxonomy): domain Bacteria; phylum Pseudomonadota; class Alphaproteobacteria; order Caedimonadales; family UBA1908; genus UBA1908. Next base: position 63,199 of record DDGG01000009.1, on the reverse strand, counting down.
AAAGGAGCCGTCACCATGAAGATAATCAATAAAACCAACATGACATCCACGAAAGGTGTCACATTAATCTCGCTAAGAGGTATCCGTCGCGTTCTCGTTGACTTCTTTGGACCCGTAGAAACAGCCATCTTTATTGTCCTGACTCAAGATGACGGGACACGATTGTTGAAAACTCCTGGGAAAAGGTTTCCATGCGACTGGCGTAGCGATTAATAGATTCAGAAAGGCGATTATAGGCCAGAACGGCAGGAATAGCAGCAATCAAACCCAGAGCAGTCGCCAGGAGAGCCTCGGCAATACCTGGGGCAACAACAGCTAGATTCGTGCTTTGAGAAGCCGCAATTCCCTGAAAACTGTTCATAATCCCCCAAACCGTTCCAAACAAACCAACAAATGGGGCTGTTGATCCTACTGATGCCAAAAAACCCATATTTTTTTCAAGGGACTCGACTTCCCGCGTTAAAGTAACTTGCATCGTACGGTCAATGCGCTGAGCCAAAGAAATTCTTTTTTCTTCTGAGGTTCCTTTAGAGGCGCGTTTCCACTCTCTCATCGCGGCCGAAAAGAGAGCAGTAAGGGGTTCAACCGGTTTTGTACCGACGCGTTCATATAATGTTTCAAGGGGCTTTCCAGACCAGAACAGGGATTCAAAAGAATCCGCTTTTCTTTTCAGGGATGCCAGTTTTGTTGACTTGGCAAAAATAATAGTCCAACACCAAAAAGATGTTAGGAGTAAAATCAACATAACGCATTGTACAACCCAGTCAGCATTTAAAAACATGTCCCACATTGAAAAGGGAATGCAGGCAGCATTTTCACCAACTTGAGTCGCTGTCATAGTTTCAGTATTCATATAAAGGAAGTCCTTTTGTTCATAGAAGAAGAATCCAAAAGATCCCACAAAAATTGTGGTAAACGCAAAGGTTTATGATCCGCATTGATATAAGCCAGAAGACAGATTAAGTCTACACAGGGTTTGCTTTCAATTTCAAGGGTCTGATGAAAAGAAAGGCGGGCGCCCGATCGACTTGATAGGGTTGTTTTAAGGGTGGCCAGGTTATCAAGACGCGCGGGACTTTTGAAATCTAATTGACAGCGTCGCATTACAAAGGAAGCCCCTGTCTTTTTTGTATGATCCCAAATGTTAAATCCCAGGCTTCTCAACATTTCTGTGCGGGCGCGCTCGAAAAATTTCAGATAATTAGCATGATAAACAACACCTTGAGAATCGACATCTTCTATATAAATGCGTTGCGTTGATATAAAGGGTCTCATGAGGCAGGAACATCGCTTGTTTTTTGTGAAAAAAGGCCTTCGTTTTCCTGATATCCTGATTTTTGGTGATCTGGTTCATGAAGACCAATGTGGCGATAGGCCATCGATGTCATCATTCGACCGCGTGGGGTTCTTTGGATATATCCCTGTTGGATAAGAAACGGTTCGATGACTTCTTCAAGGGTATCTTTTTGTTCTGAAAGAGCTGCAGAAAGGGTTTCTGCTCCTACGGGGCCGCCTCCATAGGATGTTGCAATTGTTTCAAGGTAACGACGATCCTGGCTGTCAAGGCCGGCAGAGTCAATTCCAAGACGGGTTAAAGAGTGTTGGGCCATTTCAAGAGTAACATGATCTGTGCTGGAAACGGCGGCAAAATCACGGACTCGACGTAAAAGACGGCCGGCAATTCGCGGGGTTCCCCTTGAGCGACGTGCAATTTCTGTTATGGCATCCGGTTTTAAGGCAAAATCCAGCAGGCGGGCACCTCGCTCAATCACAAGAGCAAGCTCTTCAGGGGTATAAAACTCGAGCCTTAAGGGAATTCCGAATCGATCTCGTAAAGGAGAAGTCAAAAGCCCTGTTCGGGTTGTTGCAGCAACAAGAGTAAACGGTGGTAAGTCAATTTGAATGGATCTCGCTGCAGGGCCTTCACCAATGATAAGATCAATTTTGTAATCTTCCATCGCGGGATAGAGAATTTCTTCAATAACAGGATTCAGACGATGAATTTCATCAATAAAAAGAACGTCGTTAGGTTGGAGATTTGTTAAAATAGCCGCGAGATCTCCAGCTTTGGAGATAACGGGACCAGATGTTGCCCGAAAGCCAACCCCTAATTCAGTCGCAATAATTTGGGAAAGGGTTGTTTTCCCAAGACCAGGAGGACCAAAAAACAATACATGGTCCATGGATTCTTGCCGAGTTTTAGCAGCTTCAATAAAAATCTTTAGATTTTCACGAACGTCTTTTTGTCCAATAAATTCAGATAAGGATTTGGGTCTCAAAGACTTCTCCTGAAAGTCTTCAGGTGTCGTTTCTGGAGAGACAAGACGTGATGCTTCCACTTAGGACCTCGATAATTTGGCAAGACTTAATCGGATAATATCTTGCACACTAGCACAGTTGGAGTCATTTTTCAGAACATAATCAACCGCCATGGCGGCTTCTGCAGAACGGTACCCCAAAGACACAAGTCCAGCCACGGCATCACGGTGATCAGGAGCTGTTGACACGGAATAAACAGGAGCAGAGGAAGATTTTTGCGCAAGAGGTACAGCAGAACCAACCTTATCCTTTAACTCGTTTAATAAACGACTTGCCAGTTTTGGTCCTACGCCGTCGGCCCGACAGATAAAAGCTTTATCCTGAGACGCAATAGCATGGACAATTTCATCGGGGCTTCCAATGGAGAAAAGAGCAAGTCCAACTCGTGTCCCAACACCCTGAACCGAGGTTAGTAACTGAAACAGAGATCTTTCCGCATTGTTTTGAAAGCCTAAAAGAGAAATATCATCCTCGCGAACAATCATTTGTGTGCACAACGTCACAGCTTCTCCGATTGCCGGCAAGGAAGAAAGTGTTTTGGCAGAACAGGATAGACGATAGCAAACTCCCTGCACGTCAATATCAACCCACGTGTCACCAATATCTTCAATCAAGCCCTTTAATTTTGAAATCATGAGGCTTTCTCCCACAAGGAGGATGCTGTACGATAATGAGCATGACAAATGGCGACAGCAAGGGCATCCGCTGCATCCAAATGGACCGGGCCGGCTGCTGGTAAAAGGTGTTGAACCATCATGGAAACCTGATTTTTATCAGCATGTCCGGCACCAACAACTGTTTTTTTAACTTTATTTGCGGAATATTCTGCCACGCTTAAACCAGCTTTTGCCGGGGCGAGCAAAACAACACCCCGTGCCATGCCTAATTTTAGAGTTGAAACAGGATTTTTGTTCACAAAAGTTTCCTCGACGGCTGCTTCATCTGGATCCCAATCCTTAATAATTTTTTCAAGACCCTCAAAAAGTTCATTCAGTCGACCTGCCAGAGCCATTTTAGAAGTTGAATGAATCACGCCATGAGCCATGTGGCTTAATTTTCCCTGATGAAAACGAATAAGTCCCCACCCTGTATTACGTAAGCCAGGGTCCAGACCAAGAATGGTTACGGGACGAGAAGAGGAGGCTACTACCACTACAGATCCAACTTTTTCAAAAGATCATCCTCGATCTCAAAATTGGCAAACACATTTTGAACATCATCGTTGTCTTCTAAAGTATCAATTAATTTTAAAAGTGTTTTTGCTGGTTCCTCTTCAAGGGAAATTGTATTTTGAGGTTCCCAGGAGAGCTTTGCTGTTGCTGGTTCTCCAAGAGTTTCAGAAAGAGCTTGACGAACCACGTTCAAATCATCTGCAGCACACTTAATGACGTGAAGATCCTCTTGTGTCTCGACATCTTCTGCGCCTGCTTCCAACGCAGCATCAAAGATGGCCTCTTTAGAGCCTGAATTCAGGGGATATTCGATAAGGCCCTGACGTGTGAATTGGAAACTTACACTGTTTGATTCTCCCAGATTACCCCCATACTTTGTAAATGTTGAACGTACTTCCGAGGCGGTCCGGTTACGATTATCTGTCAGCGTTTCGACAATAACGGCAACTCCGGCGGGGCCATAACCTTCATAACGAATTTCCTCATAATTAGTGTCATCATCACCTCCAACAGCACGCTTAATGGCTCTATCCACATTATCATTTGGCATATTTGCTGCCCGGGCTGCTGTGATTGCAGAGCGTAAACGGGGATTGGCATCAGGGTCGCCACCACCTTCTTTGGCAGCCACCGTGAGTTCGCGTATTAGTTTGGTAAAGACTTTTCCGCGCTTTTTATCTTGAGCCCCTTTACGGTGCATAATGTTTTTAAATTTAGAGTGGCCTGCCATGTTTTAAGTCCGGAAGATTCTGAAATACTTATAGTAGTGATTACAAAGTCAGGGGTGAAGGTCAAGAGAAGAAAATTTTTTTTCCTCTTGATCACATAAAGAAAAAAAGAATGTCAGAGAGAAAGAAAGCCCTGTTAAAGAGCTTCCTGAGTTACTTTTATCTATTGGTAAATGAGATGGCAGTTTCAGATAAAATGAAAAAGCTACTTGATTTTGGCTTCTTTAAAATCAACGTGCTTACGAATTTTGGGGTCGTACTTACGCTTAACCATTTTTTCCGTCAGGGTTTTAGGGTTTTTCTTTGTTACGTAAAAATAACCGGTATCAGCGGTACTTACGAGGCGAATTTTTAATATATTTGATTTAGCCATGTTTAAATCCTGTGAACTCTATGATGCCTTTTTTGTCTAATATCAAAGGAGTTGTCAAGCTTTTTTTCTCGATATTTGATTTGCTTTTGAGATTTTTCAAAAAACAGTTCACACTCTTTTAAGGAATTGCTAGTTCACTAAATCACATTAGATTTATTAAGACCTTTAAGTGAAGCTATGAAAAAATTTTTATATTTGTGTGCGTTATTTTATGGAATGCTTTCTGTGCAGGGTCTTGTGGCCAGTGCCGAAGAGGGGTTTGACTGTTGCTCATATGTAGAAAGAACCAGAAGAGGCTCTGCTGAACATGAACAGCCAGTCTATTTAAGAGCTTTGTCAAAGTTTGTTTATATCAGTGATGCCTTCAAACAATCTTTAAATAGTCACCGAAGGAATGCCATCCTTCTTCGGGAGTCAGTCCCTCGTGGAAATAAATTCTTCGAACAAGCAAGAGTGAGTGATTTTTTTAAAATTAATTTCATTTCTTTGCAAGAAAGCCTTTTGCAATCTCATGATACGAGTGGACTGGAACAAGTTACCCCAGTGCTTTTAAGAGTGATTCAAGCAATTTCAGAAGATCAGGATACTTTTATCACACGTTACCGTGAGGTTCTGCCAAAGTTAACAAAACAGGAAACTTTGGCGCCAACACTGGAACTTGTTCAAAGCCAAAAAGAATTTGCTGCAAACTATAATGCGTCCTTAAAAGAACTCTACACAAGCTTAAAAGAGACTTTTCTGGAAAATAGAGGTGTGACAGAAGTTACAGGACATTTTCATTCAAAAATTCTTTTTCAGTTAAGCATGACACCACATTGCCTGGATGCGCTTTGTAAAAAATATCGGCAAAAACTGATTCCAATAAAACATGAAATTCCTTTGTTGAACTTATCTGAGGCTTTAACTTCTTTGGGGGGGCAAGATGAATCAAGTTCGTCTAGAGAGAAACCTCCTTCTTTAAAAAGGTCAAAATCAAGTCGTGTTTTGAAAACCTTAGGTCTGTCTCCAAGAAGTCGTCACAAATCCAAAGTGACACCACGTTCTCACCATAGTGCGGGGAGTCATCCTGACCTTATCCAAAGAAACGAGTCTCTCCCGGGATTTTATGGCGAGCTTGAGATGGACGACACAAAAGAGACAAGAAAAAAGACCCGAAAAACGAGAAGAAGATCCAAGTCTCAAAAGACAAAAGGACTTAAAAGAGACAAAAAATGATCTTGTTAAAAAATCATCTATCAAGAGGATTGCTCATTCGTAAAGAGCCTGCTTTTTAAAAAAGTAATAATTCCCTTAAAAAAATGTCGAGCCCTCTTTACAGGCGTGTTATTTTCCAAGATAACTTGAAGATGCTTTTAAAATAAGAAATCGGGAGCCTACATGCAAATCACTTTTCAAAAGACCGTGTCAACATCTGCCCAAACACTTGTTGTTCCTTTGTGGAAGGGCGAGGATTTCTCTGGAACTTTTGTGCGCCTTAATGATCAACTGTCAGGAAACCTTAAGAAAGCAATCGATTTAGCTTCCTTCAAAGGAGAAAATGGTCAAACTGTTACTGTGACGGCTCCACGAGGGATATCCGCTGATCGTGTTGTTATGATCGGTCTCGGGTTAAAGCAAGAAGTAAATGATATTTCCTTACAAGAGGCTGGTGGCGCTTTGACAAAGCTTTTACTTGGTTTTAAAAGTGCTTCAGCAGATTTGCTTCTAACAGATGATTTTTCTGCTCCTGAGGGGAGCAAGAAAGCTGCAGCACATCTGGCGTATGGAGCTCTTTTAAGGTCCTGGCGGTGTGATCAGTTCAAAACAAAAGTTCCTGAAGATAAAAAACCTGTCTTTGACGGGCTAAGCGTTATTTTAGATCAGGCGGAAGAGGCTGAAATCTTATTTGCTGATCTTGAAGCTATTGCCAAAGGCGTGTTTCTCGCACAGGAAGTCGTGACTCTGCCTCCTAATATATTGTATCCAAAAACCTATGCAGACACGATTCGTCGTGAATTAGAACCTTTGGGAGCAACTGTTGAAGTCTTTGGTGAAAAAGATCTGGAAAAGATGGAAATGGGATCTTTACTTGCTGTTGGTCAGGGAAGTGCGCGTGAATCTTATGTTGTTGTCATTCGCTGGGAAGGCGGTCAAAAAAATGAAGCGCCACTAGCTTTTGTTGGAAAAGGTGTAACCTTTGATACTGGGGGGATCAGTCTGAAACCCTCAGCGAATATGGATGAAATGAAATACGATATGGCTGGTTCGGGTGCCGTTGTGGGTTTGATGAAAGCTTTAGCAGGGCGTAAGGCACCGGTGAATGCAGTCGGTGTTGTCGGACTTGTTGAAAACATGCCTTCCAGTACAGCCGCAAGGCCAGGTGATGTTGTTACGTCAATGTCAGGTCAGACTATTGAAATTTTGAATACGGACGCTGAAGGTCGACTGGTTTTGGCAGATGTTCTATGGTATACACAACAGCGTTTTAATCCAAAATTTATGGTTAATCTTGCAACTTTGACAGGAGCTATTGTGATTGCTTTAGGTGATCATTATGCAGGTCTTTTCTCAAATAGTGATGATCTTAGCGACAATCTGATTGCGGCAGGGGATGCAACTCATGAAAAGCTCTGGAGATTTCCTTTAACAGAAGGATATGATAAAGAAATAGACTCAGTGATTGCAGATGTTAAAAACATTGGAGAAGGTCGCAAAGCGGGAAGTATTACAGCAGGGCAATTTTTACAACGATTTGTGAATGAAACGCCTTGGGCACACCTTGATATTGCAGGTATGGCCTGGGCTGACAAGGACAAACCTCTTTGTGCCAAAGGAGCCTCTGCTTTTGGAGTACGTCTTCTTGACCACATGGTTCGGGCCTCATACGAAGCTTGAAGATAATATAAAGACGAATATGGATAAAGTGTGCAAATTAGTTTCTATCACCTAGGCTCGATGCCTTTGATTAAAAGCTGTGCTAAATTGCTTGAAAAAGTCCTTTCTACTGGAAAGCGGGCTGTTGTCTTATGCGGAACCTCTGATCGTGTTGCTGATTTAAACGCAGGCCTGTGGACTTATGCGACACAGTCTTTTCTGCCGCATGGAACTGTGCGTGAAGGAAATGCCGCGCGTCAGCCGGTCTGGATTACGACAGAGGTCGAAAATCCCAATGGGGCAGAGATCGTAATTATCGTGGATGGTCAAACGATCACTCCGGAAGATTCTTTTCACCGATGTCTTGACATTTTTGATGGAATGGATCAAACCGCAGTAGAAGATGCGCGTCGTCGCTGGCAACTGTATCGAGAACGAGGGGATACTTTGGCCTACTGGAAACAAAATAGTTCCGGGCTTTGGGAACAACCTCAAAATACTTAATATTGTAATAACTAAAAAGGAGACTTTAAAATGGCCGTTGAACGGACCCTTTCACTGATTAAGCCTGATGCTACTCGTCGCAACCTGACAGGGGCAATTAATGCACGTCTTGAAGAAGCTGGGCTAAGTATTGTAGCACAAAAACGCCTTCACTTGACGCGGGGTCAGGCAGAACAATTTTATTCTGTTCATAAAGAACGCGCTTTTTTTGACGAGCTATGTTCTTTCATGGTCTCGGGTCCTATTGTGGCACAAGTTCTGGAAGGCGAGAACGCTGTTGCAAAGTATCGTGATGTGATGGGAGCAACGAATCCTGCAAATGCCGATGAAGGTACTATTCGCAAGGATTTTGCAGAATCCATTGAGGCCAATTCGGTTCATGGATCAGACTCCCTGGAGAATGCCTCTATTGAAATTGCCTATTTCTTTGCGGGCCTCGAAATTGTAGGATAGATTTTTAATCTTTATAAAATTACTAAGGAAGAGATAATAATGAAAGTAATGAATAATTCTCTAATATTACTGTTATTTTTCACTATCTTCTCTTCCTTCTCACCTATTTGTTTGGTGGCTTCGGCTGCAGATGCTTCCTTTCCTTCGTCGCGATCTGTCCAGGATGATGATTACATTGTACGTGGTGTTGACGTTGATATCACGGCCAAATCGGCTTATGAGGCTCGTGCCCTGGCTATTAAACAGGCAGAGGAAAAAGCCTTTCATAAATTACTGGAAAAGCTCCTGTCTCCCGCCGATCGTTCTAAAATACCGCTATTGGATTCTCGAAATCTTGAAGACTATGTTGATGATTTTGAGGTTTTTAACGAAAAAATTTCAAGAGTTCGTTACCTGGCTTCTTTTTCAGTGACATTTAAACCTCACAAAATTAAAAGCCTCTTTGCGCGCCATGGTCTTTCACCCACTCTTCAACTAAGTTCTATTTCTGTAGAAGGAAATGAAGCACATGATACTAAACCGGCATTGATGGTGCCGATTCTTATCCAGCAGAAAGGCCTTTCTCTATGGGATGAGCGCAGTCCCTGGTTCCAGATTTGGTCACGTGTCGATTCGAATGAGAAAGCTATTGTTGTTCCCATCGGAGATTTGAATGATGTACGTGATTTATCTGCTGAAGCTGCACATGCTGGAGCCCTTGAAAATATAGCTGGGCTTCTTGATCGTTACGCCCTGGAACAAGCTCTTGTGACTGTGCTTGATGTAAGAAATATGAACGCCCCTAAACTGGAGATTTTACAATACTCAAAAGATGGACTCTTAAGAAAAACGGGAGTGCTACCCCTTGAAGCAGCCTCAAATCTTTCTTCTATTATCGGTCAGGCCGAAAAGAAAACTCGATCTTTGCTTGCAAGCCTGATGGGGACATTTGATGATTCAGCAAGACTTGTAGATATTTCTGCACGAATTCTTTTTTCTTCTTTGAAAGAATGGCACTTTATTCGGGAAAAACTTGAACTTCTCCCAACAGTAAAAGATGTAAAGGTTCATTCTCTTAAGCATTCCTTCGCTTCTGTGAGTTTAAAAATTCTTGGGACAACGGATAGTTTGAAGTCTCTTTTGAAAGGAAGTGAAATTCAGGTGATGCAGGAGACAGATAATTCACAGCAGCTTGTTTTGAAACGAAATGAGACGGTTACTCAGGAAAAACCTAATGTTGATGTTCCTTTTGCTGGAGATGTTGTTGTGGAGCAGTCAGGAAGTTTTCAGGATTCTTCACCTTTAAATTCAGATGACTCTACGCCACCACAAAATCCTTCTACCCGACGTCGAATTGCAATGCCAGCCGAGGTGATGTCTCGACCTCCAACTCCTGAAGAAACTCCTTTCGCCGGGAGACGCAAGTGACCTGGCCAAATATTATAAGTGTTGGACGTTTTCTTCTTGTTCCTCTGATTATCTGGTTAATGTTAATGGATCGAATGGCTCTTGCTTTCTGGACATTTTTCCTGGCGGGGGTTTCAGATTTTTTGGATGGGTTGCTTGCCCGTTTATTGAAATCACGCACAGCAATAGGGGCTTATCTTGATCCCCTTGCTGATAAAACACTTATGGTCGCTGTTTTTATTACGCTTGCTGTGAAAGGTATTGTCCCTTTGTGGCTTGTTATTGCTGTTGTTTCACGAGATGTTTTAATCATTTCCGGGACTCTTTTAATTCTTTTGTTTGAGAAAAATTTCGCAGTTTCTCCTCATATCATTAGTAAGATTAATACAGCTGTTCAGATTGCTCTTGTAGCTTTTTTATTAGGAGTAGGGGCTCTTGGTTTGTCTTATGACTCTGTGTACGTTCATTTCTTCTTCTATCTTACAGGTCTTACCACTATTCTATCCGGAGGTGTCTACGTTCATTTTTGGATTCAGAAGATGGGGGCGCGCGTATGACAAACAGAAAGTCTATTCTTGTTTTTTAGGGATGGTAGCACAATAAAATGACGACTTCTGGAAAAGAAATTACAGAATCTAAAACCTCGCAAGCTTCTTTACATAGGTTTCAATCCTGGATATGGCCGGGAATTCTTGCAAGTGTGGCTCTCTTTTTCTATGCAACTCGAGAGATTTTGCTTCCCTTTCTGGCAGGGGCCTTTATAGCCTATATTCTCAATCCAATGACAACCTTCCTGGCCAGAAAAATTGGCCGCTCGGCAGCAGCCCTGAAAAGTCTCGTTTTCTTTTTTGCAATTTTTAGTGTTGCTGTTATGGGGGCTCTTCCCTTTATTAAAACAGAACTTCTTGATTTGTCCCAAAGCTTGCCGGCTTATATAGAAAAGATTTACATCTATCTGAAGCCCTGGTTACGTGGGCTGGAACTTCCTATGGATCAACATCATTTTACCACACTGGATAATACTCTTCAAAAAAACCTTAGTTCAATTTTTTCATGGGGTCTGAAAGTTCTTGCGGGAGTTTTCTCCAATACTCTTGCCCTGGCAAACCTGTTGTCTCTTGTTGTTATTACCCCTCTTGTCGCCTTTTATCTTTTAAGAGACTGGCCTTTAATTATAGAAACTTTGGATCAACTCTTACCTCGAAAGGTCGCTCCGGTGATGCGTGATTTATTGTCCAGAATTAATAATGTTTTGGGGAACTATGCCCGGGGGCAGCTTTTAGTTTGTGTCATTTTGGCTCTTTATTATGCAACAGCTCTGAAAATTCTGGGGCTTAACTATGCTATTACAATTGGTTTAATTACTGGTTTCTTTGCTTTTATTCCCTATGTGGGTTTTTTTATCGGCGTGGTTGCCGCCCTTGGTATGGCACTTGGACAATATGAAGGATGGGTCGAATTTGGGATTATTGGGGCTATTTTCTTGCTTGGTCAACTTTTAGAGTCCTATATTCTATTGCCTAAGCTTATTGGTGATAAGGTTGGGTTACACCCTGTCTGGATCTTGTTTGCTTTACTTGCAGGGGGACTTTTATTTGGTTTTCTGGGGCTCTTGATTGCAATGCCCATTGCGGCAGCAATTGGCGTTATCGTACGTTTTGCTATTGGTGAATATAGGAAAAGTCATTATATAACAAGCCATTGTAAGAATGATACCGAACCATTAAGAAAAGAAAAAACTTCTCCTGCCAGCAAATGCCTTTCTTCAAAGCAAAAGCCAGAAGACCCAAATGCCTGAACAACTTGCTTTTGATTTATTTTCTCCATCTTCTTTATCAGAAGAATCCTATTATATAGCTCCTGCTAATGAAGTTGCTTTTACAACACTTTCAAAATGGCCTGATTGGCCAGATATTAGAAGTATTTATTTATACGGAGAAAGAGGCTCAGGCAAATCACACCTTTCTGCAATATGGCAAAAAAAATCTGAGGCTTGTTCTTTATCCTCAAAAGATCTTTCACTTGAAAACGTCCTTTCCTATTTACCAAACCTGACTTCTTTTGTGCTTGAAGATATTGAGTATCTTAAAGATGAAGAGTCTTTATTTCATTTGCTAAATCTTGTTAAAGAAAAGCAGGGAGGTCTTTTACTGACAAGTCAATTAAAGCCCTCTGCTCTTCCTTTTTCTTTACCCGATTTAATGTCTCGACTGAAATCCCTTCCGTTTCTGGAAATTTCAAGGCCTGATGAACAGCTGCTTAAAATTCTTTTTTTAAAACGTTTCTCGGATATTCAGTTAAAGGTTTCTCCCCAGGTTTTAGACTATGGCCTAAAATATCTTCGGCGTTCCTATTGCATGCTTGATGATCTTGTAAATCTGGTTGATAAACTGAATTGGCAAGAACAAAAACCCTTGACGGTACCCCTTTTAAAACGGGCGTTTTCTATTCTTCAGGAATCGTCATTAGGCAAGACGCATTTTTAAAGAAGAAAATGTGTCCTTTCTCTGGTGAAGGGGCTATTTTTTTGATATGACTAAACATCTGTACTGTTTTTACAATATGACCTGTTAAAGGAGCCTTTTCCTGTGTCCGGATTTAATAAAAATATTGCGCTTTGGGTAATTATTGGATTATTTCTTTTTGGGCTTTTTAATGTCTTTCAAACCAGCAGGGATCGTGCTGGCGTGACTGAGCTTGATTATTCTTCTTTCAAACAATCTCTTGAACAAGGCCAAATTAAGGAAGTTACGATAAAAGGACAAACGCTTGATGGAAAGCTGGCCTCAGGGGCTCGTTTTACGACATATTCACCTTACCAGGATCGTTTGCTGGTAGAACAACTGGATGCCAAAAATGTAAAATATTCTGCTGAACCACCGGAAGAGGGCGGTTTTTTTCAGCATTTATTATCTTGGCTGCTTCCTATGTTAATTCTAGTCGGTGTGTGGGTTTTCTTCCTGCGTCAAATGCAATCTGGTAGCAACAAGGCAATGGGATTTGGTAAATCACGGGCGAAGCTTTTAAATGAAAACCAGGTTAAGGTAACCTTTAATGATGTTGCGGGAGTCGAGGAAGCGAAGCAGGAAGTCGAAGAAATAGTTGAGTTTCTAAAGGATCCTCAAAAATTCCAGAAACTGGGTGGAAAAATTCCTAAAGGCGTATTAATGGTAGGCGAGCCAGGTACTGGTAAAACCTTATTGGCCAGAGCGATTGCAGGCGAAGCAGACGTTCCCTTTTTCTCAATTTCAGGGTCCGATTTTGTTGAAATGTTTGTAGGTGTTGGCGCGAGCCGTGTTCGAGATTTGTTTGAACAGGGCAAGAAAAATGCACCTTGTATTATTTTTATCGATGAAATTGATGCAGTGGGCCGGCATCGTGGCGCTGGTCTTGGGGGTGGCAATGATGAGCGTGAACAAACATTGAACCAGCTACTGGTTGAAATGGATGGTTTTGAATCCAATCAGGGTGTCATTTTAATTGCTGCAACAAACCGGCCCGATGTTCTGGATCCTGCACTTTTACGCCCGGGGCGTTTTGATCGACAGGTCGTCGTGCCGTTGCCTGATGTTAAGGGGCGGACACAAATTTTAAAAGTTCATATGAGGAAGACGCCTCTGGGCGCGGATGTGGATGCAAATATTATTGCGCGGGGAACGCCAGGCTTTTCTGGTGCTGATTTGATGAATCTTGTAAATGAAGCTGCTTTGTTTGCGGCCCGGCAAAATAAACGTGTCGTTACAATGCGTGATTTTGAAGAAGCAAAAGACAAAGTCATGATGGGTGCCGAGCGTCGATCGATGGTTATGTCTGATGAAGACAAAAAATTAACGGCCTATCATGAAGCTGGTCACGCTATTGTTGGTATTAAAATAGAAGGTTCCGATCCCATTCACAAAGCAACTATTATTCCCCGTGGTAGAGCTCTTGGGATGGTGATGCGTCTGCCTGAAAAAGATGTTATGACCAAAACACGTCAACAGCTTAAAGCGGATATTGCTGTTAGCATGGGAGGTCGTGCAGCCGAAGAAATGTTCTTTGGATATGATAAAGTCACAACAGGGCCTACTTCTGATATTCAGCAGGCAACAAATCTCGCTCGCGGGATGGTGATTCGTTGGGGACTTAGTGATAATTTAGGGCCGATTTTATATGAAGACTCTTCTCAGCAGAATCATTTTGGTGGTCAGGCAAAGGCAATTTCAGAAGCAACAGCACAAAAAGTTGATGATGAAGTCGTCCGTATTGTGAATGAAGGATATGACACTGCCACAAAAATTCTTAAAAAATATAAGAAAGATATCATTACCTTGGCCGAGGCTCTTTTGGAATATGAAACTTTGACAGGTGATGAAATCACAGATGTTTTGGCAGGCAAGAAGATTGTAAGAGTGACAGAAGCACCTGCAAAAGGCATGAGTGTCATGCCAAAGTCCTCGGCTGTCTCTTCATCTTCTTCAAAACCCAAAGCCAAGGTGACTCATTCAGAAAAAAACCAGAAAGAGGGTGCCAAAGCTTCTACAGGGAAAAAGACCTCAACTACCTCCTCAAAGGAATCAGTCAGGAAAACCCGTCCTGATTCTAAGAAGGCTGTGAAGAAGGGAACGGATTCCAGGAAAAAATCTTCTAAACAGAAGAAAGATTGAAGAAGCCGTGCCTGTTTCTTAAGGCCTGGACAGAAGAGTAGATAAATTATGTCAGAAAAGAATTGGGTTAACTAATGCCTGAAAAAATTTTTGGAACAGATGGTGTTCGTGGCCGTGCAAATTTGGCCCCGATGACACCTGATATTTTAATAAAGTTTGCAGTAGCGGCTGCTCGCCGGTTTAAAAACGGGGATCACCGACATGTTGTGGTGATTGGTAAGGACACTCGACTGTCTGGTTATATGATAGAACCCGCTCTTGCCGCTGGCTTTATTTCAATGGGTCTTGATGTGATGATGCTGGGGCCGGTACCAACACCGGCTGTTTCTATGCTGGTTCCTTCTTTACGGGCAGATCTGGGTGTCATGATTAGTGCTTCTCATAACCCGCATGAAGACAACGGATTAAAACTTTTTGGACCTCAGGGTGATAAAATTAGTAGAGACGATGAAGCAACCATTGAAGAATTTCTTACAGAAGATTTTCATGACCACCTTATTGATGCTTCAGAACTTGGGCGTGCGACACGCCTGGAAGATTCACCAGGTCGTTATATCGAATTTGTTAAAGCAACGTTTCCAAAAGGGCTTCGCCTTGATGGATTGAAAATTGTTGTCGACTGTGCCCATGGAGCCGCTTATCGGGTTGCTCCTTCTGTGTTTTGGGAGTTAGGTGCCGACGTTATTCCTTTGGGTATTTCCCCTAATGGTGTCAATATTAACCAAAAAGTAGGAGCAACTTCTCCTCAAGCCATGCAAGAAGCTGTTGTTGCTCATAAAGCAGATCTGGGAATTGCCTTGGACGGAGATGCAGATAGAGTTGTCATGGCGGATGAGACAGGAAAACTGATTGATGGAGATCAACTCATTGGTCTTATTGCTTCTTCCTGGCACCAACAAAATCGACTCAAAAGTCCTTATGTTATTGGAACTGTGATGTCTAATATGGGACTCAGCCTTTTTCTGGAGAAGAAGGGTTTAACTCTTGTGCGATCCCCTGTTGGGGACCGCCATGTAGCCAAGTATATGCGTGAAAAAGGGGCAAATGTTGGTGGAGAACAATCAGGTCATATTATTCTAAGCGATTATGCTCATGCAGGAGACGGTATTGTTGCTGCACTTCAGGTATTAGCGGTTTTAACGAAGTCTAAAAAACCCCTTTCTGAAGTTGGTCATCTTTTTGATCCAGTCCCTCAAATTTTAAGAAATGTTCGCTTGAAAGATGCAAGAGCTCTTGAAAACCCCCACGTTAAGGATGCTATTCTGGAGGGCGAAAAAACGTTAGGAAAGAAAGGGCATCTTCTTGTTCGTAAGTCCGGGACAGAGCCTCTTATACGTTTAATGGCTCAGGGAGAAGATACAACCCTTATATCGCATGTTTTAGAATCTGTGCACAAAAGCCTGGAAGGTGAAGGACTTATTGAAACCAAGGCTTCTTTTTAATACAAAGGTAAGTGGCTATGTTAACTCAGGGATCTTATTGTTCCGGGACTTCTATAAGGGGAAAATAATGCGTCGAACAAACTTTCTTTCTTTCATTGCAACCTGCTTTATTGTGACATTTTCATTGGCATATAATAAAGGTCAAGCAGAAGACTCCGGGGCACTTTTTCTGGAAATGGAGCGTCGTGTGGGATCTTTGGAAGAAAAAATACAGGCTATGTCAGGACGTATCGAAGAGCTTGAGCACGCTTTAAAATCAGGCAGTACCGCCAAAGAAAATCTTTCCTCGTCGGCGTTACAAAAACCTCCATCAAAAACACCAGCTTCCATGATGTCATCCGCTTCGTCACCAAATCCTGTTAACGGAAAAAGAGATATTGAGGTGGCTTCTCTTTCTGATACTCAGCAAAAAGATCAACACGCCCCCTTGACTGATCAAGAAGCTTATGATGCTGCGAGACTGCTTCTCAATCGTGGAGATCATGATGCCGCAGAATCAGCTTTTAAGAATTTTATTCAAACACACACAAAAAGCCCCCTTGTGGTCAATGCTCAATATTGGCTAGGTGAAACTTATTATAGCCGACAAGACTATGAACGTTCATCTGTTGCGTTTATGGAAGCTTATAAAACCTATCGGGTTCAGGTTCAAAAAGGGGATCCTGCCCAATCTTTTGCAAAAGCACCAGAGTCTCTTATTAAGTTAATTTTTTCATTAAAGGGTTTAAAAAAGACAAAGAATGCCTGTGCAACCTATAAGCAGTTACGTAAAGAATTTCCTGAATTACCTTCTAATTTAGAAAGACTTGCAAAACGGGCTCTTGAGGGTCTTAATTGTTCTTAAATGACAGACTCGTTGGAATCCAGTTTTGCCAATGTTCTAGGTCGTTTATGGCCCTATATTACACGCTGTTCCCTCCAGGGCCCTTCAGAATTTTACTCACATAGGGAAAACTGCCAGGGTATTGTACCAACAAAGATTGCTATTGGTGTTTCTGGAGGAGCAGACAGTATTGCGCTTATTCTTTTATTAAAAGAGTACTTTTTCTCCAAAAACTGTGAACTTATCGCCCTGACAGTTGATCATGGACTGCGCCCTGAATCTTTGGATGAAGCTAAAACAGTAGCTTCTTTAATGCAAAAAATGGGAATAAAACATCAGATTTTACGCTGGGAAGGAGAAAAACCACAAACATCGATTCAAGAAAAAGCTCGTTATGCGCGTCATCGGCTTTTAAGATCTTATTGCAGGGAAAATGATATTGGCCTTTTAATGTTAGCCCATCATCTGGATGATCAAGAAGAGACACTTGTTATGCGCTACTTAAGACAAAGCCGTTTGTTAGGTCTGTCAGGTATGCCGGCGCTTTTTTATTGGCCAGGTCTTAGTGTTGCAAGACCTTTGTTGCCTTTTCGCAAATCTGTTTTAAAAGACTTCCTTCGCAATAAAAAAGTTTCGTGGATTGAGGATCCCAGTAATAAAAATCTTGTTTTCTCACGGATCAGGATCCGTCAGGCTCTCAGGATCAGTAAACCCTGGGTCGTTTCATACTTGTCTGATTTTGAACGATTAAGAGGTTCTTTTGATCGACTTTTAAATCAGCTCATTAATCGTTATGGGAAACTATTTCCAGAAGGATATATTGAACTTCAGCGTGTTCCCTTTGACTCTTTACCGACAGCTTTTCAAATTGAAATTCTTGAACGCGTTATTATGGCAGTAGGGGGCCTTTTCTATCCTCCCAGACGTCAAAAGCTTGAGATTTTTCTTCAAAAACTGCAAGCTTGTGAAGGAATACAGTTTTCTTTTGGAGGATGCCTTGTGCGTCGCAAAAAAAATATATTGTTAGTTTTTAGGGAGCCTGCTTCTGTGGAGAATGAAAAAAGTCTTGAGGCTCAAACCGAGTTTTTATGGGACAAGCGTTTTCGTTTTAAAAAAAAAGAATTATCTTATGATTTTCAAGGGATTACTCTTGGTGCTTTAGGCCACAGAGATCTTTTAATGCTTTCTAAAAAAGCTCCTTTTGATATGAATGTTACTCTGAGGGAGTTACCATCTAAGATTCTTCAAACTTTTCCTGCTTTTCGCCGCAATGGTGCTCTTGTTTCAGTTCCTGGTCTTGGGTATTTATCTGAAAAAAGGGATCAAGTTTTGTCAAAGAGTTTAATTTTTGAGCCTCCTAACCCCTTGATTAGAAATTTTTTCTCTACACAAATCCTTAGAGAGAAGGAATGCCAATGACTGTTGGCCATCAACGTATTAACAAAATATATTCCCCTAATTACGATAACCGTTTCAAGGGGACAGAAGTACGATTTTTAATTTTACATTACACAGCATGCGATTTTGAAACAGCCTTGAAATATTTAACTCGAGAATCTGAAGACAATCCTGTAAGTGCTCACTATTTAATTGATGTTGATGGACGAATTGTTCAACTTGTTGATGAAGAAAAAAGAGCATGGCATGCAGGTATCAGTCAATGGGGAACCTATCAAAATCTCAATACTTGGTCGATTGGAATCGAATTGGTTAATATGGGGCATGAACTTGGATATACTGCTTTTCCAGAATTACAAATGCAATCTTTAATAATGCTTTCCCATACAATATTAAGGCGTCACCCTATTCCTCCTCAACATGTTTTGGGCCATTCAGATATTGCTCCATTGCGTAAACGTGACCCGGGAGAGCTCTTGGATTGGAGACGCCTGGCACGAGAAGGAATTGGATTACAGCCCAAGACTGTATGTCCTTCAATGCCTTTTGATCCTTATAAAGCTAGGATTCTTTTAAATCAAATTGGATATGATATTGACCTTGATGGAACTTTGGATGAAAAATTAATAAAAGTCTTAAAGGCCTTTTGCATGAGATGTGCACCCAAGGAAGTTTCACTTCAAAATTTACATGCTATTATGGGGATTTTAAAGGAGTATAACAGGCTTCAAAACAGAACAAATCCTATAATCAAAAATTGCAAAAAACCGGGTGCTTGATTTATGGGTGTCTCCTTGTTCTGTACTTGCTATTCTTACTTTGGGAAAGATTCCTCAATTCCCAAAGTATCATCAATCACAAAAGCTTTTTTTTCAGATCTTGTCTGATTTTGAGAAGAATGAGAAAGAGTGTTACTATAACTAACTGATTTAGGAAGAGGGGAGGCGGTCTGTACTGCTGTATGATGGCGTGTTTTAAGAAGTTTTTTAAGCTCTAACATCTTTTTATCTTCTTTCTTTTTCCGTTTCTTCTGAGGGGGTGCATACGCAATTTTGGGAGACTGTCCACCCAAGGCCATATCTTGCCTTGATTTCATTCCATTCTCTTCACGTCCAGAGGCTTTTTTTTCGATTAGGTCTCCAGACGTATTTTCCTGCGGGGGGCTTTTTTCACTGACTTGGTGAAGTATTTTTGATTTCTGGCCCGGATCAGTAGGGATGTAGTCATTTAGAGCTGCCGGCGATGTAAACGTCCCTTCTTTCGATGGTGGTGGTGCACTCTCTCCCGGGGCATCAAAATCATCCTGTTCTGCAACAAAGTGCCCTGCTTCTTGCGCCTGTAGATCAGAAAGTGAGAAAAGTGCCAGAAGAATATAGATAACTTGTTGCATAGTAGATCTTTTTTTATGATTAATCTATTCAATTTTTATCAGGAAAAATTAAAAAAATCCATTTATTATTTATCATCGTTGCCATAAGCATTTTTAATCTATACTTTGGCACCTTAATTAATTCTTAAGTTAAAATTAATAACTTGTTAATTAAGATTAATTTGTTTAGACTTGAATGAATTAACAATGTTTGTTATATTTGCATAAATAAGAATAATAAAGTTAAGGGTTACCATGTCTCAAAAAACACTTACACGAGCAGAAATCAGTGATTCAATTGCGGATGAAGTGGGAGTTTCCCGGCAAAAAGCTGTCGAATTGTTGGAATGTGTCTTAGAAGAAATGTCATCGAGTCTTATAGAACACGGAACTTTAAAATTATCCTCCTTTGGCAGTTTTTCTGTTCGTCAGAAAAATGATCGCATTGGCCGTAATCCTAAAACAGGAAAAGAAGTCACGATTCAACCACGAAAAGCTATTTCTTTTAAGGCGTCTCATCTTTTGAAGGAACGCGTGATTAAAGCAATTTAATGAGAAGGTTCTGAAAGTAGATATAAAACTCTACTTTCTTTTCTATAACATTAAGGTTTTATTATTGTTTCCTATTCTGCGCTATCCTAAAAATTTCTATCTTTAGAATTTTGGCCTTTGTGTACCACACCTGATGAAATATTTCAGGTTGGAAGTAATTTATTATGAACCTTGTCAGACCAGATAAATCCTTTTACAGTAAGGCTGTTAAAAAATAATAGTCTTTTCCAGGGCATTAAAAGGAGTTTCTTTCCCATGGCTGATAAAACTTCTTTCGGGTTTGAATCGGTTAGTTTCCAAGAAAAAACAAAACGTGTTAAAGGTGTTTTTGAAAGCGTTGCCAACCGCTATGATTTAATGAATGATCTTATGAGTGGAGGGCTTCATAGATGTTGGAAAAAAACCTTCGTAAGCAGGATCCCTACCTTTAAAGGAGCCATTTGCCTTGATGTGGCCGGGGGTACCGGAGATATCGCAACGCGCTTGTACCATAAATTATCCCCACAGGGGGGGGGCAAGGTGATGG
>DDGG01000009.1:41959-42491 GCA_002337525.1 Alphaproteobacteria bacterium UBA1908 | reverse complement strand
GGGGGGGGGCAAGGTGATGGTTTATGATTTAACACCATCAATGCTGGAAGTAGGTCGAGACAGGGCTTTTGATCAGGGTTTTTTTAGTGACCTGTCCTGGATTTGCGGCTCAGCAGAATCAATTCCTTTTCCAGATAATTTCTTTGATTTTTATACTATTTCTTTTGGTCTACGAAATGTGACTCACCTTGAAAAAGCATTATCAGAAGCTTTTCGTGTTTTAAAACCGGGAGGCCGTTTCTTTTGTCTTGAGTTTTCCAAAATAAAAGATCCTGTCTTAAAACGGTTCTATGACCTGTATGCCTTTAAAATTATTCCGAAAATGGGATTTTTTGTCGCAAAAGATGAGGCTTCCTATCGTTATTTGTCAGAAAGTATTGAACAGTTTCCAGACCAATCACTATTAGAAGGCTTTTTGAAGGATGCTGGCTTTTCACAGGTGTCCCATGAAAACCTTACGGCTGGTATTGTTGCTATCCATTATGGATCAAAGGTTATTAGCCAATGACGCAAAACAAGCCTTTATCTTTTA